>NZ_AKFJ01000085.1 GCF_000272475.1 Novosphingobium sp. Rr 2-17
AGAAACGGCGATGATCGTCCAGACCATCCAACTCGCGCTCACGCCGGTCTTCGTCCTCGTCGCGATCGGCAATATCCTCAGCATCCTGTCGACCCGCCAGGGCCGCGTTGTCGATCGCGCGCGTATTCTGCAGAGCCGGCACGGCGAAACCCAAGGTCCGATGCACGACATGATCGTGCAGGAATTGCGCCTGGTGGACCGCCGCATGGGCCTCATCACCCACGCAGTGCGCTTCATGGTGTTATCGGGCTTGGCGATCGGGGTGACGGTGGCGATCCTGTTTCTTTCGGGCCTGGGCGGACTGGACTGGCATTCCGCCGCCGCGGTAACGTTCCTGGGCGCGATCATGCTGCTGGTGATCGCGCTCATGTTGTTCCTGAACGAGATCCAGGTGGCAGCAGAAGCCTTGCGCATCCCGCGCGACTATCTGGAACTGCACCGCGAGATTTGATGGGCGATTTGATGTGTCTCACCTGAGCGCATCGAACCCGGTCCCGCATTTACTTCCACGTTTCAGCCAGGGCTTCCCGCACGCAGCGATCGACGGTATCTCATAGCGCACCGATGTCTTGCGTGGGAGCACGTCATGATACGCATGCTTTGCCTATTGTTACTGGCCGCAACGCCCGCAGCCGCACAAGAGACGCGCTCGTTGTCGGCGGGGGGCACGTCTCCGCGTGCCGCGATCGACCAACTCGGCTGGCTGGTTGGAAGTTGGACCGGCGAGGCGATGGGCGATCGCGTGGCCGAAACGTATTCGGCGCCGCTGGGCGGAAGGATCGTCGGCCATTTTGTGGCCGGCGATGGAAAGGGTGGTGTGTCTTTCACCGAGTTGGTCGAATACGTGCCGCTCAACGGCTCCATCGCATACCGGGTGCGTCACTTCGGGCCGGATATGAAGGGGTGGGAAGACAAGATCGGAGTACCCGTTGTGTTTCCCCTGGTCGCGGTGGAAGGCGCAAGGTGGTATTTCGATGGCATGACGATCGATCGCACGGGGCCGGACGCACTGACCATGTGGGTGCGTATCGGCGATGGCGCAAAAGCCAACGAAGTACCGTTTCGGTTAAAGCGCGCTGAAGGCAGCGCTAAGCCTTAGAGGGGAAATAGATTGGGGGCGGCGAACCCCCAACCAGCCGTCAAGCCGCCAGATTGAACGGCTCGATCTCGCCCGAGAGGTACAGCTTCTTGGCCTTGGCGCGGCTGAGTTTGCCCGAGCTGGTGCGTGGCAGGCTCTTTGGCGGGATCAGTTCGACCACGCAGTTCATGCCGGTGATCGAGCGGACCTTGTCGCGGATCATATTGCGCAGTTCGATGCGCTTGTCGGGATCGGAGACGCGGCAGTGGACGAGCACGGCCGGGGCTTCCTCGCCATTTTCGGTCTCGACCGAGAAGGCGGCGATGTCGCCATGGTTGAAGCCGGGCAATTGCTCCACCGCCCACTCGATGTCCTGGGGCCAATGGTTCTTGCCGTTGATGATGATCATGTCTTTGGCGCGGCCGACGATGAACAAGTAGCCATCGGCCATATAGCCCATGTCGCCGGTGTCCAGCCAGCCATCGACCAGGCACGCTGCCGTCGCTTCGGGATCGCGGAAGTAGGAATGCATGACGCTGACGCCGCGGCACCAGACTTTGCCGATCTTGTGGTCGCTCAGCGATCCGCCGTCTTCACCCCGGATCACGACTTCCATGTCCTGCACCGGCTTGCCGCAATTGACGATGGCGCGGTAGCGGGCAGGGCGGCTGAGGTCGCGGGGGCTACCCGACAGACGCTCTTCCTCGACCAGTTCGACGCGGATGCCTTCGCCCGGCGGCATGATGGTGACCGCCAGCGTCGCTTCGGCCAGGCCATAGCTGGGCAGGAAGGCGGAGGCCTTGAACCCGGCATCGGCATAAGCATTGACGAAGCTTTGCATCACATCGGGCCGGATCATGTCGGCACCGTTGCCGGCCAGGCGCCAGCGCGACAAGTCGAAGCGGTCGGCAACGCCGGTTTGGCTGGAGATGCGGCGGGCGCAGATGTCGTAGCCGAACGTCGGTGAGTACGAGATCGTGGTGCCCCGGTTGCGGGTGATGAGATCGAGCCACGCCAGCGGGCGACGGGCGAAATCCTCGGTCTTGAGGTAGTCGCCCGAAACCTGGTTCGCGATCAGCGACAGGAAGCAGCCGACCAAGCCCATGTCGTGATACCACGGCAGCCACGAAATGCAGCGGTCGTTCGGTTCCACTTCCATGCCGTGGCTGTGGCTGGCGAGGTTCGACAGCAGCGAGCGGTGCGTCACCGCGACGCCATGGGGAAACCGGGTGGAGCCCGAGGAATACTGCAGATAGCAGATGTCGTCGGCGAGTGGCTTGGGCAGTTCGACCGGCACGGTATCGCGCGCGGCGAAGTCAGCCCAGGTCGCGTGACCGCAGCCTTGGCGCTGCGCGGCGGCGGCGGTCATCTCGGCGATTTCGTCGGGACCGACCAGCAGCAGCGGGTCGGAGCTGGCAAGCTGGACCGAAAGTTGCTCGATATAGTTGTCCTTGCCGCCAAAGCTGGTCGGCAGTGGCAGCGGCACCGGCCAGGCGCCGGCGTAGACGGCACCGCAGAACAGGGCGGCGAAATCGGTCCCGGTTTCTGCGATCAAAGCGATGCGGTCGTTCGGCTTCACGCCGCGCGCGATCAGCGCATAAGCGACGCTCAGCGCATCGCGGCGCAGTTCGGAATAGGGATAGACGCGGGTCAAAGTGCCGCGCGCGTCGTGAAAATTGAAGCCGCGCTTGCCCTGCGCGGCATAGTCCAGCGCATCGCAGAACGTCTCGAAGTCCGCAAAGCGGCGCTCCAGCACGTCTTCGTTGGGGGTGGCGACAAGTGCTCCACCGGTATTCGGCACCAAGCTGATGGTGTCGGCCATGTGTTCTAACCCGTTGTAGTTATACCGTTATCGCCGCCAAACTGAGCTTCTATCCGGCGCTACCTGAACCACAGATAACCACACGAACCCAACCCCGCCTCCGCGCACTCTCCTCATTCCAAGCGGACTGTGGCACGAATAGGGCAGCATGTCCGCCAAGCGTCGCAATCCATCCCTGTTGAACCGCAACCGCCTCGACGAGTTGGCGCTGGCCTATGTCGCGCGTTTCGCCACGACGCAAGCCAAGCTGCGCGCTTATCTGCAGCGCAAGATCAAGGAACGCGGCTGGGAGGAGGGGGAGGATCGCCCCGATCTGGATGCTCTGGTCGAGAAGCACGTCGCGGCAGGCTATGTCGATGATGCGGTATGGGCACGGATGAAGGCGGGCAGCCTGCTGCGGCGCGGCTATGGCGCACGGCGGGTGGGCGAGGCGATGGGTCAGGCGGGCGTGTCGCAGGACTTGCGTGAGGATGTGCGGCCGGACGAGGGGGCGGAACGCCGCGCCGCGCTGGTGCTGGCAAGGCGGCGGCGGCTGGGTCCGTTCGCGCTGCAGGCGCCCGATCGGCCCACGCGTGAGAAGCATATCGCGGCGATGCTGCGGGCCGGGCATCGGCTCGACATCGCCCGCCGGATCATCGATGCCGACGATCCGCAATCGGTCGAGGATTGGGCCGATTCGCCATTCGGAGAAGATTGAGTGCGCCTGAGTAAAGCTGTCGTCGCCATCGCCATGCTGGCTATCGCGGGTTGCTCGCCGACTGGGCAAAGCGCCACGGCGGACCCGTCGCAGGCAGCGTCGGCGGCAGCGGTTCACTCCGAATCGGGCCTGCGCATCATCCCGTTGACCGTCGCCTCCGCGAATGGCGCACACATGTTCCGTGTCGAAGTGGCAGCCACGCAAGAGCAGCAGGCCAAGGGGCTGATGTTCCGCACCAAGATGGGCGCGGACGAAGGAATGCTCTTTCCGCACGAAAAGCCGCACAAGACCGCCTTCTGGATGCGCAATACGGTGATCCCGCTCGACATCATCTTCATCGGTGCCGATCGGCGCATCCTCAACATCGCGGCCAATGCCGTGCCTTACGACGAAACGCCGCTGCCTTCGGCGGGGGTCACTGCTGGTGTGCTGGAGCTGAATGGCGGCCGGGCGGCGGAACTGGGAATCAAACCTGGCGACAAGGTGAGCTGGTAACGCAAATCGCGTCGTCCCTTGCGCTGGGCTCTTGCCTAAACGGGGGCAGAAGGGCTAACGCGCGGGCCATGGGAATCCTCGGCAAGATCTTCACCTGGTGGGACGGCGCCACCATCGGCACCTCGCTTTTCAGCTCGCGCTTTGGCGAGCACGTTGGCACCGACGCGCAAGGCAACAAGTACTTTCGCTCGACTAGCAAGAAAGTGAAGACCACCGAGGGCTATGAAAAGCGCTGGGTGATGTACGCTGGCGCCAACGACGCCAGCAAGGTGCCTGCCGAATGGCATGGCTGGCTGCACCATTCCTACGATGGCGTGCCCGAAAGCCACTTGCCGCCGCCGCGCATCTGGGAAGTGGATTACACCCCCAACGCCACCGGCACCGTATCCGCCTATCGCCCGCAAGGCTCGCTGGAGCGGGGCGGCAAGCGCGCCGCCGCCACGGGCGACTACGAAGCCTGGTCTCCCGAAGCCTGAGGGCGGTCCGGTGAAGCGGACCGTCGCGATCCTGGGGCTGGCGTTCGCCGTGGCTGCGTGCGGCAAAGGCGAGCCGCCGCCGCAAGTCGATGACACCGGCGTACCCGATGCGATCGCGGGAATGCAGGCCGGCCCGGCGCAGGCTTTGCAAGGCCAGCAGCTTGGCACCCCGAACAAAGACCGCGTCGTCACTCTGGGCGTGCTGAACAAGCGCAACAACATCACCCAGGATCTGGTGATGAAGCCCGGTGAATCGCGCCGCCTCGGCAACTTGGTGGTGAAGGTTGATACCTGCGACAAGTCGCTGCCCTGGGAGCGTCCGCAGGATGAAGGCGCGTTCGTGCAGGTGTTCATCGAGGAGCGCCGCAACGCCGAAGAGAAGCTGGCTTGGCGCAAAGTGTTCTCGGGCTGGCTGTTCAAGAATTCGCCGGGCCTCAACCCTGTCCAGCACCCAGTCTACGACGTGTGGATCAAGTCCTGCGCGATGAGTTTTCCGGGTGAGGAAGAAAGCCCCGCCTCGGCGGCTGCTTCCAGCAGCGCCAAGAAAGCGTCCGGCAGCGCGAGCACGTCGGCGGCGACGGCCTCACCATCGCCTGCGGCCTCACCGTCATCGACCCCCAGCGCTTCGGATTCTGCTACACCCGACGCGGAGTAGGCCAGCGGGCCTTGTGCGGCCTGCAGCATTCGCAAGTAGCGCTTCTGAGGGATTTCCACCGCGCCCAGCGATTCGAGATGCGGGGTAAGGAACTGGCAGTCGAGCACGGTCACGCCCGCCCGCCGCAGCGCCGCCACCAGCCACGCCAGCGCGACCTTGGACGTATCGCTTTCGCGCGAGAACATCGATTCGCCGCAGAACGCGCGGTCGAACCCGACGCCGTAGAGGCCGCCGACCAGTTCTCCTTCCTGGTTCCACACCTCGATCGAATGGGCTCGGCCCAGAAAATGCAGGTTTACGTAGCTCGCCTGGATGCGGTGACTGATCCAACTGCCGCTGTTAGCGGCGGCGCCATCGGCACTGGCGTCGTTCACGGGGCGCGGCGCGGCGCACTCGTCCATGACCCGCTCAAACGCCTGATTGCAGGTCACGGTGAACCGTCCGCGCCGCAAAGTGCGGGCCAGCGAGTGCGAAAGGCGGAACTTGTCGAGCGGCAGGATCGCGCGCAGGCGCGGCTCGATCCAGAAGATTTCGGCATCGTCGCGGCTGTCCGCCATCGGAAATATTCCGCTGCGGTAGGCCAGCATCAATAGCTCGGCCTCGATTAACGGCTCGGATCGGGGGGCATGCACGAAGCCAGTTTAGCAGATAGCAGGCTTTGCGCACACATAGAGTCAGGCCACCGACAGGCACTGTCGTTCAGTGTGTTTTCAACCCCCTTGCCATCCCAGCCGTCTGGCTCTAGGAGCAGCCCGCCCGCAGGAGTGTAGCTCAGTTGGTAGAGCATCGGTCTCCAAAACCGAGGGCCCACGGTTCGAGTCCGTGCACTCCTGCCACTTTACCCATCGCCAGAGCCGATCTTCCCTTTTTGGGGGATACTGCCTGCGTGTTGGGGGTGCCCAAAGGTGGATCGGGGGCATCTGATGATTGTCCCGCATGGCGAACCGCGTTAGGCGTGTCGCGGCCTTGCCAATTGCTTCGCGACGACTAGGAGGACTGATCCGCCGAATCGGGTGATCGCAGGCGGGCCGGAAAGGGCCGCGGCGGCGGGCGTAGCGGGGAAAGAGCTTAGTCCACATGCATGGCAGCGCGCGCCCCGAAGCGGGCGAAACCGGCAAGACCTATCGCGAGATTCGCCACGAAGCCGTTTGGCTCGGGATCGTCCTGTCGTTCCTGGCAGCGCTTCCCGTCATGGTTTCGTGGACGCCGCAGATGACCGACTATCCCTCGCATCTGGCGGGCTACAAAGTCATGCTCGACCATGGGCACGACCCGTTCCTGACGCGCTACTTCCTGTTCAAGTGGGAGTGGACAGGGAACCTCGGCGTCGAGCTGCTGATGGTTCCGCTGGCGCCGTTGCTGGGGCTGGAGCAGGCGGGACGGCTGATCGTCGCGATGATCCCGTTCCTGACCGGCATGGCGATCATGGCGGTCACCTGGTCGCTGCACAAACGCGTCGGCGTGGGCGCGATCCTGGCGTTCGCGATGATCTGGTCGCCCTCGTTCCTGATGGGCTTCCTCAACTATTCCCTGTCGCTCGCCCTGGCGCTGCTGGCCTTTGCCGCCTGGGTGCGGGCGGAAGGGTGGCGCTGGCGCTGGGCGATGTTCGTGCCGGTCGGCTTTGTGGTGTGGCTGTGCCACGTGTCCGGCTGGGGCGTACTGGGCGTCATGGTGTTCGGCTACGAATGGAGCCGCCGCAAGTCCTGGCTGGACTGGCAGCCCTTCCTCAAGCCTTGGCCGTTGATCTTTCCGCTGGTGCCGATGTTGCTGGGCATGGGTGCCAATACCCAGGTGTCCTACGGTCGCTATGGCGTGCTGCAGTACAAATGGACCATCCTGTACAAGGCAATGCGCAGTTACGATCCGGTGCTGGACATCGTTAGCCTGTGCCTGGTGCTCGCAGCGATCGTGGTGGCGCTGGTCATGCGCCGGTTCGACGGGCGGCTGGGCTGGTCTGCGCTGATCTTGCTGATCTTGACCATGGCCGTTCCGCGTCAGATTTTCGGGGGCGACTATGCGGATTATCGCCTGAGTACCACCGCGCTGCTGGTCGCCTGCCTTGCGATCGACTGGCAAGTGCGGCGCTGGGGGCTGGCGCTGGCCGGCTTGCTGTTCACCGTGCGGATCGCGATTACCACTATGGCCTGGTATGAAGACGCGCAAGTGTCGCACCAGTTGGTCGGGGCGCTGGAATACGTGCCCGAAGGATCGCGCGTTGCCACTGCCGTTGCCATTCCACGCGGGCAGTGGCTGTTCGGGCCGTTCGAACATTTCGGCAGTTTCGCGGTGGTGCGGCGCAGTGCCATGGAAAATTCCAACTTCGCGCTGCCCGACGTTCACATGCTGGCGATGCGCGAAACTCGGTATCGCTTCAACGATCCCACCCAGCGTATCCTCTATTCGCCCAAGCAGCGGATCGACTTGCGCAAGTTCAAGCCCGCCCGCCATGCCGATTACTTGTGGTACATCGGCACGATACGGCCCGTGGCGATCCCCGAAGGCGCCAGAATCGTCTACAGCACCCCAAGCTCGTTCCTGGCGAGGCTGCCTGATGCGGTGGACCTTGCAAATCCGATGGACGGAAGCTAAGTCACCTTCTCTTCCGACATAGGGATCTTGTTTTGCCCCTCCCGGCCTCAGCCGGGGCGGCGATGAGACCTAGGCGGAAGGGACGAATTTCAAGCGAAGAAGAACGAGAACAGCGACGATGGCCAAGATCACTCCCGGCGAATTCATGCGCCAGGTCCAGGCGGAAACGCGCAAGATCCACTGGCCTTCGCGCCAGGAAACAGTGACGACCGCGATTTTCGTCGGTCTGATGACTGTCGTGCTCGCGGTCTTCTTCCTCGGTATCGATGCGTTGTTCGGCTGGGTCGTCAGCTCGCTGCTGTCGCTGCTGTAACCTAGACGCCAGTCTTAGTAAGAGAGAACCATGGCCCGCTGGTACATCATTCACGCCTATTCCGGCTTTGAGAGCAAGGTGAAGGAATCCATCCTCTCCGAAGCAGAGCGGATGGGCCTTTCGCAGCTTGTCGAGGACGTCCAAGTCCCCGCCGAGACCATCACCGAGGTAAAGCGCGGCAAGAAGGTTCAGGTCGAACGCAAGACCATGCCTGGCTACGTGCTCGCCAAGCTGACCCTGAATGACGACGTCTACCACCTCGTCAAGAACACGCCCAAGGTCACCGGCTTCCTGGGGTCCATGGGCAAGCCGCAGGCGATCAGCGAGACCGAGGCTTCGCGCTACTTCGGCGCTGCCGAAGCTGCCGCTGCCGCGCCGCGCAAGCAAGTCAGCGTCGATTACGAAATCGGCGATTCGGTCAAGGTGCTCGACGGCCCGTTCGCCAGCTTCAATGGCGTCGTGGAAGAACTCGACTTCGACAAGAGCCGGGTCAAGGTTGCGGTTTCGATCTTCGGTCGCGCAACGCCGGTCGAACTCGACTTCGAACACGTCGAACTTACCAAGTAACGGCACAGGCCGGGCCTATGCCCGGTTTACGTCCCTTCAATCGCCCCGCGTGCCCTCAGGTGCGCGGGGCGAAGATCGTCAGGCTTACGCGCCGTTCCATTACGAAGCCCAGCCGCTCGTAAAGCGCGATTGCCCGGACGTTGTCGGCATAGCTGTGGAGGATCGGGGTGCATCCGTCGGCCTGGATCGCGGCCATGACCGTGGTCATCAGCCGAGCGGCAAGGCCACGCCCGCGGGCGTCGGGATGGGTACAGACGCCGCTGACCTCCACGTAGCTGGTAGTGCGCAACCGCTGCCCCGCCATCGCGAGTAACTTGCCTTGTGCATCGCGCACGCCGCAGAACCCGCCCAGATCGCCGGTGCGGGCTGCAAACGGGCCGGGTGCGGTCAGCGTCGCCAATTCCAGCATATCGGGATAATCGCGTGCGCTCAGCGGCTCGATCTTCGCGTTGTCCGGCACCACAATCGGGCCGCCTCGGTAGATCATCCGCACGCCTTCGGCGCTATGGACCAATTCGGCGCCGGGGACGTCGTCCGGCACCGCATCTTGATGCAAAAGCCCCAGCGAGCCGGTCTCGCGCACCAGCGCGCCGAGGTCGGCCAGGCTTTCGGGCGATAGATCCTGGACGGCGGCGAGGGGGCCGATGTCGGGGCGAAAGCGGCGTGCCTGACCTGTGCCCAAGGCGAAGCGGGCTTGCTCGCCGGTCAGCGCGGTCCAGATCAGATTGTCGAGTTCGGTTTCAAGCGGTTTGGTGGAGGTCATGGCACCTGATATCGCGCCGGCTTGTGGCTGCAAGGCGATAAGCGGCTCACCGGTGGGATGTGATCGAGGATGTCGGCGCGAACGTGCTTTCCTTTTAGGGTGATGTGGGTTAAGGGCGCCCCCTTCGGATCGGGTCCAACCGGTGCGATTCCCCGCGGGAGGGCGTATTGTGCGTCCGTTGTACCGCTAGACATGAGGGCCTGGAAAACAGGTCCGACAGTGTGAAGGAGCGGCCTCATGGCCAAGAAGATTACAGGTTACATCAAGCTGCAGGTCCCTGCAGGCAAAGCCAACCCGTCGCCGCCGATCGGTCCGGCACTGGGTCAGCGCGGCGTGAACATCATGGAATTCTGCAAGGCGTTCAACGCGTCGACGCAGGAACTCGAGACCGGCATGCCGATCCCGACCATCATTACGGTCTACGCCGACCGCAGCTTCACCTTCGTCACCAAGACCCCGCCTGCCACCTTCCTCATCAAGAAGGCTGCCGGTCTCAAGGCTGGTTCGAAGGAGCCGGGCAAGGTGTCTGCCGGAACGATCAAGCGTTCGCAACTGGCTGAAATCGCCCAGGTGAAGATGCCCGATCTGAACGCCAACGACATCGAAGCGGCAACGAAGATCATCGAAGGCTCCGCGCGCGCGATGGGCCTCGAAGTGGTGGAGGGCTAAGCACATGGCCAAGCAGACCAAGAAGCAGCAGGCGCTTTCGACCAAGCTGGGCGAGAACGTGAAGCTCTATGGCATCGGTGAAGCGCTGCAGACCCTGCGCGATCTCCAGACCGCCAAGTTCGACCAGACCATCGAAGTCGCGATGAACCTGGGCGTCGATCCCCGTCACGCCGACCAGATGGTCCGTGGCATGGTGTCGCTGCCCGCAGGCACCGGCAAGACCGTGCGCGTCGCCGTGTTCGCCAAGGGCGACAAGGCCGCCGAGGCTCTCGCCGCTGGTGCTGACAAGGTTGGTGCCGAAGACCTCATGGAAGACATGCAGGCCGGCAACCTCGACTACGATCGCGTCATTGCCACCCCGGACATGATGGGCGTCGTCGGTCGTCTCGGTAAGCTGTTGGGCCCCAAGGGCCTGATGCCGAACCCGAAGCTGGGCACCGTCACCCCGAACGTGACGCAGGCCGTGAAGGACGCCAAGGGCGGCCAGATCGAGTTCCGCGTCGAAAAGCAGGGCATCATCCATGCCGGCATCGGTAAGATGTCGTTCTCGGATGAAGATCTGCAGACCAACTTCAAGGCGTTCGTGGACGCTATCGTCAAGGCAAAGCCGTCGGGTTCGAAGGGCAAGTACGTCCGTAAGATCTCGGTTTCGTCGTCGATGGGCCCGGGCCTGAAGATCGATACCGCGGAAATCATCGGCGCCTGATCGCGTCGGCTTTCGCCAAACAGATAGAGGCCGGGAGGGGAAACCTTCCCGGCCTTTTTCGTTGGTCCTCCGCGGATGGACATTCGATTAGGTCGGGCGAAGCCGCCCCGGCTTAAATCCCGCCGGGAACCGCTTCGCGACCACGCGCAGCCAGGCCATCCACCAGCGCCTGGGTGCAGGCGGCAAGGTCTTGCGGATCGACCGAGCGAATCACGAAATTGGCGCCGGTGCGACCCTCTCCCCAGAACGGGTACGAGCCGATCTGGCAGGTGGCGAACGCCTGCTCGGTTTCACGCAGCAGGTCGGCGACTTCGCTTTCTCCCACCCAGCAACCGATCGTCTCAGATATCAGCGCCGCACCGCCTTCGAGGGTGCCGGACAGTACATCGAGCATCCCGGCCGTGATGCTGGGCACGCCGGCCATGATGAACACGTTGCCGTGGCGGATGCCGGGCGCGCCGGTGTAGCGATTGGGGATCAAGCTGGCACCGTCCGGCGTACGCGCCATGCGCAGGCGCGCCTCGGTAAGGCCGCCGCGCGTCTCGTAATAGCTTTCCAGGATCGCGCGGGCTTCGGGGTGGACGATCACCGGCACGCCCAGCGCCTCGGCAATGGCGTCCACGGTAATGTCATCATGGGTGGGGCCGATGCCGCCGGTGGTGAACAAGTAATCGTTGCGCGCGCGCAGGGTGTTCACCGCCTCGACGATGGCGGCGGTATCGTCCGCCACCACGCGCACTTCGCGCAGGCGGATGCCTTGCACTTGCAGCCAGGTGGCGACCTGGGCGATGTTCTTGTCGTGGGTACGCCCGGACAAGATTTCGTCGCCGATCACGACGAGCGCAGCGGTGTAGATTCGTGAAGGAGAAGTCATCGCCGCTATCGCTAAGCCAATTGCTTCCTCCCGGCTAGAGGCGCTGCTCATTCACACGGCTAGAGGCGCTGCTCATTCGCCCGGCTGGACGCAAACAACTTAGTCTGGACGATCCAGACAAAAAAAGGGCCGATCGCGATGACCGGCCCTTGGAAAGTCTTTGGGAGAGGATGCCTGAAAGGCCTGTTCCGTATGCTGGGAGCGGCTGATTCTCGCAAATGCGAAAAGAAAACCTACGGTTGCATGTCTTGCAACTAGCATCGGAACGGCGCGGTTGCGCGGGCTCCGGACAAAAAGAAAGGGCCGGTCCGAGGACCAGCCCTATAAAAGTCTTTGGGAGAGGATGCCTGAAAGGCCTCGTCTGTATGCTAACTCAGCCGATATTTCGCAAATGCGAAAAACAGGACTGCAGTTGCGTCACGTGCAATCGAAATCGCATTTGCCGTTGCGTTTAACGCGCGACAGGCGCCGCGTACAAATCGTGCTCGTCCGCATCCTCGACCAGAACGTCAATGATATCACCAACTTGCAAATCGGTGCCGACGTTGCGCAGGAAGACGTTGCCGTCAATTTCCGGCGCATCGGCTTGTGAGCGGGCAGTGGCGCCCAGATCGCCATCTTCGTCCGCTTCACCGATTTCGTCGATGATGACTGGTAACACCCGGCCTACTTTGGCGGCGAGCCTTGCCGCGCTGATCGCGGCGGTCTTTTCCATGATGCGGGCGTAGCGCTCTTCCTTGACCTCTTCTGGCACCGCGCCGGGCAGCGTATTCGCGGCTGCGCCTTCGACGGGTTCGAAGCGGAATGCACCCACACGGTCGAGTTGGGCTTCGTCCAGCCAATCGAGCAAGTACTGGAAATCGGCCTCAGTCTCGCCGGGGAAGCCGACCACGAAGCTGGAGCGGATCGCCAGGTCCGGGCACATTTCGCGCCAGGCGTGGATGCGGTTCAGCACTTTGGCTTCGTTCGCGGGGCGCTTCATCGCCTTGAGGACCGACGGCGCGGCATGCTGGAACGGAATGTCCAGGTATGGCGTGACCAGCCCTTGCGCCATCAGCGGGATTACCGCGTCAACGTGGGGATAGGGATAGACGTAGTGCAGCCGCACCCAGGGGCGACGGCCTTGCGCATCGGCCAGCCCGCCCAGTTCGCGCGCCAGGTCGGTCATGTGGGTGCGGACGGGGTTGCCCTTCCACAAGCGTTCCTCATGCCGCACATCGACGCCATAAGCCGACGTATCCTGGCTGATGACCAGCAGTTCGCGGGTGCCGGCCTGGACCAGCTTTTCCGCTTCGCGCAGCACCGCGTCGATGCGGCGGGTCGCGAGCTTTCCGCGCAAGCTGGGGATGATGCAGAAGGAGCAAGCGTGGTTGCAGCCCTCCGAAATCTTCAGATAGCTGTAATGGCGCGGCGTCAACTTCACCCCGGCGCCGTCATAGGCCTGCGGGATCAAGTCCACGTAAGGCGATAGCTCGGGCGGAGCGGCCTCGTGCACCGCTTCCACCACCGCTTCGTACTGGTGCGCGCCGGTGACTGCCAGGACTTGCGGGAAGCGGGCGCGGATGACGTCTGCCTCGTTACCCATGCAGCCGGTGACGATCACCCGGCCGTTCTCGGCAATCGCCTCGCCGATCGCGGCCAGGCTTTCTTCCTTGGCCGAATCTAGGAAGCCGCAGGTGTTGACGAGCACGACATCGGCGCCGGCATAGTCCGGGCTCATGTCGTAACCGTCTGCGCGCAGGCGGGTGAGGATACGCTCGGAATCGACGAGCGCCTTGGGGCAGCCGAGGCTGACCATGCCGACTTTCGGCGGGGAGGGGATTTCTAGTGCCATGGGATTGTCGCGCCGATACGCGTAAATAGCTCGCGAGTCACGAGAAACGAACAAGGCGTCCCTTGCGCGAACTGCAAGGCCCTGCGACACAGTCGCGTTTACTAATGCACGGAGCGATCATGGGTCCTGTGAATTGGCTGGCGGTGCTCGTCGCTGCCGCTGTCGCGCTGGTAGTGGCGATCGTCTGGAACGGACGCTTGTTCAAACAGGAGCGCAAGGGCCTGGGGCGCAATGGCGAGCCTACGGGCGGCTATCTGGTGGTGGCGCTGGTGATGCTGATCGGCGCAGCCATGCTGGGCCATAACTTCGCGCGCATCGGATCAGCGACGCTGGATGCGAAGCCGTGGCTTTATTTCATGCAAACCGGCGGCGTCGCCTTGGCCTTCGTCATCCCTGCCGTTTATCTGTCCCACGCTCGCAACCGCACTGAACCGATGCGCCGCGTGATCGACTGTGCGTTCTGGATGGTTGCGTATCTGGCGATGGGCGTGGTGTTCTGGGCGCTGCGGTAGGGGCCGGGGCTGGCGGGAAGCCCGTTGGGATTACGGCGGAGTACTGTTCATGCGCCGGGCAAGCCCCCAAAGCAGTCAAATACCTCGTCATTCCCGCGAATGCGGGAACCCATCTGACGACATGGCAACAGTCGGTGACGCGGCGCCATAGCTCCTCTATCTCGGCAAGCTTAGGAGGGGCGAGGGGGCTGCGGTGATATTCGAAAGCTTATCAGATGGGCCCCGCCTGCGCGGGGGTGACGAACGGATTTGTAATCCATACTCCGGTAGTTACTTCGAAGCCGCCTCCGACCGCGCCGTCGCCGCGATCTCGACAATCGTGTCGCCTGCTACCAAAGCTTGGGCTCCCGGCTCCCAAAAGCCGATTGCCTTGCCCTCGCGATAGATCCTGAGGCCCTTGCCGGTCGCGATCCCGGCTAACGGCAGCCCCACTTCCTCTGCCGCGACGGGCCGTTCCACCAGTTGCACCCAGCCATCCACCGAGGCGAGGTCGGACAAGTATTCGGCGACATGCTGGCCTTCCGCCGATCCGGCGAGCAAGAGCCCGGTGAATCGCACGGGGTTGATGACGTTGTCGGCGCCGGCTTGGCGGGCGAGCAGTTCGTTGTCGTCTGCGCGCACGACGGCAGTGATCGGCACGCCGGGCGCCATGTGGCGGGCGGTGAGGATGATGAGGATGGTGGTGTCGTCGCGCCCGGCGGAGACCAGGATCGCGCGAGCGGGCGATCTGGACGGCGGCCTGCGTTTCGTCCCGCGTGGCATCGCCTTCCAGCACGTTGCAGCCGACCGCCTCGGCGACCTTGAGCCGTACCGGGCTGGGATCGACGACGACGATATCGGCAGGGTCGGTGCCGCGCGCGATCAGTTCCTGCACTGCCTCGGCGCCGCTGATGCCATAGCCGAGCACGACGATATGGCCGGCCAGTCGTTCCTGGATGCGCTTCATGCGCCATGTCTCCCAGCTTCGCTTGATGAGGAAATTGTAGGCGGTGCCGACGAAGATGAAGATCACGGCGAACCGGATCGGGGTGACGATCACCGCTTCGATCATGCGCGATCGGTCGCTCACCGGAGCAATGTCGCCAAAGCCGGTGGTGGTGATCGAGATCATCGTGAAATAGAAGACGTCAAGGAAGCTGACCGAGCCGTCGGCGTTGTCCTTCAACCCGTCACGGTCCATCCAGTGGACCAGTACCACGATGAACACGAGGGCAAATGCACCGCCCAGCCGCAAGCCGACATCCGCCCACACCGGCAGCGCGAGCGAGCGGCGCAGCGGTTTGAACACGTTGGGCAGGGCGCGCCGCGATGACGACATGCGCGACAGGGTTAAGGAGCCTTTGGCAGTTCGTCCAGCGGATCGACCGGCTTGCCTTCGCGGCGGACCTCGAAGTGCAATTCGTTGCCCTTGGCCTTGCCGGTATCACCCACCAGGCCGACGCGCTCGCCGGCAGCGACGCTCGCGCCTTCCTTCACCGTCACCCGGCTGAGGAAGCCATAGGCAGTGTACCAGCCGTCACCATGGTCGAGCACCACGAGGTTGCCGAACTGGTCCTTTTCCTTACCCGCGAACTTGACGGTTCCGGCAGCGGCGGCGCGCACCATGGTGCCCTTGGCGGCGGGGATGTCGATGCCGTCGTGATAGTCGCTGCCGGTGGAGTATCCGCGCTTGATCGTCCCGGTCAGCGGCCAGGTGAAGCGGGGCGGCCTGGGGGCTTTCACGATGGCGGGGACGACAGGCGATGGTGCCATCGTCTTCACGCCGGTCGGCGGCGGGTCCATCAGCGTCGGGATCAGCAAGGTCTGGCCCGGCTTGACCGGGGTTGCCGTATCGAGGCTGTTGGCCAGCGCAATCTGCTCCCACGGCACGCCGTACTTCATCGCAATCGCAAAGCCCGAATCGCCCGCGACGACCGTGTGGCGGCGGGTGCGGGGAAGCTGCAGCTTCTGGCCCACCTTCACTGCGTAAGGCGGTTGCAGCCGGTTGGCCTCGATAATCAGGATGCGTGGTACATTGGCGCGCTGGGCAATGCCGCCCAAGGTCTCGCCGGGTTGCACGAGGTGCTGCGTTTCAGTTGCCGGCGTGTCGATCGGAGCAGGCGGAGAACGCGCGGCAATCACGCGCGCGGCGGTTTTGGCGGCATTGTGGGCGGCAAGATTGCTGGCGGCGGGACTGGCCGCTGCTTTGGGCGGAAGGCTGTCAGCGCGCGCCTTGTCGGTCGAAGGCTTGATGGCTGAAGGTTTGGCGATGGCCGAAGCCTTCTCAGCCGTCGGGGCTCTCGGAGTCACCGCCAGCTTGGTCGCGGCCGTTCGCGGGATGGTGAGTTTCTGGCCCAGCCGCACAACATAGGGAGCCTTGAGGCCATTGGCCTTGACGATCGCCTCGGGCGAAACGCCAGCGCGGTTGGCGACGCCGTTCAGCGTTTCACCTTCGCGCACGACATGGATCGCTTCCTCCGATGCCGGCGCGGCGATCGCGGGTGTGCCGATTACGGCTCCGGTCAGCAGGAGGGCCGCGCGGATCACGGTTGGTATCGGCTCGCCAAAGCGGCCAGCGAGGCCTCATGCGTCAGATCGAGTTGAAGCGGTGTCACCGAGATCAGTCCCTCTGCAATCGCCTCCAGATCAGTCTGGTGCCCCGGCGTATGCTCAATACCGTGTAAACCAAACCAGTAGTAAGGGAAACCACGAGGATCCATGCCCTCCACAACCGATCCGCGGGCGTAATCGTGGAAGCCCTGGCGTGCGACGCGGATGCCTTTGACGTCGCAGGCGGCGATCGGCGGGAAGTTGATGTTAACCAGCGTGCGCGGTGCGAAGGGCACATCCAGTAGCGGACGTAAAACCTTCGCGCCCCATTCTTCGGCGGCGGAGAAGTCGACGTTGTTGCCCACGCCTTCCTTGGAATAGACCTGGCTCAGCGCGATCGAGCGAATACCTGCCAGTGCCCCTTCCAACGCGGCCGACACGGTGCCCGAATAGGTCACGTCATCACCCAGGTTGGCACCGCGATTGACGCCGGACAGGATCAGATCTGGCGGCGCAGGCAGCACTTTCTTGAGGCCCATCGTCACCGAATCGGTCGGCGTGCCCGTCACCGAAAACCGCCGCTCAGCGTGCTGGCGCATCCGCACGGGCCGCGTGAGGGTCAGCGAGTGCCCTGCGCCCGATTGCTCCTCGCTCGGCGCGCAAATCCAGATATCGTCCGAAAGCTGCGCGGCGATCTTTTCCAGCACGTAGAGGCCCGGCGCGTTGATGCCATCGTCGTTGGTGAGCAGGATGCGCATCAGAACAAAACCTCCAACTTTTCGATACTGCCCATCCACGGCTTCAACACCTCGGGCACCACGACCGAGCCGTCCTCCTGCTGATAATTCTCCAGCACCGCGACCAGGGTGCGGCCCACCGCGAGGCCCGAACCGTTGAGCGTATGCACGAACTCGGTCTTCTTCGAGCCCTCGGGCTTGAAGCGGGCGTTCATGCGCCGGGCCTGGTAGTCGCCGCAATTGGAGATCGAGCTGATCTCGCGATAGGCGCCTTGGCCCGGCAGCCACACTTCCAGGTCGAAGGTCTTGCGCGCGGTCGCGCCCATGTCGCCGGCGCACAGCAGCATCTTGCGATAGGGTAGTTCCAGCGCCTCCAGGATACCCTCGGCGGCGCGGACCATGCGTTCATGCTCGGCTTCGCTCTCGTCGGGCTTGGCGATGGTGACGAGTTCGACCTTCTCGAACTGGTGCTGGCGAATGAACCCGCGCGTATCGCGCCCGGCTGCGCCCGCTTCGGAACGGAAGCACGGGGTCAGCGCGGTCATCCGCAACGGCAGCGCGGCCGGCTCTAGAATCTGCTCGCGTACCGCGTTGGTCAGCGACACTTCGGCGGTGGGGATCAGCCAGCGACCATCGGTGGTGCGGAACAAGTCTTCGGAAAACTTGGGCAACTGCCCCGTCCCGAACACCGCCTCGTCGAGCACCAGCAGTGGCACCGCGCATTCCATATAGCCGTTGGCGCCGGTCTGCGTGTCCAGCATGAACTGCGCCAGTGCCCGGTGGAGGCGCGCCATTTGCCCCTTGAGGAACGTAAAGCGCGCGCCGGACAGCATCGCCCCGGTTTCGAAATCGAGCCCGAGCGCGGGGCCAAGGTCCGCGTGCTCCTTGGGCGTGAATACAAACGCGCGCGGTGTGCCCCAGCGCGCGATCTCGACGTTCTGCGCCTCGTCCGCGCCGTCCGGAACTTGCGCTACCGGAATGTTGGGCAGGCCAGCCAGCGCGTCGTGCAACTGCGCCGTCAGGTCTTTCTCCTCGGCTTCGAGGGCGGGGAGGGTGTCCTTGAGGCTCGCGACTTCGGCCTTGAGCGCTTCGGCGGTGGCGCTGTCGCCTTGGCCCATGGCTTTGCCGATGGCCTTCGATGCCTCGTTGCGGCGGTTCTGCGCCTCCTGCATGCGGGTGGCGACGGCGCGGCGCTGCTCGTCCAAAGCGACGAGGGCGGCGGCGACGGGATCGACGCCCCGGCGAGCGAGGCCGGCGTCGAACTCTTGCGGATTTTCGCGGATCTGGCGGATGTCGTGCATGGCGCGGGGCTATGCCCGCAGCATCGCGCGCACGCAAGACGACTTGCTTGCGAAACGAACCCAAGAATTGTCAGAAATGCTTGGTGCCGAGCCATCCGGTAAGGATGGTGGGCGCGGCAGGGTTTGAACCTGCGACCCCACCCGTGTGAAGGGTGTGCTCTACCGCTGAGCTACGCGCCCGCTACCAATTGCGGAAGCGCGCCCCTAGACAAATGCGATCGAATTGACAAGCGCCGATCTCAACGTAAAGCGCATCGCCATGACCGAAGAGACCCAGACCCCCGACGACGCGCCCGAGGCGACCCCTGCAGTCACCCCCGAGGCTGCTCCCGCAACCAGCGGAACCGACGTGCCGCCCGATCACCTCGCGATCCACCCGCACAGCCCGTTCTACGATGGCGACAAGCTGCAGCGCGGCGTCGGCATTCGCTTCAAGGGCACCGTGCGCACCAACATCGAGGAATACTGCATTTCCGAAGGTTGGGTGCGCGTACAGGCCGGCAAGACGCTCGATCGCAAGGGCAACCCGCTGACGATCAAGCTGAGCGGCCCGGTCGAGGCCTGGTACGAAGACTTGGGCGAAAACGCGCCCGTCGCCAAGAAAGACTGAGCTTCGCCGCGCCTTAGGGCGCGGTGCTCAATACGTCCCGGTGCTCAATACGTTCCGGCGATGATCGCGCCGATCGGGTCGTCGTGGCGGCCCTTGCGCGTGGGGCGCGAATCTTCACGGTGGGTGAGGGTCTGGCCAGCTTGGCTGAACTTCTGGCTGAGCTGCGCGCTCAGCTTCATGCCCGGCTTGGCGTTGTAGATGAAGCCTGAGACCGGCCAGTGCGTGGTGCCCAGGCCTCGGCTGGGGCCGTACCAGATGCGGACTTCGCTCCAGTCATTGCCGGGCGACACGTCAAGCGCGGCGACGTTGCGTTCGATCTCGCCGGGGACGGACCAATTGGCGTGGCTTAGCAATACGGTGCGCGAATCGACCACGCGGCTGACGGTGGCGACATGGCCCAGGCGCGAGTTGTTGAACGGGCGGATCGCCATCACCGCGCCGGGGATCGGGCGGCTGCCGGTGGCATAGCGACCGCGCGCCTGGCTCCACCAGGTATGGGCATCGCCATAGATCTGGATGCCTGAGGTCAGGCGGGCATAAGGCACGCATTCCAGATGACCGGGCGTCCTTGGGACGATCCCGCCGCCCGCCGCGCCATCGTTGGCGATCATGCTTGCGGATGCGACCCCCGTCACAGGAGTAGTACTTGCCATCGCCGGCAGCGCAATCGCGCTTGACGCCAACATTGTGAATGCCTGGTAAACCCTCATGGCGTTCTTTTTTCACGGAACTGTTAGTGTCGATCTCCTAGATATAGTTAACGGCGCGGTAGGAATTGGCTCGACGCTTTTTTCGCGATGGCGCCTAGCGTGTGGCGTTTTTTAAACGAGCAGCGGTCGTGTCGTTCCTCGTTATGCACGCGGCATAGCAGCCTCGTTTGGCATAGTGGGCGTGTAGGTAGGACACGTCGGGATTATCGAAAAAGCGCTCGATCAAAGGTGTTAACGCCGCGCCGTCAGCAAGGTCGGCATCGAGCATCTCACCGCTTGCGTTGAAAGCGCGAAGAGAGATGGGGCGGCATCGCACCGCATCGGGCAACGCGTCTACCAATTCCAACGCCTGCTCCGATGTTTCTCCCACGAAGATGGCGTGTCGCGATCGATAGGGAGTATCTGCCGGCAGATGCTCATAGTTCAGCAGAATGGCTGTCTCGCCAACCTCTAGGTCGCGGACTTCCACGCGGTCGGGAAATCCTGGCTTGGCGTCAACGACGTACCGCTTTGCGCCTCTGGCCGCCAAGTCTTCATCTGACAGGCCGATGAGATGTTGGAATTGGCGCGGATCGAGGCCCTGAACACGAAACGACATATCGCTCTCCTTGGTTGGGAGACGATTTGTCATGGACCTTGAAGGCTGGCTTCCCGCACTTTGCGGTCAAACTGCGACAAGACCCTTAGCGAAAAGGCGAAGGCCGCTCCGTCAGCGTTTCTTCTTGGCCGTGGTCGCGTTGAAGTCGGGGTCTTTGTTCGCCACCCAGTCCACGAATTTGCGCATGGTGGGATTGGTGAGCAAGCCTTCCACGTCCATTCCGTAACGCTGCAGCTCGGAATTGGTGAAATTGGCGATCAGCGTTTGCTGGCAGATCGGGTGCATCGGCACGACATCGCGTCCGCCCCGGCTTTTGGGGACGGGGTGGTGCCAGACGATGGTATTGCCGGTCTTGCGCCCGCAAAGCCAGCAAGGCACGACCACTTCCGGGGTGTCCTCGTCGTCCTGCGGATCTTCATAAGGACCATGCTTCGAATGTTTGCGAGCCACGCGTCCACCTGAATTGCCTGAGTTTCGTTGCCGCCCCTATAGCGAGTGAACGCGGCATTGCCACACTGACGTCGCTCAGGATTAGGCCGCAATGCTTGCTAAAGAGCGCGGAATGTGCCCAAGCGGAGAGTATTATGTTACCGCAAGTCATCATTATCGGGCGCCCCAACGTGGGCAAATCCACCATGTTCAACCGCCTCGTCGGCAAGAAGCTGGCGCTGGTGGACGACCAGCCCGGCGTTACGCGCGATCGCAGGTTCGGCGATGCCGAGCTGTTGGGGCTCAAATTCCAGATCGTCGATACCGCCGGTTGGGAGGACGACGAGGCTGAAACGCTGCCGGGCCGGATGCGCAAGCAGACCGAGGCAGCGCTGGAAACCGCCGACGTCGCGCTGTTCGTGATCGATGCGCGCGCCGGGCTGACCCCGCTCGACGAAGAGATCGGCAATTGGCTGCGTGCCTCGCCGGTTCCAGTGATCCTCGTTGCCAACAAGGCTGAGGGCCGGGCGGGCGAGGGCGGGCTGTTGGAGTCGTACTCGCTGGGCCTGGGTGATCCGGTGCCGTTTTCCGCCGAGCATGGCGAGGGCATGGGCGACTTGTTCGAAGCGCTGCTGCCGCACCTCGATCCGCTTCAGCCCGAAGAGGTTGAGGAAGTGGAGATGGACGAGGAGGCGTTGCTGCTCGCGCCGCTCAAGCTGGCGATCGTGGGCCGCCCCAATGCCGGCAAGTCCACCCTCATCAACAAGATCCTGGGCGAGGACCGCCTGCTGACCGGGCCGGAAGCGGGCATCACCCGCGATTCGATCACCATCCAATGGGAATGGACCGACCCCAAGACCAAGGAAGCGCGCGCGGTCCACCTGATCGACACCGCCGGGATGCGCAAGCGCGCCAACGTGGTAGAAAAGCTGGAGCGCATGGCCGTGGCCGATGCGCGCCACGCGATCGACTTCGCCGAGGTGGTGGTGCTGTTGCTCGACGCGACGCGTGGGCTGGAGCATCAGGATCTGACGATCGCCTCGCGCGTGGTCGAGGAAGGCCGCGCCTTGATGATCGCGATCAACAAGTGGGATGTGGCCGAAGACGCGAGCAAGCTGTTTAACGGCATCCGCTTCGCGCTGGACGAGGGGCTGGCGCAAGTGCGCGGGGTGCCGCTGCTGGCGGTATCGGCGCGCACCGGCAAGGGGCTGGACGAAATGGTAGCGGCGGCCTTCTCCATCCGCGAGGCGTGGAGCAAGCGCGTGCCGACATCGGGCCTCAACCGCTGGTTCGACGATGCGCTATCGGCCAACCCGCCGCCAGCGCCGGGCGGCAAGCGTATCAAGCTGCGCTACATCACCCAGGCCAAAACACGCCCGCCCGGCTTCGTCATCTTCGGCACCCGGCTGGACCTGCTGCCCGAAAGCTACAAGCGCTACCTTATCAATGGCATCCGCCGCGAGCTGGGCTTCGATGCGGTGCCGATCCGGTTGAACTTGCGCAGTGCGAAGAACCCGTTCGCGAAGGACTGAGGCTGTTTAAGAAATGCCCGGCGGGGCATTTCAGGGCGGCACCGGCCCACTCCCCCACCCGACCAGCCATAGGGCACTAAGGTTGGGTGGAGGAGTGGGCCGGTGCTGCAAAATTGGCGCACGGCGGGTTTTCAAACCCTACGACGGATGCGCTGCGGTTTCGGCAGTGCTGGCGGGCGTTTCCTCCACAGGGGCGGACTCCTGGCCATCGTCGTTCAGCACGATCCCGCGCTTTTCGCGCTGCTGGTTCCACACCGCGATGAATAGCGCGGCGATCACCGGGCCGACGATGAAGCCGTTGAGCCCGAACAATTCGAGGCCCGAGAGGGTCGCGATCAGCACTACGAAGTCAGGCATGCGGGTGTCGCGACCGACCAGGATGGGGCGTAGCACGTTGTCCACCATGCCGATGATGAACACGCCTGCAAATACCACGATGGCCGCCTTGCCGGTATCGCCTACCGCGAACAGGTAAATCGCGACAGGAAGCCAGATGATGCCGGTTCCCACTGCGGGCAGTAGTGAGAAGAAGCCCATCAGGACGCCCCAGATGAGCGCGCCTTCCACACCCAGCAACGAGAACAGGATGCCGCCCAGCACGCCTTGGACCACCGCGACCACGACCGTGCCGCGCATGGTGGCGCGCACGACGACGAGGAAATGCTGAACCAGCGAATCGCGGGTCTGGCGGTGAAGCGGCATCGAACTGCACACCATTGTGCCGTAGTGTTGGCCATCGCGCAGCAGGAAGTAGCTGAGATACAGCATGACGCCCAGCGCGGCGACGAAGCTCATCGCGCCCTGGCCGACCACCAGCACACGCCCCGCGATGTTCTGCAGGCCCGCAGTGATGCTGGAGCCAAACTGACGGCGGATAGCATCGAAATTGGTAAGGTCGTACTCCGCCAGCAGATTGCGCAGTCGCCGGGGCAAAGCGTTGGTGATCTGGTTGAGGATGCGACCGAGATCGATCTTGCCCGTGCTGATCTGAGTGTAGAGGTTGGTCGCTTCCTGCACCAGATTGACGCTGAGCAAGATCGTGGGCACCACGAAGACGGTGACCAGCCCCAGCAGCACCAGCGAGGTGGCCAGGTTCTTGCGGCCGCCCAGTCGCTCGGCGAGCTTGGCGGTCAGCGGCTGGAACATGATCGCAGCCACCACGCCCCACAGTACTGCCCCGAAATAAGGAAGCAAAAGCCACAGGAAGGCGAGTGTGACGATGACGACGAGGGCGGCGAAGCCTGCGTCCTCGACGTCGAAATTGCGCTGGCGCGGTTGTATCATGATCCCCCCTCGGCACTGCGGGAACCGCCGTGCGCCGAAACAAAAGCGACGACGCGGTGGCGGGTTCCCGTCAGGGGGTATCAGCGCAGGGCAGATTTGGGAATCCTGCGGCGCAAAATTCCAGGGGCGCCGACGGGCCGGCGCCCACTGCGATTAGAGCGTTTTCGAAGCAGGTGGAATCACCTGCTGACTCGGAAAACGCGGCGAACCAAGAGTCTAGAGCAACCGAGCCGATGCAATCGGATCGGAACTTGCTCTAGTTGCTTTCGCCCGCTGGCTTGCTTTGCAACTGGCAATAGTTTTGGATGCCCATGCGCTCGATCATGTCGAACTGCTTCTCCAGGAAATCGACGTGTTCTTCTTCGCTTTCCAGGATGCGTTCGAAGATTTCGCGGCTGACGTAGTCGCGCACGCTTTCAGCATGGGCAATGGCGTCGCGCAACAAAGGTATGGCGTCGTTTTCCAGAGCGAGGTCGGCGCGCAGGATCTCTTCGACGCTTTCGCCGATGCGCAACTTGCCCAGCGTCTGGAAGTTGGGGAGGCCATCGAGATAGAGGATGCGATCTGCCAGCACGTCGGCGTGCTTCATCTCGTCGATCGATTCGTGGCGCTCGTATTCGGCGAGTTTCTTGATGCCCCAGTTGTCCAGCATGCGATAATGCAGCCAGTACTGGTTGATGGCGGTCAGCTCGTTGAACAGCGCCTTGTTCAGAAATTCGATAACCTTGAGGTCGCCCTTCATCGCGCGGAAACTCCTTTGCGTGGAGCCGCGGCGTATATGCGTTGTGACGCAAAAGGGCAAGGCGGTCAGGTCATCGAATCAGGCGGCGGCGGATATCCTCATGCGGGCTGAGCCGATTTCGTCGGCAATAATATCGTCAGCGTCGTCCAGGCACTGCCGGCACTGCGGCGTGCGGCCCAACATTCCGTAAACGGCTTCGGCATTGCCGGCGCAACGGCGCGCGGCGCAGCGAAGGTCGTTTTCGCGGATGGCATTGCAGATGCACACGTACATGAGCGAATCCTCTAGTCGATGTGCAATATATGCGGATGCGAATGGATCGCAATAGCATTTGCGATTAACTGTGGATTCGGTTCTTCAGCCAGCGCTGTTCGACTAGCGAACGCCATAGCCATTCGATCGGACCGCGGCGGAAATGGCGCAGCCACACCGGGCTCCAGGCCAGCATCAGCGCCCAACCACCGAAGACGAAAAGCCATTGCGCCAATGGGCCAAACTTGCCGAACAAGCCCAGTCCCCAGCCGTAGAAGGCCGCTGTCATGATTACGCTGCACAAGACGTAGTTGCTGAAGGCCGTGCGTCCGGCAGCGATCAAGCGGCGACCGATTCGAGTCGGCGCGATCTGCGGTGCGGTCAGAACCAGCAGTGCCGCGTAGCCGCAGCTCATCATTAGGTGCGGCATCGCCATCCCCCAGACCAACGCTGCATGCATCGCGATGGGTGGGAAGTCGCGCGGCCAAGCCCAGGCTAGGAAGGTGATGGTCAGTACCAGTCCAGCAGCAGTGCTCGCTACCCCGATCGAGCGAACCCGCCGGCGCGACAGGTGGCCGTCGAACAGGCCGACGCGATAGGCGACCATGCCGACCAGCATCAGTGGCAGCGTTTCGCCAAAAGCGCTGGAAAGCATCTGAACTTGCCAGAAAGGGCGGTCGAGTAGCTTGACGACGAGCAACGGGAGATAGCCCAGAATACTCTCGCGCATTTCCTGCGCCGCCCAGCTCCAGGCCGAGCCGATCCAGCCAGCGACGACGGCAGACTGGTCCGGCGTTGCCAGGCCTTTGCGCTGGGCGGTCTCGGCAGCGATGGTGCTGGCGATGTCGAACAGCCCCCACAAGTGCCAGCCGAAGTAGAGAGCCAGCGCGCAAGTCAGCAGCCAGCGGTTGCTCACAGGGCGGAGCACGAGCGCGACGATGCCGCACGCGGCATAAACGAACAGAATGTCTCCCCACCACAGCAGCAGGTAATG
This sequence comes from Novosphingobium sp. Rr 2-17, assembly GCF_000272475.1. GTDB lineage: Bacteria > Pseudomonadota > Alphaproteobacteria > Sphingomonadales > Sphingomonadaceae > Novosphingobium. Next base: position 25,769 of record NZ_AKFJ01000085.1, read on the forward strand.
CAGGCCGCCCAGCAGCAAGAGCCAGCAAAGGCGGCGGAACTGCAGGATCGTGCCATCGCGCCCGGCGGCTTCAGCGCGGTCCCAGAACAGCACGATGCCCGCGCCGAACAGCAGCGAGAACAGCGCGCGCATCTTCCCTTCGAAGAACAGGAACGTGAAGGCGAAGGCGGCCTCGTCTGCAGGAGAGACAGGATGGATGATGCTGGGCGAGGTGGCCGCCATCATCGGCCCGGCGAAGCCTGAGATGTTGACTGCAAGGATTCCCAGCACCGCGACACCGCGAATGAGGTCGAGCGTGACCAGCCGTTCCGGTGCGGCTGGTTGGACTGTGTGGACCGCGTCACGCACTGTCGCGGTCGCTGCCGCTTGGGTCAATCGCGCACGACCAGGCAAGTGACCCCAGCGCCGGAGAGCCGAGAACACGCGGCTTGCGCGCCGGCTTGCGAGGCGAACCCGGTCGCTTGCAGCTTGGTCAGCCTGCCGGCCGGGACCAGCGCCCTGGAATGGCCGGCAAGTTCAGGCCGGGCGCGGACTTTGGCCCAGAGCGCCTCTGCATTGCCCGCAACGCCGAAAGCGCCGAGCTGTACGCGCCATGGGCCGCCGGTCGCGATGGCTGCTGCCGGGCGTGCGCCAGGGGGGCTAAGGGCAGGCTTGGGCGCGGGCCTGGATGCAGGCCTGGTGCTGGCGGCAAGCGCGGGCGACACAACGACGGGCCTGGGCGCGATCGGCTGGGCTACCGCCTTGGGTCGGGTGTAGTCCGCGCCGGCATAAGCAGGACCATTGAGGCTGTGGACGGGCTTCGCGGTAGGCGCAGGAGCCGGGCTGGCGGCGACCAGCTCCGGCATGCTCTCGCTGGCGGGCGACGTGCCCAGTTCGCTGGAAGCCGAAATTCGCTGGCGGTTCGCCTCCGCTTCGGCGGCCAGTTGCTGGCCCAGCAAGACGCTTTTCTGGCGGGTGGCGAGGGGAATGTGCTGGTCCATCTGGGTCAGCGCACGGGTTGCTTGCGCCAGCCCGGCGTCGCGCGCCAGGCTGGTCAGCGCATAAGCACGCTCCCAATCTTTGGGCACGACATCGCCGTTGAAGTAGGCCACGCCCAGGATGTACATCGCCCGCGCCTCGCCGCGCGCGGCGGAAGCCTGGACGAAGGGCAGCGCCTTCTCCCGCTCGCCGCTTTGGAACAGCATCAGGCCATAGCTGTCGGCGGCCTGGACATGGCCCTTGGCGGCAGCTTTGCCGTAAAGGTCTTCGGCCCGCGCCAGGTCTGCCGGCACGCCGCGACCCAGCTTGTACGCCTGCGCCAGGTTGAACAGAGCGTCCGGATCGCCGCGATCGGCCAGCGGCTGCCACAGCCTGACGGCAGTGGAATAGTCTCCGGCGGACCAGGCATCGACACCGGCCTTTACCGCGCTGGGGTCTGCAGCGTTGACGGCGCGGGCAGCCGGGGCAGGGCTGGCATAAGCAGCGCCGGTGATGAGCGCGAGACCGGCCAAGGGAGGAGAGAACAGGGCCGCAAGTTTCTTCATGTCGAGACAGCCCCGTCAGTTACGCACTAATTGCGCGGTAAGCAGAAAAAATCAGCGCGCCAGTGCCAACCGGCCTGGTCGCCCTGCTTACCCGTCAAGTTCGTAGCCGAATAGAGTTACCGTCAGGTTGACGAAGCTTACAGCCCCAATAGCACGGGCCGGATTGCCCATGCACGACGTCGATGTGCGGCTTACTGGCCGCCCTTGATGCCGACACCGCCCTTGAACAGCGCCACAACGCGGCCTTGGACTGGCTGGCGGTCGAACGGATTGTTGCCGGCAGTGGCGGCCATCTTGTCGGTATTGACGATCCAGGGGCGCTCGGGATCGACGATGGCGATGTCCGCCTCGGCGCCGACTTCCAGGCGACCGGCGTTGACGCCCAGCAGCCTGGCGGGGTTGGCGGCGAGCAGGTCGAAGGCACGTCCGATGTCGATCACGCCGTCGCGGACAAGGTTGAGGGTGAGCGGCAGCAGCGTTTCCGCGCCGGCCATTCCGGGGGCCGAATCGGCGAAGGGCAGGCGCTTGTCCTCGGGTCCGCGCGGATCGTGGCTGGAGGCGACGATGTCGATCGTGCCATCGGCAATCGCGGCGATCACCGCCTTGCGATCGTCCTCGCAGCGTAGCGGGGGGGAGAGGTGGGTGAAGGTGCGGAAGGCCCCGATCGCCAGGTCCGACAGCATGAAGTGTGCCGGGCTGACGCCTGCCGTCACCGCAAGCCCCTTGTCTTTGGCGCGGCGCACCAGATCGAGCCCGGCGGCGGTCGTCACCATGCGGAAGTGGATCGGCGCATTGGCGAGTTCGGCCAGTGCGAGGTCGCGCGCGATCGCCAGCGCTTCTGCCTGCGGAGGGGCGCTGGGCAGGCCGAGTCGGGTCGCCATCTCGCCAGCCGTCGCGACCGCATGGCCGACGATGCCCGCATCCTCGGCATGGGCGATCAGGGTCAGCCCCAGCATACCGGTGTACTGCAACAGCCGCAGCATCGTACCCGAATCGCCGATCCAGCGCCGCCCGGTGGCGACGGCACGAGCGCCCGCCTCACGCATCAGCGCGATCTCGGCCAGGGCATTGCCTTCAAGGCCCTGGGTGGCGGCGGCGAGCGGGTGGACCCACAAGTCCGGCTTGCCCGATTGCGCGGCGAAACGGACCCGCGCCGGCACGTCGAGCGGCGGGTTCTGGTCGGGCATCAGCGCGGCGCGGGTGATGCCGCCGAAGTGGAAGGCGGGCTTGTCGATCGCGAACACGCCAATGTCGACGAGGCCGGGCGTTACCAGCTTGCCTTTGGCATCGTGGACGGTGTCGCCATCCCGCGCGGTCACGTCCGCGCCGATTGCGGTGATGAACCCGCCTTCGCAGCGCACCGCACCGTCGATGATCGTGCCATCGGCCAGCAGGACGCGGCCGCCGGCGATGACGAGGGGGGGCTGCGTGCTCATGCCCAGCCCTCCACGCCGCGCGCCTTGCGGGTCAGCACGTCGAGGCAGGCCATCCGCATGGCGACGCCCATTTCGACCTGGGTGGTGATGAGCGAGCGCTCGACATGGTCGGCAACGTTGCTGTCGATCTCGATCCCCCGGTTCATCGGGCCGGGATGCATGACCAGCGCATCGGGTTCAGCTGTGGCGAGGCGATCCAGAGTGAGGCCGTACAAATGGCGGTATTCGCGCGGCGATGGGATGAACTGGCCCTCCATCCGTTCAAGCTGCAACCGCAGCATCATCACCACGTCTGCGCCTTTGAGCGCCGCGTCGAAATCGTGGAACACCTTGACGTTCATCCGCTCGATGTCAGCCGGCATCAACGCGGGCGGGGCACAAACACGCACTTCCGCGCCCAGCGATGCCAGCGAAAGCACGTTGGAGCGGGCGACGCGGCTGTGCAGGATGTCGCCGCAGATCGTCACGCGCAGGCCGTTGAAGGCGCGCTTGGCCCGGCGGATCGTCAGCGCATCGAGCAGCGCCTGGGTCGGATGCTCGTGCTGGCCGTCTCCGGCGTTGAGCACCGGGCAATCCACCTTGTCAGCGATCAGTTGCACCGCGCCCGAACTGGCGTGGCGGATGACGATGGCGTCCGCGCGCATGGCGTTGAGCGTCATCGCGGTGTCGATCAGGGTCTCGCCCTTCTTCACGCTGCTGGTGGCGACGGCCATGTTGACGACGTCGGCGCCCAGGCGTTTGCCGGCGATCTCGAAACTGAGCAGCGTGCGCGTGGAGTTTTCGAAGAAGGCGTTGATGATCGTCAGCCCTTCGAGCAGAGCGTGCTTCTTCTGGGCTTCGCGGTTGGCCGCGACCCATTGCTCCGCCTCGTCGAGGAGGAACCAGATCTCGTGCGGGGCCAGCCCCGCGATGCCCACGAGGCCACGGTGCGGGAAGGCGAGCGCGCCTTCCGGATAGATATATTCCGGCGTTGTCATTGAAGACCATGCCTTAGGCACCCGAAGGGCCGTGCTCAAGCCTATTCGCGCTCGATATGCCCGGATGCTTTCCTTCAGCGAGTTCTGGCCTGCCGCGAGTTCTGGCCTACCGCGCTTCCGCCGGTTAAGGGCAGGAGATCGAAAGGCAGGTCATCGCATGAAATTCGCCCGCAAGGTTTGGAAGCTGCTGGTCGGCGTCAAGGACGCCATGGCGCTTTTGTTCCTCCTCATGTTCTTCGGGCTGATCTACGCTGCGCTTACGGCGCGGCCGATGGCCGGGCGGGTGGAAGACGGGGCACTGCTGCTCAACCTTGATGGTTCGATCGTCGAGGAAAAGAGCGAGAGCAACCCGCTGGCGCTGCTGTCGGGCCAAGCGCCGACTCGTGAATTTGAGGCGCGCGACATTGAGCGCGCGTTGCGCCTGGCCGCTGGCGACGACCGCGTCAAAGCCGTGGTAATCGACATGTCGCGCTTCCTGGGCGGGCGTTACACCCACTTGCACGACATTGGCGAAGCGATCGACGAGGTGCGCAAATCGGGTAAGCCGGTTCTGGCCTTCGCCAACGTCTATGCCGACGATGCGACGCTGCTGGCAGCGCACGCCAGCGAGGTCTGGGTCGATCCGATGGGCAGTGCCTTCGTTACCGGCCCGGGCGGCAACTATCTGTTCTACAAGGGACTTCTCGATCGCTTCAAGGTGAACGCGCACGTTTATCGCGTCGGCACCTACAAAAGCTTCGTCGAACCCTACATCCGCACCGGCTTCTCGCCCGAGGCGAAGAAGGATCTGGAAGGCACGTATGGCGCGCTGTGGGACGCCTACCGCGCCGACATCGCCAAGGCGCGTCCCAAAGCGCGGCTGGACGAGATGACCCGCGATCCCGCTGCCTTCCTCAAGGCATCGGGCGGTGACCTGGCGCAAGTGGCGAAGGCATCGGGGCTGGTCGATCGCATCGGCGACAAGACCGAGTTCGACGCCCGCATCACCAAGCTCGTCGGCGAAGACACCAGCGGTAGCACTCGCGGCAGCGGGAAGGACGAAATCCCCTACGCCCACACCAGTCTTGCGACGTGGCTGGCCGCCAATCCGGTCAAGGCGCAAGGCGCGGCGATCGGCGTCATCACCATTGCCGGCGATATCGTCGATGGCGATGCCGGTCCTGGCGAAGCGGGTGGGGACCGGATCGCCCGGTTGCTGGACGACAATATCGACGAGGGCATGAAGGCGCTGGTCGTGCGGATCGATTCGCCCGGCGGCTCGGTCATGGCCTCGGAGCGCATCCGCCGGGCGATCTGGCGCTATCGTGAGCGCAAGATTCCGGTGGTCGTCTCGATGGCCAATTACGCAGCGAGCGGCGGCTACTGGGTCTCCACCCCCGGCCAGCGCGTCTTTGCCGAGCCAGGCACGATCACGGGTTCGATCGGCGTGTTCGCGGTGGTCACCAGCTTCGAAAAGACGCTGGCCGACTATGGCGTTACCAGCGACGGCGTGCGCACCACGCCGCTATCGGGGCAACCGGACTTGTTCGGCGGCTTCACCCCCGAAGTGGAAGGGCTGCTGCAAGGCTCTGTCGAGAACGCCTATCGCCAATTCCTGCAAGTGGTGGGCAAGGCGCGCAGCAAGACGCCCGAACAAGTAGACGGGATCGCCCAAGGCCGCGTGTGGCCGGGTATGGAGGCGCAGAAGATTGGCCTCGTCGACGAAATCGGCAACCTCGACACCGCGCTGGCTTATGCCGCCAAAGTCGGCGGTGTAGGCAATGGCAAGTGGCACGCCGAGTATCTCAAGGATCGGGAAAGCAGCTTGAGCGCGGTTCTGAACGAAATGCTGGGTGACACCCAAAGCGATCAGGCCGCCTACGATTTCGCCAGCCTCATCTCCATCCGCCAGCATCAACAGGCGCAGCAGATCATGGCGCGGATCGACGCCTTGACCGGGACGCGCGGAATGCAGGCCTATTGCCTGGAATGCGCCGTCGAACCCGAAGCGGCGCCGCGGGCAAAGGCGAGCGGCGATTGGTCGATCATGCAGATGCTCGCCAGGCTCACGGGCTGGAAGTGACGAGCGGCGAGATAAGTCCCAGATAAGCCAAGGCGCCCTGAAATTGGTTCAGGACGCCTTGGGGTAACGTTCGAGAATCTTGGATCAATCTGGCGGTGGCAATTCGATCGGCGCGCTGTCGGGTTGATAGACGTCGGGGCTGGCCGGCTCGCTCTCGTCCGGGCCGCCGGGGAAGCCGGGCTGCTCGGGGGTGGGGATTTCGTCCGGGGTGTCGCCGGGGTTGTCCTGGGGTTGGGTGGCCATGTCGGTTCTCCTTTGCTGTGATAACGCCCCGCGTCTTGGCAAAGTTGCCGCTTGCCAGCAGAGTCTTTCGTGGCGCTTGCCCTTTTTCGCGCGTGCCTATAAGGGCCCGTGCCTTGAGTTTCAGGCTTCATCCATGCGGGCGTGGCGGAATTGGTAGACGCGCTGGTTTTAGGTACCAGTATCGTAAGATGTGGGGGTTCGAGTCCCTTCGCCCGCACCAGTGACAAATGGCCCGGAGAGGGTGAGGCATTCAGATTGCGGCCGCAAGGCCGAACGCAGTGCGCAAGGAAGGCTTCCAGATGCAGATCGTCGAGACCACCAACGAGGGCCTGAAGCGCTCCTACACGGTGACCATTCCCGCCCAGACCATCACCTCGAAGATCGAGGCCGAGGTCAAGAAGGCCGCGCCGCAAGTGCGCATGCCCGGCTTCCGCCCCGGCAAGGTGCCCAGCAACCTCGTCAAGAAGCTGCACGGCCCGGCGATCCACCAGGAAGCGCTGAACACCTCGATCCGTGAAGCCATGGACAAGCTGGTCTCCGAAAAGGCCCTGCGTCCGGCGATGAACCCCGACGTTGCGCTCGCCGAAGGTTACGAAGAGGGCAAGGATGCCGAGCTGACCGTCAGCCTGGAAGTGCTGCCGCAGATCGCCGCACCTTCGCTGGACGGCCTCAAGCTTGAGCGCCTGACCGTGCCGGTTCTGGACGAGGCCGTGACCGAAGCGGTCAAGCGCATTGCCGACCAGCAGCAGCGTTACGAAACCAAGGATGGCGTTGCCGAAGACGGCGACCAAGTCATCATCGACTTCACCGGCAAGCTCGATGGCGTCGAGTTCGAAGGCGGCAAGGCCGAAAAGGCCCCGCTGGTGATCGGCGCTGGTCGCTTCATCCCCGGCTTCGAAGAGCAGGTTGCCGGTATCAAGGCTGGTGAAGAACGCACCATCACGGTGACCTTCCCCGAGGACTACCAGGCCGAGAACCTCGCCGGCAAGGAAACCACCTTCGACATCGTCGCGCACGAAGTGAAGGCGCCCGCCGAATCGAAGCTGGACGACGATTTCGCCAAGGAACTGGGCCTCGAAAGCTACGAGCAGCTCCAGGGCCTGCTGCGTGGTCAGCTTGAGCAGGAAACTGCCGGCCTTACCCGCACCGCGATGAAGCGCCAGCTTCTCGACCAGCTTGCCGCGGGTCATGACTTCGACGTGCCGCCGACCATGGTCGAGGCCGAATTCGAGCAGATCTGGCAACAGCTTTCCCAGGAAGCCGAGCGCGAGGAAGACCCCGCCGCCGCCCTGGCCGAGATCGAAGCCGAGAAGGACGACTACCGCAAGATCGCCGAGCGCCGCGTGCGTCTGGGGCTGCTGCTGTCGGAAATCGGCCAGGCCAACGGCGTCGAGGTTTCCGCGCAGGAAATGTCGATGCTGGTCAGCCAGGCTGCTCAGCAGTACCGCGCCGAAGATCGCCAGCGCTTCATGGAATATGTCCGCCAGGACCCGATGATGGCTGCCCAGCTTCGTGCGCCGCTCTACGAGGACAAGGTCGTCGATTTCCTGATCGAGAAGGCCGAAGTCACCGAGCGTGAAGTGACTCGCGACGAACTGCAGGCCGCCATCGAAGCCGACGCCGATGGCGAAAAGCCGGCAACGGAAGACAAGCCGAAGAAGGCTGCCGCGAAGAAGGCCAAAAAGGCTGACGCCGACGACGCCGATGTTTCTGAGGAAAAAGCGGAAAAGCCTGCCAAGAAGGCTGCCGCCAAGGCCGACGACGCTGCCGTTGAGGGCGATGCCGAAGCCAAGCCCAAGAAGGCTCCTGCCAAGAAGAAGGCCGCCGCTACGGAGGAGTAATCCTCTTTCGAGCGTGACGCGAAACAAAACGGCCCGGCGCAGTGAATGCGCCGGGCCGTTTTGGTTTTTGGCGATGGGATTGTCGTTGGCAAAGGCCCAGCCGCCAACACATCACTCGCCCCAGACCCGCAACCCCGGCGGCGCCAGCCTCACGGTTCGCGCTCGTTCATAGGCCGCGCCCAGGGCCAGCACTTTCGCGTCTTCCCACTGCCCGGCGATAAACGAGAGGCCCACCGGCAGGCCTTCCACCGCACCCATCGGCACCGAGAGGTGCGGGTAACCGGCGATGGCTGCCAACGAGCCTGCGCCGATGTCGAGGAAGTGGTCGCCGGTGACAAGGTCGATCGGCCAGGCGGGGCCGGCGGTGGGAGCGACGAGCACAGCGACAATGTTGGCGGCCATCAGTGCGTCAACCCCTTCCGCTCCGGCCAAACGCTTGGCATCGGCATGGGCTTTTTCGTACGCGGCTTTGTCGGTGGCCTTGAGCGCTTTTTCGAACAACTCCTGTCCGTACCAGCGGGTTTCTTCGGGGTGGGCCTGGTTGAAGGCGATCAGCCCGGCCAGATCGCGCGCCGGCGGGTCGCCGGGCAGGGCGGCAAGGTAGGCGTCTATTCCTTCGCGGAACTCGTAAAGCATCAGCGCAAACTCCGCCTCGCCCATGCGGTCCTCGGGCTTGTAGTCGATTTCGACCAAGGCGGCGCCGGCGCGCTTCATGTCGGCCAGGGCCTTGTCGAACAAGGCGCTGACACTCGCGATTTCGCCCGCTTGCCGCCGCAGTACGCCTACCCGCACGCCCTTGAGGCTGGCCGAGGCGAGACCTTGGGTGAAGTCCACCCGATGCTTGTCCGCTGCCGCCGTTGCGCTGTCGGCGGGGTCCGTTCCGGCCATCGCGTTCAGCAGCAGCGCGGCATCGGCGACGCTGTTCGCCATCGGCCCGGCCGTGTCCTGGCTGGAACTGATCGGCACTACGTAAGTTCGGCTAACCAGGCCCACGGTAGGCTTGAAACCCACGATCCCGTTCACCGAGGCCGGGCAAGTGATCGAGCCATCGGTCTCGGTTCCGATTGCCGCCCATGCCATGCCCGCTGCGACCGCGGCGCCGCTGCCGGCGGACGAGCCGCAAGGGCTGCGGTCCAGCGCGTAGGGGTTCTTGGTCTGGCCGCCCACACCGCTCCACCCGCTGGACGACCGATCGCCGCGAAAGTTGGCCCATTCGGACAAGTTGGTCTTGCCCAGGATCACCGCGCCCGCCTGGCGCAGCCGAGCGACCAGGGGCGCGTCACGACCGGTGGCATTGTCTTTCAACGCGAGACTGCCGGCAGTCGTGGGCATGTCACGCGTTTCGATGTTGTCCTTTATCAACACCGCTCGCCCGGCAAGGGGGCCGCTTGGTTTGCCATCCGAAGCACCGTCCGCGAGCGGAGCCAGCACCAGCACGGCATGGAGCGCCGGACCCTTGTCGTCGATCGCCTCGATCCGTTGGCGATAGTCCTGCGGCGTCGGTTGCGCGGCAAGCGGCGTTGCGGCTGCGGCAGTGCCGAGCAGAGCGGCATAAGTCAGGCGGCGCATGGTCGGGCTCCCCAAAGCAGTGCGCCGCAATCTGCGCTGTCCACACCCCTCAGGCAATAGAAGGCTCAAAGGCCTTGAACATCGGCGAGCGGCACGCGACATAGGCGGTCCAACCAGATGAGGACTCCCATGCTCGACCTGTTCGGCGCTTCGAACGCCCAAGGAAAGTTCATTTCCGATCCCGTAACCGGTGCATTGGTGCCGATGGTCGTCGAGCAGACCAGCCGCGGCGAGCGCAGCTTCGACATCTACTCGCGCTTGCTGCGTGAGCGGATCGTGTTCATCACCGGCGCGGTCGAGGATCACATGGCTTCGCTGATCGTGGCGCAGTTGCTGTTCTTGGAGTCGGAGAACCCGGCCAAGGACATCTCGATGTACATCAATTCGCCGGGCGGTGTCGTCACGGCGGGCATGGCGATCCATGACACCATGCAGTACATCAAGCCGCGCGTATCGACCGTGTGCATCGGCCAGGCCGCCTCGATGGGCAGCTTCCTGCTCGCGGCCGGCGAGCCGGGCATGCGTATCGCGTTGCCGAACGCGCGCATCATGGTCCACCAGCCCTCGGGCGGGGCACAGGGCATGGCGAGCGACATCGAGATCCAGGCACGCGAAATCCTGCGGATGCGCCGTCGCCTCAACGATCTCTACGTGAAGTATACCGGCAAGACGCTCGATGCGATCGAGAAGGCCATGGACCGCGACACGTTCCTGGAAGCTGACGAGGCACTCGCGTTCGGCCTGGTCGACAAAGTATTCGAAACACGGCCCGAAGGGGATAAGACGGCGGCCTGATGAGGCGTTCCAGCGCGGGACCCCTCGCGCTGGTATACCTTGCCAACCCGGCTGCTTTTCTTCAGGCCATCGCAAGCATTCGGCGCTAGGTTGCAAACCCGCGCTTCCAACGGCTAGACTGGCCGAGTCGCCTCAATGAGGGCATTAGATACGGAAAATGACGAAATTGAGCGGATCTGACGCGAAAAGCACCCTTTACTGCAGCTTCTGCGGCAAGTCGCAGCACGAAGTGCGTAAGCTGATCGCGGGACCAACGGTGTTCATCTGTGACGAGTGTGTCGAGCTTTGCAACGACATCATTCGTGAAGAGACGAAGGCCGGGATTGCGGGGCGCAAGGACGGCGAAATCGTCTCCCCCCGTGAAATCTGCGAGACGCTGAACGACTACGTGATCGGGCAAGAGCGCGCCAAGCGCGTTCTGTCGGTGGCGGTGCATAACCACTACAAGCGGCTTAAGCACAGCGGCAAGCAGGGCGACGTCGAACTTTCGAAGTCGAACATCCTGCTGGTTGGGCCGACCGGTTCGGGCAAGACGCTGCTCGCACAGACGCTCGCCAAGACGTTCGACGTGCCCTTCACCATGGCCGATGCGACCACGCTGACCGAAGCGGGTTACGTGGGTGAGGATGTGGAAAACATCATCCTCAAGCTGCTCCAGTCGTCCGACTACAACGTCGAGAAGGCACAGCAGGGCATCGTCTACATCGACGAAATCGACAAGATCAGCCGCAAGGCCGAGAACCCGTCGATCACGCGCGATGTCAGCGGCGAAGGCGTTCAGCAGGCGCTGCTCAAGCTGATGGAAGGCACCACCGCTTCGGTGCCGCCGCAGGGTGGCCGCAAGCATCCGCAGCAGGAATTCCTGCAAGTGGATACGACCAACATCCTGTTCATCTGCGGCGGCGCGTTCGCGGGGCTGGACAAGATCATCTCCGATCGCCTGCAGAAGCGTTCGATCGGCTTCGGTGCCCATGTCGCTGATCCGGACAAGCGCCGCGTCGGTGAACTGCTCCAGAAGGCTGAGCCCGAGGATCTGCTCAAGTTCGGCCTGATCCCCGAGTTCGTCGGCCGCCTGCCGGTGATCGCGACCCTGAACGACCTCGACATCGAGGCGCTGGTCAAGATCCTCAAGGAACCGAAGAACGCTCTGATTAAGCAGTACGCGCGTCTGTTCGAGCTGGAAGACGTAGAACTGACCTTCACCGACGACGCACTCGAAGCGATCGCCCAGAAGGCCATCGAGCGCAAAACCGGCGCGCGCGGTCTGCGCTCGATCGTCGAAAGCTTGTTGCTCGACACGATGTTCGACCTGCCGACCGAGCGTAACATCGCCGAAGTCGTCGTCGACAAAGACGTGGTGGAAGGCCGCAAGGAACCCATCCGCGTCCTCAAGGGCGACAAGACCGAAGCCGCCGCCTGAGCGCTGCGCCGAAGGATTGCAAAAAGCCCGTCCGGTTCGTCCGGGCGGGCTTTTTGGTGAATAGGTGCCTATGAAACGGTACTTGTTCGTGTGCAGCCAGAATAAGCTGCGCAGTCCCACGGCAGAAGACGTGTTCGCGAGGCGCGGTGACATCGAAGTGGCATCGGCCGGCACCAACGTGGACGCGCTGGAACCTCTGACCGCCGAATGGGTGCGCTGGGCAGACGTGATCGTCGTCATGGAAAAAGCGCACCGAACCAAACTGCAAAACCGCTTTCGCAAATCGCTCGACGGCCAGCGCGTGATTTGTCTCGACATCCCCGACGATTACGAATTCATGCAGCCCGAACTGGTCGACCTGTTGGAGACTCGCATGGCCCGTTACCTTCCGTCGCTGCCGATGAGTTCAACCCCCATCCGGAGGTAGTCCCAAACATCGCGCCGTCAGGCGACCGCTTCGCACTCCAGAGCGCAGGCGGTGTCGTGCGTTTCGATTTGAATCGTGGGGTGGCCGATGGCGAACTGGTGCTGCAGATCGTGGGCCAGGGTGCCCAGGAAACCGTCGTCGGACGCGCCGTCCGGCATGACGAGGTGGACGGTCAGCGCCGTTTCAGTCGTGCTCATCGGCCAGATGTGCAGATCGTGGACGCGGGTGACGCCGGGGCGCGCTTCCAAGTAGGTGCGAACGGCGGCGAGGTCGATTGCGTCCGGCACGCCCAGCATCCCCATCCGCAGCGAGTCGCGCAGCAGGCCCCAGCTCGACCAAGCGATCACGGCGGTGATGAGCAGCGAGGCGGCGGGATCGATTACGGCGATGCCGGTCCAGGTGATCGCCAGCCCTGCGATGACGACACCCAGCGAGACCGCTGCATCGGCCATCAAATGAACGAAAGCAGCGCGCAAGTTGAGATCGCTCTTCGCGCCCTTGGCGAATAGTAGCGCAGACAGTGCATTCACCGCGATGCCGATGCCCGCGACGATCATCATCATCCCGCCTTGCACCGGGGAAGGGTCGATGAAGCTGCGCACTGTCTCGACCAGGATCGCGCCGATTGCCACCCACAGCAGCGCGGCGTTAGCAATGGCGGCCAGGATCGAGGAACTCTTGAGGCCGTACGTGAACCGCTCGGATGGCGGTCGCATCGCAAGGACGCTTGCCGCCCAGGCCAGTAGCAGCGACAGCACGTCGGACAAGTTGTGCCCGGCGTCCGCCAGCAGCGCCATCGAGCCGCTCATGAACCCTGCGACCGTCTCTGCGCACACGAACGCTAGGTTCAGCGCGACAGCCAGCGCGAACGCCTTGCCCATGTCGCCCGCTGCCGGGGCAGGGTGGTGGTGATGCCCGTGGCCATGCCCATGCCCATGCCCATGGGAGTGATCGTGCGAATGAGCCGATCGGGCGGCGGGCGGATGATGATGTCCTGCGCTCATGCAGCGGCTCCTGCCACGGCGCACGAACGATCATCAAGCGATGAGGCAACATCACATCATGATTTGGATCATTTGCCGATCAGCCTTGATATTTAGCCGCAAAATGACAGCGAAAAATGCGTGATATTTATGACGCAGTGCAAATCGTCATATCTCGGGAAAACCCGCAGTTATCCTCACTTTGTATCGCCAGTGTCGCATTTGTGACACGCAGGTCACAAAATTTCGCAGATGCGAACGCATTTGCCTCCCAAACGTCAGAAAGTTGTCATATCACCCTGCTCTTAGCAGTCGCAGCAATTGGTGGCGGGGCAACATTGTCGTCACACGTTGTAACCTTTCGTCTGACTAATGCTCAGGGGCGTAACATGAATATCCAGACTTTCCTCAAGACCGCGACCAGTTCGTTGGCCATCGGCGCTGCCTTCATCGCGCTTCCGGTGCTTGCGCAGTCGACCGGTTCGACCTCGTTCGATGGCGACGCCATCGTCGTCACCGGCAACCGGGTAACCGACGTAGCTGGCGTGCGCATTCCGGATTCGCCCAAGGCGAAGGTAGAGATTGGCCGCGAGATCATCGACGCGCAGCGCGCAGGCCAGACGGTCAATGAAATGATCAACCTTGTCCCGGGTGTCAGCTTCACTAACAACGACCCCTGGGGTTCCAGCGGCGGTTCGTTCACCATCCGTGGCTTCGATTCCAGCCGTATCTCGCAGACGTTCGACGGTATTCCGCTGAACGATTCGGGCAACTACGCGGTTTATACCAACCAGCAGGTTGATGCTGAGATCATCGAGCGGGTTAACGTCAATCTGGGATCGACTGACGTCGATAGCCCGACCGCCTCGGCAGTCGGCGGTGCGGTCAACATCTCCACCAAGATTCCCGACGACAAGTTTGGTGCGATGACCAGCCTTTCTTACGGCGACATTGCAGCGCCCGGTTCCGGCGGTGAAGATCGCTCTTATATGCGCTATTTCGCAAAGATTGAGACTGGCGAATTAAACTCGTCTGGCACTAAGGCTTACTTTACCGGCTCGCTCGCTCGTAACGGCGCGGCCTATGCCAATTATGGCCAGGTTAAGAAGCAACAGTATAACACCAAAATCTACCAGCCAATCGGCTCGAACGGTGATTTCATTTCGATCGCCGGCCACTACAACGAAAACCGCAACAACTTTAACGGATCGGCATTGCGCGCTTCCGCCTTCACCGGCGACAAGTCCGAGCGTTTTTATGATTTGGCGGGCGTCTGCCCGCGCGCTACCCCTCGCGCCGGCGTTGCCGACACCGAGACGAATGCTGCTCCGACCTGCGGGACTGACTATGAGCGCCGCTACAACCCGTCTAACACCGGGAACGTTCGACTGGCCTCGCTGTTCACGCTCACCGATCGCCTGACGCTTTCGGTCGATGCGGCCTATCAGTATACCAAGGCCAATGGCGGCGGCACGACGGCGGCATATGAGCGCAAGTACACTTCGGGTGGCTTCACCGGCACCGGCAACTATGGCGGCAGCTACTATTTCGGCACCGATCTGAACGGTGACGGAGACACCTTGGATCGTGTTCTGTTGCTTCAGCCAAGCCAGACCAAGACCAACCGCTACGTTGCGATCACCAACCTCGCCTACGAGATCAATGATACCAACCGCATTCGTCTGTCTTATTCGTTCGACCGCGCGCATCACCGCCAGACCGGCCAGGCTGGTTTGCTGGATGCCAATGGCGAACCTTACGACGTGTTCCCAGTCAACGATCCGCTGACCGATGCAGCCGGCAATGTCTTGCAGAAGCGTGACCGTAACTCCTATGCCACCTTGCACAAGGTCGCTGGCGAGTATCGCGGCAGCTTCATCGACAACAAGCTCACCGTTTTGTTGGGCGTGGCCGCGCCATTCTATCAGCGCGACCTGACGCAGAACTGCTTCACCACCAGCACGGGCGGTACTTCGGGTGCTTTCGTAAACTGCGTCCCGGCCGACCAACAAGCTGCTTATGCTGCAGCCAACCCTTACTCCTATAACGCAACGACTGGACGCGCTACGGGCGCCGCGCTTCCGCAGTCGCGCACGCTCAACTACCACAAGATACTGCCGAACGTAGGCGCGACCTTCAAAATCACACCTGAAGTCAGCGTTGCTGCTAGCTATTCGAAGAACCTGTCGGTTCCGAGCACCGATACGCTTTATAACTCGTTCTACTACCCGGCGAACGACGCGTCGTCGAAGCGTAAGCCCGAAACCTCGGACAGCTTCGACGTGAGCCTTCGTTATCAGTCGTCGATGGTCCAAGCGGCACTTGTCGGTTGGTACTCGTCGTACAACAACCGGCTCGTCACCGCCTATGACATCGACGGCAATGCTACCGACACCAACCTCGGCAAGGTCAAGAAGTATGGCGCCGATGCGAGCCTCTCGGTTCGTCCGATCCAGCCTCTGTCGCTGTATGTCTTTGGCTCGTGGATCAAGTCCGAGATCCAGAACGATGTCGTGACTAGCAGCTGCGCAAGCACAAGCGACATCGCACTCGCCGGCTTGTGCTATGTTCAGGATGGCACGGCTTACCTGCGCACCTCGGGCAAGCGCGAGCGCGCTGCTCCCGAGTGGCTGTTCGGTGGCCGGGCGCAGGTGGACGTCGGTGATTTGCAGATCGGTGCGCAGGCGAAGTACACCGGCTCGCGCTATCTCAACGACATCAACGGCGAGATCCAGACCGTAACCGTCAGCGGAGCGTCGAAGACGATCTACCCCGGCGCCAAGTTCAAGGGCTACACGGTTGTGGACCTCAACGTCCGCTACAAGCTGGAAAAGCTGGGCTTGGCGAAGAGCGAGATCCAGCTCAACGTCTCGAACTTGTTCGACGAATACTACGTCGGCTCGTTCAGCGGCGGTCTCGACACCTTGTCGAACTCGACCAACGCGTTCGTGAACTTCGGTTCGCCGCGCGCGATCAGCGCCACGTTCATCATGGCTTTCTGATCGACACAAACATCGTTCTTCGGAACAGGGGGTGGGGAGGAACCGGAAGGTTCCTCCCCTTTCTCGTTTTGGGGTTACGCATAGGCCAACGCCAACCGGGTTTGGCGTAAAGCGCGTCCGTTATGCTCGCTGAAATACGAGGCAGTGACCGCCTGCTCACCGGCAGGGAAAGCGCTCCGGCGGTGGGCGAACTTCATGCCTTGGCGGGGGATCATCCCCGCCGCCCGGCACCTTACTTATAAACGCAGGCGTCGAAGCCTTCGCGCTTCACCGTGCCGATGCGGGCGGCAATGGTGTTGCCATAGCGGCGGGTGAAGCCGGCGGGGTTGTTGACGCTGCGCGTCTTGGGGCTGGGGAAGGCGGCGGCCATGCGGCCTGCTTCGGTCGGCGTCAGGCGCGCGGCGGAGTGGTTGAAGTAGCGTTGCGACCCTGCTTCCACCCCGTAAGTGCCGATGCCGGTTTCGGCGACGTTGAGGTAGACCTCCATGATCCGCTGCTTGTCCCACAGCGTTTCGATCAGGAAGGTGAACCACACTTCCAGGCCCTTGCGTACATAGCGGGTCCAGCCCTCGCCTTGCCACAGGAACACGTTCTTGGCGGTCTGCTGGCTGATCGTCGAGCCGCCGCGCAGGCGTCCGCCGCCGGCGTTGCGCTGCATCGCCTTTTCGATCGCCTGGGTGTCGAAACCGTTATGGGTGCAGAACTTGCCATCCTCGGCAGCGATCGCGGCGGCGACCATGTTGCGGTCGATGTTGGAAAGCGGCTCCCAGTTCTTGGTGATGCCGTTGCCATCGACCAGCATTGTCACCGTGACGGGTGGCGGTACGAAGCGGTACAGCACCGTCAGCCCCACGCTGATCGCAACGAACCAGATGATGATCTTGGCGATCAGACGCATGGGGTGTGGGCCTTTTGGCGAAGTGAGTGGAGGGATTGCTCTAACCGAAGGCGCGGTGGTTTTGCCAGTGCGGTGATGGCAGGCGTCCAGTCCTATACTTCGTCATTCCCGCGCAGGCGGGAATCCATCTACCGAGGGCCCATTTTGCAATGGTGTCAGATGGGTTCCCGCCTGCGCGGGAATGACGAGTTTTAGATCGCACGCGACCCCACGAAAAACCGGGCCACCCTTGCGGATGACCCGGCATTTATTCGCAAGCCTCAGTTGAGGATCAGCCGACCGGCAGCAGCTTCTTGTCGCCGGCGATGCGGGTCATCGCCTTTTGCAGCTTTTCGAAGGCGCGCACTTCGATCTGGCGAACGCGTTCGCGGCTGACGCTGTAGACCTGGCTCAGTTCTTCGAGCGTCTTGGGGTCGTCGGTCAGGCGGCGCTCCATCAGGATGTCGCGCTCGCGGTCGTTGAGCGAACCCATCGCCTCGATCAGCATGTTGTGGCGAACCGATGCTTCTTCGGCATCGGCGACGGTTTCGTCCTGCAGCGGGCGATCATCCGCGAGGATGTCCATCCACTGGCCTTCGCCTTCGTCACGCAGCGAGACGTTGAGCGACGCATCGCCGCCCATCATCATTCGGCGGTTCATGTTCACGACTTCCTGCTCGGACACGCCGAGGGTGGTCGCAATCTTGGTCACGTCTTCCGGGTGAAGATCGGTGTCCTCGTAAGCGTCGAGGTTCTTCTTCATCCGGCGCAAGTTGAAGAACAGCTTCTTCTGCGCAGCAGTGGTGCCCATCTTCACGAGCGACCACGAGCGCAGGATGAATTCCTGGATCGAAGCCTTGATCCACCACATCGCGTAAGTCGCGAGTCGGAAGCCGCGATCCGGCTCGAACTTCTTCACGCCTTGCATCAGGCCGATATTGCCTTCGGAGATCAGCTCGGACACGGGAAGGCCATAGCCGCGATAACCCATGGCGATCTTCGACACGAGTCTAAGATGGCTGGTCACGAGCTGAGCGGCGGCGTCCGAATCCTCATGTTCCTTGTAGCGCTTGGCGAGCATGTATTCCTGCTCGGGCGCAAGGATGGGGAACTTGCGGATTTCCGAAAGATACCGGTTCAGGCTCTGCTCTCCGCCGAGGGCAGGCACTGCCGGGAGATTACGTTGCTTGGCTGTCACGATGATCCGTCCTTTCTAGGTCGGCGCGCGGTCAAAGACCCTTGATAGGCATCTTAACTTGCTGCCACCTGTCTATGATAGCACATAAAAGCGATTTCACTGACGCAGTTCGTCGATCAAGGTCCTCATATCGTCGGGAAGTGGACTGGCAAACTGCGCCGTTTCATGAGTAACGGGGTGGACGAACCCAAGTTCCGCCGCATGGAGCGCTTGGCGGCGAAATGAGTGGCGCTGCAGGATAGGGCGCAGGGCTGATGGGGTTCGTCCATAAACAGGATCACCCAATAGCGAATGACCGATTGACGCAAGGTGAACGCGCACCTGGTGGGTGCGGCCCGTCTCCAATCGGCATTCGACCAGCGAGGAACTGCGCAATTGCTCCAGCAAGCGATAGTGCGTGACCGCGTGCTTGCCGCGCCCGTCCTCGACCAGCGCCATCTTCTTGCGATCGTACACCGACCGGGCGATCGCGCCGGTGACGGTGCCGGAAATGGGCAGAGGGCGACCGGCCGTGATCGCCAGATAGGCGCGCTCGATCGAATGGTCCGCGAACTGGGCGGCAAGTCCCTCGTGCGCACGGTCGGTCTTGGCGACCACCAGAAGGCCCGAGGTATCCTTGTCGATTCGGTGGACGATGCCGGGGCGGGCGACGCCGCCGATGCCGGACAACTGGCCATGGCAATGGTGGAGCAGCGCGTTGACCAAAGTGCCGTCGAGATTGCCGGCAGCGGGATGCACCACGAGCCCAGCGGGCTTATCGACCACGATCAGGAACTCGTCCTCGAACACTACCGACAGCGGGATGTCCTGCGCTTCGGCAGTGGCGGGCACCGCTTCGGGCACGGTGATCGCGAAAGGGGTGCCTGGCGCGAGCTTCAGCGAGGCCTGGCTCGCGGGCTTTCCGGCCACGCTGACCCGGCCTTCGCCCAGTAGCGCCTTCACCCGTTCACGCGACAAGCCGCTGGCATCGGCCAGAGCCTTGTCCAGCCGTCCGCCGGCCTCGGGCACCACGCCTTCTATGATGTTTTCGATTGCCCCCATTGCGCGTAGGATTTGGGGATGGATGTGGAAGTGACAAGTGGTGTTCTTGCAGCTTTGCACAGTCATGCGATTCACAGTCACGCGATCGCGAGCGGGGCGGAGGAGTGTTGTGGCTTGCTGCTGGGGCACGTTCTGCCGGAAGGCGGCGAGCGGATCGAAACCGCCGTGCCGACCGCCAATGTTGCGCCAGATCGCCGACGCCATTTCGAGGTCGATCCCCGGGCGTTGCTGGCGGCGCACAAGGCGGCGCGTGGCGGCGGGCCGCAAGTTCTGGGCTATTACCACTCGCATCCCGAAGGGCCTGCCGCGCCGTCCGTCACGGACCAGGAACATTCCACCGGCGATTGCCGCATATGGGCGATCATCGCTCATGGCACGGTTGCTTTCTGGCGCGATACGGGGAATGGCTTTTCCGCCTTGGCCCCGAATGTCGTTGCGTGAACGCGTATCGTAGCGTTGGGGCAGGCCCAAAAGACGAGAGCAGACCAGATCCATGACCACGAGTTCGCTGGAACTTGCCAGCCTCCTTTGTTCACGCTTGTGCCACGACATGTTGAGCCCGGTAGGGGCGCTGTCCAACGGCCTGGAACTTCTGGCGGACGAGAAAGACCCCGAAATGCGCCAGCGCTGCTTCGAGCTGCTGGACCAGAGCGCGCGGATTTCCGCAGATAAACTCAAGTTCTTTCGCCTGGCGTTCGGCGCGGCGGGGGGATTCGGCGAGCTGCTGGCGGTGAACGAAGCGCGGGTGCTGGTCGATGCGTTGGTGGCGAACAATGCCCGCATCACGCTCAACTGGGCTCTGGCGAGCGATTCGCTGCCCAAGCATGCGATCAAGACGCTGCTGAACCTGGCGCTGATCGGCATCGAAGCGCTGCCGCGCGGTGGCACCCTCGACATTGCCGCCGAGCGCCGGGGCGAAGGCGCAGGCATGGTCAGCGAGATCGTGGTGCGCGCCGCAGGTCTGCGCATCGCCTTCGATCGCGACATCGGCTGCGCGTTGGACGGCAGCTTGCCCGAGGGCGAGCTTTCCAGTCGGACGGCGCCTGCCGCCATGGTCAACCAATTGGCGCAGGCGCAGGGTGGCAACCTGCAATATGCGCTCGCCGAAGGTGCGCTGGTTCTGGGCGCGGTCCTTCCAGGGGCCTGATCAAGCGGCGGGCCAAAGAGGAGCAAGGGAATGAACCGTTGGCTCGTCAATCGCATCGTCGAGAGCCCGAACTGGAACGAGCGCAAGCTGCCGGTTTCGATGGCCGTGCTGCACTATACAGGGATGCGTTCTGCGCAAGAAGCGCTCGATCGGATGTGCGACCCGGAGGCGGAAGTGTCCGCCCACTATATGATCGACGAGGATGGCCAGGTTACCCTGCTGGTGCCCGAAGACAAGCGCGCCTGGCACGCGGGGCAAGCCTACTGGCGCGGGGTGACGGACGTGAACTCGGCCAGCATCGGTATCGAACTGGTCAATCCGGGGCACGAGTGGGGCTATCGCCCGTTCCCCGAGCCGCAGATGGACGCGCTGCTGCCGCTGTTGGCGGACATCATGGACCGGCACGACATCCCGCGGGCCAATGTGGTGGGCCATTCGGACATCGCCCCGGCCCGCAAGCAGGACCCGGGCGAGTACTTCGACTGGGGGCGGCTGGGGGAACTGGGGCTCGCCCTTGAAATTCCGACTGCCAAGATGAACTTGTTCTACGACAACCCCGGCGCCTTCTACCTCGCGATGGAGCGTTTCGGCTATGATATCACCGAAGGCCGCGCTGCGGTGACGGCCTTTCAGCGGCGCTGGCGACCCGAAGTGATTGACGGCGTGATCGATGGGCAGCTTGGTGGAATCCTGTTCGAACTGTTGTTGGAGCGCGACATCGGGCGTGCTAGGTGACCGCCTTCGCGCCGGGGAGCCGGGCAGCCGCGGGGTTCTAATCCGAGCAATCGGAAGCGAACCGCGAGGAAAGTCCGGGCTCCACGAAACAAGGGTGGCGGGTAACGCCCGCCGGGCGAGCCGGGTTTTCAGACCTGGCGAAGCCTAGGGAAAGTGCCACAGAGAGCAGACCGCCAACCGCTCACCCCAAGCTTGTCGAAGGGTGGCGGAGGTAAGGGTGAAAGGGTGCGGCAAGAGCGCACCGCGCTGCCGGTAACGGTAAGCGGCATGGCAAACCCCACCCGGAGCAAGACCGAATAGGGGCTGCGCGCCGTCTTGAACGGCGGGTTCGTTTCGGACCCAGGCAGCCCGGGTTGGTCGCTTGAGCGATGCAGCAATGTATCGCCTAGAGGAATGGCTGCCGCCGCGGCGTAAGGTCCCTCAGGCTTCGGCCATATGGGAGACCACGCCAGGTACAGAACCCGGCTTACAGGCTCCCCGGCGCGAAAACGGGGCTGGCCGCGAAACGGGACCCGCGCGGAACGGGACCGGTGTGCCTTGCCAAAAACCTCAGGCCGTGGCGAAGGTGATCGGCTCGGTTGTTGTTTCGCGCGCCTGGATGAACCAGCGTTGCGTGCCTTGCAGCCCGATCGCGGTCAGGGTGCCATGACGGACGGCGCCCGTATCGATCCCGATGCGGTTGGTGCAGACATCGGGTTCCTCGGTAATGGTATGGCCATGGACCACGAACCCACCAAAGTCGCCGCGATAGCTAAGGAAGGGCTCGCGAATCCAGCGGCAGTCGCTTCCCATTTGATGATCCAGCGGCGTATTGGGTCGTACACCGGCGTGAACGAACACATAGTCGCCGATGCGGACCATCTTTTGGAAGCCGGTCAGGAAATCGACGTCCGCCTGCGGGATGGCAGCGTTCATTCGGATTTGCAGTTCGGCCATGTCGTCGCTCAGGTCGGGATCGACACCGTAAGATTGGATCGTTTCGCGCCCGCCAAACTTCAGGAAGCTGCGCATCGTATCGACATGTTCGCGGGCCGCTAAGAGCATTTCCTCATGGTTGCCCTGAATGATATCAACGGGCCGCTGCTCGGCCCATTCGCGGGCGCGGGCGACCACTCCGGCGCTGTCGGGGCCACGATCGATCAAGTCGCCCAGCAGCACGATCGTGGTGCGCGCGGGACTGCGATCCGAATCATCGGCCTCGATCGCGTCGATAAGATTTTCGAACAAGTCGAGCCGGCCATGGATATCACCCACAGCATAGACACGCTCACCGAAGGGGATAGCGGGGGGGCGGATGACGGGCGGCGGCCCAAACAACTGGCGTAGCTTTGAAAACATATTGTTGCGTTGCGATATAAGGCCACGCGGCACCCCATACAACCCCAAGGCCTTCAGTGTGCTGAGTGGCAAAAAACCCACACTTAGTTGCTAGAACATTGCTAAATTGAAATTTAACTTGTGCGAGGCGGTGGTGCGGTGCAGCAATATTGTGCTGCCGAGAGCGGAGCCCGAACACGAGGTTCACCAAGGTCGTTGCAGGTGGGACGAGGCATTAAAAAAAACGTTAGTGAGGGAATAATTATGCTTACGTCCGTCCGCGGCGCTATCGCCGCTACTCTTCTTGCGGGCACCGCGTTCGCTGCGACCCCGGCGTTCGCGGATGACGCCGCACCCACCCCCGAGATCAAGATCAGCGGCAGTGCCGCCCTGACCAGCGACTATCGCTTCCGCGGCGTTTCGCAGTCCGGTGGCGACCCGGCAATCCAGGGCGGTATCACCGTTTCGCACGCCAGCGGCTTCTACGTCGGCACCTGGGGCTCGTCGATCGACCTGGGTTCGACCTATGGCAGCACCGAACTCGACTTGTTCGGCGGTTGGACCGGCGAAGTATCGCCCGGCCTGACGCTCGACGCGGGCTTGCTGTA
Organism: Novosphingobium sp. Rr 2-17; assembly: GCF_000272475.1. GTDB lineage: Bacteria > Pseudomonadota > Alphaproteobacteria > Sphingomonadales > Sphingomonadaceae > Novosphingobium. The sequence goes on from NZ_AKFJ01000085.1 coordinate 48,970, forward strand.
CTACGCCTATCCGAACGGCCATGTCGGTCATGCCGAATTCTTCGAGCCTTACGCCTCGATCTCGGGCCAGGCTGGTCCTGCCAAGCTGAAGATCGGCGCCAACTACGCCTGGGACCAGAAGGCATTGCCTGACGTCGTCACCGGCGCCAAGCATGACAACCTGTATGTCTACGGCAACGTCGACGTCGCCATCCCCAAGACCCCGCTGACCGTCTCGGGCCACGTCGGCTACACCGACGGTGCGCTTGCTCCTTGCTACTACTGCAACGGCGACAAGACCGGTTGGGACTGGTCGATCGGCGCTTCGGGCACGATCTACGGCCCGCTTTCGCTCAGCGTCTCGTACATCGGCGTCAGCGGCAAGACCGTTGACAGCTACACCGACGATACCGTCGTCGCGACGCTGACCGCTTCGTTCTGACCGAGCGGCCCGGGCATCCGGGCCACGCGGACTACGCTATACGTGGGAGGGCCCGTCCGGAGTGATCCGGGCGGGTTTTCCGTTGGGGTTCGAAGGAAAAGGCTCTGGGAATTCGGTCCCGCCGTGCTCACATGGAACTCGCTGTCTAGCCGATGAATTGAGGAGTGCCTTCGTGACCCGTTATTTGCATACCATGATCCGCGTGACCGATCCCGATGCCACGGTCCGTTTCTTCGAACTCCTTGGCCTCAAGGAAACGCGTCGCTTTTCCAGCGAGGGCGGGCGGTTCACTCTTATCTACCTCGCCGCACCGGGACAGGAAGAGGCCGAGGTCGAACTGACCTACAACTGGCCGGCCGAGGACGGTTCGTTCGAGCAATACGATGGGGGCCGCAATTTCGGCCACCTCGCGTTCCAGGTCGATGACATCTATGCAGCGTGCCAGCGCTTGCAGGATGCCGGGGTAATCATCAATCGTCCCCCCCGCGATGGACACATGGCGTTCGTGCGGACGCCTGATGGGATCTCGATCGAACTGTTGCAGGATGGCCGCCTGGAGCCAGCCGAGCCTTGGGCCAGCATGCCTAACGTCGGGTCCTGGTAGGACGCAGCCCTACCGGCGACAGGGCGGCGGAAAGCCGCAGGGGGCCCAGCCGCACCAATTTCGATGACCGGAGTAAATTCGGGACCTCGCGCTTCGATGCGAATGAACAACCCGATCGTGAAGCTGACGCGGCACGGAGCGCGAGATTATAATATCGCGAGTTGGTATAATTGGCGAGCAGGATAGGAAAACACAACAAAACAATGGCAAAGTCCTATGCTGAATCTTCGTTGATGGTTAACAATATGAAATCATAGCTGAAGAATTTGCGAATGATCGGGAGATGTTCATAACTACTCGCGGGCGGATATTTCGATGGTGTCGATCTCCGACAGTTATCGATTCGTTCTGAGGCGGGGGCCAAAGAAATGATCGGGGGCGCAAACGAAGCCATCGGGAATGCCGTGGCGGGACTTCAATTGATCGAGCACGAATTGCTGCTGTTTGCGGCGTTCTGGTTTATCCTGGGCGCGCTCGATGATCTTGGCGTCGATGCGTGCTGGATTTGGCTAAAGCTTACGGGCCGTACGCAAGAACCGCGCGTAACGACCGAAGCGGCAGGCGCGGCGCTGCAAGGCCGCGCCGCCGTCCTCATCGCCGCCTGGAAAGAGAGCGGCGTTATCGGTCATACCGTCCGGCACGCCCTGGCGGCGTGGACGCAGCAGGATTATACGATCTACGTCGGCTGCTATTGCAACGACAAGGAAACGATCGCTGCGGTCATGGCGGAGGCGGGGTCTGACTTGCGCGTTCGCGTGGTGATCCATGATCGACCGGGGCCGACGACCAAGGCGGACTGTCTCAACCGCATCCACGCCGCTTTGTGCGCGGACGAACAGCGTCACGGTTTTCGCTACCGCCTCGTGGTGCTCCACGATGCCGAAGATATGGTCCATCGCGCCGAACTGGCCGTGCTCGACGCGGGACTGAACCACGCTGATTTCTTGCAATTGCCGGTGCGGCCCGAACCGCAGCCCCAATCGCCCTGGGTGGCGGGGCACTATTCGGACGAGTTCACCGAAGCCCACGCCAAGGTATTGGTCGTCCGCGACGCGCTGGGTGCGGCAATGCCGGCGGCAGGGGTGGGTTGCGGCTTTTCGCGAGAGACGATCGCCCGGATCGCGAAGTTGCGCTTGGCCCAAGGTGGAGCAGGGCCGTTCGCCAGCGAATGCCTGACAGAGGATTACGAGCTGGGCGTGCTTGTATGGCGCCAGGGCGGCAAATCGCGTTTTCTGCGTGTCCGCGACGATGAAGGCCAACTGGTAGCTACCCGTGCCTACTTCCCAGCGCGGCTGGACGATGCGGTGCGGCAGAAGACGCGCTGGATTCATGGCATCGCCTTCCAAGGCTGGGATCGCCTGGGCTGGGGGCGCGGCCTGGCTGACTTGTGGATGGCCCTGCGCGACCGGCGCGGTCCGCTCACCGCGATCGTGCTGACCAGCGGTTATGCGCTGATCGTGGTCGAAGGGCTGCTGGCGCTGGCGAACATACTGGGTTTTGTCGGACAAAGGCCGATGGCACCAGAGCTGCGGGCGATGCTGGTCTTCTGCTTTGCCAGTTTCCTGTGGCGCTGTATCAACCGCTTTGCTTTCACCACGCACGAGTACGGGCTGGCCGAAGGCTTCTGTTCGATCCTGCGCATCCCGGTGGCCAACCTGATCGCGATCACCGCGGGGCGGCGGGCCTTGGTGGGCTATATCCGCACTCTGTCCGGCGCGGCGGTGCGCTGGGATAAAACCGAGCATACCGAGCATCCTGCGACGCTGGCGCGCGGCGGAGCGCTCAGCCTGTGAGCCTGATTCGGCTGGGGCGTGGGCAGCCGCTCATCGCTCTCGTTGCCGTGCTAGGCGGGTGGATCGGCGGGCGCGCGGCTTCGTGGTCGCCACCTGCTTTGTTGCCCGAGGCTGTGGCTTTGCAGACACCGGCGCCGCCGGCCGAACCGAGGCAACCGCTAGGTTACCGCGCCGATCCGGGCCGTGGCCTGCAATCGCAACCGGCTGAGGGCCAATCACCTGCGGACGACGGGGCGGCGGGATATGGCCCTGCCGGATATGGCGCTCCTGCTTATGGCCCAGGGGGTTATGGCGCACCAGGCTATGGACCAGCCGGTTACGCTCCGATCGCTTATGCGCCTCCAGGCTATGTGCCGGGCTATGCCATTCCGCCGGGTTATGCGCTGCTGCCTGTATCTGCGCTCGCACGACTGGTGGAGCGACCGCAGCGGATCGCTTTGGTAGCCGCCGCTTCCGCACCGCCACAAAGTGCTTCCGCACCGCCACGAAGCACAGCCATGGCCGGACAAAGCATGCCTTCGCTAGCCCAGCCGATGCCGACCGTTGCCAGGAGCAAATCGAGCACCGGGGGTGGCTGGGATTTGCTATCGCAGTTGTTCCGGCTTCCCAGCGGATCGCGTGATGCGTTCGCCGCGAACGGGGACGCGCTTGGCATGTTTGCGCCGGAAAATCCGCGTGGTTCCGCTACGCCGCAAGCTGCGCCGGGCGTCGTTCCAGCATCGTCGCCCGCTGCTCCTGCAGTATCTGCCGGCCCGCGACGCTGGTCCGCCGATGCCTGGGCGCTGCTGCGGCACGACACTACCGATTCGCGACTTTCCCCTGGCGCCATGCCCGCGAGTTATGGCGCCAGCCAGGCCGGTGCGGTGTTGCGCTATCGCTTGTCGATAAGGGACCCGCACCAGCCGGCTTTCTATCTGCGCACCACATCTTCGATGGGGCAATCCCGGCAGAGCAGCGCGGCTGCGGGTCTGTCAGCCAGGCCTTTCGGTGGTGTGCCGGTAGTGGCCGCCGTCGAGGCACGGTTGACCGAGCAGTCGGGGGTAAGGTCGGTCCAACCGGTGGCGATGGCGGTCACCGAACTGCCCCCGTTCAAGCTGCCGGGGCAGTTGCGCGGCGAAGCCTATCTTCAAGGCGGTTACGTTGCCGGCAAATACGCAACGCCGTTCGCTGATGGGCAGTTGCGGGTCGATCGCAGGGTGTGGAGCAAGGGCCGGGTCGATACGCGGCTAGGCGTGGGCGTGTGGGGTGGGGGGCAGAAAGGCGCGGCCCGGCTCGATGTGGGGCCCACTGCGTCGCTGGCGATGCCGCTGGGACGGGGGGTATATGGTCGCGCTGCGGTCGATTGGCGGCTGCGCATGGCCGGCGATGCCGAGCCTGGCTCCGGCCCGGCGCTGACGCTGTCCGCAGGTTTCTGAATCACGGCTTTTCTCCGCCCGATGGCTAGGCTAGCCAGAGGGTCGAGATGGACGTTTACCTTCCGATCGCCAACCTTTCGGTCAATGGGCTGATTATCGTCCTGCTGGGCGCGCTCACCGGCCTGCTTTCGGGCATGTTCGGCGTGGGCGGGGGATTCCTGACGACGCCGCTGATGATCTTCTACGGCATCCCCCCCACCGTCGCAGCCGCTTCGGCGGCCAGCCAGGTGACCGGCGCCAGTGTCTCGGGCGTATTCGCCCACACGCGGCGCGGCGGCGTCGATTACCAAATGGGCGGAGTGATGGTCGCAGGCGGCCTGATCGGCATCGGCATCGGCTCGCTGCTGTTCAACCTGCTCGAACGGCTGGGCCAGATCGATACCGTCATCAACATCCTCTACGTCTTGCTGCTCGGCTCGATCGGCAGCCTGATGGCGAAGGAAAGCATCCAGTCGATCCGGGCCGAGCGCTCGGGCGTGCCCGTGCCCGCGCGAAAGCGCCGCCACCACCCGATGGTGGCCAGTCTGCCGATGCGCTGGCGGTTCTATCGCTCGGGCTTGTACATATCACCGCTGGCGCCGTTGCTGCTGGGCATTGCTACCGGCATCCTGACCATGCTGATGGGCATCGGCGGCGGCTTTATCATGGTGCCGGCGATGCTCTACATCCTGGGAATGAGCGCCAACGTGGTGGTCGGAACCTCGCTGTTCCAGATCCTGTTCGTGACGATGGCGACGACGATGATGCACGCGCTGACGACCCACGCGGTGGACATCGTACTGGCCTCGCTGCTGCTGCTGGGCTCGGTTACCGGCGCCCAAGTAGGCGCGCAGTTCGCGCAGAAGGCCAGTCCGGTGAAGCTGCGGCTGATCCTGGCCGTGATCGTGCTGCTGGTCGCCGGGCGCATGGCGCTGGGCCTGGGCTATCGTCCGGACGAGATATACACGTGGTCTCCGCTATGAGGCGCCGGCTGACCCTGGTGTTCGCTGGCGGCGCGATGCTGCTGCTGACCGGTGCGCGCGATCCGATCCTGGTGCCCGAAGTGTCGCAGCATGAAGTGGCGCTGCAGCAAGGCTTTACCGGCACCGAGCTGCTGCTGTTCGGCGCGATCCTCAACCCCGAGGGGACGCGCGCCGCCAAGGACTACGATATCGTCGTGGTGCTCAAAGGCCCCACCCAGTCGATCGTCCTGCGCGAAAAGCAGAAAGTCGCCGGGATGTGGATCAACGCTGACAGCGCCGAGTTCCGCTCTGCCCCGTCCTATTACGCCATCGCCTCGACTCGCCCGATTTCGGAGATCGTCGACGACAAGACGGCCGCGATTTATGAGCTGGGCCTCAAGTGGCTGCAGTTGTCGCCGATCGGTGCGATCGATCCGGAGCAGCAAGCCCGCTTCGCCGGGGGCCTGGTCAATCTCAATCGCCGCTACGGCCTGTACCGCGAGGAAGATCGCGGCGTGACGGTGAGCGAGCAAGTGCTCTATCAGGCGCGGATCGGCCTGCCTTCGCGGGTGCCCATCGGCACGTACACGGCAGAGACGTACGCGATTTCCAAGGGTCGGGTCGTCGCGTCCGCCACCAGCGAGGTTCAGGTGCGCAAGATCGGTTTCGAGCGGGCCGTCGCCGGCTTTGCCGAAAACTACGGGTTTGCTTATGGCTTGCTCGCCGTGGTGATTTCGGTCGCCATGGGTTGGGTCGCGGGCAGGTTGTCGGCGCTGGTCTGACGGGGCGGCGGCCTGCCGCCCCCTTCCTTTACAGGCTGAACGCCCGCTTCCAGTTGCCCCAGCGATAGTAGCCCACCGTAAAGGCCACCGTCAGCACAGAGCCTACCGGGTAGGACCACCACACCGCCTCACCGCCGATATAGGGCACCGCCAGATAGTAGAACCCCAGGCGGCCCGGATAGAGCCCGAGGAACAGGATCACCAGCGGTGCAATCACCGCGCCATACGCGCGCATCGTGCCGGTCAGGATCATGGTGATCGACATGATCACGAACGAGGTGGTGCAGATCAACTGGATATGCTGAGCGATCGGCATTGCCGGGCTTTCGCCGCCCAGGAACAGCGCCAGCAGCGGCCGGTCCGCCGCCACGATCAGCGCAGCCAGCGATACCGACATCACCATGTTCACGCCCAGGCCGATCACCGTCACCTTGCCAACGCGCCCGTGGTTGCCCGCGCCCAGCGCTTGCGCCACCATCGCGCTGACCGCCGATCCGATCGCGAAGGCCGGCATCTGCAGGTAGTTCCACAATTGCAACGATGCGCCATAGGCGGCCGCCGCGTTCAGCCCTTCGCGATTGACCAGGCCGATCATGATGAGCCCGGCGGACGATACGATCAGCATCTGCGCGCCCATCGGCAGGCCCTTGGCGGCGATGTAGCCCATTTCCAGCTTGCGCGGGATCAGATAGCCCAGCTCCTTGCCGCGCAGCCGCAGCGGCATGTCCTTCATGTAGATCCGCGCCACCTGGAACAGCAGCCCCACGGTGTTGGCAAAGGCAGTGGCGATCGCCGATCCGGCGATGCCGAGGCGCGGCAGTGGGCCCATTCCTCGGATCAGCAGCGGGTTGAACACGATGTCGATGCAGACGGTCAGGATCATCGCATACAGCGGCGTGCGCGAATCGCCGGCGCCGCGCAGGCCCATCGAGACCATGATCGACATCGTCGCCAGCGGCATCGTCACGAACACCACTTGCAGATAGGCCAGCGCCTGGGGCTTGCTGGCCGCAGGCGTGCTCAACATGTCCAGCAGCGCGGACGCGCCTAATGAGCCGAAGATCGCGGTCAGCACGGACAGCATCAGGCAGAAACCCAGGCCCGATCCGAATGTGCTGCGCGCCGCATCGATATCGCGCGCGCCGAAGTGCTGGCCCACGCGCACCGTGGTCGCCATGCCAAAGCCGAATACGGCGGCGAACAGCAGGAACATCACCACGTTGGCATTGGCGGTCGCCGCCAGCGCGCTTTCGCCGAGCAATTGCCCGACCCAGATCGCGTTGACCGAGCCGTTCAGCGTCTGCAGCACGTTGGCCAGCAGGGTCGGCACGGCGAAGATGAGCAAGGTTTTGAGGATCGGCCCTTGCGTCAGATCACCGCGCATTGCCGGGCGCATCGCCGCCTGATCCTGCGGACTATTGCCGGCCTCGACGTCCTCGATCGCCGGAATGGAGCTTGCCTCGTTCATGTCCCTCTCGTGTCCCCCCAGAGGTGAATGTGCAAGCGGTCGGTGAAGCGCAAGCCCAGTTTGGCGCAACTATCCGCCAGCCAGCGAGAACGTTCGCGGATGACGTCGCTGGAGCGGCCCTCCGGCATCAGGAATAGCCGCTCCGGCTGGATCGCGTAAGCCTGTTGCAGCACCAGCACTTCGGCGACGTCCGCCTCGCTTGCCACCACGAACTTGAAGAACGCGCGCGGGTTCGCGGCCCATTCGGCCAGGCGATCGGGCAGCAGCGCCAGCGCGGCGGGATTGCCGCTGTGGGTCAGCTTGGGGCTGACGTTGAACTGGTCGATCCGCGCGGCCAACGCGGGATGCGGGGCGACGGTGGAGTTGGTCTCCACCTCGACGTGCATACCGGGGCGCACCTCGTCCAAAGCTGCCAGCATCCGCGCCAGCGCCGCGCCTTGCAGCAGCGGTTCGCCTCCGGTGATGACGAGGCGGTCCGGCACGAGCGCTGCGATTATCCCTGCGACTTCGGCTTCGTTCAAGGTGACTTGGTTGTCGGTGCGCTCGAAGGTCAATGCGTCGCGGTGCGGGCGGTTGTCGCCGGCAAAGCGCCAGGTGTAGGCCGTATCGCACCACTCGCACGCCAGGTTGCAGCGTGAGAGGCGCACGAACGTGCTCGCCCGCCCGATCGACGGCCCTTCGCCTTGCAGCGAGGCGAAAATTTCCGGCTCGCCCGGCGTGGTGGTCGCCAGGGTCAGCACGAGGCCGTCAACGGCGTGAGGTTGGGCCGGGTGGGCAGTCGACTACCCCAGCCGTGCCAATGCCGCCGTCAGTCGCTCGGCTTCGGCGGCGTGGTGGGCGTGATCGGCCTTGGCCTTGTCCACCGCATCCGGCTTGGCTTTCTCGACGAACGCGGGGTTTTCCAGCCGCTTGCCCAGCGAATCGCGCTCCTTGAGCGAGGCTGCGAGGGCCTTTTCAAGGCGGGCCTTTTCGGCGGCGATGTCGATCACGCCGTCGAGCGGGATCGCCAGCATCGCATCGCCGGCACCGACTTGGATTGCCGGCCCGGCAGGGGCTGGCTCGAAGCGGATCGCATCGAGGCGGGCGAGGCGGTCGATCACCGGGCCGTTGCCGGCGATCAGGCTGCGGGTCGTCTCGGACGGGTCAGGCAGGTAGGCGGTCAGACGTGCACCCGGCGCAATGCCGAGTTCGGCCTTGGCGGCACGCAAGTTGCCGACCAGCGCGATCAGCCACTCGACTTCGGCCTTGGCGCCGGCATCCACTGCCGCTGCGGGCGCAGGCCACCGCGCGACGATCAGTTCGTGTTCGCGCGCCCCGGTCTTGCTCCACAGCTCTTCGGTGACGAAGGGCATGAAGGGGTGGAGCATCACCAGGATCTGGTCGAGCACCCAGCCGGCGACGGCCTTGGTTTCCTCATCGAACGCGCCCTTGATAAGCTCGATGTACCAATCGCAGAACTGGTTCCACACGAAGTGGTAGATCGCGTTGGCGGCGGCATCGAAGCGCAAGTCGGCCATCGCCTTGTCGAGCGCGGCGACGGTTTCGACCACTTCGCCGATGATCCAGCGATTGACCGCCGAAGTGGCAGCCGGGGCGGAAACCGAGGTGCTGGCGGTGATGCCGTTGGCCTGGCAGAACCGCGCCGCGTTCCACAGCTTGGTGGCGAAGTTGCGGTAACCCTCGACCCGCTTTTCATCCATCTTCACGTCGCGGCCCTGGCTTTCCATGGCGGCCATGAAGAAGCGCAACGCGTCGGCGCCGTACTGGTCGATCAGACCCAGCGGATCGACGACGTTGCCCTTGGACTTGGACATCTTCTGGCCATCGGCGGCGCGCACCAGCCCATGCAGGTACATCCGCTTCCACGGCACCTCTTTCATGAAGTGGATGCCCTGCATCGCCATCCGCGCGTTCCAGAAGAACAGGATGTCGAAGCCGGAGACGAGCAGATCGTTGGGGTAATGCTTGGCGAGCAGCGGCGCGTCCGCATCCGGCCAGCCGAGCGTCGCGAACGGCCAGAGCGCGGAGGAGAACCAGGTGTCGAGGACGTCGGCGTCTTGCCAGATACCAAATGCCTTGATCGGCTCAGGCACAGGCATTTCATGATCTTCGATCTTTTGCCCGAAATCGGCTTCAAGATCAGCCTTGCTGGACATCAACGACTCTTGCGATTCCAGTGCCTTCGCAGCGGCTTGATCAGCCACAACACTCAGGGTCATGCCCTCGCCGATTTGCCATGCCTTGCCGTAGTACTCGGCGGCTTGGCGCGAGGCAGCTACCTCGTCGTCCGCGACGAAGATCGTTAGCTCGTCGGGGTTTTCGATGCTCGGTCCAAACCAAGCCGGAATCCGGTGTCCCCACCAAAGCTGGCGGCTGACGCACCACGGCTGGATGTTCTCCATCCAGTTGAAATACGTCTTCTCCCAAGTCTTGGGCACGATCTCGATCGCACCCGACTTCACCGCCTCGATCGCGGGCTGGGCGAGCGTTGCCGCATCCACGTACCACTGGTCGGTCAGCCACGGTTCGATCACCACGCCGCCACGATCGCCGTACGGCGTCTGGATCACGCGGTCCTCGATCTTTTCGAGGAGGTCGTCCTTATCCAGCAGTTCGACCACGCGCTTGCGCGCTTCGAAGCGGTCGAGGCCCAGCAACTCCGGCGGGATCAGGTTGTCCGCCGTCTGGCAGACCTTCGCCTCGGCATCGAGCATGTTAAGCATGTCGGCGGCCTTGAATCCGGCGCGCTTGCCCACTTCGAAGTCGTTGAAATCGTGCCCCGGCGTGATCTTCACCGCGCCCGAGCCCAGCTCCGGGTCGGCGTGCTCGTCGGCGACGATGGGGATGACGCGGCCGGTGATCGGCAGGGTGACGGTGGCCCCGCGCGCGAGCAGCGGCTGGTAGCGCTCGTCCGCCGGATTCACCGCCACGGCCATGTCGGCCAGCATCGTTTCGGGCCGGGTGGTGGCAACCGAGATGTGGCCCGAACCGTCGGTCAGCGGGTACTTGAAGTGCCAGAAGTGGCCCTGAATCTCGCGCGTTTCCACCTCAAGGTCGCTGATCGCGGTCTTGAGCTTGGGGTCCCAGTTCACCAACCGCTTGTCGCGGTAGATCAGGCCTTCGTTATAAAGATCGACGAACACCTTCACCACCGCCTTGGTGAAGTGCGGGTCCATCGTGAATTGCTCTCTGGACCAGTCCATCGAGCAGCCCAGGCGGCGCAACTGGCCGGTGATGGTGCCGCCGCTTTCGCGCTTCCACTCCCACACCTTCTCGATGAAGCCGTCGCGGGTGTAGTTGGTGCGCTTGTCCTGCTGCGCTTCCATCTGGCGTTCGACCACCATCTGCGTGGCGATGCCGGCATGGTCGGTGCCGACCACCCACAGCGCATCCTTGCCGCGCAAGCGCTCATAACGGATCACCACGTCCTGCAGCGTGTTGTCCAGCGCGTGGCCGATGTGGAGCGAGCCCGTGACGTTCGGCGGCGGATTGACGATGGTGAAGGGTTGCGCGTCTGGCCGCTCTGGGCGGAACAGGCCGTTGGCTTCCCAATGGGCATACCAGCGGGCCTCGATCGCGGCGGGATCGAAAGTCTTGTCGAGCGGGCTTTGCGGGGTCTGTTCGGTCATGGCGCGGGCGCTTTGCCAGCGGGGGCGCTAGGGTGCAAGTTACGACTGCCTTGGTTTTGCCGCATGGGCGTGGGAGACGATGTCGGAGGCGGAGTGCGTAACGCGATTTCGGCGTTTGTAACGTCTTGTCGCAGCGGTGGAACCTCTTGCCGGTCGAGCGATTATCTTCCTATACGAGTATGCATGCGGGAATGGGCTGATTTCACCCTGTCGGAAAACGACCAAGGCGGCGCCGCTACCCTGGCACTGAAGGGGTCGCTGCGCGTCCATTCGCTGGGCGATCTCGACACCCGTCTGGGCCATGTTGATAGCCAGGTTTCGCGGATCGATTTGTCGCAAGTGACGGACATCGACACGACGGGTGCCTGGCTGGTCACGCGCTTTGCCAAGCAGCACAACCTCGAAATCGTCGGAGAAAGCGACAAGGCCCGCCGGCTCGTCGCCGCGATCGGCGACATGGACGAGTCGAACGCAGCGCCTGAGCCGCAACTGCCTTTCGTTACCCGCACCCTGGCGGAACTGGGCGATCTGATGGCCCAGTGGGGTTGTGGCATCGTCAAGATCGTGGGCTTCCTGGGGCAGTTGATGGTCGCCTTTGGCAACGTCATCCGCCATCCGTCGCGGCTGCGCGGCACGTCGCTGGTGTTCCACATGCAGTATGTGGGCATCAACGCGCTGTGGATCGTGGGGCTGATGAGCTTCCTGATCGGCATCGTCATCGCCCAGCAAGGCGCGGTGCAGCTCGCGCAGTTCGGCGCGGAAATCTACACGATCAATCTCACCGGGCGTCTTTCGATGCGCGAACTGGGCATCTTGATGACTGCGATCATGGTCGCAGGCCGGTCCGGCTCGGCCTTCGCGGCGCAGATCGGCACCATGAAGCTGACCGAGGAAGTGGATGCCATGCGCACGATCGGCGTCTCGCCGATGGAAGCGCTGGTGGTGCCGCGCGTGCTGGCATCGATGATCATGATGCCGCTGCTGGGATTCTACTCGGCAGTGCTGGCGATCATCGGCGGTGCCTTCATCTCGAACTTCGCGCTCGACATTCCCTTCTTCACTTTCCTGCAACGCACCCAGGAAGTGGTGCCGATGACCGATTTCTACATCGCCTTGATCAAGGCGCCGGTCTTCGCGCTGGTGATCGCCCTGGCCGGTTGCTACCAAGGTATGCAAGTGTCCGGCAACGCCGAGGAAGTGGGCACCCGCACCACCCAGGCGGTGGTCACCGCGATCTTCACCGTGATCGTGCTCGATGCGTTCTTCGCGGTCTTCTTCACCAAGATCGGCTGGTCATGACCGACCTGACACCCGCCCATCCCGAAACCGAATACCCGATCGTGGTCGAGGGTTTGCGCAATTCGTTCGACGGCTACGTTGTCCACGAAAACCTATCGCTCAAGGTCCGCAAGGGCGAAGTCCTGGGCGTGGTCGGCGGTTCGGGCACGGGCAAATCGGTGCTGATGCGCTCTATCATCGGTCTCCAGCAGCCCGATGCGGGAGAGGTCACGGTGCTGGGCCACCGCATGGGCGCCGAAGAAGACGAGGAAGGCGGCATCGACTTGCGTTCGCGCTGGGGCGTGCTGTTCCAGGGCGGCGCGCTGTTCTCGACGCTCACCGTGGGTGAGAACGTCGAAGTGCCGCTGAGGCAGTTCTACCCGGACATGACGGATACGTTGCGCTCGGAGATCGCGCGCTTCAAGGTTCGCTTGTCGGGTCTGAGCGGGGAAGCCGCGTTCAAGTACCCGGGCGAGCTTTCCGGCGGCATGCGCAAACGCGCCGGCTTGGCGCGCGCGCTGGCGCTCGATCCCGAACTGCTGTTCCTCGACGAGCCGACTGCCGGCCTCGATCCGATCGGTGCCGCGGCGTTCGATAGTTTGACCCGCGAATTGAAAGAGACGCTGGGGCTCACCGTCTTTCTCATCACCCACGACCTCGATACGCTCTACGCCATCTGCGACCGGGTGGCAGTGCTAGCGGACAAGAAGGTCATCGCGGTGGGCACGATCGACGAACTGCTCGCGCTCGATCACCCGTGGATACAGGAATATTTCAACGGCCCGCGCGGTCGCGCGGCGCTCGACGCCAAAGACCGGCCAGCCGGCGCGCCGGTACACGAAGTGCCGCGCCAGAGCGGGTTGGGCCCGGCCCAACCCGAAGAACGGATCGAAGCAGACAAGTCGGACTTCGCGCCGGACATCGACGACAAACGCGCCGGAATGGACAGCGCCGACAGGACAGAGGCATAACACGGCATGGAAACACGGGCCAATCACGTATGGGTGGGAGCCGTCACGCTGGTGTTGCTGGTGGCTGCCGTCGCTTTCGCCCTTTGGCTGGCGCGGCTGAACGAAGGCACCCAGAACGAATTCGACATCTTCTTCAAGCAGTCGGTGGACGGCTTGGCGAAGGGTTCTGAGGTTGCCTATTCGGGTGTGCCGGTGGGCCAGGTTAGCCAGATCCAGCTTTGGCCGAAGGACCCCAGCTTCGTGCGCGTCCGCATCCGCGTCGATAACAAGGTACCGATCACCGTCGGCACTACCGCTACCGTGCAAGGCAGCTTCACCGGCGTGTCCGACATCCAGTTGGAAGGTGCCGCCAAGGGTGCGCCGCCGATCGTCGAGGTGGGCCCCGAAGGCGTGCCTGTCATCCCCACCAAGCCCGGTGGCTTTGGCGAAATCCTGGCCAACGCGCCGCTGTTGATGGAGCGGCTGGCGACGCTGACCGAGAACCTTAACCAGCTTCTGTCCGAAGAGAACCGCCGTTCGATCACGGGTATTCTCGCCAATACCGACAAGATGACCAAGGATATCTCGCAAGCCACGCCCGAACTGCGCGCCACGATGGTCGAACTGCACGGCACTTTGGCGCAGGCGACCCAAACGCTCGCCGCGTTCCAGGGTGTGGCTGACAAGGCGGACGAACTGCTGGGTAGCGAGGGCAACTCGCTGGCCGCGCAGCTTCGCGCGACGCTTGCCTCGGCCCAGCGCTCGATGGATCAGTTCGACGTGACGATGAAGCACGCGCAGCCCGCGCTGGATCAGGTTTCGAACCAGACGCTGCCTGCTGCCGAAGCTGCCATTCGTGATTTGCGCGCCACCAGCAAGGCGCTGCGCAACGTCACCGAGAAGATCGACGACCAGGGTGCCGCCGCCTTGCTCAAGGGGCAGAAACTGCCCGACTACAAGCCATGAGAGGACTCGCGATGACGCGCCATTCCAGTATCGCGACCCGGAAGATACCCCTGCTGGCTGCGGTCGCACTCGCCAGCCTGGCGCTGTCGGGATGCATCAGCATTGGCGACAAGACGCCGAAGCAGCTCTTTCGACTGAGCTCGGTGGAAACGGAGCCCGCGGGCACCTCGACCACAGGCACGATCAGCGAGGCCGTCGTCGTGCTCGATCCGGAGGCCGATCGCGCGCTTGACGTGATGCGCGTGCCTGTCAGCCTCGATGCCTCGCGCGTGGCCTATCTCAAGGATGCGCTGTGGGTGGAACGGCCGACGCGCCAGTTCCGCTCGCTGCTGGCCGAAACCTTGCGCGCACGCACGGGGCGGCTGGTGGTCGAAGGCGGCGATTTCGAAGTGACCGGGCGTACCCTGATCGGCGGACGGTTGCTGCAGATGGGCTATGACGCGCCCAGCCGCACCGTGATCGTCCGCTTCGATGCGATCCGCACCGAGCGTGGCGGCCCGATCACCCAGCGCCGGTTCGAATCGGTGGTGAGCAACATCGAGCCCAAAGCCGCTTTCGTCGGCCCAGCGCTCAACCAGGCTGCCAACGATGTCGCCAAGCAAGTGGCGGATTGGGCCAAGACTTGATCCAGTGGTGCTTTTGCCGACAGATCGGCAAAATTTGTGACGGCGTGGCGTAAACTCTGCTCTCGAAAAATATGTATGCGTAATAACTGCAGGGCACAAAAATAACGCTTGGCCCCGCGCAGCGCTGGATGAAATCGAGGTTTGGAAATTGCCTGTGTTGCTGCGATGCAACATGGTCAATGCTGTTACCTAACAGCAATAATTCATGGGTTTGACTGTGAAATCTCGCCCGCTAAAGGGCGCCTCCCGCTGCCGAACGGCGCGGGAGATAAAAAGATTTTGCAGGAGTTATCATGAACAAGTTCGCCCTCGTCGCTGCCGCTGCAGCGTTGCTTGCCGTTCCGGCCACCGCCAATGCCCAGGCCTACGTCCAGGTTACCGGCGGTCTCGACAGCCTGTCGAACTCGGGCGATTCCTCGGAAGGCGTGGCTTACGGCGTCGCCGCTGGTTATGACGCTCCTGTGCGTAGCAACATGTTCGTGGGCTTCGAAGGCAGCGTTTCGGACAGCACCGTCAAGGAATGCGCTGGCAGCGTTGTCAACGACGGCTTTCGCGTATGCGCAAAGACCGGTCGTGACCTCGCCGCCGTCGTGCGCGTGGGCACCCAGGTCGGCGCAACCAGCAAGCTTTACGTGCTGGGCGGCTACACCAACGCTCGCGTCATCGCGACTTACCGCGATGACGCAGGTCGCTTCTCCGATGGTTCAAACCTCGACGGCTTCCGTCTGGGTGCTGGCTACGAAAAGAACTTCAGCGACAAGTTCTTCGGCAAGATCGAGTATCGCTACTCGAACTACGAGTCCGATTTCAGCCGCCACAACGTGCTGGCTGGCGTTGGCGTGAAGTTCTGATCGCTATTTAGAGCGTTTTCGAAGCAGGTGGAATCACCTGCTGACTCGGAAAACGCGGCGAAACAAGAGTCTAGAGCAACCGAGCCGATGCAATCGGATCGGAACTTGCTCTAGATCTCAAGAAGACAGGCCGGGGCGCTCACGCGGTCCGGCCTAGCATGAGGCCCGCTCCGGTTTACGCTGGGGCGGGTCTTGTGCTTTCAGCCAGCAAGCTGCGCCAGCCGCATGGCGAGTTGGAACGCTTCGAACCGCGTGGCGCGGCGTTCGGCGGCTTCCCAGTCGTCGCCCCACAGCTCGACCTGCCAGTCCTCTTCCAGGTTGGCGGCGCGCCACAGTGCTTCGGCATCCGCCTTTGGCTCGATCGCTTCCAGTGCGATCGTCAGCGAGCCGGCGAGGTTGGCCAGCACCTTGAGGGCGGCGAGCGCAAACGGCGAGCGGCCTGTCAGTTCGGTGCGCAGCTGTGCAAGCGTCGGCTCGGGCTGGGGCTTGTGAACGATGCCGGACACGCGGGTGAACTGGACCCCCAGTCGCGCCTCAACATGGGCGAGCAGCGGCTCCCACACCTCCAACTGGCGCTTGTACAGCGCCTCGTCCGGGTCCGCGCGGTAGCACAGCGTATCGGTTTCGGCATACGGGAGCAGTTCGGCGACGATCGTGGCAGGATCGGGCGCGACGGCATCGATCGTGAAGTCTGTCAGGTCGCGATAGCGAAACGCGCCTGGGTCGATCTCCTCGCCCTGGGCTGCCCATTCCGCCGCCAGCGCCTCGGCCAGCGCCTTTGTCGGAACGACTTGCGGGCGTCCACCGGGGGTCTTTATGCCGCGCCCGTCCAGCAACGCGCGCCAACCATCATCGATGGAAGCGACCGTAACGTCCTTGTAGAACCGCTTCATCTGGGTGTGCGCCACTTTCGCGCCATGACCAGCGGCACGACGAAGACGTCGAGCAAGCCGTTGGCGATCAAAAGGTATCCGACCCAATCAGGCAGGGAGGGCATAACCCGGTTGGTGACGACGAGGATGCCGCCGATCACGAAAACGACGCCGGAAATGCGCATGAAGTTGATCGCGGCGAACCGGGCGATGGCGGGGTCTCTCGCGGTCATCGCAGCAGGTACTCCAGCAATTGGGATGGGGTTTCCATGACGGCTTCGGCGCCGGATTTGGTCAGCTCAGTAGGGCGGTGATAGCCCCAGTCCACCCCGATCGCGCGAACGCCGGCGTTGCGCGCCATCTGCATGTCGTAGGAGGTGTCGCCGATCATCACGGTATTCTCGGGCTGGGCGCCGGCCTCGAACATGGCCTGCTCCAGCATCGCCGGGTGAGGCTTCGAAGGGTGGCCATCGGCGGTCTGCAGGGTGACGAACAGTTGTGCGATGCCGTTGTCGGCCAGGCAATGCGCCAGCCCCCGGTCCGACATGCCGGTGGCGACACCCAGCGTCCAGCCGGCGGCGTGGAGGGCGCCCAGCGTCTCGGCGATTCCCGCGAACAGCGGCTGCGCCAAGCGTCCATCGCTGCGCGCGGCGCGGAATGCGTCCTTATACCCCTCGACCAGCGCGGTGCGCTGCGCGCTCGGCGCGTCGGGAAGCAGTTGCCCGATCGCCTGGGGCAGCGAAAGCCCCACCGCGCGCCGGATCAGCGCCCGGCTCGGCGCGACCAGCCCTTGCCCCGCAAAAGCCGCCTCCATCGCTTCGCAAATCGAAGCTTGCCCGTCGATCAGCGTGCCGTCGCAATCGAAAACTGCGAGCTTCACGCGGTGGCCTCGGCGTCAGGATGCATCAGCGCTTGCCTCTGGGTGCTCCGCCGGGCTTGGCTGCGGGACGGGCACCTGCTGGCTTGCCGCCGCTGGGACGGCTCGCGCCGCCGGGCTTAGCGCCCGCAGGCCGTCCGGCACCGCCGGGCTTGCTGCCGGAAGGCCTCGATGGCTTGCCTGGCCCCGTCGGTTTACCCGGACCAGATGGCTTGCCAGGACCTGCGCTCTTGCCCTTCACCGGCGGCCTGCTGGGCCGCGTCTGGCCTGAGGGGCTGTCGCTGCGCTTGCGACGTTCGCCGCGGCGTTCCTTGCGGTATTCCTTGGCGTGGGCCTTGGCGAAGCGCTTTTTGTCTTCCTTGGTCTCGGCAGGCGCATCGGGGATCATCTCGCCTTCCGATTCCTCGAAACCTAGCTGTGTCAGCGAGTTGGCGAAGTGCTCGGGCAGGGGGGCCGTCACGTCGAGCGGCACGCCGTCCGGGTGCTCGATGATGAGCCGGCGTGCGTGCAAGTGCATCTTGCGGCTGATCGAGCCGGACAGGAACGCTTCCTGGCCGCCGTACTTGCCGTCGCCGACGATCGGGTGGCCGATGGCGGCCATGTGGACGCGCAACTGGTGCGTGCGGCCCGTGAGCGGGTGCAGTTCGACCCAGGCGGCGCTGTTGCCGGCACGGTCGATCACGCGATAGCGGGTGCGGGCGACCTGGCCGGCTTCCTTGTCGACGTGCATCTTCTCGCCGCCGGTGCCCGGCTGCTTGGCGATTGGCAGTTCGATCATGCCATCGTGGATGCCGGGCACGCCGACCACCAGCGCCCAGTAGATCTTGCGCGCGGTGCGGCCCGAGAACCGCTTTGAGAAGAACGCGGCGCTGCCGGCGCTGCGGGCGATCAGCAGGACGCCCGAGGTGTCCTTATCCAGCCGGTGGACCAGGCGCGGACGCGGGCCGCTGGCGGCGTAGGCATCCAGCAGGCCATCGACGTGGGCGTGGGTACCCGTGCCACCTTGCGTGGCAAGGCCCGGCGGCTTGTTGAGGACGATCGCGGCGCGGTCCTGCGTAAGCACCATCGAATCGGCGAGTTCCAGCTCTTCCTCGGTCAGCGGTTTGCGCGGACGTGGGGCGTTGCCGCCCGGCTTGATCTCGCCCCCTGGCGGCACGCGCAAGGTCTGGCCGGCGACGAGCCGGGTGTCGACCTCGGCACGCTTGCCATCGACGCGAATCTGTCCGGTGCGCGCCCAGCGCGACACGATCGCGAAGCCGACTTGCGGCAAGTGGCGCTTGAACCAGCGGTCCAGGCGCACGCCATCATCATCGCGACCGACGACGAACTGGCGGACATTATCTGCAGGTGCGCTCATACGGCGGTCCTCATGATGAAAAGGCCGGCGAACAATCCGCCGATGCCAACGAGGAGGGACAGCGTCGTATAGAGCGCCGCGGTGCCGATCTCGCCACGCTCGATCAGCGTTGCGATGTCCAGGCTCATGGCCGAAAACGTGGTGAAACCGCCCAGGATGCCGACGCCGAGCAGGAGGCGGGTGGATTCGCCGTGTCCCCCGAAGCGGGCCAGCCAGCCTGCGAGCAAGCCCATCGCAAAGCTGCCCAAGACGTTGACGGTCAAGGTGCCGTAAGGGAAGACGCCGGCGCGTACCGGGCCCAGCGCGGCAGTCCAGGCCCGGCCGACGACGAAGCGTAGCCAGGAGCCAAGGCCGCCGCCCAGCGCTACCAGTAGCGAGGCGTATATAAAGGAAGGTTGAGGCATAAACGCCGCCTTAGCCGCGAACGCGCGGTTTTCCAAACGCGCGCATTACGAAGTGTCACACGAAGTGGTATAAAGCGGCTTCCCCCTTGTCTTGTCGGCCCCGCTTTGCTAACGGGCCGGCCATTCGAGCCGTACCTACGTCAGTTGCGGCCTTGGTTTTGTTTTAGAGATTCGCGGTTCGCCTCGCCATTGTTGCTGCGGGGCGGGCCTCATTCGCTTTTTGTGAGGTGTGTCGGTTTATGCAGATTCTCGTCCGCGACAACAACGTCGATCAGGCTCTTCGTGCGCTCAAGAAGAAGCTGCAGCGTGAAGGCGTGTACCGCGAGATGAAGCTTCGTCGCCACTTCGAGAAGCCGTCGGAAAAGCGCGCTCGTGAAAAGGCCGCTGCCGTGCGCCGCGCCCGTAAGCTTGAGCGTAAGCGCGCTGAGCGCGACGGCGCCAAGTAAGCTTTTTTTTCGCGCTTCGGCGCGGAAAGGCACACACCTGAGCATGGCTACCGGCTTGATCGTCGGGCCTGCTTGAGCCATGAGGGCGCGGACATTCCATCCGCGCCCTTCGTGCATCGGCTACTAACGCCTCGCGTTCGCGGCCGGACCCTTTTCGAAACGAGGTTCCTCGACAGATGACTGAGATCACCCGCGTCCCGCTGCAGCCGATCGCCAAGGGTTCGGTGACCAAGATCTGGCTCGGCGTTGCTGCGATCGCGCTGGCCGCCGGCGGCGTCGCATATGCCGCCATGCCGGTCTCGGTCCACATCGACACGCTGACCAAGGGCACGGGCGTATCGCCCACCGTGGCCGACGTGGCGCTGGTGAACTACAAGGGCACGCTGCCCGACGGTAAGGTGTTCGACCAGCAGCAGCAGGCGGTCTTCCCGGTCGCCGAAGTGGTTCCTGGCTTCAGCCAGGCGCTGCAGAAGATGCAGCGCGGCGGCAAGTACAAGGTCGAGATCCCGGCCCAGCTCGCTTATGGCGACAAGCAGGCCGGCGCGATCCCGCCGAACACCGACTTGACGTTCGAAGTCGAATTGCTGGACTTCAAGAGCCGCGCCGAGATCGAACAGCAGCAGCGCTTCCTCCAGCAGTTGCAGCAGCTCCAGGGCGGCGCTGGTGCCGGTGCGGGCGCTCCTGTCGGTGGCGCTGCCGGTGCCGTCGCGCCGGTGCCGAACTGATCGCAGTGATGTTCGCTCGTCACGCAGCACGATTCGCGTCTATTGCGATGGCCATCGGGGTGCCGGCGCTGGGCTATGCCCAAGCCCCGGCGGCTCCGGCTCCGGCCAGCCCTGCTGCTGCGCCGCACGTGAAGGTCGATTCGCTCACGCCCGGCGCGGGCGACAAAGTTCCCGAACATGCGATGGTGCTCGTCAACTACAAGGGCATGCTGCAGGACGGCACCGTCTTCGACGAGGCCCAGCGTTCGGCGCTGCCGCTCGACGAAGTGGTGCCAGGGTTCTCGCAAGGGATCGTCGGGATGCAGCGCGGCGGCAAGTACCGCGTAACCATCCCGCCACAGCTTGGCTATGGCGCGCAAGCGAGCGGACCGATCCCGGCCAACTCCACGCTGGTGTTCGAGATCGAGCTGATCGATTTCAAGACGCCGCAGGAAATCAGCCAGCTGATGGCGCAAATGGCCCAACAGCAAGGCCAGCAACAGGCCCAACCGCAAGGCGCGCCGCCAGCGAAGTAAGGCCATGGGCACGCCGGGCCTTGGGTCCGGCCCGCTCATTGGGCCTATCTTCGCAAGGCAGGCGTTCGCCTGTGCTTGAAGCCGTGCAGCGCGGATGCTAGCTGCCCCGTTCGTATTGCCGCGCGCGGGCGCGGCGACCAAACTTTGAAGGAATGCCATGTCGGTCGATACCGCAACCGTGGCGAAGATCGCCAGCCTCGCCCGGATCAAGGTGAGCGAGGCGGAGCTTGAGGGCATGGTGCCCGAACTGAACGGCATCCTCGCCTGGGTCGAGCAACTGGGCGAAGTCGACGTCACCGGCGTCGAGCCGATGACCGCCGTGATCCCCAACCAATTGCGCCTGCGCGCCGACGTGATCGACGCCGATCCGTTGACCGGCGGTGGTCGCCGCGATGCGGTGCTGGCGAACGCGCCCGCGCCCGAGCACGGCTTCTTCGGCGTGCCCAAGGTGATCGAGTGACTTGTCGCCAAGGCCGTTGAGCCCGCCGCCGACCCCATCTTCTTCCCGTCCGTGCCCAATCGCCCGGACAACCGCTGGAACACAGCATGACTGATCTTACTGACCTTGGCGTAGCCGCGATCCGCGATGGCGTGGCCACGGGCGCATTCTCCGCTGTCGAAGTGGCCGAGGCGTTCAACGCCAACGTCGCCGCGGCGCAAGATGCGCTGAACGCCTTCATTGTCGCCACGCCCGAAAAGGCGATCGAAGCCGCTCAGGCGACCGACGCCAAGCGCGCGGCGGGCGAGGATCTGGGTAAGATGGGCGGCGTGCCGATCGGCATGAAGGATCTGTTCGCCACGTTCGGGGTGCAGACCACGGCGGCCAGCCACATCCTGGAAGGCTTCGTGCCGCAGTACGAATCGAGCGTCTCGCAGAAGTTGTGGGATGCCGGTGCCGGGATGCTGGGTAAGCTCAACCTCGATCAGTTCGCGATGGGCTCGTCGAACGAGACCAGCTATTTCGGCAACGTGATCTCGCCGTGGAAGCGGCCCGGCAGCAATGCGCAGCTTGCTCCTGGCGGCTCGTCGGGCGGCTCGTCCGCTGCGATTGCAGCGCGGCTGTGCCCAGCAGCGACCGGCACCGACACCGGCGGCTCGATCCGCCAGCCCGCCGCGTTCACTGGCATTTCGGGCATAAAGCCCACGTACGGGCGTTGCTCGCGCTGGGGCGTCGTCGCCTTCGCCAGCTCGCTCGACCAGCCCGGCGCGATGGCGCGCGACGTGACCGACTGCGCGATCATGCTGGAGTCGATGGCCGGCTTCGATCCCAAGGACGCGACCAGCCTGGATCTGGCGGTGCCCGAATGGACCGCTGCGCTGTCGGCTGACCTCAAGGGCAAGACGGTGGGTATCCCGCGCGAATACCGCGTGGATGGGATGCCGGCGGAAATCGATGCGGTGTGGGAGCAGGGCATCGCCTGGCTCAAGGACGCCGGCGCAACCGTGCTCGAAGTGTCGCTGCCGCATACCAAGTACGCGCTGCCGACGTACTACATCATCGCCCCTGCGGAAGCCTCGTCCAACCTCGCGCGCTACGATGGCGTGCGCTACGGCCTGCGCGATCTGCCGGAGGGTGCGGGCTTGCAGGACATGTACGCCGCCACCCGCGCCGCCGGCTTCGGGCCGGAAGTGAAGCGCCGCATCATGATCGGCACGTACGTGCTCTCGGCGGGCTTCTACGATGCCTATTACACCCAGGCGCAGAAGGTCCGCACGCTGATCGCCCGCGATTTCGAGCAGGCGTTCGAGCAAGTCGACGTCCTCCTCACCCCGACCGCGCCGAGCGCCGCCTTCGCGCTGGGCGAGAACGTGGACGATCCGCTGGCGATGTACCTCAACGACGTGTTCACGGTGCCCGCCTCGCTGGCGGGCCTGCCGGCGATGTCGGTGCCGGCAGGGTTGGACGCGCAAGGCCTGCCGCTCGGCCTCCAGATCATCGGCCGCCCGCTCGACGAGCAAGGCGTCCTCAACGCGGCCCTCGCCATCGAGAGCCGCGCCCAGTTTACGGCCAAGCCAGAGCGTTGGTGGTAAGATGAGCTGGCTTGGTGAGATCATCTGCAGATGGTTGCGGAATGTCTCGCCGGGGGTTTCAAGCGGATTCGGTTCGGGTCAAGGCCTTCCAAAGAGCCGAGTCGCGAGCGACAAAAAATTCTGGAAAGGCGTGCCCGTGAGCGCGCAAACAGGCGGAAGCATAGATGACTGAATCAACCTATCGCATCCAGGGCGCCACCGGGGACTGGGAGGTCGTTATCGGCCTTGAGGTCCACGCGCAGGTCACGTCGAACTCCAAGCTGTTCTCTGGCGCGGCGACCGCGTTCGGGGCGGAGCCGAACGCGCAAGTCTCGCTGATCGACGCGGCGATGCCGGGCATGTTGCCGGTGCCGAATGCCGAGTGCATTCGCCAGGCCGTGCGCACCGGGATGGCGATCGACGCGCAGATCAACAAGTGGTCGCGGTTTGACCGCAAGAACTACTTCTATGCCGATCTGCCGCAGGGCTACCAGATCAGCCAGCTCTACCACCCGATCGTGGGCGAAGGATCGCTGACGATCGAGGCGGACGAGAAGGCCGGCATCCTCGAGGAGAAGACCTTCGGGGTGGAGCGTATCCACGTCGAGCAGGATGCGGGCAAGCTGATGCACGATCAGCACCCGACGATGTCCTACGTCGATCTCAACCGTTCGGGCGTGGCGCTGATGGAAATCGTCAGCCGCCCGGACATGCGGTCTCCGGCTGAGGCTGGCGCTTATCTGCGCAAGCTGCGGTCGATCCTGCGCTATGTCGGCTCGTGCGACGGCAACATGGAGGAAGGCTCCATGCGGGCCGACGTCAACGTCTCGGTGCGCAAGGTGGGGGACGAGCTGGGCACCCGGACCGAGACCAAGAACGTCAACTCGGTGCGCTTCGTGATGCAGGCGATCGAGCATGAGGCCTATCGTCAGGTCGATGTGTTGGAGAGCGGTGGCAAGATCGTCCAGGAAACGCGGCTGTTCGATCCGACCACCGGCACCACCCGCTCGATGCGCTCGAAGGAAGACGCGCACGATTATCGCTACTTCCCGGACCCCGACTTGTTGCCGCTGATCCTGGAAGACGCGTTCCTGGAAGACTGCCGCGCTTCGCTGCCCGAACTGCCCGACGCCAAGCGCAAGCGCTACATTGGCGACCTGGGGCTGTCCGCCTACAACGCTGCGGTGCTGACCGCAGAGGCCGAGACCGCCCGCTGGTTCGAAGTGCTGTTGGCCAAGGCCGCCGCCGCGCAAGGCAAGAGCGAGTCTGATGTCGCCAAGCAGACCGCCAACTGGCTGATCTCCGACTTGTTCGGGGCGCTCAACAAGGTCGGCCAGTCGCTGGAGGATTCGCCGGTAACCCAGGAGAAGGGCGCCGATCTGCTGGCGCTGGTCGGCAAGGGCACGATCTCCGGCTCGATCGCCAAGCAAGTGCTCGAACTGATGCTGGAAACCGGCGACACCGCCACGGCCATCGTCGAGCGCGAGGGGTTGAAGCAGGAGTCCGACACCGGCGCGATCGAGGCCAAAGTGGACGAAATCCTGGCGGCCAATGCCGACAAGGTCGAACAGTACCGCGCCGGTAAGGTCGCACTGTTCGGCTTCTTCGTGGGTCAGACGATGAAGGCGATGGCCGGCAAGGGCAACCCGCAGGTCGTCAACGAAATCCTGAAGACCAAACTGGGCTGATAGAGGGCGGCGGGGCTGGCTTAAGGCTGGCCCCGCACCGCCGCTTCAACGCCTTACGCGGCCCGGGTGCCGGTCAGCGTCATCGTGCCGAACATCCCGGCCTTGACGGTGCCGTTGATTGCATCGCCGTCCACGGTGGCCGCGCAATCCAGGTCGATCGGCATCGGCATGGTCATTTTCATCTTCCAGGTCAGGGTATCGCCACTGACTTGTCCGTCCTTGATCGGCATCGATCCCAGATCGCCGCTGATCGAGCCGGAAAAGGTGCCTGTCTCTCCCGGTATGATGACGAGTCTTCCCTTCTGATCCCCCAGCGGGGTCTTGGTCACGCAGTCCCAGGTACCAGCTACCGACATCATCCGATCTCCTTATTCGCCGCCTTGCGGATCGGCAGGTGCGGCGCGCACTTCTACCGGAATCCCAAGGTTCTTCAGTTGTGGTTCCACGATCTTGCGGTCCCCTACGACAACGATCGTCAGCGCCTTGGGCTGCAGGTACTGGCTCGCCGCCGCGCCGATCGCCTGCGCGTTGATCGCCCGATACGTACGCGCCAGCGTCATGTAATAGTCTTCAGGACGGCCAAGGCGATCGTTCTTGATGATGGCGGCCAGGACCGAGGCATTGGTCTCGAACTGCTTGGGCAGCCGGCGGATCGAACCGTCGGTGACGCGTTGCAGTTCCTCTTCGCTTACCGGCTTGTTGCCGGGGAAGGCGGCCATATCCGCCAGGATCGCCTTGATCGAATCGCCCGTGCGATCGGCCTGGACCGGCGCCGTCACCTGGAACGATCGCGGCCCGATCGACTGGCTGACGCCGCTATAGACGCCGTAGCTCCAGCCCTTGTCCTCACGAATATCGTTGTTCAGCCGCGACAGAAAACCGCCGCCCAGCACGTCGTTGGCCAGCGTCAGTGGCTCTTCGCCCGGCGTGCGCCCGGTAAAGGGCAGGACATCGCCTGCCGCGATGACCGACTGCGGCGAATTGGGCCGGTCGATCAGCACGATCCGCGCGGCGGACGGCGGCGTCGCCCCGTCCAGGCGCTTGGTCGGGGCGGGCGTGGCCGGTGCCTGCCAATGGCCGAACGTCTGCTCCAGCAGCGGCTTGAGCTGCGCCATCGTCACATCGCCGACGACGGTGATCCGCGCCAGATCGGGCCGCAGCCACTTGTCGTGCGCGGCGCGCAAGGCCGCCGGGGTCAGCGCCGCCAGCGATGCCGCATCGCCCAAGCCGTCCTCTGGCTGGGCATACGGGTGGCCCTTGAAGATCTCGCCCGCCAACGTGCGGTCGGCCAAGCTGTCTGGCGTCGAAAGCGCCTGCGCCAGCGAGGCTTGCGCTTGCGAACGAGTGCGTTCGAAATCCGCGGGCTTGAACGCAGGGTTCAGCAGCACGTCGGCGGTCAGCGCCAGCGACGGGCCGAGATTGGCGCTGAGGGCGGACAACTGCATGGAACTCGCATCCAGCGTCGCGCCTGCCCCGATCGAGGCGCCCAACCGCTCTTGCTCCTCGGCGATCTGCGTCGCATCGCGGCTGGTGGTGCCTTGCTCTAGCATCGAGAGCATCAGCCCTTGCGTACCCGGCCTGTCGAGCGCGTCAGCGGCATAGCCAGCGTCGAAATCGATCTGCAGCACCAGCTTGGGCACCGCCGTGCGGCGCGCGAGCGCCACCGGAATGCCGTTGGACAGCGTCGTTCGCTCGATCTTGGGGAACGCGAGGTCTCCTACCGGCGCCACGGGCGGCGACGCGCGCTTGGGGGCCGGCGGCAGCGCCGGAGCCTTGGCGCGGCTGTCCTTGGGCGGGGAGGGCGTTGTCGCCTCGTCCCCCCAGCCACCCAGTGCGTCGCCGGACAGCGTGCGCGGCCCCGGCACGATCGCCAGCTTGTAGACCGGACGGCTGAGCCAGGCCTGCATCGCCGCGCGCACGCGCTCGGGCGTCAGCGCGGCAATCGCGGCAAGGTCTGCCTTGTACTTGGCCGGATCGTGCGAATAAACCTCGCCCTCGGCCAGGGTCGCGCCCTTGCCGGAGAAGCCGCCGACTTGTTCCAGCCCGCCGATCTCACCGGAAAGCGTGCTGATGACGGCGCGTTGCAGTTCGTCCTGCGTCGGGCCTTGCGCCACGAAGTCGGTAATGACCTTGTCGAACGCGGCTTCGGCTTTGGCGCGATCGACGCCGGGCTTCACGTCCATCGTCGCTTCGATCTGGCTGATCTGCTCGTAAGTGCCGGCGCTGGCGGAAACCGAGACGGCAAGCTGCTGCCCCCGAACCAGCGCATTGTCGAGCCGCGAGCTGGCAAGGCCGCCCAAGATGTGCATGCCGATGCGCAGCGCTGGCGCGTCGGCATCGTTCAGGCCCGGCCCGCTCCATTCACGCTGCAGGCGCAGCACCGGAACCTGGTCGGTGATGTCTTTCGAAACCGGCGCGGTCAGCGTTACCGGTGCCGCCGTAACCGGCTTGATCTGCGGTCCGCGCGGGATCGCGCCGAACCACTGCTCGACCTTGGGCCGTGCCACTGCCGCATCGATGTCGCCCGACAGCACCAGCACCACGTTGTTCGGGCCATAGTGGTCGGTGAACCACTTGCGCACGTCCGTCAGGCTCGCGGCATCGAGGTCCGCCATCGAGCCGATGGTGGAGTGGCGATAAGGATGCCCAACCGGGAACAGTCCCTGGGCAATGGCGTATTCGGTCAGGCCATAGGGCTGGTTGTCGCCCTGACGCTTCTCGTTCTGGACGACGCTGCGCTGCTTATCGAGCTTATCCTGGGTGACGGCCGGAAGCAGCGCGCCCATGCGGTCGGCTTCCATGAACAACGCCAGGTCCAGCGCGCCGGTCGGCACCGTCTCGACGTAGTTGGTGCGATCGTATGAGGTTGACCCATTGGTGGAAGTGGAGCCGGCACCTTCCAGTGGAATATCGAAATTGGGCACGTTGGCCGAACCGCCGAAGAACAGATGCTCGTACAAATGCGCGAAACCGGTGCGGCCGCGCGGTTCGTTCTTGGAGCCGACCTTGTAGTACAGCGTGACTGCGACGATCGGCGCCTTGCGATCGGTATGAACGATCGTGGTCAGCCCGTTGGGCAGGACGAACTTTTCGTACGGGATATCGACTTTGGAGACCAGTTCCTGCGGCGAGGCGGCGGGGGGAACCGGGGCTGGCGTTGGCACGGAGGCAGTGGGTTTGCCCGAAGCGACGACGGAGGTCGAAAGGGCAAGGGCGGCCGAAAGAGCGATCAGGCTCGACATGGGGGTAAAGCGCATCAGGCGAGGTTAGCAGCTTGTTTTCGCAGAACCAGTGACAATGATACCATCTTGAGCAAGCGCAATTCAGTCCGAGGCGAACTTGGGTATGATTGTCGTTGTGATCGAGAGATCAGATCTCAAAATAATCAGGTCACACCCTTGTGTTGCTCAAATGCAACATCATATCCTGGGGATCAGGAGGCATACCAAGCCATGAATCTCGAAAAGTTCACCGACCGCGCCAAGGGTTTTCTCCAGGCGGCGCAAACCGTGGCGATCCGCTTGAATCATCAGCGCATCGCGCCCGAGCATGTGCTCAAGGCGCTGCTCGATGATCCCGAAGGCATGGCCGCCGGGTTGATCCAGCGGGCCGGGGGCAATCCGGTGTTCGCGACGCAGGAACTGGACAAGGCGCTGGCCAAAGTGCCCGCCGTCTCGGGCAGCGGCGCGTCCAACACGCCAGGGCTCGACAACGATGCCGTGCGTGTACTCGATGCAGCGGAGCAAGCGGCGACCAAGTCGGGCGATAGCTTCGTCACCGTGGAGCGGCTGCTGCTGGGCCTCGCGCTCGCCACCACCACGCCCGCCGGACAAGCGCTCAAGGCGGCGAACGTCACCCCGCAAGGGCTGGAAGCGGCGATCACCGAACTGCGCGGCGGGCGCACGGCCGATAGCGCCGGGGCGGAAAACGCCTACGACGCTATGAAGAAGTACGCGCGTGACCTTACGCAGGCAGCGCGCGACGGCAAGCTCGATCCGGTAATTGGCCGCGACGAGGAAATCCGCCGCACGATCCAGATCCTTGCCCGGCGCACCAAGAACAACCCGGTGCTGATCGGCGATCCCGGCGTGGGCAAGACCGCCATCGCCGAGGGCCTGGCGCTGCGCATCGCCAATGGCGACGTGCCCGACAGCCTCAAGGACCGGCGCCTGATGTCGCTCGACATGGGCTCGCTCATCGCCGGGGCCAAGTATCGCGGCGAGTTCGAGGAGCGGCTCAAATCCGTGCTCGACGAAGTGAAGGGCGCCGAGGGCGAGATCATTCTGTTCATCGACGAGATGCACACGCTGATCGGCGCGGGTGCTTCCGAGGGCTCGATGGATGCCGGCAACTTGCTCAAGCCCGCGCTGGCACGCGGCGAACTGCACTGCATCGGTGCGACCACGCTCGACGAATACCAGAAGTACGTCGAGAAGGACGCGGCGCTGCAGCGGCGGTTCCAGCCGGTCTTCGTGGGCGAGCCGACCGTCGAGGACACCATTTCGATCCTGCGCGGGCTTAAGGAAAAGTACGAGCTGCACCACGGCGTGCGGATCACCGATGGCGCGATCGTGGCGGCCGCGACTTTGTCCAACCGCTACATCACCAACCGCTTCCTGCCGGACAAGGCGATCGACCTGATGGACGAGGCCGCCAGCCGCATCCGGATGGAGGTGGAAAGCAAGCCTGAGGAGATCGAGAACCTCGACCGCCGCATCATCCAGCTCAAGATCGAGGAAATGGCGCTGGGCAAGGAGACCGACACTGCCTCGAAAGACCGCCTCGCCACCTTGCGCGGCGAACTGGCCAACCTTGAGCAGCAGTCCAGCGAGTTGACCACGCGCTGGCAGAACGAGCGTGACAAGATCGCAGCCGAAGGCAAGCTGAAGGAACAGCTCGATGCCGCGCGCATCGAGTTGGAGCAGGCGCAGCGCACGGGCGACCTCGGTCGCGCAGGCGAGCTGTCCTACGGCACCATTCCGGCGCTGGAGCGGCAACTGGCAGACGCGCAAGGCGCGGCGGGCAATGCGCTGCTGCGCGAGGAAGTGACCGACGACGACATTGCCGGTGTCGTCAGCCGTTGGACCGGGGTGCCGGTCGATCGGATGCTGCAGGGCGAGCGGGAAAAGCTGCTCAAGATGGAGCAAGCGCTGGGCGCGCGTGTCATTGGTCAAGCCGATGCCGTCGCTGCCGTATCCAAGGCGGTGCGGCGCGCGCGGGCGGGGCTGCAAGACCCCAACCGGCCGATGGGATCGTTCCTGTTCCTGGGCCCCACGGGCGTGGGCAAGACCGAACTGACCAAGGCGTTGGCCGGGTTCCTGTTCGACGACGACAACGCGATGGTGCGCATCGACATGAGCGAGTTCATGGAAAAGCACGCCGTCTCCCGCCTGATCGGCGCGCCTCCGGGCTATGTCGGCTATGATGAGGGCGGCGTTTTGACCGAAGCGGTGCGGCGCCGGCCCTACCAGGTCGTGCTGTTCGACGAGGTGGAAAAGGCGCACCCGGACGTCTTCAATGTCCTGTTGCAAGTGCTCGACGATGGCCGCCTGACCGATGGGCAGGGCCGGGTGGTGGACTTCACCAACACCCTCATCATCCTGACCAGCAACCTGGGCAGCCAGTTCCTGTCGAACCTGGACGAAGGCCAGGACGTAGACGTCGTCGAGCCGCAAGTGATGGAAGTGGTGCGCGGACATTTCCGGCCCGAGTTCCTCAACCGGCTGGACGAGATCGTGCTGTTCCACCGGCTGGGCCAGGCGCACATGGGGCCGATCGTCGATATCCAGGTCGCGCGGGTGCAAAAGCTGCTCAAGGACCGCAAGATCGTGCTGGACCTGACCGATGCCGCGAAGCGCTGGCTGGGCCGGGTCGGCTACGATCCGGTCTACGGCGCCCGGCCTTTGAAGCGTGCGGTCCAACGCCACTTGCAGGACCCGCTGGCGGAAAAACTGCTGGCTGGCGAAGTCCCTGATGGCTCGCACGTCCACATCGACGAAGGCGACGGCGCGCTGGCGATCACGGTGGGGTGATGAGGTGGGCGTAGCGCTACGTCGCGAATGACCAAAGCAAAAGGGGCGGCCTCTTGCGAGACCGCCCCTTTCTGTTTGCGATACTCAAGCCGACTTAGAAATCGACCTTTGCACCGATGCGCAGGTAGCGACCGACGAAGAGACGGTCAGACCAGGCGGGGTTGAACTGGTACAGCCCGTAAGCCGAGTTCGGATCGTACTTGGCCTTGGTGTCGAGGATGTTCAGCATGTCAGCGTACAGCGTGAACTTGTCCGCGACCTTAACTTCGCCATGCGTATCCAGGTAGAAAACAGGCTTCGTACGGCACTGTACTGGATCGCCGTTGTCGTAAGTCACCTGCTGGCCATTGGTGGCGCTCGCAGCGCAGTCACCGTAGACACCGCCCGAATCAGTGGCAACGCTGGAGTAACCGCTGGTGTAGGTGGCGGTCAGGGTCAGGCTGGCCTTGTTGTTGAAGTCCAGCGTGTTCTGCCACGTGGCGCGCCAACGCGGCGTACCCGAGCAGGACGTGACGTTACAACCACCCAGCGATCCATCATAGCGCCAGACCGAACCGTCTTCGTTGAACTGCTCAAGGCGGATCATGTAAGCCAGGTTGGCCTTGGTGAACCACTTGACCGTTTCCGAGAGCGGGAACGAGGCATCGGCTGAGAAGTCGATGCCGCTGCCCTGGAGCGCATTGGCGTTGCGGTACGCGGCCGTAACGTACCCGATCAGCGGCAGGGCATTCGGGTTCTCAGAGTCCGCGACGCCAGGCGTAACGGTCACGCCGGCCACGTTAACCTGGCCATTGTTGTTGTAGTACTGCTCAAGAATATCGCTCGTCACAGACGCGGCAACGATGACGTTCTTGATCTTCGTGTGCCAATAATCGACCGTCAGCGTGACGTTGCGGACCGGCTGAACGACCAACCCCAGAGTGTACGAGGTGGACTTTTCCGGCTTTAGATTCGCATTGCTTTCCGACGTAAGGCCGATCGAGTAACCCGCCGAGTAATAGTTCGGGTTGCTGGCGTGCTGCGCGCAGAACGTTGCATAGGTCGGCGACGAGCAGTTGATCTGGTACGTAGCGTAGCCTGTTGCCGGTTGCTGGAACGATTCGTTCAGGTTCGGCGCGCGGAAGCCCTTCGAGAAGGTGCCGCGAAGCTTGATCTGCTCGATAGGCTTGAACTCAGCTTCGAACTTCGGCGCGAATGCTTTCTGGCCGGTCGAATAGTGGTCGTACGAACCCAGTGCCCTCACGCGGAACGAGTCAAAGATCGGAGCCGACACTTCGTAGGAGAGCGACCAGATGTTGCGGCTGCCCTCAACGCCCACACCGTTGATGCTGTAGTAGCGATCATACGGATTTTCCGGATTTGCCGGGTTCGCGCTGGGGTTGTCGATCGATTCGTGACGATACTGGCCACCAACCGCGACGTTCACCTTGCCACCTGGCAATGCGAACAAGTCCTTGCTCAGCGTACCCATGATCTGGGCCAGCTTCGAAGTGGCGCGCTTCTTCTGGTCGGGGAAGACCTGCTGAATGGCCGCCTCAGAGTTTTGCGAGGGATCGACGAAGTTGTACGTGCCCTGGGCGATGGCATCCATCAGGCCTTGAAGGTTCACGTAACCCTTGTTCGTGATGTCCATGTTGATCTGCGAAGCGGTGGCGCCGACATTGTAGTCGAAACCATCGCTGAAGCTGCCCTGGATGCCAGCCGATGCGCGGTAGGTCTTAGCGTCGGTATACGTCTCGCGCGGATTTTCGGGGATGCCGACGAGGCGAGCCAGGTTACCTTGCGAGGCAAAGGGGTTATTCGGGTTGAGTGTGCCGTTGCTGGCGTTGCAGCCCGAAGCGGTCAGGCGACCGGAAGCATCAAGCGAACCCGTGCCCTGCGAGCAGACATAGACGGGCAGGTAGATCGAGTTGACCGTGACCTGATCCGAGCTGGCGGCAGTCTGGCCGGTCCACCCGGACGGGGTGGTCGAGCTGTAGGTCTTCGTGTTGTAATAGTTGAACATCACGAAGGCTTCGGACGAATCACCCACCTTGAAGGTCGCCCGCAGCGTGGCACCCTTGCGCGTGATTTCCGGGCTATACATACGATACTGGTTGACCAGATCCTGCTGGCACACCGTCGAGGGAGTGATTGGCTGACCGGCCGAAGAACCGCTCACCGCCCGCTGGTCTGCGGTCAGGGTGGTGGAGTCTAGGCCGTTACAGCCGTTGAGGTACTGATAGCCCCCCAAGGAAGTCAGGCTGGTCGAGTACGGGCGCACTGCGTTTGCAGTGGTGCTTTGGAAGCCGTTGTAGCTGCCATCGTACTGGATGCCGTTACGAATGCTATTGGTAAGGCAGCCTTGTTCCGCCGTTCCGCAAATCGAGCTTTGATCGGCAGTGTTAAACGGCGCGCCGCGATCCCGCATGTAAAGGGCACTGTTGTGCTGGTACTCGCCATTTACGTAGATGTTGAAGCCCTGCTCGTCGAGGTCTCCGTATCCGTAAGTAGCGTTGATGCGCTGTTCGCCAGAGTCGCCGCGCTGCGAAATGCCACCCGAGGCATCGGCGTGGAAGCCAGTGATTTGGCGCTTCGTCAGCAAGTTAACCACACCGGCGATCGCGTCCGAGCCGTAGGTGGCCGAAGCGCCGTCGAGGAGAACATCGGTACGGTCGATGATCGATGTGGGGATCGTGTTTATATCGACGATGTTGCGCTGGGTATCGTCTGCCAGTGGGAAGTATGCGGTGCGCATGCCATCGAACAGGACGAGCGTGTAAGCATCGTTGAAACCACGCAGCGACGGTGCGGACGCGCCGGTGGTGAAGCCGAAGGACGACCAGCTCGAAGCGACGGTGCCCGCGTTGTTAGCCGTGAGCGATTGCAGCAGTTCCGACGTAGTCGTGATACCGCGCTTGCTCATGTCTTCGGAAGTGATCGACACGACCGGCGAAGCCGTGGCTGCAGCCGGGTTGCGCGAGATCGAGCCGGTGACGATGATCGTGCTTGCCGGTTCGTCGGCAGCCTCAGCGACCTGGGGGGCGGCGGTATCCTGGGCGTGGGCGGTGCCGCACAGCAGGGCGACGACCGATAGGCTGGTCGCGCCGCAAAGCGCGGCCTTCTGGATGGATGTTTTCACTTCTGTGTCCCTTGTTGCTTCGTTCCCCTCCAGGGAGCGTGACCAATCCTGGAGGTGACCCGTTGCCAGCCTTGGATGCCGTTTTCGCACCTCAGAGCCATGCGGCGAACTTGTCTTGATGAACCGGTGCTTTCAATCTTAATTGCCGCGTCGCGCAATTTCCTGAATGTCTGTGACATAGCTGCAACAGGACTGAAACACGCCGTGATAGGCAGTGATATTACGGCAAAAAAGCCGACGAAGCAGGGAAACAACGTAGCCATCGCCATGATGCGGCGGGCATGTTGAATCTTACGTCGATCGACGTCGATCTGAAATCCTGTTGCGCAAGTGCCGCATGCGATCAGAAGTGCGTTGACCCGGTGACACGCCGCTCTTAACCGGATGATTAAATCACGCAGGGTCGGCGCGGGTGTTAGCCCGGCGTCATGACGGTTGTGCGACTGGCGTCATGCAAAGGAACGGTAACATGAAGCTCGATAGTTCCATCGCTGCGATCGTCACGGGGGCTGCGTCGGGCCTGGGCGCGGCGACGGCGCGGGCGCTGTCGGAGCATGGCGTGAAGGTGGCGGTGTTCGACCTCAACGCGTCGAACGGCGAGGCGCTGGCGGTGGAGATCGGCGGGGTGTTCTGTGCCGTGGACGTGACCGACGAAGCCAGCGTCGAGGCCGGTTTCGCCAAGGCGCGCGCGGCCCATGGTCAGGAGCGGGTGCTGGTCAATTGTGCGGGTATCGCGCCTGCCGCCAAGACCGTTGGCCGCAACCGGGAGACCGGGGCGACGCGGGGCCACGACATGGCGCTGTTCGAAAAGGCGATTGCCATCAACTTGGTAGGCACCTTCCGCTGCTTGTCCAAGTCCGCGGCGGGTATGGCGACGCTCGATCCCATCGACGGGGGCGGTGCGCGCGGGGCGATCGTCAACACCGCTTCGGTGGCGGCGCAGGACGGTCAGATCGGACAGGCGGCTTACGCGGCGTCCAAGGGCGGCGTGCTGGCGATGACGCTGCCGGTCGCGCGCGACCTGATGAGCGAAGGCATTCGCGTCAACTGCATCCTGCCTGGCATTTTCGAGACGCCGATGATCGCCGGGATGCCGCAAGCGGTGCAGGATTCGTTGGCCGCGATGGTTCCATTCCCCAAGCGGCTGGGCAAGCCCGAGGAATACGCGAAGCTCGCGCTGTTTCTGATCGAGCATAACTATATGAACGGCGAGGGCATTCGCCTTGACGGCGCGATCCGAATGGGTGCGAAATGAAGCGGGACATAGCGAAATGGTGATCGCAAAGGGGAAGGATGTGGCTCCTTCGGCTGATGCCGTGGCGCCCCCCGGCGCGCGCGAGTTACTGCTGGACACCTGCAGCGCAATCATGCGCGATGGCGACGTCGTCGACATTTCGCTGTCCGAGTTGTCCTTGCGCTCGGGCCTCAATTCGGCGTTGGTGAAGTATTATTTCGGCAACAAGGCAGGGTTGCTCAAAGCGCTGCTGGATCGGGACTGGCGGGCGATCGTCAGCAGCGTGGACGCGCTCGTCGCCAAGGACGGATGGGAGCCCGAGGCCAAGCTGCACCGTCATTTGTGGAAGGTGGTCGATACCTTCTACGAAGTGCCCTACCTCAACCGCCTGACCATGCGAATGGTGCGTGAGAGCGACGAGACCGAGGCGCGCCGCATCGCGGATTGCTATCTCTCACCGATTTACCGCGCATACGAACAACTGATCGGTGACGGCGTACGCGCAGGCGTCTTCCGGCCGGTCGACCCGCAATTGTTCTACTTCACGGTGACAGGGGCCGTGGACCGGTTCTTTTCCGCGCGGCTGGTGCTCAAGCATTGCTTCGACCAGGATACCCTGACCGAAGAACTGCGCGACCGTTACCGCGAACATACCATCGATATCATCATGGCCGGCATTCTCGCGCGCTGAGAAGGTCCGGTCGGTCTGAGATGCGGTCCTGCCAGGACAGGCCGAGCAGACCAGCGGAACTCTTGGATCGGCTCAACGCTTCCTTGTTGGAACGGATGGCTCTTTTGCGAGCTTTTCAACCAGCTATCGGAGCCTGCCATGAACGATCCCCTGCACAAGCCCGCCCATCAGCCCAGCGAAAGACGGCTGGGCAAGGCCGCCATTTGGATCGCGGCGATCGTCATCGCGATGATCGTGGTGGTGTTCGTGGGCATGAACGTGGACCACGCCCAGCAGAAGCAGCAGGAAGAGACTACCGGCGTGAAGGAAAGCACCGGCGGACTTCACTGAGCCCGCATTATGCGTTCGTACTTGATCGGGCCGTCTCGGAGCAGCTTCGGCTTGCCAAGTACGTAACCCATGCGGTCGATGCGTCGACAGCGTAAAAGCGGTTGCGTCGAGTCAGGCACGCGCGCGCGCGCCAGCAGCGCCGTTGCCAAGGCAATCAGCAGTGCGTACGGAAGAAGCCCACCCGACACCGAAATAGTAACTATGGCGTTGAGCACGGAATTGGCCGATTTGAACCGCGCTTTCGAACGATTGGTGCCATCGCCGTCACGCCGGGTGATCCCTGTCGAAGCGGTGGAATCCCGCTGGACGGCGCCTGGCGGCCCATCCATCCGCCGCATCGACTGGCCGCAAGCGAGCCCCCCGCACACCAGCCCCCCGCGCGGATCGCTGCTGTTCATGCCGGGGCGCGGCGATGTCTATGAAAAATGGCTGGAAACGCTGGACGGCTGGCACGCACAGGGCTGGCAAGTCACTTCGGCGGACTGGCGCGGGCAGGCCTACTCAGGGCGCCTCGGCAACGATTCGCGCACTGGCCACATTTCCGATTTTGCGGTGTGGGTGGATGATTATGCCGCCTTGTGGACCGAGTGGGCCGCCCGCACGCCCGGTCCGCATGTCGCCGTCGCGCATTCGATGGGCGGGCACATCGCCTTGCGCGCGGTTGCCGAAGGCCGGGTTCGCCCCGACGCGCTGGTGCTGTCCGCGCCGATGCTCGGCCTGCATCCCACGTGGGCACCGGCTCGCGCGCTACACCTGGCGGCGCGCCGCATCCTGGCGTTGGGCGATCCGCGCCGCCCCGCCTGGAGTGGCGACGAGCGGCCGGAACTGGTCAAGCGCGCGCGCGGGCGCCTGCTGACGCACGACGACAGCCGTTACGAGGACGAACAATGGTGGCGCGCGCAGCGCCCCGCGATCGCCATGGGCGCGGCCAGTTGGGGCTGGGTCGAGCGCGCGCTGGCCTCGATCCTGACGCTGGAGCAACGCGGCGTGCTGGAGGCGGTCACCGTCCCCACGTTGCTGATGGGCACCAGCGTCGATGGTCTGGTGTCATTTCCGGCGATCCGCCGCGCCGCACAGCGCTTGCCCCACGGCGAGCTGCTCGCCTTCGGGGGCGAGTGCCGCCACGAAATCCTGCGCGAAGTCGATCCGGTGCGCGACCGGGCTCTGGCCCACATCGGGGACTTCCTGAACCGACACGCGCCCGCTAGGGCCTGAGCGGCATGGACAAGTTCGACATCGCCATCGTCGGCGCGGGGATGGCTGGCGCCTCGCTCGCTGCCCAGATTGCCGGACGCGCCAGCGTGCTGATGATCGAGGCCGAGGACCGCCCCGGCTACCATTCCACGGGCCGCTCCGCCGCGTTCTGGTCCGAAAGCTACGGCGGCCCGATCGTCCAGCCGCTGACCACCGCATCCGGTCCGGTGCTGGAACAGCTCGGCTTTCTGCGCCGCCGTGGCGCGCTGATGCTGGGCCGGGCTGACGAGCGGGGACAGGTCGAAGCCTTCGCGGGGACGTTCAGCGCGCTTGGCGTCGAGGTGGACGTGCTGGGCCGAGCTGCGATCGAGGCGCACGTGCCGGGCCTGCGCCCGCAATGGACATGCGCCGCGTGGGAGCCGAGCACGGCCGACATCGACGTCGGCGGCCTGCACCAGCATTACCTCGCGCAAGCCCGCCAGTCCGGCGCGCAGCTATGGTGTCGCGCGGGGCTGACCGCCGCCGAGCGTATCGCCACCGGCTGGAGCCTTACCCTTGCGGACGGTCGCCAAATGCAGGCCGGCGTCCTCGTCAATGCGGCAGGCGCCTGGGCCGATCCGGTGGCCGGGATCGCCGGTCTGCGCCCGCTCGGGATTGCGCCCTACCGGCGCACCGTTGCGCAACTTGCGGTAACCCCTGCCGCGCCCGAAGACTTGCCGCTGGTGCTCGACATTGGCGAGACGTTCTACTTCAAGCCCGAAAACGGCAGCTTGTGGCTCAGCCCTCACGACGAAACCGCCAGCCCGGCCTGCGACGTCGCGCCCGAGGAACTCGACGTTGCCCTGGCAATCGACCGCTTCGAAAAAGTGGTCGATTGGCAAGTAAACCGCGTCGAACATCGCTGGGCAGGCCTGCGCTCCTTCGCCCCCGACCGCCTCCCCGTCTACGGCTTCGCGCCCGAGGAACCCGCGTTCTTCTGGTTCGCCGGCCAAGGCGGCTTCGGCATCCAGACCGCCCCTGCCGCCGCGGACCTGGCGGCGCGGCTGCTGCTGGGCGTGGAGGGCGGCGAGGTGGACCCGGCGCCTTATCGGGCGGGGCGGTTCGGCTAGGGTAGGAAGGCTGCGGCCTCGTTGTCTGCTTCCTAATACTGGAGCGATCTAATACTGGAGCGATGGCATGCTGTATTGCATCAGCCAGTCCGCGACGGTACTTTGCCTCGGCTAATCACTGTTGGCCACAATAGGATCGGACGCGGGCATGGCTGAACAAACCGACGAAGAAAAAGAAGCAATGAAGCGTTCGATGCTTCTGGGCGTGATTTTCGCTTTTGGGGTTTGCTCCGGTGCCGCGATATATTTGGCGCTTGAGATCGCGTCTTGACGCGAAGATGAAGGCGCTGCTTTCACGTTTCTAAGCCGACGCTATTCCAGCAAGGCTTCAGCGAAGCGCGCGATCGAATCTCTGAAGAAGAACGGCCGCGCTGCTCCCGTGGATGACGCCATCGGAATGAGGCACTCAGCAGTACGGCGGACCCGGCAGACTTACTTCGCCGCTTTCGCCGCGTCGCTGGCGAGTTTATCGACGCGTTCGTTTTCGATGTGGCCGTTGTGGCCGCGTACCCATACCCAGTCGACGCGGTGACGGGCGACGGCTTCGATGAGGTCGTGCCACAAGTCGGCGTTGCGCACGGGCTGTTTGCTGGCGTTGATCCAGCCCTTTTTCTTCCAGCCGTGAACCCACTTGGTGATGCCGTCGATCACGTAGCGGCTGTCGGTGTGCAAGGTGATGTCGCAGGGCTCGGTCAGGGCATTGAGGGCCTTGATGGCAGCGGTCATTTCCATGCGGTTGTTGGTCGTGTCCGGCTCTCCGCCCGACATTTCCTTTTCATGCGGGCCCATCCGCAGCAGCGCGCCCCAGCCGCCGGGGCCGGGGTTGCCCTTGCAGGCGCCGTCGGTGAACACATCGACCTTTTTCATACCGCGAAGACCCCGGCACTGGCGGGATTTGCGTAGAATTCCAGCCGCCGCGCGAAGGCCATCGGGTCTTTGCGCGTGACGAGCGCATCGGCAGGCGTGTTGAGCCAATCGTAAGCGCGCGTCGCCAGAAACCGCATGGCCGCTCCCCGCGCGAGCACGGGCAGGGCGGATCGCTCGGCTTGTGACAGCGGGCGCACTGCCTCGTATCCCGCCAGCAGCGCCGCCGAAAGCGCTGCATCGAAGTTCGCGCCGTCCTGACTGAAGCACCAGGCGGCGTGGGTGACGGCGACATCGTAGGCGATCAGGTCGGTACAGGCGAAGTAGAAGTCGATCAGGCCCGTGACCTGGTCGCCCAGCATCAGCACGTTGTCGGGGAACAAGTCCGCGTGGATCACGCCGTGCGGAAGGTCTGTCGGCCAGTTCTCGTCGAGCAATGCGAGTTCGCGTTCGACGATGCCGGGCAACGTCGAGTCGATCGTCGCCAGAGCTTGCGCGCCGCAATCGCCCAGCAACTGGCGCCAAGCCGCCGGCCCCATGGAATTTGCGCGCGTGGCGGGGAAATCGGCGGCTGCCAAGTGGATTTGCGCCAGGGCGCCGCCCACCGCGCGGGCCTGTTCCGGCGTCGGCTCGGACACCGAGACGCCCGGCAGAAATTCGATCAGCGCCAGCGCCTTGCCGTTATAGGTGCGGAAACTGGCGCCGGCGCGATCGTGGATCGTACGCGGCACCGGGCAATCCGCGCCGGCCAGATGATCGAGCAAGTCGAGGAAGAATGGCAGATCGCCGACTTCGGTGCGGCTTTCGTAGATCGTCAGGATGAAACGGCGAGAAGTTGAAGCATCGGCAGACGCATTCGCAGTCGTGGTTTCCACCAGCCAGTTGCTGTTCGAAACGCCTTCCGCGATGCCCTTGGCGGACAAAAGCGTGCCAACGTCGAAGGCGGCGATCACGCCTGCCATCTCCTCCGCGCCGAGTCGGGTGTAGACTGCCATTCTGCTCGCGTCCGTTCAGCGGGTGAGTTGGCGAGGCAGCTTGAACGTGATGTGTTCCTGCGCGGTGACGATTTCCTCGGCCTCGACCAGACGCAGCTCGCGGATGCGGGCGACGACTTCGTTGACCAGTTCCTCGGGCGCGGAAGCGCCGGCGGTCAGGCCCAGGCAATCGACGCCGTCGAGCCAGGCTGGATCGATGTCGGTCGCGCGCTGAACCAGATGGGCGATTGCGCCCGAACGCTCGGCAACTTCGACCAGGCGCAGCGAGTTAGAGCTTTTGGGCGATCCGATCACCAGCACCAGTTGGCACAGCGGCGCGATCTGCTTGACCGCTGCCTGGCGGTTCGAGGTGGCGTAGCAGATGTCCTCACCCTTCGGAGCGACGACATTGGGAAAGCGCGCCTGGATCGCCGCGATCATATCCGCCGTGTCGTCCACCGACAGGGTGGTTTGCGAGATGTACGAAATCTCGTCGTCCGGGCCAAACGTCAGTGCCGCGACGTCCTCGACCGTTTCGACCAGCGTCATCGCGCCTTCGGGAAGCTGGCCCAGGGTGCCGATCACTTCGGGGTGACCGGCGTGGCCGATGAACAATATGTGGTGGCCGGCCGCTGTCTGACGCTCGGCCTGGCGGTGGACTTTGCTGACGAGCGGGCAGGTGGCATCCAGCCATTCGAGCCCGCGCGCGGTCGCTTCGGCGGGCACGGACTTGGGCACGCCGTGGGCACTGAAGATCACCGGCACCCCATCGGGCACTTCGTTCAGCGTCTCGACGAAGACGGCGCCTTTGGCCTTGAGGCTATCGACCACGAACTTGTTATGGACGATTTCATGCCGGACGTAGACGGGCGGGCCGTAGATCTCGATCGCGCGTTCGACGATTTCGATGGCACGGTCGACACCGGCGCAAAATCCCCGAGGGGCGGCGATCAGCAGGCGCAGCGGCGATCCGGCGCTGGGCGGCACTGGTGACGGAAAGGGCGCGTTCATGCACGGCCCTCTAGCGCTTTGCCGCTCGCACCGCTAGGGCAAGCGCACGCCTATCGAGGATATATCAAGATGA
Source organism: Novosphingobium sp. Rr 2-17 (assembly GCF_000272475.1). Taxonomy (GTDB): domain Bacteria; phylum Pseudomonadota; class Alphaproteobacteria; order Sphingomonadales; family Sphingomonadaceae; genus Novosphingobium. The sequence continues at coordinate 90,221 of NZ_AKFJ01000085.1, forward strand.
ATGCTCGCCGTTTGACTGCCACTGTCCTTTGCTCGGCTGCCGCGCTCACCGCGCTGAGCGGTTGCAAGACCAAAGGGGAGATCGTGGTGGATGAGGGCGTTGGCATCAGCCAGATCCGTTCCAAGTGCCCCGCCGTGGGTATCCCGGACTACACGGGCGACGTCACCTTGTTCCGCACGCCCGGCGATCGCACCGCGCCCAACGTCGATATTACCGCGTCGATGACCAACGTTCGCACGGTCTGCAACGAACTGGCGACCGACAAGGTGACGTCGCAAGTCTCGTTCAAGGTTCTGGCCCGCCGTAACGGCACCGCTGGTGCGCGTCAGGTGGTGCTGCCGTACTTCGTCACCGTGCTGCAGGGCGGCACCGCCGTCATCAGCAAGCGCGTTGGCACCGTGGCGCTCAACTTCGCCGACGGACAAGACCGGGCGGAGGGTACGGCGCAAGTCAACGCGTTCGTCGATGCCGCTGCTGCTACTCTGCCGCAGGACGTGCGCGACCGCATCACTCGCAAGCGCAAGGCCGGTATGGCCGACGCTGCCGTCGATCCGTTGTCCGATCCGCAGGTCAAAGCTGCCGTCGCCCGCTCGACGTTCGAAGTGCTGGTGGGCTTCCAGTTGGACGAGACTCAACTGGCGTACAACGCCACGCGTTGATCGCTTGGAGCCAGGCGGGGAACTGAGGCGCTGAACAGCGTCTCGAGCCCCGCCTTAGCTAGCCCACCTTAGCTCCGCTTTGCCGCCTCGATCGCCGCGCGCGCTGCGTGGGCCATGCGCTTGCGGTCCGCGCGCGCCTCGGCATTGAGCGGCGGCAGGAAATGCAGGGTCAGATCGATCGGGCGCAACCGTGCCAGCATGCGTAGCGCGTTCGACAGGCCGGGTTCGTCGGTCCAGGCAATTTTGTGCACTTGGGGTCCGTAGTCGATCCATACCGGCTGGACCGGGATGTGGGCCGTCTCGCCTTCCAGCGCCGAGAGCAGCGAAGACTTGAACGGCAACAAAGCGCTGCCATCGCCGCACGTGCCTTCGGGAAAGATCGCCAGCGCCCCGGTATCGACCAGCGCGGTGCGCACTTGTTCGATCTGCCGGGCGACGCTGGCGCGGGAGTGGCGCGCGATGAAGACGGTGTCGTTGAGTTGGCACAGCCAGCGCAAGGGGCCGATCTGGGCGAGCCCGTCATGCGCGACGAAGGCGCAGCCGGTCTTGCCGGCAAGAGCCAGAATGTCGATCCAACTGACATGGTTGGCAAGGTAGAACACATTGCGGGCGGTACGCTCGCCGCGCACATGCACGCGCGCTCCTGCGATCCAGCCAATAAGTCCCAGGAACCGACGCGGCACTGGATTGCGCGGGAAGAACGGTGCCAGCACGTAATAGGCCGGCGTGAGCACCACCAGAGCCAGCAACATCAGCGTCAGCCGCAGTGCGATCAGCGGCCATGCCCACAAGGCGATGCCGCCGGCGCTTGCGAGCGCGGCGGCGTTCGTCACCGCCGGGTGGGGCCAGCGTCCCCGTCTGCACGCTCAAGCTTGACGCCGAACAATTCCATCCGGTGATCGACGAGGCGGAAGCCCAGCTTCTCGGCGATCTGGCGCTGAAGCGATTCCAGTTCGGGATCGACGAATTCGATGACTTGGCCGCTTTCCACGTCGATCATGTGATCGTGGTGCGCCTCAGGCGCGGCTTCGTAACGGGCACGGCCATCGCCGAAGTCATGCCGATCGAGAATGCCGGCTTCTTCGAACAAGCGCACCGTACGATAGACTGTGGCGATCGAAATGCCGGGGTCGATCACGGCGGCGCGTTCGTGCAGTTTCTCGACGTCGGGGTGATCGGTGCTTTCCGACAGTACCCGCGCAATAACGCGGCGCTGTTCGGTGATGCGAAGACCACGTTCGGCGCAGAGAGCTTCGATGTCGATGGGCTGGGGCACGGGTGACCTGTAAATATGAGAAGGCGCACCGGCCATGTAAGCCGATGCGCCGTCAATCTCAACCTGCTGGCTCAATACTTGAACCGGCAATGCACACTATCAGGCCGCGACGACCTTGGGCTTGCGGCCGCGACGAGCGTTGGGCTTGCGACCCAGGCCGATCTTCTTGGCCAGTTCGCGGCGCTTTTCGGCGTAGTTGGGAGCGACCATCGGGTAATCGGCGGGCAGGTTCCAGCGCGCGCGATAAGCTTCCGGGGTCATGTTGTAGTGAGTCATAAGGTGGCGCTTGAGCATTTTCAGCTTCTTGCCGTCCTCAAGACAAACGATGTAGTCCGGCTTGATCGATGCGCGGACGGAAACTGCCGGCTCAGGCTTTTCTTCGATCACGGGGGCAATGCCGCCCAGACCGGCAAGAGCGCCGTAGACATTGGTGATGAGCGTTCCGAGATCGTCCACCGAAACGCTGTTGTTGCTGACATGGGCAGCAACGATGTCGGATGTCAGCGTAATGAGGGTCTCATTCGCGTCGGACTGTACGTTTTCCATTTTTTATTACCTCTTGTGCGACCAAGGAGTTGGGGGTGTGGCAAACCATTATCGTATGCCGTCGCGCGCTTTGAACCAATTCTAATGAGTACGCAAGTTCAATTCAGGGAATCCGCATAATTATAGTTTATTTCGACTATGTTACTGAACTTGCGCGCTTGTATCGTTCGGAACGTCATAGGCAAAAGTGACGGCGTCGATACGATCTCCAACAGGAGTTCGGTAATACTCTCTGCGTTCGCCGATCGAATAGAAGCCGAAGCTGCGATACAGCGATTCCGCAGGGTTTCCTTTGCGCATTTCCAATAGTAGACGCCGCGCGCCGCGCTTTTCCGCATCTGATCGCAGGGTTTCAAGCATAGCGAGGCCCAGGCCGCGCCCGCGAAGGTTTGGCACGACGGCGATCAGCAGCAGTTCCTCCTCCTCGAAACCCATGCGCGACATTCGGAATCCGGCGGCTGGATTGCCCTCGTCCGGGGCAAGCCCATCGACGCCGACCACATCGTAGTGACAATTGCCGATCGTCAGTGCGTCTTCCACCTGGCGACGGTTCCAGGCCTCGCCAAAGGCAGGGTCGAATGCGGCCGACATAACTGCCATGATATGATCGACATCATCGTTCATGCGGCGGTGGAGGGAAGGATGCCGCCCGGCAGGCGGGCATCGGGTGCGCGTCCATAGATCGGATGCAGATCGGGAAGCAGCCCGGTATGCGGCAGCAGAGCGAAAGCGCGCGCATCGGGCAGGACCGCCATCGCAGTTCCATGGCCGCGCAGATCGATCAGCGCTTGAGCCTGGTTCCCGGCGACCAAATCCTCGGGAGCGGCTGCCGCAGCGGCGGGAGGCGTCAGCGAGGTTAGGGCGCGTAGGCTCGCGCCGTTTGCGTCGAAGCCCTCGATGAACCACTCGCCGTGCCCGCCGGTCATCGCCACGCCGACCGGCACAGGACCATGCTTGTCTCTGGCCATCGCCGCGATCAGCGAAAGGGTGGAATAGCCCACGACTTCCACTCCCCAGGCCAGTCCCAACGCCCGCGCGGCGGCCAGACCCACGCGAACGCCCGTGAAGCTGCCGGGGCCGAGCGAGACGGCGATGCGGTTTGCACGGCCACGTCCGGGCAAGGCGGCGATCATCGGCACCAGCGCCTCTGCATGGCCACGTCCCAACAAGCGTAGTTCGCCCGCAACCAGCTCGTTATTGACGAACAGCGCCACCGAGCAAGCATCCGTGGCGCTGTCGATCACCAGGGTCGAAGCAGACATCCGGGGGTGCCGGTCAGGCTGCGCGAACTTCGCTGACTTCGGGCACGTAGTGCTTGAGCAGGCTTTCGATGCCGTGCTTCAGCGTCGCGGACGATGAAGGGCATCCGGCGCACGCGCCTTGCATGGTCAAGTAGACGACGCCTTCGCGAAAGCCGCGATAGATGATGTCTCCGCCATCGTTGGCGACGGCTGGGCGTACCCTGGTTTCGATCAAGTCGCGGATCTGTGCGACGATATCGGCATCGGCGGGATCATCGCCGAAATCCTCGTCCCCGTCGCTGGGTACCACGAAGCCGGCAGCGTCGCCGCCGGTGAACAGCGGCGCCTGCGACACGAAGTGGTCCAGCAGTATCGAGACGACTTGCGGCTTGAGATCGTGCCATTCCACGCCCGGCGCTGCGGTTACCGAAACGAAATCGTGTCCGAAGAACACGCCCGTCACGTCTCCCAGATCGAACAGGCCTTCGGCGAGCGGAGACGCGACTGCATCCTCGGGCGAGGTGAATTCGCGGGTGCCGGCGGGCATCACGATCTGCCCTGGCCGGAACTTGAAGGTCGCAGGATTGGGCGTGGCTTCGGTTTCAATGTACATAATGCATGCGATTTAGGTGAAGTTGCTCGGTGGTCAAGGGCGGGGGGCCAACTCCGCCGTGAAGGCCGCAATCGTTTTACATATCGATGCGTTTGTCGCGACATGTAGCGCCATGCCGAAATCTGAATGCTATTCACTGGCCCTTAAGCGTCGGGCATCTTATAACTCCTGTGATGACGACTACTTCGCGCGCCGTGCGCTCGCTCGCTTGCCTTGTCCTGCTCTCGCAGGTTTCCGCTCAACCGCTTATCGCTCAGGCGCTCGCCCAGGAGCCGACCTCGCCTGTTGCCAAGGCGCCAGTGACGCCCGCGGTCGTCGGCGATGCCGTCACGCCTTGGCTCTATCGGGGCAGCGACATTCCGCCCGATCCGGAATGGCATTTCGGCGAATTGTCCAACGGCCTGAAGTATGCGGTGCGCAAAAACGGAGTGCCGCCGGGGCAGGTTTCGATCCGTATCCGCGTCGATGCCGGCTCGTTGTACGAAACCGATGCCGAGCGTGGGTATGCCCACTTGCTGGAACACATGCTGTTTCGCCAGTCGAAGTACATTGCAGAGGGCACCGCAATCGCCGCGTTCCAGCGTCTGGGCGCGACGTTCGGCAGCGATACCAATGCGGTCACGTCGACGACGCAGACGGTATTCAAGCTGGACTTGCCCAACGCCACGCCCAAGTCGCTGGACGAGACGTTCAAGTTGATGAGCGGCATGGTCACTGCGCCCACGCTGTCCGCCTCAAACCTCAAATCCGACCTGCCGATCGTGTTGGCAGAGATGCGTACGCGCGGCGGCGCCGAAAAGCGGGTGCAGGATGCGATGCAAAAGACGCTCTACGCTGGCCAGCCCTTGGCCAATCGTGAACCGATCGGCACTCTGGCATCGCTGAACGCGACGACGCCTGAATCCGTGCGCGCTTTCTATTCGCGCTGGTATCGGCCGGACAACGTGGCTGTGATCGTGGCGGGTGACGCCGATCCGGCCATGCTGGAATCCTACGTGCGAAAGTGGTTCGCCGATTGGAAAGCCACCGGACCCAAGGCCGCGGCGCCCAGCTTTGGCGATCCGGTGGCGGTCAAGGGATCGAACCCCAAGAACCCGGTTGGTGAAACGCGCGTCCTGGTCGAGCCAGACCTGCCGCCTTCGCTGATGTACGCGGTGCTGCGTCCCTGGCGGCAGAAGATCGATACCGTGGTCTACAACCAAGGCCGCATGACCGATTGGGTGGCGCAGGCGATCATCAACCGCCGACTGGAGACCAAGGCCCGTGCCGGTGGCAGTTATTTGTCGGCATCGGTCAACCAGGACGATGTTTCGCGATCGGCGGACGCTACGTTCGTGTCGGTCACCCCGCTGGGTCAGGACTGGAAAAGCGCCTTGCGCGATGTGCGGGCGGTGATCGCCGATGCGCTAACCCGCGCGCCCACGAAAGCCGAGATCGAACGCGAAGTGGCCGAGATGGACGTCTCGTTCCAGGTGCCGGTCGAACAGCAGCGCATCCTGCCTGGCTCCAAGCTGGCGGACGATCTGGTCAACGCGCTCGACATCCGCGAAACGGTCGCCTCGCCCGATGTGGTGCTGCGCATCTTCCGCGAAACCAAGCCGTTGTTCACGCCCGCCGCTGTGCTCAAGCACACGCGCCAGTTGTTCTCCGGCACCGTCACCAAGGCGCTGTTCAGCACGCAGAAGCCGGGCATCGCCACCGACCAGGCGCTCAAGCTTGCGCTCGAAAAGAACGTAAAGCCCGACGCGGCGGTGCGGCTGGCCGGTGCGCCGATCTCGTTCGACACGCTGCCGAGCCTGGGTGCGCCCGAAAAGCCGATCGCCGATACGCCGACGGGCCTTCTCGAAATCGAGCAATTGACGTTCGCCAATGGCGTGAAGGTGCTGCTGTGGCCGGTGGCCGAGGAGCCGGGCCGGGTGATGGTGAAGACGCGCTTTGGCGGAGGCTATCGCTCGATCGACCCCAAGGATGCGGCCTACATCACGCTGGGCCAGACGGCGCTGTTCGGCTCGGGCCTGGCGACGCTGGGTCAGGAAGAGCTGGATCGCATTTCCACGGGCCGCAAGATGGGCTTCAACTTCGATATCCAGGACGCCTCGTTCGAGTTCTCGGCGGAAACCCGCCCGGCAGACCTGGCCGACCAGTTGTACCTGTTCGCCGCCAAGCTCGACATGCCGCGCTGGGACGATAACCCGGTGATGCGCGCCAAGGCCCTCGCGCGCATCCAGTACGATACCTACGCCACCTCGCCGCAAGGCGTGCTGACCCGCGACCTGCCGTTCTACCAGCACGCCCAGGACCCGCGCTTTGCCACCCCCACCCCGGCGCAGATCGAGGCGACCACGCCCGAAGGCTTCAAGCGCGTTTGGGGCAAGGCCCTGGCCGAAGGGCCGGTGGAAGTGCAGATCTTCGGCGATTTCGATAAGGCGCAGGCGATCCCGGCGCTGGAGAAGACCTTCGGCGCGCTCAAGGCGCGTCAGCCGGTGAAGATTGCGACGGCGGCGGCCGATATCCCGGTCCCCAAGCCGTCGGACAAGCCGGTCCTGCTGATCCATCATGGCGATGCCGACCAGGCGGCTGCCGTGATCTCTTGGCCGACCGGCGGCGGGGTGCCCGGCATTCGCGAATCGCGCCAGCTCGAAATCCTTACCCAGATCTTCACCAACCGGCTGATGGACGCCATCCGCGAAAAGCTCGGCGTGGCCTACGCGCCGCAAGTGTTTTCGACGTGGCCGGTGGACCTGGGCGCGGGCGGATCGATCACGGCGATGGCGCAAGTCGATCCCAAGTCGGTCGGTGTGTTCTTCCAGACCGCCGACGAGATCGCCCAAGACCTCATCGCCAACCCGCCCACTGCGGACGAGCTGGAGCGCGTCACCGAACCGCTGCGCCAGCAAGTGACGCGCGCCGCCTCCAGTACCTCGTTCTTCATGGAGCAACTGGAAGGCGCGACGTCCGACCCCAGCCGCATCGGCAGCGTCCGCTCGGTCCTGACCGACTACACCGTCACCACCCCGCAAGCGATGCAGCAACTCGCCGCGCGCTACCTGGGTAAGAACGCATCGTGGCGGCTGGAAGTCATGCCCGAAGGCAAATCCTCCACCACCGTCGCGGCGCGGTAGGGGCGGGGAAGAGCTGGGTTCGCACGGCGCTGCCCAGTTTCTCCCAAACCTTCGCTATTTTGCCCAAACCGCTTTGCCAAACATTCGTCATCACGAAGCGCAGCGAAGCAATCTAGGGCGGCGTAAAACTGTCCTGGATTGCTTCGCTGCGCCGGCAATGACGAGGTAGGCGAGAAGTCGGACGCCCGCTCATTCGCGCTAGAGATTAAATTGCAGCGCTCCGTGCCTGATGCAACGTATGAAAAGCCCTGCTGCGGTCAGTTAGGCTTCTGCCGAAAGTGCGGCCACTTTGCGACACTTTCGGACGTTCGCGCGACAGTTCAGCGTTTCCAAAAGCAGACGGGCAGCTCTACCGGAAAGCCCGCAGGCCGCTCTAGAAGGCGCTGGTTATGCCGAACTCGCTAGTGAAACGTCGGTAATCATACAAATCAACGCTGGATGCATTGCGCTCATAGCCGACCCGCACGTAGGGGGCGAAACCGTGCACAGTCAGAGCCCGCAAGGTGGCCCCTGCGCGTACGCTGGCGAACCACTCACGACGACGCTTGCCGAACAGCGCAAGGGCGGCGTCACCTTCGGTACGCTGGAGCGTCGCTGAGGCGAACAGTGTGGTTCGACCCGCCTCCCGCCAGCCGAGCAGACGCACGCCTCCCGATGCTGTCGCATAACCGGGATCGCGTGCGGTCTGGCGCACGGCATTAAGCGCGACGCTAACACCGCTGCGCGCCGACAGTGCCCGCTCGACACCAACACTCACGGAATAGAGCGCACCGTCCTGTAGGTTATTGAGCTGATAGTCGGTAGTGGCCGCACTTACCGAACCGCTCAACTGCGCTGTTTGACCCAGCACATGGATCCAGTCCAGCGTGGCGACATCGGTGTGCATGTAGGAACGCTTGCCGTACCAGCGCCAGCCGTGTCCAATCGAGGGGCTGAACCGGTCATGCTGACGCTGCACTTCCAGCCCGACCAAGGCCGTGACTGTTATATCGTCGAATTCGCTCTTGCCATAAAGCGTGGCAAGGCTGTTGATCCGGGGCACCACGCTGATCCCTGCACCGATGGGGACCTTCAGGTATCCGTCGGCCGACAGATGGACGCCTAGCCCTGACTGGGCCCGGGCATCGCGGGATAGCGTCAAAGGTGCGATGACGGTATCCAGCGTGCGAACTTCGGTCGCCCGATTGATGTTGGTATCGGGTGCGAGTGCGAACTCTAGCCTTAGTCCCGCGCGCTTATGCGAACGCAGCGCCGTGTCGAACTGGCCGACCGCACGCGCCACTTGTTCCGGCAGTCCGGTTGCCTGCACTTGGCGTAACTCGCGCCGGGCGCCGCCCTCGTCACCCATCAGTGCCAGGACCTGGGCCAGTTCCAGCCGCACGGGGGCGGCATCGGGTGTCTCATCGAGCAGCTCGCGAAAGGCCGTCGCGGCCTTGCGATAGCGCTTCAGGCTGGCCAACAGCATGCCCTTGCGGAAGCGGGCCTCTGCCCGCACGTCGGCATTGCGGTCCTGCGTCAGGGCGTCATAGAGACGGATCGCTTCCTCATAGTGTCCTGCACTCTGCGCACGCTCAGCAACGGTGAACACCTCGATTGCCGAGAGTTCATGTGAGCGTTTGGGGGCGGTGGCGGGCGTCGCAGGGGATGCCGCGGACGCCAGCACGAACGGTGCGGCCGCAGCCGCAAAACAGACAATCACGCCGGGCTACCGCGATTACTTCTGCTTGGCCGCGAAGGCGCCGCTAAGGTTAACTCCGGCTGCGGCGCTGCCTTGCGGTGTATTGAACGAGAAGGTGCCTGCCACTTCCTGCCCCTGCGGACCGTAGAATTGACCGTAGATCCCGCTGCCCAATATCCCACCTGCGCTGAAGTCGCCCTTCAGAGTATTGGATCGGCTGTCGATGGTGCCCGAGAAGGCCGTGGATCCGAAGTCGGTCAAATCACTGGTTGTGGTGTTGCGACCGCTCAGTGCCAGCGCGCCGGTGAAGGTGTCGGAACTGAAATTGACGGCGAGATTTGAGGTGCCGTTGACGTCGTAACGCTGACCGCCGGAGCCAAAGCCCGTGCCATAAGCGACGCCTTCGTAGCTGGCCGAGCCGGTTCGGTTGGCAAGGGCATAGTTCGGGGTCGTGAAGCCATAGACGAACCACTGGCTATTCACCCCGCTGGCGTAGCTGGAGGGCAGCGAACCCTGCCAGTGCCCGAAACTGGCGTAGGTAAGAGCCAGTTCGGAGTTGGCAGCACCAGGCTTGTAAAGCTCCAGCGTGACGTCCTGTGTGCCGTAGTAGCTGTTGCTGAAGGTCTTGCGATAGGTCGTGAAGTTCGCCGCCCCGGCCACTTTGTCGTCAATTGTGAACTGACCACCCGATTCATCCGAGGAATAGCCCGAATAAATGAATGTCTCGCTATTCTGCCAGGTCAGGCTACCTCCCGAATATTCCGACATGCGGGTGTAGAAACTCTGTTGGTGGGTCATGTTCGCGAACGAAAGGTTGGCCGGGGTTAGCGTGCCGTCTTGCTGGCCGACGATTGAACCGGTCACGGTCATTCCGTTGGCATTCTCACCGCTGAACGTCGCGCCCAGTTCCTGTCCTGACGGACCGTAAAGGCTGCCTGTCAGGTCGGCGGTGACCGTGCCGTCCCAGCCTCCGTAGACAGCGGTGCCAGTCAGCCCTGCACCGGTAGAGGAAAGCTGGCCGACCGTAGTCAGTTCGATGCCGCCGCCCGAAGAGGTGCCGCCATTCACAAGGCCGTATTCGGTCAAGTAGCTGTGGCCGCTGAACACACCTTGCACGAAGTCGATGTCGACTTGACCGGCCCCCTGGAATGCCTTCGGCTCCGCTCCCGGCGCACTGACGGCGCCGAAGGCTTGCGTGTTGTAGGCAGCGGTTCCCGTGCGCGGCGTCATGGCTGCATCCGTCGGCAGACCATACGTGAAGCTTGTCAACTCTGTGTTCTGGGTTGAGCCGCTGGTGGTATTGCGTTGCAACAGGCCCATGCGAACATATTGCGTGACAAGATTGTTCTCGTACCCCTTGGAAGTAAGGGTTAGAATGGCTCCGTTGTTGGAATAAACTGTGTCGTAATCATCCTTTGAGGTCTGGTCTGCCGGCAGAAATGTCTGCGAGTAGCCGTCGGTCGAAATGGTATAGCCATTGGTGTTCGCATTATAGGCGATAGTCATCGTGGCGGATTTTGTACTGCCGCTGATGCCGGTGTTAGTGGTTCGATCCCACGCCACTGCCATTACAGCGGCCTGATTTGCGAAACTCTGGCTATATTTTAGGTCCGTGAGCGAACTGTTGCTTGGCGTTGGCGCCGGACTGGGTGTCGGCGTCGGTGTCGGTGTTGGCGTGCTGGCAACGGATCCGCCCCCGCCGCCACAGGCAGACAGCAAAATGACCATCGCAGTACATGTCAGCAGGCCCTTGCAACGCATTAATTTTCCCCCCGTAAGATCGCACGGTAACTCTTTAGACAAGTAGTGTTTTTTCAAGCAAGCGATTGTATTGATTTGGCGTCTAAAAATGTAAAGTTACGCTTCTTTCATCCTGAGCCGTATCATCAACGGCATTTGCGCCGGCGTGCTACTGGTGCCAGCGTGCTACTGGTGTGGTCATGGGTACGGTTTGCTTCGGAGACTGCGCTGTGGTGGCCGATGCCACAATCGATAGCCAAAACCAGCCCGTTGCGAATGCGTAGGCTGTGCGGTCACACAGGTCTTCCAGACGTAGGTCGAGACCAGCCTGCCCACCTTTCCAATCCGCCGCGGCCGCTCCGCCCCAAACGGGGTGACACGCGCAACCGATCACCGTGATCGGTTAATGCGACTTTGCAAATCTTGCCCGGCGCGGCTATTGGCCGCCTCTTGTTTTGCGCCCCCGCGCTGAGCGGGGACATCAGGAGTGCATGACGTGGCAAGCAATTGGACCCCGGAAGGCTGGAAAGCGCATGAGGCGCGCCACCTGCCGGTATACGGTGACGAAGCGAAGCTGGGCGCTGTCGAGGCGACCCTTGCGAAGTTTCCGCCGCTGGTCTTTGCTGGCGAAGCGCGTGCGCTGAAGGCCGATCTTGCCGAAGTGGCTGCCGGTCGCGGTTTTCTGCTCCAGGGCGGGGACTGCGCGGAGAGCTTCGCCGAGTTCAGCGCCGACAATATCCGCGATTCGTTCCGCGTGCTGTTGCAGATGGCGGTGGTGCTGACCTTTGCCAGCAAGCAGCCGGTGGTGAAGCTGGGCCGCATGGCGGGCCAGTTCGCCAAGCCGCGCTCTGCCCCGACCGAGACGATCGGCGGCGTCGAACTGCCCAGCTATCTGGGCGACATCATCAACGGCATCGAGTTCGATCCCGAAACGCGCGTCAACGATCCCGACCGGATGCTGCGCGCCTATGGGCAGTCGTCATCCACGCTGAACCTGCTGCGCGCTTTCGCGAACGGCGGCTACGCCAACTTGCGCCAGGTCCACCAGTGGACGATGGAGCACATCGGCCGCAGCCCCTGGGGCGAAAAGTTCGCGCAGATGGCCGATCGCATCGGCGAGGCGCTGGACTTCATGGCGGCGTGCGGGGTCGATCCCACGACCGTGCCGCAATTGCAGGGCACCAAGTTCTACACCAGCCACGAAGCGCTGCTGCTCCCTTACGAGCAAGCGCTGACCCGCCGCGATTCGTTGACGGGGGAGTGGTACGATTGTTCGGCGCACATGCTGTGGATCGGCGATCGCACCCGCTTCGAAGGCTCGGCCCATGTCGAGTTCCTGCGCGGCGTCGGCAACCCGATCGGCATGAAGTGCGGCCCCAGCCTGGAGCCGGACGCACTGCTGCGGATGCTCGACACGCTGAACCCGGGGCGTGAGCCTGGCCGCATGACCCTCATCAGCCGCTACGGCCATGACAAGGTGGAAGCGGGCCTGCCCAAGCTGGTCCGCGCGGTGAAGCGCGAGGGCCATCCGGTGGTGTGGTCGTGCGATCCGATGCACGGCAACGTCATCAAGTCCGACAGCGGCTTCAAGACGCGGCCCTTCGATCGCATCCTGTCCGAAGTGCGCGGCTTCTTCGCGGTCCACCGCGCCGAAGGCACCCACGCGGGCGGCATCCACATCGAGATGACCGGCCAGGACGTGACCGAATGCACCGGCGGCGCCATCGCGATCACCGACGAGGCGCTGGCCGATCGCTACCACACGCATTGCGACCCGCGTTTGAACGGTGCGCAGTCGATCGAACTGGCGTTCGAAATGGCCGACTTGCTGAACCTGGAAGCGACCGAGCGGCACAAAGAAGCCGCGTAGAGCAAGTTCCGATCCGATTGCATCGGCTCGGTTGCTCTAGGCTTTTGTTTTGCCGCGTTTTCCGAGTCAGCAGGTGATTCCACCTGCTTCGAAAACGCTCTAACGTCTACTCCGACGGAACCATTAGAAAAGGGCGCGGGAAGCAGTTCCCGCGCCCTTTTCGCTGCCCGAAGTATGGTGATGAGGTTCGCGGGACCGACTGTGGAGGAGGTCAGCCGGTCCCGCAGGGAGGATCAATCCCCCCAATGCTTCTCGCGCAAGGATACCTTGACCGGGGCGCCAAGGGTTTCGGCATTCTCGCCGATAGCGAAGGCGTAATCGCCCGCCGGGATGGTCCAGCCGCCATCTTTCCAGTCGGCCAGAAGGCGCGGGTCGATCTTAACGGTTACCTTGCTGGTTTGGCCTGGTGCCAGCTCGACGCGTTGGAAGCCGACCAGGCGCTGCGCGGTCATGCCCGAGCGGCTGACGAGATAGACTTGGGCAACGGTTGCGCCCGCGCGCTTGCCGGTGTTGCGCACCGTCAGGCTGGCGGTGGTGCCGTCCGTCTTGAGCCCGCTGGCGGCGAAGGTGGTATAGCTGAGCCCGTAGCCGAACGGGAACAGGGCCTTGTAGCCCTTGCGCGCATTCCACCGATAGCCAAGGTCCGATCCTTCGATGTCATAGTTCACTGTCAGCTTGGCGGTCTTGCTGGGCGCATCGCCCGCGAAGTTCGGCTCGAACTCGTGGTAGCCATCGAGCACGGGACGCGGCAATTGCTCGGCGCTGGCGGGGAAGGTGATCGGCAGGCGGCCCGATGGATTGGTCTCGCCGAACAGCACCGAGGCGATCGCCTCGCCGCCGCGCGCGCCGGGATACCACGCCTGGACGACGGCTGCGGTCTTGCTCAGCCAGGGCATGACGATCGGGTTGCCGGTTTCCAGCACCACGATCGTGTTGGGGTTGGCGGCGGCGACTGCCTCGATCAGCGCATCCTGGCCATCGGGCAGCGAGAAGTCCGGCTGGTCGAAGCCTTCGCTTGACCACTTGGTGGCAAAGACGATGGCAACGTCGGCGCGCTTTGCCTGCTCCACCGCATCAGCAATGAACCGGGCGTCGCGGAAGCGGACGTCAGCCTTGGGCGCGATGGCCTTGATCGCGGCCACAGGCGACGAGCGGTGATAGGTTTGGGCGAGGAAGGCGGACCATTGCGGATCGCCGCTGATCGGAATGCTCACGGCGGGGCCGCCCAGGCCTTGGACCTGGCTCGATCCCGCGCCTGAAAGCACGCCGGCGTCGGCAAAGCCGCCGATCACGGCAATGCGCTTGGCGGTTTTGGTCAGCGGCAGGACGCCGCGCTCGTTGCGCAGCAGGACGATGCCCTGGCGCGCGGTCTCCAGCGCCACTTCGCTGTTGGCGGCCAGATCGATCTTGCCGCCGGGCGTTACCGGATACTTGTCGAGCTGGTTGTCGTAGATCGCCCACAAGATGCGCTTGTTCATATCGTCGAGACGCGCGGCATAGGCCGGGTCGGACTTCGCCGCCGCGCCCAGCTTGTCGCCGAAGAACACCGCCGGATCGAGCTGCGCCCCCGATTGCTGGTCGAGGCCCTTGAGCGCCGCCTCCAGGTTGGGCACCGCGCCCCAGTCCGACATGACGAAGCCTTTATAGCCCCATTCCTGCTTGAGCACTTTGTTCAGCAAGTAGTCGCTGGCGCAGGCCTGTTCGCCATGAACGCGGTTGTAGGCGCACATGACCGAGCCGGGGTTGCCGATCTCGATGCCGATCTTGAATGCCAGCAGATCGCTTTCGCGCGCATGGGCGTCGGAAATCTGCACGTCGGCGAATTTGCGCCCGGTTTCCTGACCATTCAGCGCGAAGTGCTTGATGGTCGAGATGACGTGGTTGGACTGGATGCCCTTGATGGCGCTGCCGGCCAGCACGCCGCTCAGCAACGGGTCTTCCGAGAAGTACTCGAACGTGCGGCCATTGCGCGGATCGCGCATCAAATTGACGCCGCCTGCCAGCAGGACGTTGAAGCCCTTTGCGCGCGTTTCCGATCCGATCAGGGCGCCGCCGCGCTGGAGGATGTCGGGGTTCCAGGTGGAGGCCATGGCAAGGCCTGAGGGCAGGGCGGTGGCCCCATCCTTGCGCATCCCCATCACGTAGGAGACACCCAGGCTCGCGTCGGTTTCCAGCAAGGCGGGCACGCCCAGACGTGCGATCCCTGGTACATAGCCGGCGCCCGGAATGGCTTGCGGCGGCAGCGGCGCGGGATTGGGGCCGATCGGCAGCGGCATGATGCCATGGGTGATGACGGTCTTTTCCGCTGGCGTCATCGCCTTGACCGTTTGCTCGGCGCGGACTTCTGCAGGATCTGCCGGCGAGGGCTTGGCGCTGGCACTGCCAGCTACAATGAGGGCCGAAAGGCACAGGCCAGCCATCAGCGGCTGCTTCAAAGGTGTTCTCAAGGGCTCGATCCTCCTATCAGGTCTCATGTCGAAATCGGTTCGCGCAGCTGGGGGCGAGGCTAACGGCGTTTGCGCTCGTCGCAACCGCATCATGGACGCGTGTTCGCGCTGGCGATCTCGATCGCGGAAACGATCGCCTCGCCCTTCGAAGGTTTGAACGAAAGGTCCAGCTTGCCCTCGCTCACCAAGACCGTGGCGGTGCGCCGCACCGCTCGGGCAGTGCCGGCGATCGCGGCGATGTCGATCTGCTTGACCAAGAGCTTGCCGTTGGCTGTCACGTCGAACACCCGTTGCCCGGGTGCTTGCGAAGGCTCCACGAACGTCAGGGCCACCGTGTAGCGCCCGTTGCGCAAGGGTACATGGTAGCTGAAGGTGCCTTCGCGGTAGGTCGCGGCGACGGCGATGTTCGGGGTGCCCTCGATCCGGGCGGGAACGGCGGGCTTGCCGTAATCGGCTGCCTTTTCGAGCGTGCCTGAATGGCCGCCGGTAAAGAAGGCGTCCGATCCGAACCGCACCGAGGCGGCGGGGGCAAGGATAGTGCCGGCATCGATCCGCCAGTTCGCCCAGGCGTCCGCTGACACGGTCCAGTTCACCGCGTCCTTGGTTTCGCCTTGCGGGAACTGGCCGCGCGCTTCGACGGCGTTCGTGCCGCGATCGAGTGCGACGGCCTGCCACACGCAGATCTGGTCAGGACATGCAGCGCGCCGGCCCTGCGAACGGCCATTGACGAACAGCTCGGTCGCCGGGGCATTGCTGTAGACGCGCACGTCGGTGACGGAATAGGCCCGGTCGACGTAGCGCCGGCCATTGATGTGGACGGTCGGCGTCTGCGTCCAGTTCGCCTTGTAGAAGTAATAGGCGTCTTTGCGGATCTGGCGATCGTAGGTGACCAGGCCCTTGGTGTTGATGTCCTGTGCATCGCCTTCGGCGCGGATGGTTGTGGCAAAGTCAAAGCTATTCCACAGCCAGGTTGCCCACAGATAAGGGCGAACCTTCAGCGCCTTCCAGGCTTCTTCGTGGATGTAGCTTTCGTATTCCTCCGGCTGCCGGGCGCCGCGCGAATCGATTGGGCCGCCCAGCACGTCATCGCTGTGCATGGTGGTCGCGCCGCCGGCACCGTATTCGGTGACAGACAGCGGCTGGCGGGGTCGCTTGGCGTGGAGGCTATCGAGATGCGGGCCGAGATCGCCCGGAACGCCGAAGTACCAGCCGAAGTAGCGATTGGCGCCGCCCAGGTCCGCGACCAGCGCGGTGGTGGGAATATCGACGCCATCGTTGAACAGCCGGCCTTCGCAACACGTCGCCAACGCTGTGGGACGCGATGGGTCTTCGGCGTGGGCGATGCCTTGCAGCGTGCGCAGCAGCGGCATCGGGTCCGGCGTTTTGCCATCGGGGTAGCCGGTCAGGAAGGCGGGGAATGAGTTACCGAAATCCACCTCGTTGGCGATGCCCCAGGTAACCACCGAGGGGTGGTTCACGTTCTGGTGGATCAGTTCGCGAAGCTGCTGATCGGCATTCGCGACCAGGGCGGCGCGTGGTTCCAGCTCGCCCCGACGCGTCCAGCCGGACACCAGCGGGATCTCGTCCCACAACAGCAGCCCGTAACGGTCGGCCAGGTCGTGGATCGCGGGGCCGTGCTGGTAGTGGGTGAGGCGGATGGTGTTCACCCCCATCTCGCGCATGATCTCCATGTCCTGCGCGACATCGTCGGCGCTGATCGCCCAGCCTTTGCCTTCGCGGTCCTGGTGATAGCCGACGCCGTGCAACTGGACGTGCTTGCCGTTCAGGAACAAGCCCTGGTCGGGATCGATCCGCACGGTGCGAATGCCGAACGGCTGGCGGACTTGATCGAGCAGCCGGCCCTTGGCGTCGAGCACGTCGATCTGCAGCGTGTAGAGATACGGGTCTTCGACGCCTTGCCACAGATGCGGCGCGGCCACGTTCAGTTTGGTCGCGATTTCGCCGACGGCGCCAGGCGATACGGCAAGGGCGTTCTTCGATGAGGCAGCGAGCCGGCCATCCTTGTCGAACAAGCTGATCGCCACGGCGGCGCGCGTGCGTTTCACCCCATCGTTGGCAAGCCGGGCGCGCACGTCGATCTGGGCGCCTTGCGCGGTGACGGCTGCGGTGGTGGCAGTAAAACCGGGGCCGCCATGGTCGGCCAGATCGAGGTGGACCGGGTCCGACAGGATAAGCCGCACCGGGCGGTAGATGCCGCCATGGACGAAGAAGTCGCCGGTGAGCGGAAGGACGTCCGCCGTTTCGGAACCCTGTGCTGTAACCGAGGTGTTATCCGCGCGCACCACCAGGACGTTCTCTACGCCCGGCTTCAACGCCTTGGTCGCATCCAGCCGAAAGCGCGAGAAGCCGCCGGCATGATCGCCCAGCTTCACCCCGTTCAGCCATACGCTGGCCACCCGGCTGACGGCGTCGAACTCCAACCAGGCGCGCCGCCCGGCAGCAGACGCATCCGGCGTGAAGCGTAGGCGATACCAGCCTTTGCCTTGCGTCTTGTCGATGTTGTCTGCGCGATTGATGTGCTGATCGGGAGAGGGACGATAGAAGCCCACCCGGTTCCAGGTGTGCGGGATGGACACTTGCGACCACGTCGCATCGTCGAACGCCGGTGCGATAGCATCGGCAGACGCGGGGGCATCCGCCTGGTCCTTATGAAACCGCCATCCTGTCGCCAGCGTGGTTACTTGGCGCACCTGAGTGTGGGCCTGAGTGTGGGTTGCAGCGTCGGCCTCGGCTTTGTCGGGAACGGCACTGCTTTGCTGCGCGTAGGCTGGCGGCGTTGCCACCGAAGCGAGCAGTGCTGCAGTCGCGATAACACGATTGATGCTCATAGTGGCCTCTCCGCCTGACTTATCGGATATATTGATCTTACCAATTTCTTTCGGCCGGTCCATCGTAGTTGTCAATGGCTGCGATACACATCAAGCGCCTGGGTAGTAGCTGGCTAAAATGCGCCAGTTGTCGCTGTCGGGGGCTTAGTCGCGGATTAAAAGTGATCTTTCCACTCTGTGGCGAGAAAAGCAGTAAAAGAGCGCCAAAATCCGTTGACCTGCCCTAGATAGCTGCATAAAGGCCTTACCAGATCGCGAATAAGGCGGCTTTACCAGGAGAGGATTGCGATGCGCTATACATCATTCCTATTCGCAGGCTCGGCTATGATGGCCGTCCTCTCAACCACAGCTTATGCGCAGTCGGGCGCGGTGCCGACAGCACCCGCGCCGGCAGAAGCGCAGGACACCACGACGCAGAACGGCTCGCTCGAAGAGATCGTGGTCACCGCGCAGAAGCGTGAGCAGAACCTGCAGGACGTGCCTGTTGCCGTCAGCGCCATCAGTTCCGAGCAGATCGAGGCGCGCGGCGTCTCTGCCATCACCGACGTGGCGCGGGTCTCGCCCAGCCTGACTATTACCGAGAACACCAACGCCACGGGCAGCAGCATCAACTTGCGCGGCATCGGCACGTTCTCGTTCAGCATCGGCATCGAGCCCAGCGTCGCGATCGTCGTCGACGATGTCGCGCTGCTGCAGCAAGCGCAGGCGTTTTCCGGCCTCAACGATATCGAGCGCCTCGAAGTGCTGCGTGGCCCGCAAGGCACGCTGTTCGGCAAGAACGCGGCGGCGGGCGTGATCAACATTGTCACCAAGGCGCCCACCAAGCAATTGTCCGGCTCGATCGGCGCGACGGCGACCTCTGACGATCAGCGCCGCCTGGAAGGCATGCTTTCCGGTCCGATCGGCGAGAACGTCGGCTTTCGGATCAATGGCTTCTACGATGACCGTGACGGCTACATTCGCAATCTCAACACCGGGCATATGCTGAACGGTGAGCGCAGCTATGGCGCGCGCGGTCGCCTCGATTTGGACGTCACGCCTACGCTCGACGTGGTGCTGACCGGCAACTACACCAACACGCGGTCCAACGGCCAGGTTCGCACGTTCCGCAGCGTCAATTCCGGCGCCAGCGTGTTCGGCGCCCCGATCTCCGGTTCGATCGTGGGGATCGAGCCCTCCGACAGCAACTATACCATCCGCCTCGATACCGAGCCGCTGAACGTCAGCAAGCAGGCCATGTTCACCGGCAAGGCAACGCTTGACCTGGGCGCGGCAAACCTGATTTCGATCACGGCGTATCAGGACTGGCGTTTCCACTTCGTGGAAGACCTGGATACGCTGGGAACGCCCACGCTGCTCAATACGGCTGATCCCACCAGCATCCTGCCCAATGGCTCGGCGGCGACCGCCAGCTTCCACGCGAAGAACTTCACCCAGGAACTGCGCCTCGTGTCGACTGGTGCGCGCCGTTTCGATTACCTGGTGGCGTTGTTCTACGCCAATGGTCACACCGATCGTGACTATGCGCGCGGCCCGAATGCGGCGGCGAGCTGGGAAGCCAGCGCCGATACCGAGACGTTCGCCGCCTTCGCGCAAGGCACGTACGACTTCACCGATACCACGCACCTGGATGCGGGCGTCCGCTTCAACCGCGAGAAGATCGGCGCCACGTTCCTCAATACCACGGCGGGGGCGGCTGCCGTTGCCAACAATGGTTCGTGCCTTGCCGAATGCCGTGGCCGCGACAGCGACAACCAGGTGACGTACAAGGCCTCGCTGCGGCAGGACATTGCCGAACAAGTGATGGTCTATGCGTCTTACGCGACGGGCTACAAGGGCCAGGGTTTCGATATCAGCACTGGGTTCACGCCGGCTCGGGCCGCCAATCCGGTGCGTCCGGAAACCAGCCAGGCCTATGAAATCGGCCTGAAGAGCCGGTTGTTCGACAACAAGCTGCAGCTCAACCTCACCGGGTTCTGGACCGACTTCAAGGACTTTCAGGCTCAAGGCGGCGTCACCCTGGCGGACGGCACGATCGTGCCGCAGCTCAGCAACGTCGGCGCGCTGCGCAGCCGCGGGGTCGAGGCAGAGCTTTCGGCCAAGCCCACCCGGCTGCTGCGGATCGATGCCTCCGCTGCCTATACCGACGCCAAGATCCGCGAATTCGCCAATGCGCCGTGCTACACCGGCCAGACGCTGGCGCAGGGCTGTGTTCCTGCAACCGGCGGCTCGACCTTCCAGGATCTGTCGGGCGCTACGCTCGCCAACTCGCCCAAGTTCAAGTACAACATCTCGGCCAACTACGATGTCGAATTCCCCAAACTTGCCTTCGATGGCTTCATCACGGCTGAATGGGCATACCAAAGCAAGGTGAAGCTCGACCTGCTGGGCAGCCCGATTTCCTACCAGGATGCCTACGGCGTCTTCAACGGCAGCGTCGGTATCCAGGGCCGTGACGAAGCCGACTTCCGCGTCGCGTTGTTCGTGAACAATTTGTTCAACCAGCACTACGCAACCTCGCTCGGCTACACCGGCTCTTCGAATGCACAGGCCGTGGCCCAGTTGCTGCCGCGTAACTCGCGTCGCTACGTCGGTATCCGCACGCGGGTCGGCTTCTGATGTCAGGCCCGCGACCGGTGCGCAATTGTCCGCACCGGTCGCGCGCTACTGCCTATCCAACGTGCCATCGGGGATATGAGGCGTGATCCAGTCCATTAAACGCCCAGTCCGCAACTTGCGCTGGTGGATCATAGGCCTGGTCACCCTGGGCACGGTCCTGAACTACCTGGCCCGCTCGACGCTTTCGGTAGCCGCTCCCACGCTCAAGGATGAGTTCGGGATGTCGACCGAGGCCTACAGCTACGTCGTCCTGGCGTTCCAGTTGGCCTATACGGTCATGCAGACGGTGGCGGGCACCATCCTCGACGTGCTGGGCACAAGGCTTGGGTTCTTTCTGTTCGCGGTCGGCTGGGCTGCCTCGAACATGGCGCATGGCCTTGCCACCAGTTGGCAGGGTCTTGCGTTCTTCCGCGGCTTGCTGGGGGCTACGGAGGCGGCGGCGATCCCGGCGGGGGCGAAATCGGTTTCCGAATGGTTCCCGGCACGCGAACGCCCGCTGGCGACCAGCGCGTTCCAGATGGGGACCAGTGTCGGCGCCATCGCGGCCCCGCCACTGGTCGTGTTTTGCATCCTTCATTGGGGCTGGGAATCGGCGTTCTTCATCACGGGCGCGCTGAGCCTGGTGTGGGCGGCGATCTGGTGGTTCGCCTATGACACCCCTCAGCGCCATCCGCGGCTGGGCAAAGCGGAACAGGACATGATCGCGCGCGGTCAGGCCTTGAACGACGGCGAAGTGCGACCGTCCACCCGTGCGGCAGTCCTGAAATCACGCGGCTTCTGGGCCATCGCCATTCCGCGCTTCTTCGCCGAGCCGGCGTGGCAGACCTTCAACTTCTTCATCCCGCTCTACCTCGTTGCGGTGTGGAAGCTCGATCTCAAGAGCGTCGCGCTGTGGGCCTGGATGCCGTTCGTCGCGGCCGATCTCGGATCGCTGGCCGCCGGTCTGGTGCCGCCCTGGCTGATGCGCCGCGGCGCCAGCGTGCTCACCTCGCGCAAGATCACGATGTCGGTAGGGGCGGTGTGCATGATCGGTCCGGCCTGCATCGGCCTTGCCGGATCGCCGGGCCTGGCGATCGCGCTGTTCTGCATCGGCGGGTTCGCGCACCAGATGCTCAATGGCGCGCTCATCACCTTGTGTTCCGACGTGTTCGACAGCCGCATGGTCGGCACCGCCAGTGGCATGGCGGGCACGATGGCGTGGATCGGCGGGATGTTGTTCACCCTGCTGATCGGCCAGAGCGCGGACGTCTATGGCTATAGCCCGCTGTTCGTGGCGCTGGGCGTGCTCGACCTGATCGGAATGGCGGCCTTGTGGGCGCTGCTCCGCGCCGAAAAGGCCAGCGCCTGAACTAGCGGGATCTTGCAGACCTTACCCCACCTGCCAAATGGCGGGCCCTTTGACCGGGCGGCTTCCTGATGGCCGCCCGGTCTCTTTTTGGTCAGGCCAAGCGGTCGGCCAGGAAATCGAGATCGCTTTGGCTGGGCTCCCAAGTCGAGGCGACGACGCCGGATTTGCCGATGATCCGGGCAATCGCGGCCCTGGCGTCCCCGCCTTGCCATGCATCGGCGAGGGCTCCCGCCTTGGGATCATCGACCGGGCCCCACTGCGCCGCGTTGTCTCCGCGAACGTGCCCCAGCCAGGCCGCAAGCGCGGCCAGGATCGCGGGGCAGGGCCGGCCTTGTCGGCGGTTCTGGGCCAGCGTGTCCAACCAGCGCTGCGGGATCTTCTGGCTGCCGTCCATCGCGATCTGGATCAGCCGGTGGTTGAGCGCCGGGTTGGCGAAGCGTTCCAGCAAGGCATCGGCATAGGCGTTCAAGTCCTGGCCCGGCGCGGCGGCGATCGTCGGCAAGGCTTCCTGCCGCATCAGTCGCTCGATCAGCGGGCGGATCGCGGGATCGGCTACTGCCTCGTGAACGAAAGTGTGGCCTTGTTGCAGGCCCAGATACGCCAGCGCCGAATGCGCGCCGTTCAGCAGGCGCAGCTTCGCGGTCTCGTAAGGGGCGACATCCGCCACCAGTTCCGCGCCTACCTTTTCCCAGGCGGGGCGCGGGCCGGCGAAGCGATCCTCGATCACCCATTGGCTGAACGGCTCGGTCATCACCGCGCCATCGTCTTCCAGCCCGGTTGCGGCGTACACCGCCTTGCGGTCGGCAGCGGTGGTGGCCGGGACGATGCGATCGACCATCGCGCACGGGAAGGTGCAGTTCGCCGCCACCCAGCGCGCAAGGCCTGGGTCCTGTCGCTCCAAATGCTCGGCCATCAGCCGTTCGAGCTGGCGTCCGTTGTGCGCCAGGTTGTCACACGAAAGCAGCGTGAGGCCGGGCAGGCCCGCGTCCTGGCGCCGGCGCAGGCCAAGCTCGAGATAGTGGTAGATGCTGCCGTGGTGCGCCAGGAACGGATCGAGCGAGCCGTCGGCAGCGCGGCAGTAGCCTTTCTCGGTCACGGTGAAGGTGACGATCCGGGTTTCAGGCGCGGCCAAAGCGGCGATCACGGCCTCCGGCTCCTCGCTGGCGACCAGCACCCGCTGTACCGCACCGATCACTTGCGTCGTCTGGCCTGCCGCCGAACACTCGGTCAGAGTGTAGAGGCCGTCCTGCGGATTGAGCTGCCGGGCAACGCTGGCCGAACGCAGCGAGACGCCGATGATGCCCCAGTCCTGGTCGCCGTTCGCCATGGCGCGATCGGTGTACCAGGCCTGGTGCGCGCGGTGGAAGGCGCCGATGCCGAAGTGGACGATGCCGGCTCCTTGCGCCGCGCGGTCGTAGCCGGGCTGAGCAACGGTTGCGGGCAGGGCGGTCAAAGTCGCCGAGGAAAGGCGCTCGGTCTGGCTCACAGCTTGTAGGCTTTCTTGACGAGGTTGTAGGTCAGGTCCTGCGCCAGTTCGGCGGCTTCCCAATCGGCAATGCGGTGTTCGACCACCAGTTGCGCCAGGAAGCCGCAATCGATCCGCCGGGCCACGTCGTGCCGCGCCGGGATGGACAGGAACGCGCGGGTATCGTCGTTGAAGCCGACCGTGTTGTAGAAGCCGGCAGTCTCGGTCGTCATCAGGCGGAAGCGGCGCATTCCTTCGGGGCTATCGTGGAACCACCACGCCGGCCCCAGCTTGAGGCAGGGATAATGGCCTGCCAGCGGCGCCAGTTCGCGCGCATACGTGCTCTCGTCCAAGGTGAACAGGATGATCGAAAGCGCCGGCTCGTTGCCGAAGCGATCGAGCAGCGGCTTGAGGTTGGCGACATATTCGGTGCGCATCGGAATGTCCGCGCCCTTGTCGCGACCAAATCGTTCGAACACGCGAGCGTTGTGGTTGCGGAACGAGCCGGGGTGGATCTGCATCACCAGTCCGTCTTCCACGCTCATCGCGGCCATTTCGGTCAGCATCTGGGCGCGGAACAGCTCGGCGTCTTGCGGCGTGAAGCTGCCGGCGGAGACTTTGGCGAACAGCGCTTCGGCCTCCGCCAGCGAGAGATCGGCAGTGCGCGGGCTGGGGTGGCCGTGATCGGTGGACGTCGCGCCATGCGCGGCAAAGAATGCACGGCGCTGGCGATGCGCCGCCAGATAGCCGGACCAGGTCAGGCAGTCTTCCCCGGTGATTTCCGAAAAGCGCTGCAGGTTGTCGCGGAAACCCTCAAATTCGGGGTCGACCACGGGGTCCGGGCGATAGGCGGTGATGACTTTGCCTTGCCAGCCACCGACGCCTTGCGAACTACTGGCCTGCGCGTTCTCGGCGCGGATCGCGGCATGGTGCTCCAGCGTGTCGAGCGGGCTTTCGGTCGTGGCGATCAGTTCGATGCCATACCGGTCGAACAAGGCGCGGGGGCGAAAATCGTCGGTCGCCAGCAAGTCGGTGATGGTGTCGAAATAGAGGTCGCTGGTCTCCTCGCTTAACTGGACCGCCATGCCGAAAGCCTGCGCGAACACCCAGTCCAGCCACATCCGCGATGGGGTGCCCCGGAACAAGTGATAGTTCTGCGCCAGCAGCCGCCACGCCGCGCGTGGATCGGCGCTGCGGTTGCGGATGCCCAGCGCCTCCATCGAAATGCCTTGCGAATAGAGCATGCGAAAGACGTAGTGATCGGGCGCCAGCAACAGTTCGCTGGCATTGCCGAAGTTCTCATTGCGGGCGAACCAGGCAGGGTCGGTATGGCCATGGGGGCTGACGATCGGCAGGCCGGCCACGCTCTCGTACAGCGCGCGGGCTATATTGCGGGTTTCGCTATCTGCCGGAAGCAGACGATCGGGATGAAGGTCGAGAGGGCGTACTGCCATGTATCCTGCTCCAAAAGTCTTTGTTTCAGCTTCTAGGGCATCGTCAGGATGTTTCAAGTCATCTGATGTCTTGCATCCATGAGGTAAGACCAATATGACAGGATGCAAAGGCGCATCGAAGCGGGCAAGGGTCCGTCCAGCGCTTCTGGGAGATCAGAAAGTGAAGATCACTTCCGCCAAGGTCATCGTGACCTGCCCCGGTCGCAATTTCGTGACGCTCAAGATCGTAACCGATCAAGGCGTCTACGGCATCGGCGATGCCACCATGAACGGGCGCGAGAAGGCGGTCGTCGCCTATCTCGAAGAACACGTGATCCCTTGCATCATCGGCATGGACCCGCGCCGGATCGAGGATATCTGGCAGTACCTCTATCGTGGTGCCTACTGGCGCCGTGGACCAGTGACGATGCGCGCCATCGCCGCGGTCGATGTCGCCTTGTGGGACATCAAGGCCAAGATGGCGAACATGCCGCTGTATCAGCTTCTGGGCGGCCGCAGTCGCGACGGTGTGATGGTCTATGGTCATGCCAACGGCGGCGACATCGCCGAGACGGTGGACGCGGTCGGCCAGTATATCGACATGGGCTACAAGGCGATCCGGGCGCAGGCCGGGGTGCCGGGGGTCAAGGATGCCTACGGCGTCGGACGCGGTAAGCTGTACTACGAGCCTGCCGATGCGGCGCTGCCTTCGGTCACGGGTTGGGATACCCGCAAGGCGCTGAACTATGTGCCCAAGCTGTTCGAAAAACTGCGCGAGACTTACGGTTTCGATCACCATCTGCTGCATGACGGCCACCACCGCTATACCCCGCAGGAAGCGGCCAATCTGGGCAAGATGCTGGAGCCCTACCAGTTGTTCTGGCTGGAAGACGTGACGCCCGCCGAAAACCAGGAAGCATTCAAGCTGGTTCGCCAGCACACCGTCACTCCGCTGGCGGTGGGTGAGATTTTCAACACGATCTGGGACGCCAAGGATCTGATCCAGAACCAGTTGATCGACTATATTCGCTGCACCATCGTCAGCGCCGGCGGCGTCACGCATTTGCGCCGCATCGCGGACTTTGCCGCGCTCTATCAAATCCGCACGGGCAGCCACGGCGCCACCGACCTTTCGCCCGTCACGATGGGCACGGCGCTGCACTTCGACACTTGGGTGCCAAACTTCGGCATCCAGGAATACATGCGCCACACCGAGGAAACCGACGCCGTCTTCCCGCACGACTATCACTTTGATACCGGCGAATTGTTCTGCGGCGAGACGCCCGGCCACGGCGTCGATATCGACGAAGATCTGGCCGCGAAGTATCCGTATCAGCCTGCCTACCTGCCGGTCGCCCGGCTGGAGGACGGCACGATGTGGAACTGGTGAGCAGGGCGGGGTTGTACTGACATGGCAAGGATCGTCTGCCTTGGCGAAGCGATGGTGGAGCTGTCCGCCACTGCGTCCGGCTGGAGCGTGGGGTATGGCGGCGATACGCTGAACACCGCGATCCACCTTGCCCGTGCCGGGCACGAGGTGGCGTATATGACCGCGCTGGGCGAGGATACGTTCAGCGCCCACTTGCGCACGGCGTGGGCGGCGGAGGGGATCGACGGCGACCTCGTCCTCACCCATCCCACGCGCAACGCCGGGCTTTATGCGATCACTACCGACGCCGACGGAGAGCGCAGCTTCACCTACTGGCGCGATGCCAGCGCGGCGCGGGCGCTGTTCGAACTGGAAGTGGTGGACGCCGCCATGGCGCAGGCGGAAGCGGCGGACTTGTTCTACTTCTCGTTGATTTCGCTTGCCATTCTTCCGCCGCAAGGACGCCAGGACTTGCTGCTGCTGGCCGCACGGGTGCGCGACCGTGGCGGCATCGTCGCCTTCGACGGGAACTACCGGCCCCGGCTTTGGGAATCGCCGGAGATGGCAGCGCGGATGCGCGACAAGGCCATCGCCACTGCCGACATCGGGCTGCCGACGTTCGAGGATGAAGCCCTGCTCGACGGCGCCCGTTCGCCGCAAGCGGTGGCGGCGCATTGGCAGCGGCTGGGGTGTGGCGAAGTGATCGTCAAGCTTGGCGGGCAGGGGTGCTTGCTGGCGGACGGCACACCCGTGGCGGTGCCCAAGACGCTCCAGCCGATCGACACCAGCGGCGCCGGCGATGCTTTCAACGGCGGCTACCTGGCGGCCCGGATGCGCGATGCCGGTATCGAAGACGCTGCGCTTTGCGGCCATGCGCTGGCGGGTTGGAACGTCATGCGGCGCGGTGCCATTCCGGCACGCGATGAGGCCGCACCGTACACCGCCGGAGCGACCATCTCTCCGCAGTGAATTGGTCAGATGTCTTGCTGAATTGGCGAGGCTGTGACATGAAAACGCGATGGCAGAACGATCGAAGCTTTATCAGCGTGTCGCGCGCGAAATCGAACGCAGCATCCATACCGGCCACTATACTCCCGGCACCCGTCTTCCTGCCGAGCGCGATCTGGCAGAGCGCTTCGGTGTCAGCCGCCCCACCATCCGCGAGGCGATGATCGCGCTCGAAATCCGCGAATTCGTCGAGGTCCGCCATGGCTCGGGAGTATTCGTGACCGCGCAGTTGCCCGCCGCGAAGCCCGACGGCGAGCTGGACGTCGGCGCCTTCGAACTGATCGAGGCGCGGCTGATGTTCGAAGGCGAAGCGGCGGCGCTGGCGGCGACGGTGATGAACGATGGAGAACTGAACCGCATTCGCTTGCTGCTGGAACGGATGGAAGCGCTGGACCCGGCCTCGCCCGAGGAGCTGGCGCTCGACCGGCAATTCCACCTCGCGATCGCCGAGGGCACTCAAAGCTCGCTGGTCGCCCAGGCGATCGAGCACTTGTGGGATTTGCGCGAACGCTCGCCGCTGTGCCGCCGCATGTTCGAACAAGCGCGCTTGTCCGGCATCACGCCTCGGCCTGACGAACACCGCCGCATCTATGATGCGCTTGCCCAGCGAAACAGCGACCAGGCCCGCGCCGCCATGCGCTCGCACCTGACCCGCGTGTCGGAAGATCTACTGGCCGTCACCGAACTCGAAATGATCGAAAAAGCCAAGCGCGAGATCGGCGACAAACGCCGCCGCATTACAGGCGCGCGCTCGGGAGCGGCTTGAGGGTCGCCCCTGCTGCTATCCGCGCCTTATCGACGCCTTATCGACACCTTATTTCTGCGCGGCACCAAGTCGTGGTGTGCCGGCGGCCGGGCTCAACGCGACTTGCTGGGGCGCATCCTGCCAATGGCCGCCGATCGCCTCGATCAATGAAACGGCGGAAGTCTGCTGATTCAGCACGTTGTCGATCACGCTGACACGGGCGTTATAAGTCGTCGCCTGCGCCGAACTGACCGTCGTATAATCGACCGTCCCGGCGTTATACTCGTTGCGGGTAATCTGCTCAGCCCGCACCGCCGATGCCTGCGCCTGCACATAATCCGGCTGTTCCGCGCCATAAGCGGCGACTGCGGCAAGATCGGTTTCGACTTCCTGGAAGGCGTTCAGCACGCTCTGGCGGTAGCTGGCGACTGCGGCATCGTACGCGGCGCGGGCATTGCGGACCTTGGCGGAGCGGGCACCGAAATCGAGCAGTGTGACCGATGCATCGGCGCCCAGCGACCACACCGAACTGGCGATCGAGAACAGCTTGCTCAGGCTGCCGGCATCGCTCCCCAGCGAGCCGCTTAGCGTCAGATCGGGGAAAAACGCGGCTTTCTGAATGCCGATGTTGGCATTGGCAGCCGCCACCGCGCGCTCTGCCGAAGCGATGTCCGGGCGCCGCTGGAGGATCTGCGAAGGCAGAATCGAGGGGACTTGCGGAACGACAGGCGCCCACGGCACGACGGGCAGCATGAAGCGGGAAGGGTTCTCTCCGATCAGCATTCCGATGGCGTTTTCGTACGAGGCGCGCTGCCGATCGAGGTCGCGGCGGCTGGCAAGCGCGGTGCTCAACGTGGACTGTGCCGAAGCGACATCCGCCTCGCTGATGGTTTGCGCCTTGAATTTGTTACGCGTGACTTCCAGCGCCTTGCGATAGCCGGCGATCGTCTCGTCAAGCATGGCCGCCTGCGCATCAATGGCCCGCAGCGAGAGGTAATCGGTGGCGAGGCTCGCTTGCGCCGACAAGGTGGCGTTGGCCAGATCGGCAGCGCTGGCCTCGGCCTTGGCGCGGGACTGGCTGACCGTGTTGCGCAGCTTGCCCCACAAGTCCGGCTCCCAGCTTGCGGACGCTGTAGCCGAAGCGGAGGTGCTGGTGCCGGAATGCTTTTGCAAGCTGCCGCTGTGGCTGTAGTCGCCCG
Source organism: Novosphingobium sp. Rr 2-17 (assembly GCF_000272475.1). Lineage (GTDB taxonomy): Bacteria > Pseudomonadota > Alphaproteobacteria > Sphingomonadales > Sphingomonadaceae > Novosphingobium. The sequence goes on from NZ_AKFJ01000085.1 coordinate 119,448, forward strand.
TCGCGGTGACGGTTGGTAGCAGGTTCGCCTTATCGGCATCCACGCTCGCGCTGTTCTCGCGGTAGAGGGCGCGGTAGTATTCGACATTCTGGTTGGTGACGGCGACCTTGGCCTCCAGATCGTTCAGCACCGGATCGCCGAACAGCTTCCACCATTCGCCCTTGGCGATGTCATCGGCAGGCGCTGCGGTTTTCCACATCGGGTCTTCCTTGTAGCTCTGGTCGTCCCGTGCCGGGGAACTGGCCGGCACGCTATAGGCAGGCGCCAGGTTACACCCCGACAAGGCCAGCGCGATCAGCATCGGCGCGGCCCACACAGGGCGCCTCGGCTTGCTGCGGTTGCGCGTTGGAAACACGGGAGTGATGGCGGGGCGGGATCGATTCATGGGATCAGGCCTTGCTAGGCTGGGGCGCGTCGAAATGGCGGGCGAGCAGATGCTCATGCGGCGAACGACGGCGGAAGCGGTTCAGCGCCAGGTAGACGACCGGGGTGGTCAGCAGCGTCAGCATCTGGCTTGCGATCAGGCCACCCACGATCGCGATTCCCAGCGGACGGCGCAGTTCCGCGCCGTCGCCAAAGCCGATCGCCAGCGGCACCGCGCCCAGCGCTGCTGCCAGTGTTGTCATCAGGATCGGACGGAAGCGCAAGATGCAGGCCTCGCGGATGGCCTCCACCGGGGTTGCTCCGTGCGAGCGCTCGGCCTGGATCGCGAAGTCGATGATGAGGATCGCGTTCTTCTTCACGATACCGATCAGCAGGATGATGCCGATCAGCCCGATCACGTCGAACTGCGCGCCCGCCACGATCAGCGCGAAGGCGGCACCGACACCCGCCGAGGGGAGGGTGGAAAGCACTGTCAGCGGATGGATCGCGCTTTCGTACAGGATGCCCAGCACGATGTAGATCGTCACGATCGCAGCGAGGATCAGCATCGGGGTGCTGGCTGAGGATTGCTGAAACACCTTGGCGGTGCCGCCGAACTCGCCGTGAATGGTGGCCGGAAAATGCTGGCTGGCTTGGGTCGTGGCAATCACTTGTGAGGCTTGGCTCAGCGAACTGCCGGGTGGCAGGTTGAACGAGATCGTAGCCGAAGGCTCGCCCTCGGTGTGGCTGACGCTGGCATTGGTCGAAGCCGAAGCCCATCGCGCGACTGCCGAAAGCGGGGTGAGCGTGCTGGCAGTTGTGCTCACCGCTTTGCCGGTGGCTGCATTGCTTCCCAACGAGGTGTTGGTCGAACTCGTCTTGGTGGCGATACCACCGCCGGTCGGCAGATAGAGGTTGTTCAACGCCTCCGGCGTCCCGTTGAACTGCGGTGCGGCTTCCATGACCACGTGGTACTGGTTCAGTCCCTGGTATATCTGAGCGACCTGGCGCTGGCCGAAGGCGTCATAAAGCGTATTGTCGATCGTGGTCATGGCGATGCCCAGTTGAGCCGCGCGGTTGCGATCGACAGTGACGAAGGCGCTGGCACCGGCATCCTGCTGATCGATATCTACGTCGGTGATGACGTTGGGCTGGCCTTTGAGCGCCTTGACCATACGATCGCCCGCATCGGCGAGTTGCTGCGGCGTATCGGCATAGAGCGTGTATTGGTAGGTGCTGTTGGTTTGCCGACCACCGACCTGCAAGTCCTGCACCGGGTTCAGGAAGATATTGACCCCGCGCACCCGCGCCAGCTTAGGGCGGAGCCGTTCGATGACATCCTCGATCGGGTCGCGTTCGGCACGAGGCTTCAGGGTCACCATCAGGAAGCCACCTCCTGCGCGCCCGCCGCCGGTGAAAGCCACCGCCGTCGCCACGGCCGGATCGGCGTCGATCGTATCCACCACTTGCTTCAGCCTTTGCTTGAGCTGGGTGAAGCTCATGGACTGGTCGGCGCGCACACCGCCCATCAGGGAGCCGGTATCCTGCGTCGGAAAGAAACCCTTGGGGGCTTCCACCAGCAGGAACACGTTCAGCACGACGGCCCCTGCCAGAAGCACGAGCACGGGGCCGCGATGGGCAAGCGCCCAATCCAGTTGGCGGGTGTAACTGCGTTGCATGCGATCGAACAAGCGGCGCGACCAGGCGAACAACCATCCCTCGGGCGGATGTGCCTTGGCGCTGCCGGTCGGATCGGAAACCGGTTCTTCATGGGCCGCGCCGGCAGCAGTGCGTCTATTGAGGATGCGGGCCGCCATCATCGGCGTAGCGGTCAGCGACACGACCAAAGAAATTGCGACTGCCGCCGTCATCGTCAGCGCAAATTCCCGGAAGATACGACCGACCAATCCGCCCATAAAGATGAGCGGCACGAACACCGCCACCAAGCTGAGCGAGATCGACAGAACGGTGAAGCCCACTTCGCGCGCGCCCTTGAGCGCCGCCGCGACCGGTTCCATCCCCTCCTCTATATGGCGGGCGATGTTCTCGACCACGACGATGGCGTCATCGACCACGAAGCCGGTGGCGACGGTCAGCGCCATCAGTGACAGGTTGTCGAGCAGGAAGCCTGAGACGTACATGACGCCGAACGTCCCGAGCAACGAGGCAACGACCGCAGCCGCCGGGATCAGCGTTGCGCGCCAGCTTTGCAGGAACAGGCTGACGACCAGAACCACGAGCAACGTCGAGACCAGCAGCGTCACTTCCACTTCCTGAAGGCTGGCGCGAATGGTGACGGTGCGGTCGCTGGCGATCGCTAGTTTGATGTCGGCGGGCAACTGCGCTTGAAGTCCAGGAAGCTGGGCTTTCAGAGCGTCTACGGTCTCGACGATATTGGCTTCGGGTTGGCGGCTGATGAGGATCGGAACCGCTTTTTGCCCATTGAACAGGCCCATGGTGCGGGTGTCCTCGGGACCATCGATCACGCTGGCGATGTCCGACAGGCGCACTGGCGCATTGTTGCGCCAAGCGACGATCAGCGGCGCATAGTCCCCCGCTTTCAGGCCGGCTTGGTTGGTGTAGATTTGCCAGGAACGGCCGCCCTTCGACTCGTCGATCCCCTCGATCACACCGCGGGGGCGGTTGGCGCTGGCCGATTGCAGAGCGGTGCGCACATCCTCCAGGGCAATGCCGTTCCGGCTGAGTAACACCGGATTGATCTCGACCCGGACCGAAGGCAGCGCGGCGCCGCCCAGTTCCACATTGCCGACGCCGCTGACCTGGAGCAGCCGCTGCTCCACGATGTTCGACACTTTGTCGTAGATTTCGTCGGGACTGCGGGTGGGGCTGGTGAGCGCCAGGATCAGGATCGGGGCATCGGCCGGGTTGGCCTTGCGATAAGTGGGATTGCTTTTGAGCGAGGCAGGCAGATCGGCCCTGCTGGCATTGATCGCGGCCTGCACATCGCGCGCGGCGCCATCGATATCGCGCGATAGATCGAACTGCAGTGTCACCGATGTCGAGCCCAGGGATGAGCGCGAGGTCATCTCGGTCACCCCGGCGATGGTGCCCAGGTGCCGCTCCAACGGGCTGGCGACGGTACTGGCCATCGTCGAAGGGCTGGCGCCCGACATGCTGGCGGATACCTGGATGGTGGGAATATCGACTTTCGGCAGCGGTGCCACCGGCAGTTTGAAGAACGCGACGATACCCGCCAGCGCGACGCCCACGATCAGCAACAAAGTGCCGATCGGACGCCGGATGAAAGGCGCCGAAATGTTCACGCCGGCGCGCCTGGACCTAGATTTCCACCCACGTTTGGCGGGGTATCTCTGGCGGGCTCCAATCCCTTGGCCGAACCCTTGCGCGCGGCGCGGCGTTCAGTCCAGCGCTCGAAGCCCAGGAAGATCACCGGCGTCGTGAACAGCGTCAGCACTTGGCTGAGGATCAGGCCGCCAGCGATGGCGAGGCCCAGTGGCTGGCGCAGTTCATGACCCATGCCGCCGCCGAAAATCATCGGCAGCGCGGCGAACAGCGCGGCGAAAGTGGTCATCATGATCGGCCGGAACCGCAGCAATGCTGCTTGCCGGATGGCGGCACCGGCCTCCATCCCCTGGTCGCGCATGGCGGCAATGGCGAAGTCGATCATCATGATCGCGTTTTTTTTGACAATGCCGATCAACAGCACGATGCCGATGATCCCGATCACGCCCAGGCCGTAGTTGCTGAGCGCGAGTGCGATCAGCGCGCCTACCCCTGCCGATGGCAGGGTGGACAGGATCGTTATTGGATGGATGAAGCTTTCATAAAGTACCCCCAATACGATGTAGACCACCACGATTGCCGCCAGGATCAGCACCAATTCGTTGGAAAGCGCCGACTGGAAAGCGGACGCCGCGCCGGAGAAATCGGTGGTGAGCGACGCGGGCATGCCCATCTGCTTTTCCGCCTTCTCGATCGCCGATACCGCCGTGCCCAACGACACGCCCGGCGCCAGGTCGAAGCCGATCGTGGCAGACGGGAACTGCGCCTGACGAGCGACGACCAGTGGCGCCGTGCTCACCCTGATCGAAGCGACGGCGCCCAGCGGAATATTGCGGACGGTGGACGTCGATGATGACGACGAAGACGAACTGGACGAGGAGGTCGGCAGGTAAAGCTGTGACAAGCCTTGCGGGTCCGCCAGCATCTGTGGGGTGGCCTGCAGAATTACGCGGTTCTGGCTCGATTGGGTATAGATGGTCGAGATGATGCGCTGGCCGAAGGCGTCGTAAAGCGCATTATCGACATCGAGCGCCGACAAGCCGAGCCGCGCTGCAGCGTCGCGATTGATATCGACGACCACGGTGGGGCCCCGGGCAAGCGAGGTGGCATTGACGTCGCGCACCGTGCGTTCGCTCTTGAGACGCTCGGCGAGTTTGGCGCCCCAGTCATCGACCACCGTCTGATCGGCGCCTTGAATCGCGAAACGATAGGGCGTGAGGCCAGTCTCGGTGTCGATGGTCAAGTCTTGCGACGGCTGCAGATACAGCCTCACCCCGGCAATGCGCGCGGCCCGCTCCTCCAGGCTGGCAATCACGTGGTCCTGGTTGGCGCGGTTGCCGATCGGCTTGAGGTTGATGTTCATCCGGCCTTGGCTCAGCATCGGATTGATGCCATCGACACCCACCGAGGAACTGAGGCTTTCGACCGAGGGGTCTTCCAATAAAGCGGTCGCCACTTGCTGCTGCAGACGCGCCATGCGGGAATAGGACACGTCCTGGCTGGCAATCACGGTGGCGCTGATCTGGCCGGTGTCTTGCACCGGAAACAGGTTCTTCGGGATGATCCAGAACAGCAGCGCGGTGAACAGCAGGCTGCCTGCAAAGACCAGCATCGTCAGCGTCGCGCGGGCCATCACCCAGTCCAGCGCCCGGACATAGGCGTTGGCCAGGCGGTCGAACTGGTACATCGCCTTGTCGACCACGGCGAAGCGGCGCTCTTCATGCTCGGGCTTGAGCCAGCGCGCCGCCATCATTGGCACTGCGGTGAGGGCCACCAGCGCCGAAAGCACGATCGTGACGGCAAGGCTTACCGCGAATTCGCGGAACAAACGCCCCACGACATCGCCCATGAACAGCAGCGGGATCAGTACCGCCACCAACGACAACGTCAGCGAGATGATCGTGAAGCCGATCTCGCTGGCACCTTTCAGGGCAGCGTCGAACGGTTTCATCCCGGCCTCGATGTGGCGGGCGATGTTTTCGATCACGACGATGGCGTCATCCACCACAAAGCCTGACGCGATCGTCAGCGCCATCAGCGTCAGGTTGTTGATCGAATAGCCCAGCGCCCACATCGCGGCAAAGGCACCGATCAGGGACAGCGGCACCGAAATAGCGGCTACCAGCGTGGCGCGCAGGCTGCCCAGGAACAGGAAGATCACCAGTACCACCAGCGCCACGGCCAAAACCAGCTCAAGCTGGACGTCCTCAACGCTGGAGCGGATTCCGGTGGTGCGATCGGTCAGTACCGTGACTTTCACGTCGGCAGGCAATTGCGCCGTCAGTGCGGGCAGAGACGCCTTGATGCCGTCGACGGTGCCGATGACGTTGGCGCCAGGCTGGCGCTGCACGTCGATGATGACCGCGGGTTGCTGGTTCATCCACGCGCCGGTGCGGGTGTTTTCGACCGAGGCATCGACGCTGGCGACGTCCGACAAGCGCACGGGCGCACTATTTTGCCACGAGATGATGAGGTTGCGGTAGCTATCGGCATCATTGAGCTGATCGTTCGCATCGATAGTCCAGCTCTTGGTCGGCCCGTCGAAGCTGCCTTTCGCCAGGTTGGCGTTGGCGTTGCTGATCGCGGTGCGCAGGCTTTCCAGGCTGATGCCATGCGCGGCGAGTTGGGCGACGTTGGCGGTGATCCGCACCGCCGGACGCTGCCCCCCCGAAAGCGACACGAGCCCCACGCCCGAGACTTGTGCGATCTTGTTCGAAAATTGCCGCTCGACGATGCCTTGCACCTCGCCCAGGGGGCGGGTCTTGCTGGTGATGGCCAACGTCAAGATCGGTGTGTCGGCGGGGTTGACCTTGGCATATGTCGGCGGCGCCGGAAGATCGCTGGGCAGCAGCGAATTGGCGGCATTGATCGCTGCCTGGACTTCCTGCTCAGCCACATCGAGTTGCAGGCCGAGGTTGAACTGGAGCGTCACCACCGAGGCGCCGGCGGACGAGGTCGAGGTCATCCGCGTCAGGCCCGGCATCTGGCCGAACTGTCGTTCCAGCGGGCTCGTGACGGTAAGCGCCATCACGTCGGGGCTGGCACCCGGATAAAGGGTGCGGACCTGAATGGTCGGGTAATCGACTTGTGGTAGCGCCGATAGCGGCAACTGCTTCCACGCCATCAGCCCCGCCAGGATTAGCGCGACCATCAGTAGCGTGGTCGCCACCGGCCGCAAAATGAACGGGCGCGATGGACTGCCGGGCAGTTCCGGCGGCACATCGGAGGCGGCAGCCGGCGGCGGTGACGGTTCGGACATCGCCCGGCTTACTGGGACGAGTGCCGGCGATGATGGCCCGAGCCACCCGGTCCGTCGGGGCCATGCTGGCCAGGCAAGCGCACCTCCGAGCCGTTGTCGAGGCCATCGGCGCCTTCGGATACCACGATCTGCCCGGCGCGCAGGCCCGAGAGGATCGCCGTCTTGCCGTTTTCGCTTGGACCCTGTTTCACGATTACGAGCTTCACGGTGCTGTCCGGCTGGACGACGAACACGAAGTCACCCGGCGCTCCATGACGAAGTGCGGAGACCGGCACGACCGGAACTTGATGCAGCGTGTCGGTCAGCATGCGCACGTTCACGAACTGATTGGGGAATAGCACTGGCTGCTGGCCGGGATTGGCAAACCTGGCCTTGGCCTTCACCGTGCCGGTGGTGGTGTCGATCTGGTTGTCGAAGGTCGAGAACCGGCCTTGCGCCAACACGGCTTTCCCGTCTTGATCCAGCGCTGTGACGGGCATGGTGCCCGCGTCACCTTGTCTGCGGCGGATCGCTTCGAGCTGGCCTTGCGGCACCGAGAACTGAACGTCGATCGGATCGGATCGGGTCAAGACGACCAAGCCGTTGGTGTCCGACGGTGTCACATAGCTGCCGACGCTCACCTGACGCAGACCGATGCGACCGGCAAAAGGCGCCTTCACCGACGTGTACTCAAGGTTCAGCCGAGCCGTACCGACGGCGGCGCGATCGTACGTAACCTGGCCTTCGTTCTGGCGCACGGTCTGGCGTTGCTGGTCCAGCGTCTGGCGCGCGATCGAATCCTGTTTGCCCAATGCCTCGTAGCGGGCCAAGTCCTGCCGGGCGGAGATCAGGGTGGCTTGGTCCTTGGCCAGCGTGCCTTCGGCTTGCGCCAGTGCCAATCGATAGGGGCGTGGGTCGATCTGGGCGATAACTTGCCCTTGCCGCACGATCTGTCCTTCGGTGAACGGCAGCGCGAAGACAGTGCCGGACTCCTGCGTGTGAATGGTCGCGGTATCGATCGGCGTTACGGTGCCGATGGCGCTCAGATGCACCGGGACGTCAGCCAATTCCACCTTCGCCGTATTGACCGCAGCCGATGGTCGCTTGTCACGTGCGTTCTTTTCGTCACCGTTCCTGGCGAAATAGAGCCCGATCAAGGCGACCAGGATCAGTCCGCCAATGATCCAGGCATAGGCGCGCCAGCGGGGGCGGCGCTTTTGCTCTGGTTTATACGCGGAATCGTCGGAGACCTCGGCAGCGCCCGCAGCATCGATAGGCAGGGTACGTCTCCTTGGCAGCGACCATAGACGCCAGCTTCGTACGGCTGGCACACTGTAACAAGGCGGACTTTGGCGCTTCAGCAGGCCTGCGAGCAATCACCAAGTTTTAACATTTTGTATCAAATCGCCGCACTTCCCCTGCCGAGCCCAGAATTCCGCGGTTTCGACAGATCATTTCCAGGGGGTTGTCAAAGGGTGACGAAGCATTGCTCTGCACCGCAGCCAGGGCCACGGGGTTCATGTCGCGAATCTTGCACTCGCTTGTCGTACGCGATCGTTTGCGGGGGCTGGGCCGAAAGCCGGAAACTTTGGTGGGGACTGCCGCGCGCAGGCTCTCCGTTAACTTCCTGCTAGCCATCCTGTGTCATGGCCCAAATCATGCGTTTGGCAACAATCACGAACTGGGCATATGGGGTGACCGTCGCGTTGACGCTGGCATCGGGTACTACGATGTTGCTCGCGTCATCCGCGCTGCAGCGCGAGCGAGCATCGGTAACCCAGCGTTATGCCCTTGATCGCGCCACCGCTGCGATCGAGGACGACGTGCACGTACTGACCGAGCTTGCTCGGCAGTACGCTATGGATGGCAACGCGTCCGATCTGCTGGCCTATCAAAAGACGCGTGCGGGACTCGGCTCGATCGAGAGCAGGACGCGCCATGTCAAAGACGCCGGCGCCGGCGATGACGAGCTTCGCGCTTTGCATGAGGCCCTGGGCTGGGCGGACGCGCTCCAGAGCCAGCAGCAACAAGCGATCGCTGCCCGCCGCAGAGGTGAGGCCGATGCCGCCATCCGCATCCTGTTTTCGTCCGAATATGAGCGCGAGCTTGATAGGTCGCGGGTCGCCGTGGAGCGGTTTCAATACCGGCTGGATCAACGCACGGCGGATGATTTGCGGGCGGCAGAGCGAACCTCGCGATTGTGGCGCACCACATCAGAGGCAACGCTAGCGGTCACCGGGCTGCTGTTCCTGTGCGTGCTGTACTTCGTCTTTCGTCGCCGTGTGCTGCATTCGGTGGTGACGCTGAGCGACGTCATCAGCCGTCTTGCCGCGCAGGACTACGATGCAGAGCCGCCGCGCTACGATCAGATCGACGAGATCGGCGATATGGCCCAGGCGCTGCATGTGTTCAGGGAAAATGGGCTGGAACGGCAGCGGCTTGAACGCGAGCGCGACGCCGATGGTACAGTGCGGGACCTGCTGTCCCGCATGACACAGCGGATGCAGGGGTGCGATAGCATCGCCGAACTTGAGAATGTCGTCAGGCGGTTCGTCCCTGAAGTCGCCCCGCAACTGGCCGGGTGCTTGTACTTGCTGGACGCCAAGCGGGGCATGTTAGTCGAAGGCTGCTCTTGGCTGGGCCCCCTACATTCGGCCGCCGAGTTTTCTCCGCTTGCGTGTTGGGGCTTGCGCCGCGGCGCGCCGCATCGCCGGTCGGGTGCCAGCTTCGATGTACCCTGCGACCATATCGGAAGCAGCGAAATCCGCGATAGCATCTGCTTGCCGTTGATCGGCCAGCACGGCACCTTGGGCCTGCTTTATTTCGAAGCGCGCGCCGATGCTCCCGCGTCGCACCTGAACGATGCCTATCTGCAAATGCTGGCCGAAAACGTCGAGCTCGCACTCGATAACCTCCGGCTTCGCGAGGCGCTGCTGTCATTGGCCATGGCGGACCCTTTGACCACGCTGCCCAACCGGCGGCAATTGGACGAAGTGCTGGCGCGCGAATTGGCCGAGGCAGAGCGCAACGGAACCGCGCTATCTTGCGCAATGATCGATATCGATCACTTCAAGCGCTTCAACGATGAGTACGGCCACGATGCCGGAGACGCGGTGCTGCGGGTAGTCGGCCATACCCTCAAGGAAGCGGTTCGGGATCCCAACCTCGTGTTCCGCTATGGCGGCGAGGAGTTTCTGATGCTCTTGCCGGACATGGATGAGACCGTGGCGGCAGAGAGAGCCGAAGAGATCAGAAGCCGCGTCGCTGCTCTGCGTGTTCAGCATGATGGCACCGACCTGGGGCCGATCACTATTTCGGTCGGACTAGCCTGCGCGCCGGTGCATACCGACTGGCAAGCCTTGGTGCAGACTGCAGATGCCGCCTTGCTGCGCGCCAAGGAAGCGGGGCGCAATCGCGTGCTCTCTGCGGTGGTTAGAAAGAGCCAAGGCGGGGGCTAGAAAAAAACCGGGCGGCAACCTGACTGCCGACCGCCGACCGACGATGCGTGCGCTCTTTTTTGCAACGGTGTGCCGAATTCATGTCGTTTGATCTCGGCGGTGTTGCCTCATATTGCACAGTTGGGTGTCGCGAACAGGGATATAAAAAATGAGGAATAGGTTTTCGGGGCGCTTTGGCGCGCCATCATTGTTGGTGATCGCCGTAGCCATCAGCACGGCAGCGCAAGCGCAGGAAACGCCGCCATCAAGTGCCCAAGCCAGCAGCAACGCCAGCAGCGACATCCTAGTCACCGCCACCCGCCGCCAAGAGCGCGCGATCGATGTGCCCATCGCCGTCACGTCGCTGAGCGGCGAGAAGTTGGCCATCGCAAACTCCAGTGGCCTGGACGTTCGCTTTTTGTCGTCGCGGGTGCCCAGCCTTCAGATCGAAAGCTCGTTCGGTCGCACGTTCCCGCGTTTTTATATCCGCGGCCTGGGCAACACCGACTACGACGCCAACGCGATCCAGCCAGTCTCGGTCGTCTACGACGACGTCGCGCTCGAAAACCCCATGCTCAAGTCTTTCCCGATCTTCGATCTCAATTCGGTCGAAGTCCTGCGCGGGCCGCAGGGTACCTTGTTCGGCCGCAATACGCCCGCCGGCGTGGTGAAGCTCGACAGCGCCAAACCCGGAGACGTCTATAACGGCCATGCCAGCCTCAGCGCTGGTACGTATGGCACCGTTAACGCGGAAATGGCGGTGGGTGGCCCGCTGGGTAACGGCTTTGGCGTGCGCGTCGCCGGCTTGCTGCAGCGTCGCGACAACTGGGTGACAAACGACAGCACCAGCGCGGATAACGTCGCCAACAAAAAGCTCGAAGGCTACAGAGACGCATCCGTGCGCGCGCTTTTGAGCTATGAAAACGGGCCGTTCGAGGCGTTGCTCAATGTCCATGCTCGTGACCTTGATGGCACGCCACGTATCTTTCGCGCAGGGCTGTTCAAGAAGGGCAGCAACCACTTCACCGATGGTTTCGATCCCGAGCATGTCAGCCTCGATGGCTATACATCGCAAAGTTTGCAGCAGTTCGGATCGAATCTCCACTTGTCCTATGAATTGGACAACGGCGCCAAGATCATGTCGATCACTGCGTATGAGCAGGCCAAGGTGGAAAGCACCGGCGATATCGACGGTGGTGACTGCTATTCCTACCAAGCCGGTTGCACGTTGGGCGATCTTAACGTTGGCGCATACGCATCTAACACGGGCGGAACGACCAGGCCTTACGAGCTGAGCCAGGAACTGCGCTATGTGTCCAGCGACACCGGGCCGCTGACGTATCAAGGCGGCATTTACTACTTCCACCAAATCCTGAATTACAACGAACTCGCCTATAACCTGGGCGGCGGCGATACGACGCAGGACATTACCCACCACGACAAGAACGAGAACATCAGCGCCTTCGCATCGGCGGCCTACAAGCTGACCGACAAGTTATCGGTCCGCGGTGGCCTGCGGTATTCGCATGACGACAAGCGAGACTACATCGGCGGATATTTCGGATCGACGGTTTACGATCAGTCGCTGTCCACAAAGGCCAACACGGTGACCTGGGATGCGTCCACCACGTACGCGATCCAACCCTCGCTCAGCGTCTATGCCCGCGTTGCTACGGGCTATCTGGCACCTGCGATTTCGGATCGCGTGACGTACGGTTCGGTGCAGAGCGTTGCCGAGAAGCAAAAGACGATCTCGGCCGAAGCGGGTATCAAGGGCGACTTCGGTCGCAGCGCCAATTTCTCGCTGACCGCTTACTGGAACCGCACCAAGAACTTCCAGCTCACCTATGTCGGCGGCACCTCCAACACCGCCGGCGTCATCAGCGCCGATCACGTCCTGGGCTACGGTCTGGAAGCCGAATTCGCCGTTCGCCCGATCGACCATCTGGAAATCACGGCGTCGGGCAGCTACAACTACACCGAGATCCAGTCGCCGGGTCTGTCGGTGGGTTACTGCAGCGGTGGATGCACTGTTCTCGATCCCATCAACGCAGACGGCAAAGCGGTTATCGACGGCAATTCGCTGCCGCAGGCCCCGCGCTGGATCGCGAATGCCACCCTTCGCTACGGCGTGCCCGTGGGCAATGGCGAGCTCTATTTCTACACCGACTGGGCCTATCGCAGCGCAATCAACTACTTCCTGTATGAAGCTGCCGAGTTCCGTGGCCGCTCATTGCTGGAAGGGGGTGTCCGGGTTGGCTACAAGTTTGACACCGGGCTGGAAGTTGCCGTGTTCAGCCGCAACGTCCTCAATCAGATTCGCGCGGTCGGCGCGCTCGATTTCAACAATCTGGTGGGCATGATCAACGATCCGCGCACCATCGGAGGTGAAATCAAGTTCGCGTTCTGACGGCAGGCCAGGCGTGGCGCGGTCTTACAAAGGCCGCGCCAGCTTGAGTCGACCGTTCTGAAAAGAAAGCGGGCCCGGCGTTTGCGCCGGGCCCGCTTTTGTTTGGCGGATGTCAGGGTTTGGCCGGAGGCTTCCCGAAGGTTGCCACGGTCTGGGCGATGAGCGCGTAAAGCCGCTGCGGGTCGATCGCCAGGATGACATCGGCTTTCTGCTCGCCGACGCCTGGCTGATAGTGTTCCCGCCAGCTCAGCGTGTCACCATAGCTAGGGCCGAACTGGGTGTCGAAATCGACGTAGAGTTGTTCGTGCTTGGTCACGATCTTCGGATCGAGCCAGACCCCGGCGGCTATCTCGTCCCACAAGGGAAAGCCTTCCTCCTGCGCCCGGATGGAGGCGCCAACCTCTGGTCCGGCGCCTTGGGCCAAACGCTCGCGCAAGGATGGCGTTAGCTGCGTTGCCGTCGAAGGATCGACGGGAATGACCGTGATGCGCCGCCAGGGACTGCGCGACACGATACTGGCAGCTTCCGGGTCGAAGCGGATGTTGAACTCGCGGCGCGGAGAATTGGCGAACTCGCGGGCGAACTCCTCAGCGGAGCGGTTGTCGATCACCTGATGCGGATTGAAGCTGCCGCCCATGTAGACAAGCTCCTTGGCAAGGCTTGCGAACTGCGGATCGAGCCGCTGGGCCAGCGCCAGGTTGGTCATCGGCCCGGCTGCGACAATGGTTACTTCGCCAGGGTACTTGTGGACCATATCGATCAGGAACCGGGCCGCGCTTTCCTGCACCGGATGCGTCGTGGGATTGCCGCCCGGCAGATCTACCGCATCCTCTGGCCCATGATAGGCGGGGGTCGATTGCTTCGTGGGCTCCACCCACTGCCGCATCCACGCGCCTTTCCAGGTCAACTTGCCATAGAGGGCTTCCCACTTGTCAGTCAGGGCCTCGGAATTCACGAGCGGATAAGTGGCTCCCACCGCGACGGGTACGTCGGTGCGTCCAGCCCGTTCCAGACCCTTGAGTGCTTGCGCCGTGACGCGATTGGCCCAACTGCCGCCGGTTACGCTGGTAATCCCGATCACATCGACATCCGGCGCGCCCAGCAGCATCAACTGCATCAACGCAAAGCCATCGTCATCGATGATGACTTTGCGGCGCAGATCGGTTTGCGGTTGTCCCGATGTCTTTTTCGTCAACGCCGGAGACGGCGCCGTCTCTGCAGCCGCGGGGAATGGCGCGACGAACGCTGCGGCACACAGCATAGCGGTCAGGCGAACGACCGTTCGCTGGCCCCGCTTGCCGCTGCGGGAAAGGGAAGCCTTAGCGGCATTGCAGATCATGCCAGAGCAGTCCTTGTTCGGGGTGGGTTCGGTGGGTTTGGCGCTGCTTAACCACCCGCAAAACGGCGAACAAACACAATAAAGGCAACGCATCGTGCGGTTATTGGGCGCGGGCGAACCGTAGATAAGGACGCGTCAATCCTAAGGCTTAGGTGTGCCCTTCAACTCAGCCTTGGGCCACCAGGACAAAGTGTGCTGGTCATGCGCGGTGGTCCATACCCCGGTAGGGGTGTAGCGCAAGGCGCCGCTTCCAGCAGGTTTGCCCACGCGCGCTTCGATCGCCAGCGTCTTGTGATCGATCACGACAAAGACTTGGTCGTCGGTGGTGCGCAGCCACACTTTTCCGCGCCCGGTATCGATGTCTCCCCACTTGAGGTTGTCGCCGACCTTGATGCGGGCCGAAACCGTCGTGTGGCGGTGATCCACTTTAGCGAGCGTGCCGTCGCCTTGCTCCTGAACCCAGATTGCGCCAGCCCCGGCGGCCAGGAAGCCAGGCTCCTTGCCCAGGGCGGTTTTCGCGACAACGGCGTTGGTCTTGGGATCGATGCGTTGCAAGGATTGCTGCGAGGCGCTGACGGCCCACAGCGATCCATAGCCGAACGCCAGGTACCATGTGCCCGGATCGACCGGGACGGAGGCGATCACGCGATTGGTGGCAGGGTCGATACGAGAGACGACGCCTTTGTCGTCGCTGGCTACCCAGATCGATCCGGCCCCGGCAACGACGTTCAACTCGCCTTTCAGATTGGCGATGCCCGTGGGAATGGTGGCGGTAATCTTCGCCGTGTGGATGTCGATCCGGTTGAGAGTGCCGTCCTTGCAATCGGCGACCCACAAGGAGCCATGCGCGATGTCCATGGCACCACAGGGATGGGCCATGGGGACTTCGGCGATCTTGCCCTGGCGTGACCAGCGCTCCACCGGGCCTTTGTTCGTCGCCCACACGGTCTTTCCATCAACGGCAAGGAAGTCCGCAAAGCCCGGAACGGTAATGATTTCCTCGCTCTGCGCATAAGCGCTGCCGGGGATTGCCGCGATGCTTGCGGTTGCGGCCAGAACCATCGCCTGGAACTTGTGCATGTGCTTTCCCCCTTTTGCTGATCCGAACGTTGCCTGCTAGCCGCGGCTTGCCATGTAGGCGCGCCATCCACCCAGGCTGGTGATGTCTTGCGCTCCTGCCAGTGCGCGCGGTTCCGCGACGAAGCCTTTGACGCTGCTGTCATCGGCCAGCGTCACAGTGCCGATCGCCAGCGGCGAAGGAACGTCCACCACGAAACTGCCGAATTCGGCGACGCCCAGTTCGTAAACTTCGAGCGCGATCGAGGCCCCGTGTTCACTGTGAACCAGCGCCGGTTTGGGCGGCACGCTGTCTGCCATGGCATAGAGCCGATAAGTGGGCGCGGTGTCGAAGGCGCCGACGAAGGTGGCATTGCGCGAGGTCAACTGCCAGTGAAGCGGCATGTCTTTCAAGTGGGCGCCGACGACTGCGAGTTTTACCGTTTGCATCTTTCCCTCAAGGTCGAGTGGTGGCGGGGGCGGCAGGTTCGCGATCGACAGGTAGGCGCTGGCTGCGTCCAGCAACGCATGATCGCTGTCAGCCGGACCGATCAGGGTGATCCCGAAACCCGTAGCGTTCGTGCGAACTCCCGCAGGCACGGCGATGGCGGCCATATCCAGCAGGTTCACGAAATTGGTATAGAACCCCAAGTTGCTGTTGAGAGCGACCGGCGCGGCCAGCAGCTCGGCAACCCGATAGGTCGTGCCGGTAGTGGGGAACGCCAGCATGTCGATGTCGGCCCACATCAAGTCGGCATGGCGTTTGATTTCGGCAAGGCGATACATGCCGTTGAACAAGTCGACCGCGCTCATACCCGCGCCGGGCTCGACGACGCGGCGGACGGTTTCTTCGACAGCCTCCGGGTGGTTTGCCAGAAGGTCGGCTATGGCCGCAGTCCGCTCTGCCACCCACGGGCCACCGTACAGAAGCTGCGCTGCTTCTTGTAAGGGGGTGAGGTCGATTTCCACTACCTCTCCCATCTCGGCGAGGCGTTCGAGTGCGCGGTCGTAAAGGTATTCGGCTTCGCTATCGCCGAACCAGTTGCGCTGATCGCGGCGCGGTACGCCGATGCGCGCTTGGCCGATCGCCCGGTCTGCCAGGGGCTTGGAATACGGGTCCGCCGCATCGAAACCGGCTGCGACCTGGTCGATCAGGCCGGCGTCGGTCGTATCGTCAGTAAAGACAGTAATACAGTCTAGCGTACGACAGGCCGGAACCAGGCCGCGCGTGCTCCACCGGCCCTTGCTGGGCTTGAACCCGATCAAGTGGTTGAACGCTGCCGGGACACGGCCCGAGCCGGCGGTGTCGGTCCCGAGCGCGAAGGCCACCAATCCGGCCGCCACTGCGATCGATGAGCCAGAGCTGGAGCCGCCACTGACATAGCCCAGATTGTAGGCGTTACGCGGAATGCCATAAGGGCTGCGTGTCCCGACGAGGCCGGTCGCGAACTGATCGAGATTGGTCTTGCCCACGCACAGGGCGCCGGCTGCCAGCAGCCGCTCGATCACCCCTGCCGATGCCTCAGGCTGGTAAGCGAAAGCGGGGCAGGCAGCGGTGGTTTCAAAGCCGGCTACGTCGATATTGTCCTTCACCGCGAAGGGAACGCCCGCCAGCGGCAACATCTCTCCGGCGGCAACGCGGGCATCGATGGCTCGGGCGGCGGCGAGGAAGTCCTCCTGGCTCGCCCGGCTGATCCAGATTTGTGGTTGGACGGCATCGTATTGCTCGATCCGTGCCCAGGTTTCCTCAGCCACTGCCACAGCGCTGGTCCGCCCTGCATTGACGGCTTCGGCAATGGCAACGGCGCTGCGACGGTCGAGCGTGGTCATGCGTGGCGCCTCAAGGCCAGCATCGGCGCGCCGGGTTGCAGGGACTGCCCCTCCTGCATGTAGAGGGCTGCGACCGTCCCGCTGCCGGGACTTTCGATCGAGCATTCCATCTTCATCGCCTCTATGACTGCGATCCTGTCTCCGGCTGTGACTTCATCACCGGCGGCAACCAGCAATTTGGTGACGCTGCCGCCGTAGGGCGCTTCCACGAGGTCCGAACCGGCGGGCAATTCGACTGCCGCCGCGTCCATCGGACCCTCCATTTCGCCCGGATCGACCACTTGATCGAACTCGCCGTTGCGCTGCCATTCGGCACGCTCCTCTTCGAACGCGGCCTGGCGTTGCTCCTGGAAAGCAGCGATCGATGGCGCGTTCTCGGCCAGAAACGCCCGGTAGTCCGCCAGGCGAAATTCGGACGGCTCGATGCGAATGGAGCGCCGCCCGGCGGGAAACTCCCGCCGCCATTCGGTCAGCTCATCGGCGCTGACCGGATAGAAGCGGATCTGGTCGAAGAAGCGCAGCAGCCACGGTTTGCCTTCGATGAAGGCGTCCGTCTGGCGGTAGGTGTTCCACACCTGGATGGTGCGACCGAACAACTGGTAGCCGCCTGGCCCCTCCATCCCATAAATGCACATATAGGCGCCGCCGATGCCCACGACGTTGGGCGGGGTCCAAGTGCGCGCCGGATTGTACTTGGTGGTGACGAGACGATGGCGCGGATCGACCGGGGTAGCCACCGGCGCGCCCAGATAAACATCACCCAGGCCCATGACGAGATAGTTGGCGTCAAAGATCAGGCTTTCGACGCCTGCGGCATCGGTCAGGCCGTTGATCCGACGGATGAACTCGATATTGTCCGGGCACCACGGAGCGTCGGCGCGCACGGTGGCGATGTACTTCTCGATCGTCTCGATCGTCGCCGGGTCTCGCCAACTGAGCGGCAAGTGGACGATGCGCGAGGGGATCGTGAAGTCTTCGAGATCGCCGAGCCGCTCTTCCGCCGCGATCAGAATGGCCAGTGCCGCGCGCGGGTCCATCGCTTCGCCATCGAAATGAAGCTGGAGCGAGCGGATGCCAGGGACGATATCGACGATACCGGGCAGGGCGAGGCGCTCTAGCTCAGTCATCAAGGCGTGGACGCGGATGCGCAGTTCGATGTCGAGCACGATCGGCCCGTATTCGACCAGGATGTTGCGATCACCCTGCTGGCGATAGACGGTGCGCGGACGACCCGGTCCCTCGGCGATTTCAGCGAGGATAGGCGACAACGTTTCGACCGCGCGAACTGGCGAGGGCATGGGTACCGCGCCGGTCGCGACGAACGCACGCTGCGCGGCGTCGGCCTCGGTCGCATCGGCGATGGTGACGGGGGTGAAGTGCAGCTTGTCGCCGGGTGCGAGTTGGCCGATCTTCCAGCGATCGGCGGCGATTATTACGAAGGGGCAGACGAAGCCGCCCAGCGAGGGGCCATCCGGCCCCAGGATGATCGGCATGTCGCCAGTGAAATCGACTGCGCCGATCGCGTAAGGGTTATCGTGGATATTGGACGGGTGCAGCCCCGCCTCGCCACCGTCCGTGCGGGCCCAGCGCGGCTTGGGGCCAACCAAGCGCACACCGGTGCGGTTGCTGTTGTAGTGAACGCGCCACTCAGCGGCCAGGAACGACTGGACATCCTCGTCGGTGAAGAAGTCCGGCGCGCCATGCGGGCCGTAGAGCACGCGCAACCTCCACTCGGTCGCGATCTCGGGCAGGGCGACCGGGGGGAGCGGCGTGCCGGTGTCGTCGTTGCTCAGGTGTACCGTGTCGCCCGCCAGCAAGCGGCGCGCTGCGTGGCCGCCGAACTGGCCGAGTTCGAAGGTGCTGCGACTACCCAGATACGGCGCGATGTCGAGGCCTCCGGCAAACAGCACATAGCCGCGTAGGCCGCCGGTGGAGGCACGGCCCAGCGCCAGCGTCTGGCCTGCTGCCACGTCGATGGGAACCCCGCGGGGGGCAGGATCGCCATCAAGCGTGGCGCCGAAGTCAGCGCCCATGAGGCAGATTCGCGCAGGTGCTACGAAGGCGAGCGTAGGCCCGGTCACGGTCGCTTCCAGGCCGGCAGTTCCTTCCGGATTGCCGAGCAGGCGATTGCCGAGGCGGAACGATTGGTCGTCCATCGGGCCGGATGGCGGCACTCCGACCGACCACAAATGCTGCCTGCCCGGCCAGTCTTGCACCGTAGTCGCCGTACCGCCGCTGATCACGCGGATCGAGCGCGGCTGGTAAGCGATGGCGTCCAGCGCCCGGGTGGAAACCTCGCCGCTGACGAATGCGGGCGAGCGCACGACGTCGCGCAGCCAGCGCAAGTTCGTCTCGATGCCGTCCACCCGGCTGTGGTCCAGCGCCGCCTGCGCCGCCGCGACTGCTTCGGCGCGGGTCGGGGCGTGGACGATCAGCTTCGCCAGCATCGGATCGTACCAGGCGCTGACCGTGGTTCCGGCAGTACACCACGTCTCGACCCGGATGTCGGGCGGGAAGTCTACGGCGGTCAGCGTGCCGGATGTCGGGCGGTAATCGAGCGAGGGATCTTCCGCGTACAAGCGCATCTGCACCGCATGGCCCTGCGGGGTCGGTGCCTCGCGGTCGAGGAAGGCGTAATCGCCCGCCGCGCCGCGAACCATCCATTCGACCAGGTCGATGCCCATGACCGCTTCGGTCACGCCATGCTCGACTTGCAGGCGGGTGTTCATCTCCAGGAAGAAGAACTGCTGGCGATCCGCATCGTACAGAAACTCGACCGTGCCTGCCGATCGGTATTGCGCGGCCTCTCCCAGTCGCACGGCGGCTTCGAACAATGCCGATCGGACATGGTCGGGAAGTAGTGGTGCCGGCGCTTCCTCGACCACCTTCTGGTTGCGGCGCTGGAGCGAGCAATCACGCTCGCCCAGTGCCATGACGCGGCCTTGGCCGTCCCCGAACAACTGCACTTCGATATGGCGGGCGCGGCGGATGTAGCTTTCCAGGAAGACGCCGGCGTCGCCGAAGTTGCTGAGGCCTTGGCGCACTACGGACTCGAAGCTCTCGCGAAGCGAGGCTTCGTCTTCGCATATGCGCATCCCGATGCCGCCGCCGCCGGCTGTCGCCTTGAGCATGATCGGATAGCCGATCTCTTGCGCGGCGATCACGGCTTGCGCCTCGTCGGTAAGCAGGTCGGTGCCGGGCGCGAGCGGAACGCCATGGGCGGCGGCCAGAGCGCGGGCACTGTGCTTCAGGCCGAAGGTGCGGATGTTAGCCACGGTGGGGCCAATGAAGACGATGCCGGCCTCGGCGCAGGCCTCGGCAAACTCGACGTTCTCTGCCAGAAAGCCGTAGCCCGGATGGATCGCGCCGGCCCCGGTCTTGCGGGCGGCGTCGAGGATGGCGGCGATGTTGAGATAGCTGTCGGACGCGCGCGCGGCGCCGATGCATACGGCCTCGTCCGCCATCGAGACGTGTTCGGAACCCTCGTCGGCTTCGGAATAAACCGCGACGGACTTCAGGCCCATGCGCCGCAGCGTGCGGATGATGCGGGTCGCGATCGCGCCCCGGTTCGCAATCAGAACTGTATCAAAGCTCATGCGGCAACGATCATTCGTACGGGGGTAGGGTTGAAGCCGTTGCAGGGATTGTTGATCTGCGGGCAATTGGACACGACGACGACCACGTCCATTTCCGCGTGCAGATCCACCGACAGCCCAGGCGCCGATATTCCATCGACGATGCCCAGCGACCCGTCTGCCTCGACCGGCACGTTCATGAAAAAGTTGATGTTGGAGACGATGTCGCGCTTGCCTCGCCCCTCCAGCAGATTGGCTTCGAGGAAGTTTTCGACGCACGCGTGCTCGGCCTTGGTGTGGTGGCCATAGCGCAAGGTGTTTGACTCGCACGAACAAGCGCCGCCGATCGTGTCGTGATAATCGACTGAGGTCGCCGCGATCGTCATCATCGGCCTGCCCTCGTTGGACCGAAGGATGGTGCCCGCACGCAGGAACAAGTTGCCTTGCGCCGCGACGGTATCCTGGGCGCTGTAGCGTTCCGCGTCGTCGGCGGCGGAATAGAGCAAGAAATCGACCGCCTGGTTTCCTTCCAGGTCTACGATGCGCAACGTCTGGCCGGCGGCGATGTGGTGCAACCAGGGTGCCCGGGCAGGCACGATCGCGTCATGGACTACGGAGCCGGTCAGGCCGGACAGATGGGGATCGTCGTTCATGTAAGGCCTGTCCTGTTCAGCGACGGTAGTAGTCTTCGACGTTCTGGAAGGCGCGCAGGCCTTCGGGCGTGGCAGTGCGGACGGGATCGTCCTGTGCGGTAATGGGGCCGCGCCAGGCCGATGCGCGCAGCGGCGTCACCGTCCATTGCTCCCGAGGATCAAGGACGTGCGGGCAATTGGCGATGACGACGATGACGTCCATTTCAGCGCGCAGCACCACGCTGCGGCCTGGTGCGAACGGGCCGATCTGCGGGGTGATGGCCCCATCCGCCTCTATCCGCGTACCTTTGAACAGCGTCACGCAGGGATGCACGTCGCGCCGGCCCAGGCCATGCTTGGCGACGCCCAGCAGGAAGCGGTCGCGGCCACTGGGATGCGGCCCTCTGTTGCTGCCCTCGCCATAGCGGGCGGCGTTGGTCGCGGCGCTGGAGGTTCCGCAAAAGCTGTCATGGGTGCCGGCATCGTCTTCCAGAATGCTCAGAAGGACGCGGCCCATGTCGGACAGCAGTAGCTTGCCCGCGCCCAGATAGGCGTTCCACTGCACCTTCACGGTATCCGCCACGTTAAGCCGTTCGGTCGGCATCTCCGCATTGAACACGAGCAGCGAGGCACAGGCATCGCCCTTGAGGTCGATCAGCCGCAACCGTGTGCCGCGCGTGAGCCGCCGGGTGGCATAGCCGCCTGCGGCGATGGTTTCTTCCCACAGATGGTCGTCAGGCTCCACGTCGGCGGGTAAATCATCCGCGATGGGAGGTAGCACCGGCATGCTTTCCGTCACCGTTCCATGCATGCTGCGTGCGTGATCACGGGCGGCTAGGGGATTGGCCAATGTCTCGGTAATCGTATCGGTCATCCGTTCTCTCCGATCGATTTGGAAGTGCTACCGTCCTGTTCGTGCAGGGGCGGCAACAGCGAAGTGGTAGTGACGAGTTCCAGTTGCCGGACCCCGCGCACGCGCCTGATGGCATCGCACAATTCCTTCAGCCTCACCGCCGGGCCTTGCACGAGCAGGACTTCGAGCGACTGATCGTCCTCCAGCACGACGTGCTGCGACGAGATGACTTCCTTCAGGAAATGCGCCTGCGTCTGCGAAAGCTGGTGGCGGACCCGGCCTCGCTCGCTGCGATAGACCAGGGTGATAGTACCGGCGAGCATGTCATCCGGGCGGATCAGCGATTCGTGTTCCACCAAGGCGTGGCGGATCAATTCGGTAATCAGTTGCGAGCGGGAAGGGAGACCGCGCTCGGCCACCATCGTATCGAGCTGCCGGAAGAGTTCTGACGGAAGGCTCATACTGAGCCTTGCAAGACTGGCGGGTTCGAAGCTCATGTCGCACTCTTTCAATTATTACCCATATCGTCAATGGTAATACTTTCGGAGGCGGGCTCGATCCGGTTTCGCAAGGGCAGATCGTAGATCGCCGTGGCGCCGAACCGGTGCGGGGCATGTGGATCGTGGCGGCGCTTGTCGAGCGCGAGTACCCGTGTTCCCAAGGCAAACGCTTCGCGGATGTCATGCGTCACCATGATGATCGTCAGCGAATATTCGCGCCACAGGCTGCGGATCAACGCGTGCATATCTGCCCGGATGCCAGGGTCGAGGGCGCCGAATGGTTCGTCCAACAACAAGATGCGCGGGCGCTTTATCAGTGCCTGGGCAATGGCCAACCTCTGCTGCATGCCGCCGGACATTTGGGCCGGATACAAATGGAGACTGTCGCCCAGGCCGACCGAGGTCAGCATTGCGATCGCTTCCTCCTGCGCTTTGCGTCGGGCAGCGCCGAACAAGCGGGCGGAGAGCGGGGCCTGCGCACATTCCATCCCGAACATCGTGTTGCGCAACACCGACAAGTGCGGAAACACCGAATAACGCTGGAACACGACGCCGCGGTCCGGTCCGCATTCCGGCGTCAGTGGTGAGCCATCCAACGTAATGGCGCCGCGCGTGGGGGCTTCCTGCCCCAAGATAAGCCGCAGGAAGCTGCTCTTGCCAGCGCCTGATGGCCCGATGACCGAAACGAACGAACGCGCCTCGATTTCAAGGTTCAGCTTTTCGATGACGATCTTGTCGCCATATTCGACCCAGACGTCGCGCAGGCTGAGGAGGGTGCTCAATGGCTTTCTCCATGCGCCCAGGGAAACATTCGGCGGCTGATGAACGTCAGCGTTACGTCCATGGCGATCGCCAGCAGCGCGATCCATGCGACGTATGGCAAGATGACATCCATCGACAGGTAGCGACGCACGAGGAATATCCGGTAGCCAAGGCCAACGTCCGACGCGATCGCCTCTGCCGAGATCAGGAACACCCACGCGGGCCCCAACGACAAGCGTACCGCATGCAACAGGCGCGGCATCGCCTGAGGCAGCGCTACCCGGATCATCACTTGCCAACTGCTGGCCCCCAGCGTCTGCGCCTTGATGATCTGTTCGCGCGGCAAAGCTGCGACATGCGCGGCGATGTCGCGGATCATGACCGGGGCTATGCCAACGACGATCAAGGCGACCTTGGACGTCTCGCCCAAGCCGAGCGCAATGAACAGGATCGGCAGCAGGGCGATTGGCGGGACGACGGCGATGCCAGTCACCAGCGGCCCGAACGTGGCACGAACCGGCGGCAGGGCTCCCAGTGCAAGCCCGACCATGATCGCCATCAAGGTGGAGATGCCCAGGCCCAGCCCTAGCCGCTGCAAGCTTGCCAGCGTGTCCGCCCAGAACACCAGTTGTCCCGACAACTGGTCTGGCTGGAACATGAGGGCGGCCATGCTGTGCGCCATGCTGCCCGGCAGCGGCAGTATCTTGTCCAACGGATTGGCCGCATGGCGATCCGCGGCAAAGACGATATAGAGGACTGCCAGAAGCACGATCGGCAAAGCGCCGAGCAAAAACCGGTCGCTTCGTCCGATTTGACGATTCACCCAACGCATGTCGTCAATTCACCTCGCGCAAAGCGGACGGGAGCGATCAGAGCTTGCCGTCGGCAGCCAGCTTCATGAAGCTTTCGTCGAAGCGCAGCGTCACATGCTGCGGGTCGCCCAAAGTCTTGCCGCCTGGGAACGACATTCCCACCGCATCGGCAGAGGTGGCGCCTTTGAACAGCCCTTTCGAGAAGCTGAAGTCGCGAACCCGCGTCATCGTCGTTATCAGCGCTGGGTTGGATGTCGCCGCGACGGCAGCTTTTGGATCGGCGTAGAGGTACGTGGTGGTCAACTGGCTATCGAACGCTTCGGGGGTCGAGCCCGCCAGCTTGGCCATAGCTGCACGGGCTGCCTTGCCTTGGGCATCTTGGCGTTGCATCAGCGCGACCGTTTCGTACCAAATCCCGGCCAAAGCCTTGCCCAGCTTGGGATTGGCCTTGAGCGTGGCGGTATCGACAGCCAACAAATCGAGGATTTCGCCCGGGATGTCAGCCGAGCTGAACACTTCCTTGGCCCCGGCCTGGGCCTTCATGACCGACAACTGCGGGTTCCAGGCGACGGCTGCCTTCACGTCGGGGCTGGCGAAGGCACCCACGATGTCGGCATCGGCAGTGTTCACCGTCTTTACGTCGCTCATCGCGAGGCCGACCGAGTTGAGGCCGCGTGCCAGCAAATAATGCGATACGGACAGTTCGACGAGATTGACCTGCTGGCCCTTGATGGCCTTCAGGTTGCTGGCGCCTTTCAACAGGATGCCGTCGTTGCCGTTCGAATAATCGCCGATGATGATCGCGCTGGTGTCTTTGCCGCCCGCAGCCGGGATCGTCAGCGCATCCATGTTGGCGACGGTGACGCCGTCCAGCTTGCCCGCCGTGTACTGATTGACCGATTCAACGTAGTCGTTAACCTGGACGATGTTGATCTTGATGCCGTATTTGTCGGCCCATTTCTTCACGATGCCGGCCTGCTGCGCATAAGGCCAGGGCATCCAGCCCGCGTAGATCGACCATCCGATATTGAATTCCTGACGCGGCTTTGCGGCATCGCCAGATGTCTGCGAACACGCGGCGGTGGCAAACACCCCCGCCATCAACGCGACCTTCGCTGCTTTACGGATTGATCGGATCATGACTCGGTCCCCTTTCGCACTGCAGCATTGCTGCGTTTGAAAAGGTTGTCCATCACAATTATTACGTGCGGTTGATTCTGTAATACTTTCGGGCGATCGAAGTCGGCGCCGCTCCGGCTCAGGCAGCCACTTCGCGGTTCGTCTTTTGTTTAGACGGGCGAATGATGTCACGGCTGCCCACGACATCCTGCTCGTGCAATTGGGGGAGCAGGGCAGTGGTCGTGACCAACTGCAACTGATGTACGCCGCGAATGCCGCGCAAGGCATCGCACAAGCTGGTCAACCGGGCTGCCGGCCCTTGCACCAGCAGCACTTCGAGCGATTGGTCGTCTTCCAGGAAGACGTGCTGCGAGGAGATCACTTCCTTTAGGTATTCGGCTTGGCTTTCGGCAAGCTGCTGCCGCACCCGCCCACGGTCGCCCCGGTAGACGAGCGTAATCGTGCCAGCGAGCATCTCGTCGGGGCGAGTCTGCGCTTCGTGCTCCGCGAGGGCGTGGCGTATCAGCTCGGCGATCAGTTGGGACCGGGATGGCAGGCCCCGTTCTTCGACCATCATATCCAACTGGCGAAACAGCTCTGCCGGCAGGCTCATGCTGATCCGGGCAAGACTGGTAGCATCGGTGCTCAAGCTGGATACCTCTCAATCGTCGTCATAATCCTCACGAGCCAACCTTCCCGCTCCTTGCCCGTCAGCGAAAAGCGCTGATGAAATATGGACCGTGAAGCAGGCCCGGCCCCGCAAGCCTTAGGGCTTCATCTATACCATGCGCTGCCTGGTGGACAGCCCGGCAGGGTACTCACTGATCGAATATTCGCAGAAATATTACCATTGCGATAAAGTGTAATATCGATATCATTTCCTTCGAATGGCGCGGGCTTGTTCCGCACAAGATCGATTTCAGGGGAATTGTGTGGCTCAAGGGGCAATCGGCACTCCCGCAATGTCGGCCAATCAGCCGTCCGTAAACGGACGTGCCTATCCCAACGGCAATCCCGAATTGGGCTACAACCCGCCCGGTGTCCGCAATACCGACAGCGCGATACCGCTACACCGCGACCGGCCCGTGGCTCACGACTATGCTTGCGACGGACCAGCGCCGGGCAGCCTTTCATTTCGGTGGACCTATGGCTCCAACGTCGCCGCCAAGAACCGCGATCCACGTGTCCAAGTAGTCCAATATAACGAGGATACGTTCGTCCTTCGCCAGAATGTTTGCGTGCATTGGGAAGCGCCGTTCACCTATCTTCTGTTCGGCAACAAGGGCGCCTTGCTGATCGATGTGGGCGCAACTGCGGCGGCAGACCACTATCCGTTGCGGCAGACGGTAGATGCCATCATCGCGCGATGGGGCAAGGCGCGCGGGCGCAGCCGGGTGCCACTGACCATTGCGATGACCTCGGGAGAGGACGTCGCGCAGAACCAGGGCTTAGTGCAGTTTGCCGGTAGGCCGGATACTACCATCGTTCCCAAGCCGCTGGAATTGATGAAGCGTTATTACGGCCTCCAGAACAGTTGGCCCTCCGGTACCGGCAGGATCGATTTGGGGGACCGGGTGATCGAGGTGATCCCATCTCCCGGCACCCACAAGGACGGTGTGACCTTCTATGATCCCTACTGCGATTTCCTGTTCACCGGCGATCTGCTGTTTCCGGGCAAAATCAACATCGGCAACGACCGTGATTTCGTCACGTCGCTCGATCGGCTGAAGGCTTTTGCCAGCACAAACTCGGTGAAATGGGTTCTGGGCGGTCATATCGAGATGATGTTCGTACCAGGCAAGTACTACCCGCGCTTTTTTACCTACAAACCGTATGAACGGGTCCTGGAAATGGTGCCCGCCCTGATCGACGAAGCGTTGAAGTACGCTCGCGAAGTACAAGGCAAGGACATGATGCTCATCCGGCCCGATTTCGTGCTGTTCAACGGCGTCAGCCCGGATCAGCGCACGACGGTTTGGCCAGACGGCGTGCCCAACATCAACGCGTTCCGTCCTTTTTGAACGCGAGGAGAGCAAACGTGGATCGTCGCGCCTTCCTGAGCTATAATGCGGCAGTGGCCGCCATCCCGCTTTCCGGGGCGGCGCTCGCCGGCTTGACAGAAGCGGCTGCCGCCGCAACCCGGCCGCCGCCGGTCGATTTCAAAAGCAATCTTCCGGCTGTGGGCCAATTTCCCAAGCGGTGGATTTGCGGTTCTCCGTCGAGCATGGACAACACCGACCCGCCGGTTCAGGTTCACTGGTATAACCCGCACACCGCAATCCTTCGCCAAAACAAGGCGTACAGCTACGAAGCACCGTTCGCGCCGCTGTATTTCGGCAACGACCGGGTGTTGCTGCTGGACGAAGGGTTCGTGCAACTGCGCAACGATTGGGATCTGCGCGGCGTCGTCGATCAATGCATCAACGATTGGTGCGCCCGCAATGGCCGTGATCCCGCCAGCCTGGAACTGCTGGTGGCGTTCAGCCATCTGCATGCGGACCATTACGCCGCGACCAACCAGTTCGCGGATCGGCCCAATACTCGCTACATGGGCCTGACGCATGAGGAAATGGTCGGCTTTTGGGGCATGACCCATTTTCCCGAAGAACGCGTGACGCTAGACTTGGGTGGCCGCGAAATCCTGATCTGGGGATCGCCCGGCCACGTCATTTCAGAATTCGCCTATTACGACAGCTACACGCAGATCCTCTACACCGGGGATATGTTCTATCGCGGCCGTTGCTACATCAGCTTTTGGGAGCCTTGGTTCGCCAGCATGAAGCGGCTGATCGACTTTTGCGATACTCACCCGGTCACTCACGTCATGGGGTGCCACGTTGAAATCAGCAAAGACGGTCAGGACTATGCCTATGGCATGACCTACCAGCCTGACGAAGCGCCTGTCGAAATGACAGTGCAGCAATTGCGCGAAGCCTACGCCTTCGCACAGACGATCACCAAGCCCGGCATCTATTTCACCGGCACCGTCTTTCTTTGCAACCAGACGCGTGGGACGACGACGATCGACAAGAACCCCTATCGCTATAACTGATGCGCCCGGTTGGAACATCCGCTTAAAGGCGGATTGCGGCACCAGCCTACCGAATCGTCAATGTGGGCCCACCCTCGATGAACGGACGGGCTTGCCGTGGCGGAACTAACAGAGCGTACGGCAAATGGTGTGCAACGTGCATTTCCGCACATTTCACAGCCAAATGACACGAACCTGAAATAATACTCTTGACGTAAAAGGTAATATCCATACCGTGTGTGATGTCGCCTGGCAGAGCGATGTACAGCGGGAGAGAATCAACAAACGACGGGTCGGCTTTCCGGCTCGGATGGGGGTTTTCTATGAGGCAACTGCCGTTCCGCGATGCAGCTTTTTCGGGCGACGATGTATTCGTAGCCGAAGTCGCGCGTGACCGTGCAGCCCCTACTGGATCGTTTTCTGCGGCAGATCAGGGTGAGACTGGTACGGCACAAGACCGCACTGGAAAACCAATCAAAGACCGCTTTTTTGACTTGATGCCACCGCTATTCGTCGCAGGCGTCGTCGCGTTCTGGGCATTAGCTCCCCAATCGTGGGTAGAAAGCCCGTGGTCTATTGTTGCGGTAACTCTGGTCGTCACGGCACTCGTGCAGTCGCTGGAATGGTTCCACGAACGCCATTCGGGTTGGCGGTTGAACAAGCGCGAATTTGCCACTGACGTGTTCTACATCGTTATGGGGTACACCCTTATTGCCTGGGCTTCGCAGGCACTGGCGGAAGATCCGCTAAACGCAGCCAAGCAGTCCTTGGGCATCACTACCGAATGGGCGATGCACTTGCCGTTTCTAGTGCAGGTTGCCGTTGTGGTGTTCCTGATCGAGTTCGGCCAGTATTGGATGCACCGCTTGATGCACAACTGGCATCCTTTCTGGCTCACCCATGCGCCGCATCACCATCTCACCCAGCTTAACGCGATGAAGGGGGCGGTTGGCAACCCGATCGAACTGTTTCTGATCAGCCTGAGCGTGGTGGCATTGTTCGACTTGCCGCTTTCGGCCAAGTTTTGCGCGATCAGCATTCTCAGCGTCGTATCGACCTTTGCCCATGCCAATGTGCGGTCTGATCCGCCCCGGTTCTACGCGTTCTTCTTTACGACCATCCGCAATCACAGCCTGCATCACTCGGTCGATTACGAAAGCACGCGTTGCAATTACGCCAACTCGTTGATCCTGATCGATCGCATCATGGGCACCTATCGCGAAGGCGAGTCCGAAATCGTGGGTCAGGATCAGCGCAAACGGCTCTCGATCTGGGAGCAGTTCCTCTTTCCGTTCCAACCCGCAATCGGGTGGATCAAAACGAAACGCACTCATTCGGAGCTGCAATCGAACTGATCGTGGAAGACGGCATAAATTAATATCGCAGGGAACAAGTCGGCAAATTTTTAGAACGTCGAGGTTGATATAGAGTCTGTAAAAGCATCCGATCATAAATGCTAAGCAGATTAGTTGGGTTTGTTGAGATCATAAATAATAAATAAATTCTGTTCTGGCGAATGCGCGTCAGGGCACAGGGCAGGTTTAAGCAAAAAACGGGGAAGCAAAATGTTATACTGCGCGAAAATGAGGGCAGCGCTTCTGTCCGCCACTGTATTCACGTCCACAGCGCTCGCAATGCCGGCCATGGCGGAAGAGCCAGCAGCGGCTGCTCCTGCCGCCGGCGGCACCCAGGACAGCGAGGCGATCATCGTTACGGGCACACGGCGCGTCACCACGATCCTGGAAACGCCGATCAATATTCAGGCGATCGGCGAAGAAGAACTCCAGCGCAAGCACATCGATGATATCCGCGATATTGCGGCCTTTACCCCCGGCATGACCATTTCGGATACCGGTCCGGGCTCCACCGGAACCATCATTTTACGCGGCCTTAGCGCCTCGGATACGAGTTCCACCGGTTCAAATTACGACAATGCGATGGGCATCTATCTGGGCGAGGTGCCGCTCTATTACGATTTCAAGCTGCTCGACATCGCACGCGTGGAAACGCTGCTTGGCCCGCAAGGCACGCTATATGGCCTGGGCACGCTCGCAGGCGCGATCCGTTATATCCCCAACAGACCGAACGTGAACGACTACGAAGGTGAAATGCACGGCCGTCTCTACGACAAGGCCCACGCATCCAAGGCCGGTTATCAGATCGATGGCATGATCAACATTCCCATCGTCAAGGATCACATCGCCTTCCGTTCAGCCACTGGCTATTACTACGACCCTGGCTTCATCGACTACACGATGCTGGTGCAGGAACCCGGCGTGTCCTTGCCGCAGCCGTCAGGCACGGAAGGCGTTACCGACGAGGCCTATGCGCAGAACCTCTACACCAAGAAAGATCGCAACTACGAAAAGACCTTCACGACGCGTAACCAGTTGCTGTTTCAGACTACCGAAGATCTGAAAGTAATTTTCACATACGCGTACCAGAAGACCAAGACCGACGGTGGCCAGTACAACAGCGCCGGGGTGCTGGGCACGGGTAAGTACGAAAGCGCGGCTCGCTATACGGAGCCGACCACGCGCCAGGCCCACTTGGCCAGCATGGAAATCAACGCCAACATCGCGGACATCGCTGACCTTGTCGCGACCACGGCCTATACCCAGGTCGATACCTCCTCGCGCGGGGACAATACCGACCTGCTGCTTGATCTCGACTATGACTACGAACTGTTCCCGGCTTTCACGAGTTGGAACGAATCCAAGACCCGGCGTAAGCAGTTCAACCAGGAAGTTCGCCTGGTTTCGCGCCACGGCGGTCCCTTCAACTGGTCGCTCGGTGGTTTCTACAACGAACAGAAGACACACCGCGATTATGCCGAGCATGTGCCTGGCCATCCATGGGTTGATCTCGAAACCAACCCGGACGAGCTGGAATACGTTTCTTACACCAAGTCGAAAGTGACCGAGAAGGCGATCTTCGGCGAAGGTACCTTCCATGTAACGTCCGACTGGCAGGTCACCGGCGGCGCACGCTATTTCAAATACACCTCGACGATAGCCGGCGCGCAGACCTTGCCGTTGCTCGGTGGACCGCTCAGCCCTTATGACAAGGAACCGTCCGGCGGCAGCGCAGGCAAGGACGGCTGGGTATGGAAGCTCAACACATCCTACAGTTTCACGCCGGACCTTATGGCCTACGCCACCTACAGCAAGGGCTATCGTATCGGCGGACCGAACACCGTCGCGCCCTGCGACGATCCATTGCCCGCTGGCCAGAACATCTGCGCTCTGCCAGACGAACTTCAGTATGGCCCCGATACGACCAAGAACATCGAAGTAGGCTTCCGCGCGCAATTGTTCGATCGCAAGCTGTCGTTCAACTTCGACGTCTATCATATCGACTGGACCGGACTCCAGGTCGCTTCGTCCACGGTGAACGGCGCGACCGGCATCACGGTGAATGGCGGCAAGGCGGTATCGAAGGGCTTCGAAACGTCGTTCCAGATCAGGCCGATCCCCGCATTGGTGATCCAGGGCACATATTCCTACAACGACGCTCATCTGACCGAGGACGTCGCCGGCATTATCACGATCCGCGAGGTGCCCAACGACTACAGCTACCGCTTCGTTCAGCTCGACGCCAAGTCGGGCGATCGTTTGCCTGGTTCCGCAAAGAACTCGGGCAGCTTGGGTGCGACGTATACCAAGCCGTTCCTGGCTGGCAGCATCAGCGCCAATTGGACCGCGACGTATCGCGGAAGCGTTGTCTCACGCCTCGGCTGGGATCGCGCTTATGGCGACAAGCTTCCGGGTTATGTGCTGCACCAGGCTTCGCTGACCTACGACACAGAAAAGTACCAGGTCGGCTTGTTCGCCAGTAACATCTTCGACAAGTATGCAGTGACGTCGGTCGATAACGACCGTTCGCGTATCGGCGTCAACGACGGGGTCGTCGTGCGCTACTATCGCCAGACGGTGCTGACGCCTCGCACGGTCGGGATCGAGGCGCGTATCAAGTACTGATCGACCTCGGGGGATCGAGGCGCTTCTGGCAACAGGAGCGCCTCGATTATTGCTGTCGTCCCCGATGCGGGATCAATCGACAGCGATCCCCTGGTTCTGGAGCCACGCCCGCGCAGGCTCCAACTGGGCTGCGTAGGCCTGCCATTTCCCCACGGCTCGCGCGTTCATCGGCACTCGGACTTGCGCCGCGCTGGGGGTTGCCACCGCAGCGGTGTTTTCGTGAAACGATAGGCAGGCCGGGTCCCAGTCCAGCCCACAGTCCGCCAACAGTCGCTGGGTCTGTCCTTCCTGATCCGCGACCAGCGCTTCGTAGGACAAGGACAGGATGCGATCGGGCCAAAGGCTTTGCCACAGCGCGATCAGCCGATCGAACCGCGCATAGTAGCGTGCGGTGTCCATGAGATCGTAGGAATAGGCGTAATAGGCGGACTGGCTGGCGAACAAGTTCTTGTAGTTGCTCCAGATCGTATCCATCGCGTGGCGACGCAGGCACACGATCCGCGCGTCTGGGAACGCACGCACGATGTGGCCGATGTACAGGAAATTGGCCGGCAGCTTGTCGGTAAAACGCGGCTTGCCGCTTTGCCGATGATGCCCGGCGCGTGCGAGGTAGGCCTGCGCGATGGCGATCGGATCGATCCCGCCACTCGCCAGGACCGTTTCGCGATCGATGACGGTGCGCGATGGCGTACCCGCCAGTCGCTTGACTGCCAACGGCATCGCCTGAAGCTCGCCAGCGGCCTCCACATCCCGGTGCGAGGACAGGATGCGATCGACCAGTGTAGTGCCCGTGCGCGGCATTCCCACCACGAAGATGGGCGCCGGGCCTGCTAGGCCAACCCTGTCAAAATGGGCACCCGCCTGATTGCCGAAAAGCGCCTCGATCGCATCGAAGATCGCGGCGTCCTGGCTGAATTGATAACCGATCGCCTGTTTGTGCGCATCGTTGGCGGTGGCGAGATGTCGGAACGCATCGGCAGTGTCGCCGATGTCTTCCAGCTCCTTCGCCAGCGCATAGCGGATGCGCAAGGCATCCTCCGGCGCATCACTGCCGGCGAGCGCGGCTTGTAGCCGAGGCACGTGGTTGGATTGCGCCGTCTGCCGAGAGAGGATGGCCAGGGCGTAATGCACTCGGGCATTCCCCGGTTCGCGCGCCAGGATCGTCTCGTAGTGCGCGCGCGCCTGATCGACGCGGCCGGTAAAGCCGCTGGCTGCTGCCAGATTATAGCGGTAATCCAGGTTGCCTGGCTCTGCCGCGACCGCAGCGGTAAAGGGAACCACCGACGCCTCGTGGTCGCCCAGGCGAGCCAGTACGCAACCAATGGTGTCGAGCGTCAAGGCATCGTGCGGACACAACGCCAAGGCCTGGCGGGCGGCGTCGGCAGCTTCGCCGTCCCGTCGCAGCAGGATCAACAGCCGGGAAAGCTGGGCAAGATGTTCCGCTTGCGGACCACGTTGCACCGCTGCTTCGATCAGCGGCACCGCCTTGGCGACATGCCCTGCCTCAGCCGCCGCCATGCCGAGCAGGAAAAAGCCAGCCGGTTGTTCGGGACTATCGGTGGCGAGTTTGCGTGCAGCGGCGACCGCACCCGCCAAATCCCCGCGTCTGAGCGCGGCCCTTGCTTCGGCTTCCAGTTTCAAAAATCACCCGCAATTTGTGCCGCCGTCTACGCTTATGCGATACTAACGGAGGCTAACTGCCCTTTGCTATCCTGACAATCGTTCGCGAATTCTGCAGGGCCGCCTAGCATCCGCTCGTCCATTCGCCAGGGGGCGATGGGCTTTGGATGAAGTGTGGCTTCGCTCGCACGCTCACATCAGGCGAACACGTCCGCGACGTAGCGGCCATGCTCGCGCTCGATCTGGTCGGCCCAGGCGTTGGCTGCGTCGTCGCTGACTTGCATGGCATCGCGATAAATCCGCACGAACGTCTCGCGCACGGCAGGGGCCATGCGTTCGCCATCGCCGCACACGAACACGGTGGCGCCGCATCGGAACAAGTCGGCGATGCGCGTACGATCCTGCCAGACGCGATGCTGGACATAGGCCACTTCGCCTTCCGGCGCCTGGGAGAAGGCGGGCCGGACATCGACTACGCCTTGGGCCTGCCACTGCTTCAGTTCGTCGCGGTATAGGTAATCGACGTCGGGGTGGTCGATCCCGAAGAACAGCAGCGCTTCGCCTACGTTGCGTCCACCCGATCTCTGGATTGCACGCTCCTGCAGGAAGCCGTGGAACGGCGCGATGCCGCTGCCGGCGCAGACCAGGATGATCGGCGTTGCCGGGTCTTCGGGCGGGTGGAACGCGGCCTGCGATGGGCGCACCGCCACTGACACCGCCGCGCCTTCGGTCAGCCCGGCAAGGTGGGTAGAGGCAACCCCCAGATGGCGGCGTTCACCGGCCAGCGCAGGCGCGTCCAGTACTGACACTGTGAGCGAGCAACACGCCGGATCGCGCAAAGGGGAGGACGAGATCGAATATTGCCGCGCCCGCATTGGCGGCAGGGCGGAAAGGAACTGAGCCAGCTTCAATTCACACGCAGGGAAACGTTCCAGCAAATCGAGCAGCGTGACGCGCCTAGCAAGGACATCGCGCGCGTAAGTGGCCTCGTCTCCGTGCGCTTCTAGCGCCGCCCGGTCAGGCAGACAGCGCGTTGCGGCGGTAAGCTGGGCGACTTGCGCCCGCGTCGCCGGTTGCCCCAGTTCGACGTAATCGGCGAGGATCTGCGACAAGGCGACCGGGTAGCCGCTGGGTAGCGACGTAGCATTCGGCTGCCCGCCGATCACGACCTGGGTATCGGCGGCAAGTCCGAAACGGCGCAGCACGCGATCGACATCGACTTGCGGATTGCGCGGCAACACCGCCAGATAATCGCCGGTACGATAGCGCATCCCCAATGGCAGCGCGATTTCGATGTGGCGCTTCGATCGACCAAGCGGGGAAGTCATGTCCACCAGTTCGCGGTTCTCGACGATCCGCCCCTGGCCGAGGTCGGGCAGGCGCAGCGCCTCCAGGCGCCCCGATCTAACGATTTCCACATCGAGTCCAGGCGCTACCGTCGCAGCCGCCTGCTTGCCCAGCGCGGTGCCAAGATCGGTCCAAAGATTGCCATACCATGCATCGAAGGCGCCGAAGAAGTCGCCCGCTGCATCGGTCTCGCCGCGTGGCTTGATCCGGGTCGCCCCGGCGCCTTCCATCGCAGCGTCGATCCGCTTGGGGATCGCCTGATAGGTGCGCGCCCACTGGCGGTTGCCGCAACCGAAGATAGCAAAGCGCACGCCCTTGAGCGTCTCTGCGCCAAGCCCCTCGATCCAGGTCACAAAGCGTCGCGCATTGTCCGGTGGCTGGCCCTCATAGGAGGCAGTGACGATGATGACGGCGCCGTCCCGTGGCAAGCGCTCGACATAATCGTCCAGCGGCGCGGCCAGCGCGGCATAGCCTTGTGCTGCGGCGTCGCGCGCGATCCGTCCGGCAAAGGCTTCGCTGGAGCCTGAATTGCTGCCGTAAAGCACCAGCAGCGGCGTGGCCGCCCCGGCGTTCGCTTGCGCAGGCGCCGATACAGGCGACAGCGCCTTGGGGGCGAGCGCCGGAATTTTGCTGCGCGCTCGGACCGTGATGTCATCGCGGCGGCGGGCGCGGATGCGAAAGGCATCGGGCTTGAGCGTCAGGGTTTCGGCGATCTTGAGCTGGTAGCCGGGATCGGCCTCGGTCAGGGTGAAGCGCTGGAGGATCATCGTCAGCACCATCTGCGCCTCCTGCATCGCGAATCCGCGCCCGATGCAGGCGCGTCCGCCGTTGCCGAACGGCTTCCAGGCGTTGGGGGGCAGTTGCTCGGCATTTCCCGGGGCGAAGCGCTCGGGCCGGAAGGCATCGGGATCGTCCCAAACCTGCGGGTCGCGGTGGAGGTTGGGGATCAGCACCATCAGCGTATCTTCGGGCGTGACGCGATAGCGCCCCGCCAGCGTGGTCGGCTCGTGGGGCGAAACCGCGAAGGCCGGCGCAGTCGGCCACAAGCGCAAGGCTTCCTGCAGGATCTGCTCGATATAGCGCAGCTTCGCCAGATCCTCGACTTTGGGGCGTTCGCCGCCCAGCACGGTGTCGACGGTTTCGCGCGCGCGCGCCATGACCTCGGGATTGCGCATAAGAAAATAGAGCGCGAAGGACAGCAACCCGCTGGTGGTCTCGTGCCCCGCGATCAGGAACGTCACCAACTGGTGGCGGATATTGGTGTCCGACAGTCCCTCGCCCGTCACGGGGTCACGCCCCGACAGCATGATGTCGAGCAAATCGCCGCGCGCACCGACCTGGCCTTGCGCCCGGCGCTCCTCGATAATCGTCTCGGCCACCTGTTTGATGAGTGCGAGGTCCGTCTCGTAGCGGCGCCGCGCCGATAAGCGCAAGGTGTTGGCGATATCGGGGCGCTGGGCGCGCATGCCTGCCTCGGCCAAAGCGCTCGCCATCGCTGCGACGAAGGGGTGCATCTCGTTCTGGTAGAAGCTGTTGAAGCGATAGTCGAACGCGCACAAGGCGATCGTGTCCAGCGTCAGACGGGTCATGTTGTCGGCCACGTCGATGACCGCATCCGGGCCGAACCGCTCCCAGCGCAGCAGCATCTGGTCGGCGATTTCCTCCATGCGATCGAACATCGCCCGCACGCCGATCGGGCCGAACGCGGGCATAAGCAGGCGGTGCGCCTTGGCCCAGTTGGGCTCGTCACCGTAAGCGGTGAACAAGCCGTCGCCGCCCAGATCGCGCAGCATTTCCAACGGGCGGTGGACTTTCTTGGAAAAGCGGGCTTCGTCGCAGGCATCGTCGACCAGCGCTTGCGAACTCAGAATGATGATCGACTGGCCGACGCCCGAGATGCGGAAGATCGGGCCGTGGATGTCGGCTAGCCGGATCAGGCTTTGCACCGGTGCGTCGGCGTCGATCAGGTTAAGGTTGCCGATGATCGGCAGGGTGCGTGGCTGCGGAATAAGGTCCGTCATGGCGTGTGGCCTCATTATTTAACGGTGTCGGTGTCATCCCGGCTGCTCGCCAGGGGATCGTGGAGCAGGGTGGCCAGGATCGTCTCGATCAGCCGTGCACGTGCCTGGTCCGGTGGAATGTCGGGTGTGAGCAGGGCGAGAAGATCGGGAAACTGCGGTGGTTGGCTGAGCATGCCGTTAAGAATGACGAACACCAGTGCGGGGTGGCTGCCGCGGATGATTCCGGCGGCCAAACCTGCGGTGAGAAGGGGGCGGCCTACCTCGTAAGCAGGCCGTAGCAGCTTTTGGGTGACCAGCGCGGCTCGGTCGGGGTCTTCGGAGGTAATGCGGATGATGAAATCACGCACGTGCGGATAGGCGTCGTAGAATGCGGCCATGATCGTGATCGCATCGCGCAGCCGCTCGGCAAGAGGACGGTCGTCCTCGCTCAGGGCGACGGCAGCGGCCAGGCCCGGCTCCATCGCTTGGGCAAGTCGTTCAACACAAGCGGTCCATAGCCCTTTCTTGTGGCCGAAATGCACCCTCACCAGGTTCGGGCTGACCCCGGCCGACGCGGCGATCCCGCGCAGATCGGCGCCATCGAAGCCTTGCCGCGCGAAAGCCTCGACACCCGCGCGCAGCAGTGCCTCGCGACCATCGGCGTCGGCTTTGATGGGGCGCCCCCTGGGCCGGGCGATCGTGGGCGGTTGCGACATGCGAACTCCGATTGGAATTAAATGGTCATTCGTATATTTAATTCCAATCGGAGGGAGTACAAGTCCTGTGCTGTCGTCTTGCCTGGGCGGCGGCTTGGTTTGGACAAAGCAATCACCGCACCCTACCGTCTGATCGACAGGCACGGATGGCCAGTGCGCCTGTCGATGCTAGGGCCGATGTCAGAACGAAACGAAAGGGTAAGCGCGATTTCGCTCGACCAGATCATTGCCAATTACGGCATCGCAGGCTTGTTCGTGGGGGCTGGTATCGAGGGTGAGACGGTCGTCGTCCTCGGCGGCATGATGGTGCATCGCGGAACCCTGGCGTTCCTGCCGGCGATAGCCGCGGCAAGTGCGGGCTCGTTTGTGGTGGATCAGTTGTTCTTCCAACTCGGCCGCCGCTTTCGGACGCATTCCTTCGTGCAGAAGATGCAAAGTCGCGCGGCGTTCGCCAAGGCACTTTCAGCGTTCGACAAGCACCCGGTATTGTTCGTCTTCGTGTTCCGGTTCCTGTACGGCTTGCGCACCGTCAGCCCGCTGGCGATCGGCACGACGAGCCTGCCCGCGCGCACGTTTCTGACGATCAACGCCCTTGCCGCAGTGGTGTGGGGCACACTCTTCATCAGCGTGGGATATTGTTTTGGAACCGCGATCGAGGCGGCGTTCGGGCGGTTGCGATCCGCCGAGCATCTTGTCTTCGCCGCGATCGGGGTGGCGACGATCGTTGCCCTTACCGTCATCCTCCTGAAGCGCAGGCGCGCCTGACGGCACGAACCGATCGGATGCGACCCGCTCTACCGTCGAGGAGAGACGGTCGCCGATGAGGCATCGCTGCGTAGATTATCGACCGCCGCCAAGGCTTCGGATTGGCTGCGGTAGCCGCCGCAATCAACCAGCACGAAACCACCGTATGATGTCAGCCGTCAATGCCAGTCGCCACCTGCGAACAAGGTCGAAGTGATGCTGACCCGGTCCGCCCGGTAAACATTGAAATGGGAAGGCGCGCCTTTGCCTTGGCGCATTGTCGCCTTACCTGAACCAAGCGCCAGCGGCGCGGCAGGCTTTCCGGAACTCGGTAGGTCTTGGCCTATGTGTTTGTCCATCCCGCGCTTCGTTCTAGCGTCGCGCTTACCAAGATGCTCGGGCACGATAGAACGGGAACCGGCGCACGGTGCCTTCGACAAGATGGGCCTTGAGCTTCTTGCGCACGACATCGGCGCCATCGCCCAATACACACACCAGGTGGGTGCCGCCCGACGGCAAGGGCTCAATCGCGCTGATCGACACTTTGAGCTTTTCGCACATCGCGACCACTTCGGCTTCGGGGAGGTTGAGGTTCATGGCGCGGCTCATAGCGATGCCTGCATCATGGCCGCAGGGGATTTGAAGGGCGAATGGAAAAGCATGTTCGGCTCCACTTGGTAAGCGGGAGCACGACGCGCTCTCAGTCGGGGATCTGCCTACAGCACGATTGTCCGCGATGGTGCGACGATGCGCCAAAGCATGGTAATACACAAGGGAATACCACTAAGCGGGAGCTGGGCATGCGCACTCGGAACGATGGTGGCGAATGACCGTTTATGTTCTGATCATACAAAACAGAGCTTTGCCGCGATCGGCAGAGTCAGTCCCAGCCAGGAGACGAACATGATTGGTAAGATTTTGGGCGCGGTTGCGGGAAGCAGCATTTCAAAGCATGTCAACGGCGTCGGTGGC
Organism: Novosphingobium sp. Rr 2-17; assembly: GCF_000272475.1. Lineage (GTDB taxonomy): Bacteria > Pseudomonadota > Alphaproteobacteria > Sphingomonadales > Sphingomonadaceae > Novosphingobium. The sequence continues at coordinate 159,048 of NZ_AKFJ01000085.1, forward strand.
GCTCGCGGCGCCTTGTTGGGCGTCGGCGCCGCAGCCCTGCTGCGCCGGCTGGGGCCAGTGGGACTGGTGACTGCCATTGCCGGTGGATACGCCTTGAAGAAGTATCGCGAGAAGCGTGAAGCACCGAACTTTACGGGTGCCTGATGGCAAACTCGAAGCCTTCATGGCTTCGAACGATAAATTTGCTGCACTGCAATGATGCGGATTTTCCACGGCTTACATCAAGACCGCCGCATATATCTTAGGATATAGCGGCGGTTCTCTCGTCCTCCAGCCTTGCAAGTACGGTTACCAGTACTTAAATATTGTGCAGTGCAGCAAGGCTGGTGCAAGCGGTTTTTGTACCGCCGCTGTTTGGCAAGGACACTGCAATGCGGAAAATCTCAGACACGATTGCGCGCCTTGCGGCTATGCGCAGCGCCTCGTTTCCATCCGGCATGCCGGATGGCGGACAGTTGAAACCTCTAGTCGATTTCGGCTCTAACCCCGGCGCCTTGCGCGCGCACGTCCATATTCCCTCAACGCTGGGCGCCGGCGCGCCGTTGGTCGTCGTACTGCATGGCTGCACCCAGAATGCCGCAGGGTACGACAACGGCTCGGGTTGGTCGCAAATGGCGGATCGCTATGGCTTTGTGGTGCTTTTTCCCGAACAGCAAGCGCATAACAACCCCAACTTGTGCTTCAACTGGTTCCAGACCGAAGACAGTCGCCGCGATTCAGGCGAGCCGCTGTCGATCCGCCAGATGATCGCAACCGTCGTGTCCGAGCATGCGATCGATCCGGCGCGCATCTTCGTAACCGGCCTGTCTGCTGGTGGCGCGATGGCTTCGGTGATGCTGGCGACGTATCCCGAGGTGTTTGCGGGAGGTGCGGTGATCGCCGGCCTTCCTTTCGGCAGCGCCACCAACGTACCCCAGGCGTTCGATCGGATGCGTGGGCACCAGATCCCGGACCCGCAAGTGCTCACCGAACTGGTGCGCGGCGCGTCGGACCATGCCGGGCATTGGCCGACCCTTTCGGTGTGGCATGGCAGTGTCGATGCTACGGTCAGCCTCAGCAACGCCAAGGCACTGGTCGCGCAATGGGGTGCGCTTCATGGAACCAAGGCGGCACCCGACCGGGTCGAGACAGTCGATGGCCATCCGCGCCAGGCTTGGTGCGATGCCCAAGGGCGCGAAGTGATTGAGGAATATACCATCACCGGCATGGGCCACGGCACCCCGCTCAATGCGGGCGAGCAGGGCTGCGGCAAAAGCGGCCCCTATATGCTGGAGGCCGGCATTTCCTCTACCCAGCACATCTGCAAGTTCTGGGGTCTGGCCGAGGCAGCCCGCGCCGCGTCGCCGAAGCCAGCCGTTGCGCCTGTTGCTGAGGTCGAAAGCCGGGAATTGGTGACTGCGGGCACGGCCATGGCGACCGAAAGAGTAACGACGGAAAAGCCGCGTCTCGTTCGTTTGCGGCCTGCCCCGCGGCAGGAAGCGCCAACGGCGAGGTCGCCTGCCGGAGTACGCAAGGTGATCGAGGATGCGCTGAAAGCGGCGGGACTGCTGCGATAGGCGCTGGCCTCGTCGCACTAGTCAGGCGCGCGCAGCGTAGATCATCCTGCCTTGGCCCAGGAACGCGAAGACATCGTCCAGCTTGTTTTCGCCCACCGCAAAGCAGCCTTGGCTACGGCCCAGCATTCCGTGGGAAGCGATCATCGCGTCGTCGGCGTACCATGCGCTGTGGATGACCAGGGCGCGCTCGCGGGCGTTGCTGTTGGTGGGGTCAAGACCCACCAGCCGCTGCGATCGACCATGTTTGCCGACGTAGTAATCATCGGCGATGAAAGCGCCCTCGCTGGAGGCGTTCGATCCGACCATGTTGGAAAATCGCTTGAGATAGCCGGTATGATCCGGGTCGGAACCGGACCCGTGTGCCACCAGCAGGCGCGAGGCGTTGCCGTTGACGACATCGAGGAAATGCAGCCGCGCTTCGGATGAGGGTGCGGTGAAATCGACGATGGCGATGCGGTCGCGCGCCTTGATCGATCCGGCGTGTTCGTTGAGCGCAGCCAAGGCGCGCTCCAATAGCCGGGGATTGACCGAAAAGCGCGATCCCGGCGACGTCGTGATCGAGGATATCGGCAACGGTGAGGCTGGCAGCGGTGGAGCCCGCAACGATGGCCCCACCAATGGCGGCGTGGCCGCGCGCACAACCAGAGCGGCTGCCACGGCCGCGCCCGACGACATCAACGCACGGCGCGTGGAAGGAACAGGTATATCGACCATCCCGTCTTAATGGGAACATGTCTCTGTATTAGAAGGGCTTTTGCGACGAACAGTGCGATCCCCCAGTGCGATCGCACCGTCCTCGTGCTTACTTCTTTTCGCCCGGCAGCGGACCGTTAGCCAGACCCAGTTCTTTGGCCAGGCCCCAGTTGCTCCATTCCAGAATGTAAAAATCGCGGCGCGCGATGAGCCATTTGTCCTTCTGCTTGACGTAGTGGTCGCGATAATAGCCCTGCGACATCACGACCGGGCCGTAGCCGGGCTTTTCCGCGATGATCTGGACATAGCACAGGCCCGTCGCCGTCCCGTTGCCGGTCAGGGTGACGACGGGGTTGGTCACGTTGTGGCGCAGTTTGCCCAAGTGAAGTTGGCCGTCGTTGACCTTCGAGGCGGGATTGTACTTGTCCTGGTCGCTCTTGGCGGCAGCGATGATGCCGGCGCGGCCTCGCGCAAATTCGTAGTGCATCGTCTGGTCGTACAGCACCGCGTCGGGGGTGAAGAGGTCGGCATAGCCTTCGATGTCGGAGGAGTTATGGGCCACGGCATAGCGGTACATCAGCTCGGTAATCATGAAACGGTCGAGCGCATCCCTGTACGCATCGGCGTTAGCCGGAGCCGCCGCTGCGCTCATCAGCGCCGACGCAACGGCAATTGCCAGACCCTTTTTCATATCGTCTTCTCCCAAGTTGGCTGTGTTCTATGTTCTGCAGTATTCCTAATATCTCGGAAAATATCGTCAAATGATTGTTTGGCAGCCGCTGCTTCAGACGCGAATGCTATCGCTCATTATGGCGATCGTGTGTTCGGCCTGGCCACGCTGGAACTTGTAGTGGCGCGGAGAGGGGGGCCTGGTCCCGACGATGTTCGCCGATCGGCTTCGTCTTCGATGCGGAAATTTTCTCGATCCAAATCCGTTTCGCGCGCCATGTCTCTTAAAATGGGAGGGGCGCAAAGATTGCGAAGAGGCCCTGAAGGAACGTTCATGACGAAGTGGTATCGTGAAACCGCGCCTATCCGACAGAAACTGTTCTTCACGTTTTGCGTGATGACGGGGCTGGTAGGACTTGCTGCGCTGACAGCGAGCCTGGCGACAAGTTTCGGTGGTATCGCCATGGGGTTGTTGACGGGAGCCGTAATCGCGGGGGTTACCGCGTTTGTCGGCGCATGGTTCCGTACCGCGATTGCCGACCCCTATGTGACCACTGTCGTACGTATGGAGGGCCTCGCCGCCGGTGACCTGTCGAGCCCGATCTTGTTTACCGAAAACGAAGATTGCGTAGGTCGGTTAACGAAGGCAATGTTCACCTTCCGTGACGCAGCGGTGGCGCAAAACGACAGCGCGATCGAGCAGAGACAGGTGGTGGACACCGTATCGACGCATCTGGCAGAATTGTCAGCCGGCGACCTGATGGCTGCGATCCGCATCGATTTCCCAAGCGAATATGCGGCGCTGAAGACCAACTTCAACGGTGCGCTCGACAGCTTGCGTGCGCTCATCACTTCGGTCAGCGAGAGCGCGTCCTCGATCCGAACGGGTTCCGGCGAAATTGCCGACGCATCGGAGGATCTTGCTCGCCGCACCGAAGGCAATGCCGCCAGCCTGGAACAGACCGCGGCAGCGGTCACCCAGATGGACAGTCGCCTGAAAGCGACCGCCACAGCGGCAACTAGGACGGTTGAGCGCGCCGATCTGGCGATCGAGACGGTTGGCAGCGGACGCGCAATCGCCGCCGAAGCGGTTCAGTCGATGGGGCGCGTGTCTGAAAGCGCCAAGGGTATCGACAGCGTGATCGAAGGGCTCGACAAGATTGCCTTCCAGACTCGCGTATTGGCGATGAACGCCGCGGTCGAAGCAGGGCGTGCGGGCGACGCGGGGCGGGGGTTTGCCGTCGTAGCCGATCTGGTGTCGGCGCTCGCGATGCGGGCCGAGGAAGAAGCGAAGCGTGCGCGTGACCAATTGACCGCGACGCAGAACGAGATCGTAGTCGCGGTCAATGCGGTTCAAAAGGTGGACGGTGCCCTGGCCGGGATCTCCGGCGATGTCGGTCATGTCCACGAATTGTTGGCAACGATCGCAAGCGACAATCAGGCGCAGTCGGTCGCTATCACGCAGATTTCGGCCGCAATCCTGACAATGGACTCATCGACCCAGCAGAATGCCGCCATGGTCGAAGAGACGTCGGCTGCGGCGCGCAATCTTACCGGTGAGGTCTATTCGCTTACAGAAGCGGCAAACCGGTTTAACATCGACGATACCGGCGGTCGATCTAAGGCTCGCCGCGCTTCTTGAACAGGCGATCGTGCACCAAATTGTGTGGCGGCAGGTGGCTGCCGCCGATATTTTGATTTGGGCGTCCTGACTTCCACACCTCGCGTGGTCCCGGTGGATCAAAGGTGGCGTGGGAGCGATATCGCCGAGGGCCGATTACTTTGCCGAAAGCCGCGCAAAGCGATGCAACCAGCAAGCTCGAAACCCCTCCGCAGCCGCCAGCGCGAGCCTTAAGGTCTGGCGCGCCCACCCCCATCATAAAATCCGCGCATTGAATATCAGCAGCGAGGAAAGAACTCGGGGTCATCGGTAAGAGCGGCAGCAATTTCGTGCAAAATTCCGGCTTCGCCGAAAAATTACTTGCGGAAGTATCTGGTTGGGGTAGCAAAGAAAGTCGGTAGGGGCAAGTATTTTGCAGTGCAACACAAACGTAAGTTAAACCATCTTGGTAGAAGGCGCCAAAATATTGGCTCTTTGATAGTTAACGTCATTCGCTATGCCTTGCTAAGTTACCGGATATTACTGATCGCCTCCATCGGATTGGGGTTGGTGGCGCTGTTCGGCGTACTGATCGGCGATTCGGAAGTGCGCCGGTTTGGAAGAGTGGGCCTGGTTCCTCCTCTGGTGGCGATCGGTTACATGGCGGTAGCCATCGCGCTTCTTATCCCCCTGCGCTTCAAAACGTGGGTTGCGGCGACGTTCCTGGCAATTCCGATCCTTGCAAGTGCTTTGGCGATCCTAGGGATTGCGATCTTCCCCCCGCGGGGGATCGGCGGGTGGAAAGTAGAGTTTGTCCCGCCGTTTTTTGAAACCTTAGTCTGTCTCCCTATTCTGACCATTGCGGTGGCGCTCGCTCGTCATCACGGCCGCGCGTTCAGTCGGGTGGCAGCGGCGCTCGCAAGCGTGACGTTTTGCGTCTCCATAATGTCGGGTGCCGCCCTGTTCCTGATCGGGCCGGCGGCGGGTGATATCGGCAAATCCCTACCGTCGTTGCCCTCGACGGCGCAGGCGATCATGATATCGCTGGCGGTGCTGGCATGGGGCGGATGGCCGAAATGGGCCGAGATTCCGGGTCGCGGGCGGCAGCAGACCAAGATGTTGCTGTACACGTTGCCGATCGTAGTGCTGTTGCCCGCGCTCAATTCCTTGGTTGAGGTTGTGGTGAATGAGCGGGGGGGGCTCTCCTACCTCATGGTCGAAGTTTTTTCGACTGCCGTAAACGTCGCGGTCCTGGCAGCGCTGGTTTTCTGGACGGTCACCCGGCTGGCCTCGGAACATGCGACACTATGGGAAACGACGAATGCGATGGATTCGGCTCCGATCGCGCTGACTTCCGTCGACGGCGAAATTCTGCATTGGTCGCGGGGGTGCGAAGAGCTCTTTGGCTGGACCGCCGACCAGGTCGTGGGCCGGAACAAAAGCGAGGTACTACAGTCGCGCGATGTAGTTCTAGCCAATTTCGGCCACAACGTCGGCGCGGCGGTCGACCAGCAGCGCGAGGTGATCGAACTGCGGAGCGATGGCACGCCGGTTCACGTCCTCGAACGCGCCCGCATCGTCCAGGCCGAAGGGCGCCCGCCTGTGCTCGTATACAAGATGACCGACATCTCCGAGCGCGTGAAAATGGAAGCTGCGCTTAAGGAAAGCGACGCCAATTTATCGCTCGCGTTAAACGCACAGCAGATCGGAACCTTTGATTGGGATGTGGCATCTGGCCTAGTGGTGGTCGATGCCGGGATGGAGCAGAGACTGGGGCTGCAGCCGGGCGAACTGACGAGCCTGTCAGGATGGACCGCGCGGATAGTGCCTGAGGATCTCGACGGCGTGCGGGCGACGATCGAGGCCGCCGCCGCCAACCGTGCCGAACGCTACAATTTCAAATACCAGATGAACGTGCCGAACGGCGGACTGCGTTCGCTCGAAGGCTCGGGACGGCTGGTGTATGATGCCGAAGGAAAGCTCACCAAGATCGTCGGCGTTCATGTTGACGTGACCAATCGCAATGAGCGAGAGGCGGCGCTGATGGCTGAGCAAGAGCAGCTTCGGCTAGTGTTGAAGACCGTGCCTACGGCAATGGTGATTTTCGACGAACTTGGCATCATCAGAGCCTTCAGCGCCTCTGCGGAGCGCTTGTTTGGCTATACTGCCGAGGATGCGGTCGGCTGCAACGTGGAAATGCTCGCGGTGAAGCCCGACAATAATCAGCGGGCCGGCACAATCATCGAACGGTATTTGGCGGGCGGCGTAAGCAATGTCACCGATCCCACGTCGATTACCTATGCCCGGCATCGTGATGGCAGTGCCGTCCCGGTCGAGCTCTGGATGGGTGACATGCATGTTGGCGACAAACGGCTTTTCACCGGCTTCGCGGAGGATCTTACCGAGCGGCTGACGTCGGAAAGGCGCTTGGCGAGGATGCACGACGAATTGCTCCATGCCTCTCGTTTGAGCACGGTCGGAGAAATGGCGGCCGGCCTTGCGCATGAGCTCAACCAGCCGCTTGCAGCAGCGACCTATTTCCTCGGTGCGGCGGATCGGATACTCGACGACCAAGCCAATCTCGAACAGGGTCGATCATTGCTGCGGCTCGGCGGCCAAGAGGCACTGCGTGCGGGCGAGATCATCCGGCGCATGCGCGATTTCTCTATGCTGAGCGGCATCGACATGCAGCTCGGGCAGCTTAGTACGATCATCGAAGACGCCGTATCGCTCGCCTTTGTCGGTAACGCGCGGTACGAGATTCGACTTGTGTACGATCTCGACCCGGCCGCCGAGAGGGTTCTGGTGGATCGGGTCCAGATCGGGCAGGTGTTTGTCAACCTGCTGCGCAATGCGACCGAGGAATTGCGCAAATGCCCTGCGGATGCGCGTTCTATCACGATCAGCACGCGTGAACAGGACGGGGACATGGTCGAGGTAAAGGTGGCGGATAGCGGCCCGGGTCTCGACCCCAAAATAATCAGTGAGCTCTACATGCCATTCGTATCGACCAAGCGCGACAAAGGAATGGGCTTGGGCCTTTCGATTTGCCGCCGGATCATCAAGGAGCATGGCGGCACGTTTGAGGCGGTGAACGGCGACAGCGGCGGTGCGGTCTTCCGATTTACCCTTTCGAAAAGCCCCGTGATGTCGGAGAAGCTTGCATGACCACACGCAGCATTTATGTCGTTGATGACGACCTGCCCGTTCGCACCGCGCTGCAAAGCCTGTTATCGACACTGCCCAATCTCATGGTTTTCGGCTATCGAACGGGCGACGATTTTCTCGCTGAGATCGAAACGCTCGGGCCCGGCTGTATCCTGCTGGACTATGATATGCCTGGCCGAAACGGTCTCAGCGTCTTGCGCGAGATTAGCCAGCTTGCTCCTAAATTCGGCGCGATCATCCTGACAGGCCAAGGCGCAACGTCGATCGCGGTGCAAGCCTGGAAGCTGGGCGCGCTGGATTTCCTCGAAAAACCGTGCGACCCCAATACCCTGTTCGAGGTGGTCGATAGAGCTTTCTCGACGATCGAGCGAGACCATATGACGGCCTCGGTCGCGGAAAACGCGCGTAACGCGATCGCGAGTTTGTCGGCGCGCGAAAGGGATGTCCTGACCGGTTTGATCGAGGGGAGGGCAAACAAGGTGATCGCCTACGATCTCAATTTAAGCCCCAGGACGGTCGAAATCTATCGCGCGAACCTGATGGACAAATTGAATGTGCGCAGTCTGTCTGAAGCGTTGCGCATCGCCTTTGCCGCAGGGCTTATTCCGATGAATTGAGAGGCTTGCCGTGCTCGGCCTGCCATAGCTGCACCAAAGCGGGAATCGCCACCCCCGCGTCGCTATAACGGATCGTGACCGTGTCATCGGTCTCCGCCAGTCTCTCTGCCGTGCGCGAGATGATGATGATCCGTCCCTTCCAGCATTGGTCGCGCAGCGTCTGGACCCATTCCGCCGGAGGTGCGTCGATCATCGACTCCTCAATGATCAACAGGGCGGTCGCGCGGATCTTTTTGCCTAGTGCTGGGGCAAGGTGGTCCACCGTTGAGATCGGCACTTCCCCAGCCATGCCAAGCCGCGCTGCGAGCAAGCTGCGCAGGCCGGGATCCCTGATGGCGAGAATAAGCTGGGCGCGCATCGCATTCATCGATGTAAATTCATGAGAGCCTCTATAATTCGATTAACCATTAATATCGGATGGCGAAGAAAAGTGGCTTAAGGGATTTCACTCTATTGACCGCGCGTGCCGCATCGCAGCGTGGGTAATGTTTGAAATCACACGATATATTAAAATGACCCTAGGGCCTGTCCTTGGTCGCGCGAGCCACGCAGCGTCTCCACGATGGCCCGATCAATTGGGCCCCGCGACGCTGAGCCGCGTCCGGTGAGCATGGCTTGTTTGACCGACGCCGCGTAGATTTCGGTCACGTTGACGCAGCCTTGGGCAGCAGAGCTGTAACGAAGAAACACCGCAGTCTGCGGCCACGGCGCCCCCCTTACGAGATAATTGTACGCCGCGTCGGCCGACCGAACGCGCCAATTTCAATGACAAGCGTGGAAATATTGTTGTCGCAGATCGCATCGCTCCTTGGTGCCATTCTATAATCAAGGGGAGGTTCATGGGCAGATGAAGCGTCGATCGATAGCTTGCGCCGCTACTCAACCGACGGGACGATGCCATGAACGTCATAAAATCATTTTCCGCTATTCGCTCCGTACAGTGGAAGATTGCTTTGCTGGCGGGATGTGGCCTCCGTGCCGCGCGGCCCGCCGCTCCATCCGTTCCCGCGAAGAAGAAAACGGCGGCACCGTGCCGCTCGCCCGTCAAGGCACGGCCGGCGATGGCGCTGGCCGATGGTACGTCGGAGGACTGGAACGCGGTCTAACCTAACCGGCCCAATTTGAAGGGTGGACCCAAGCGAGTCCAGACAAAGGGAAATGAGAAAATGGCGATCCACGAGGATGTGCTTTCACGTTTGAAGTTCATGAACATCGGGGAGCGGGAACAGACGGCCCTGGCAGGGATACAGCCGACGATCGCGTCGTTGATCGGGGGGGCGCTGGATCGCTTCTATGCCAATGCGCGCGCAACGTCCGAGACCAGGGCATTCTTCCGCGATGATGAGCATATGAAGCGGGCCAAGTTGGCGCAGGAAGTACATTGGCTCAAGATCGCGAGCGGCAATTTCGACGATGATTTCCATTCCAGCGTCCGCCGGATCGGGGCGGTCCACGCCCGTATCGGGCTCGAGCCGCGCTGGTATGTTGGCGGCTATGCATTGGTCCTCGAAGAATTGATGCGGGGCGTCGCCAAGCGCTGCTCGCCGTGGCGCCGGTTGCTCTCGCTGTTTCGCACGCCCAGCGCGACCGAGGCCAGCATAGCGGTCGTAAAGGCGGCGCTGCTCGATCTCGAAATGTCGATTTCGATCTATTTCGAACAAAATCAACTCGAACGTGATGAGGCGATTGCGAGTCTGGGCACTGCACTGCAGGCGCTCTCCGAAGGCAATCTCGTTTCGGAACTCAACGCGTTGCCCACGAATTTTGCTGCGCTGGAGCGCGGTTATAGCGATACGCTGCATTCTGTACGTCGCATGATCCTTGCTGTGACCGAGAGCACCGTCGGCATTCGCACCGGTTCGAACGAAATCGCGCAGGCCTCCGAAGATCTCGCGCGCCGCACCGAGAGCAATGCCGCCAGCTTGGAAGAAACCAGCGCCGCATTGGTGCAGATCGACAACCGGTTGAAGGCGACGGCTGTCTCTTCCGCAAGGACCGTGGCGAGCGCCGACCAGGCGATCGCCACGGTCGATGGCGGTCGCGCGACCGCTGACGAAGCGGTGCAGGCGATGGGCCGGGTGAGCGACAGCGCCAAGGGCATCGACAGCGTGATCGAGGGGCTCGACAAGATCGCGTTCCAGACGCGCGTGCTGGCGATGAACGCTGCGGTTGAGGCAGGCCGTGCCGGCGATGCGGGCCGCGGTTTCGCGGTGGTCGCCGATCTCGTCTCGGCACTGGCGATGCGGGCCGAGGAAGAAGCCAAGCGCGCCCGTGATCAGCTCACGCTGACCCAGACCGATATCGTTACTGCCGTGCAGGCAGTGCAGAAGGTGGATGGCGCGTTGGCCAACATCTCTAGCGATGTCGGCGAAGTCCATAGCTTGCTCGGCAAGATGGCCGACGACGCCACCGTCCAATCCTCGGCGATCACGCAAATCAGCGCGGCGATCAGTGCGATGGATCAATCGACCCAGCAGAATGCCGCGATGGTTGAGGAAACCTCGGCAGCGGCGCGCAACCTGACAACCGAGGTGGGTTCGCTCGCCGCGCAGGCCGCGATGTTCAACACCGGAGCTACTGCGGCGGCTGGCCGTCCTGCCGCGCTGGCGCAGTCGCCACGCAAGGGGAGCAAGACGTTCGCATCCGTACGTGCGCCAGCGGCCTCCTCGCTTCCAGTAATGGCCGCAAATGCCGACGCTTGGAATGCCTTTTGAACCGGCGGTCCATGTGAAGGTCTGCAAACAGATTGTAGCGAAGGACCTTTCCGCCGTTCGCTCTTCTATAATTTCTCTATGCGCTTGTCCGAAATATGGGCGCGCAGCACTTTGTCTGGAGCCATCATGACCATTCTCCAAAACACGAAAATCGCCACGAAGATCATCAGCCTGTTGGCATTGCTGGGGGCGCTGACGATAGCCGTCGGCTGGATCGGCTCGAGCAGGCTGCGCGATAGCGATGCCACCTATTCCGATCTGGTGAATAAGCTTACCGGCGGAATCAAGCTGACCCAGGTCAATCGTCGCATCGCGCTTATGGACGCTTCGGCCTATCAGGCGATTTCCTACGACGGTGCAAGCGCCCAATCCAAGGCCGCCTTGCTGGCGGAAAAAGAAGCCTACGAGAGTGGGTTGGTACGCCTGGAAACGGCTGAAAAGCTTGTTCCGGCCTGGAAGGAAGAGATAGCTAAGTTCCGCAATTCCTTAGAAGAGTTGCACGCCCTGACGGGGGAAGCGGCCAGATTGGGCGTCGCAAATCGCAACGACGAGGCACGCAAGGTTATCGAACAGGCCGATCTGGCGGCGATAAGTTTTGCGAAGGAGCTGACCAAATTCAACGAAAGCACTATCGCTGCTGCGGACGCTGAGAGCCAGGAACTGAGCAGCAATGCCGCCACGACTTCATGGACCGTGCAGATCGCCAGCATTGCCGGTGCGATCATCGGCATTGTGATCAGCATCCTGGTCGCGCGCGTCGGTATCACCGGGCCGCTCACGCGGCTGAAGTCAGCGATGGAGACACTGGCCGAAGGAAACACGGCGGCGGAGATCGACGGAACCGATCGTCGCGACGAAGTCGGCGATATGGCGAAAGTCGTGCAAGTGTTCCGCGAAACCGCGATCGCAAAGGCAGCGGCCGACGCCGACAAGGCCAGCGCCGATGCCGCGGTGCAAATGGTCGTCAGCACGATGAGCGCCAATTTGACCGACCTCAGCAATCGGGACTTGACCAGCCGCGTGACGGCCGATTTCCCGGCTGACTATGTGCTGCTCAAGGACAGTTTCAACGAAGCGATCGATCAGGTTCGCACGACCGTCCAACTGGTCACTGAAAGCGCCGCCAACATTCGCACTGGCGCCAACGAGATCGCCCAGGCCTCCGAAGATCTGGCGCGCCGCACCGAGGGCAATGCCGCCAGCCTGGAAGAAACCAGCGCCGCGTTGGTGCAAATCGATACCCGCCTGAAAGCGACGGCTCTGTCGTCCGGCCAGACCGTGGCGCGCGCCGACCAGGCGATCGCGACCGTCGGTGGCGGTCGCGCGACCGCCGACGAAGCGGTCCAGGCGATGGGCCGGGTGAGCGACAGCGCCAAGGGCATCGATAGCGTGATCGAGGGGCTCGACAAGATCGCGTTCCAGACGCGGGTGCTGGCGATGAACGCCGCAGTCGAGGCAGGCCGTGCCGGCGATGCGGGCCGCGGTTTTGCGGTGGTCGCCGATCTCGTCTCGGCACTCGCGATGCGCGCCGAGGAAGAAGCCAAGCGCGCCCGTGACCAGCTCACGCTGACTCAGACCGATATCGTCACCGCCGTGCAGGCAGTGCAGAAGGTCGATGGCGCGCTGGCCAACATCTCTAGCGATGTCGGCGAAGTCCATACCTTGCTCGGTGCGATGGCCGACGACGCCACCGCGCAATCCTCGGCGATCACGCAGATCAGCGCGGCGATCAGTGCGATGGATCAATCGACCCAGCAGAATGCCGCGATGGTTGAGGAAACCTCGGCAGCGGCGCGCAACCTGACAACCGAGGTGAGTTCGCTCGCCGCGCAGGCGGCGATGTTCACCACCGGAGAGGGGCGTTCGGCACCGACGCTTAAGTCGCCGGTCGCGCCGCCGCGCAGCGCTGCACCAAAGATGACTAAGAAGGCGACTGCTGCTTATCGCTCGCCCGTCAAGGCGTTGCCAGCGATGGCTGGCAGTGATGGCGGTGATGATGACTGGAACGCGTTCTGATCCATGACGACCGACCACTGCCAACCCCCGTTTAGCGGGTTGGCAGTGGTCTGCTGATTGCGCCACACCGGGGCGGCGCGATCGCGGTCTTGCTGGTTCCGATGGGCCAGGCCTGCGTTATAGCCGTGCTTTGCCGATCGCGTTGACCAAAGGTGACTTGCTTGCGATCCGGGCCCGCGACATCTGGGGCGAGTGTCATGGTTGCCACGCGATGTTGTTGAAAAGTTTCTGAGAGGTCGCACACGGATCGGCTCTGCTCGTGTCTAGCCGGTCCATTTTTCGCCCACAAACAAAACCGCCGCGGTGCTTGCAAGCACCGCGGCGGTTTTGTTTGCCTAGAGGCTGCGGATGGCGACGGTGTTAGCCAGGTACGCCGGTGCCCGACAGACCATCGATGATGTTGCGGTTGACCGCGATGAGGTCGTCGATCGATTCACGCCCGGCGACCACGTCGCTGGTGAACTGGTCAACCCACAAAGCGAGCGAGATGATCCCGGCCCGGGCATCCGCCGAGAGTTGGTTGCCGGCAGTCCCGCATACGGCTGAAAAGGTGTTCCACACCTCGCGGTTACGATGCAGCGCCGGCATCAGCGCGGCGCACAGATGGCCGGCGTCGCGCGCGTGGATCATCTCGCCGGTGATTTCGCATAGCAGGCGCCGTTCGGCCTGGCGCGGCGTCTCGATGATGTTGCGGGTACGCTGATAGGCAGTGAGCATGCGCTTTCCTTTTGGCTGATTTCCCATTTTAGACGGTTTCGCGTGGGAGCAGCGACAACCGATCGCCGCATCTTGTCCTATAATGAAAGGCCCGTCGCTTTCGGGTGCCGCATTTGGGGAAAACTGCGCGTGAACGACACCATTTTGGCCGATGCGCTGCCGCACGCGCTGGACTCCCGTCCGGACATCGCGATCCTGTCGCTGGATTGTTTCGATACGCTGCTGTGGCGTGATACCCATGCGCCGAGCGATGTGTTTCGCGCACTCGGCAGCCCGACGTTCCAACAGCGCATCTGGGCCGAGCAGCGCGCGCGCGCGCGCGCCGCGGTACACGCGCATCGCAACGAGGTTGGGATTGCCGATATCTACGCTCAGCTTCTGCCCAATGCGGCGCCGATCGAGCGTGAGGCGATGGTCGCAGCAGAGCTCGCCGCCGAGGCGGCGCATTGCTATGGTTTTCAGCCAACGATCGATCTGATGCGGGCGGCGCGCGAGCGTGGAATCGGCGTCATCGTGATCAGCGACACCTATCTCGATGCAGCGCAGCTCGGCGCGCTGATCTCTGAAAGTGCTGGCGCCGACGTGCGCGCGTTGATCGACCGGATCTTCTGTTCATCCGAATACGGGCTCTCGAAAGGCGAGGGGCTGATCGGTAAGGTTATCAAGGAACTGGGCGTTCGCGCCGATACGGTGCTCCATATCGGCGACAATCGGGCGGCCGATCTGGTCGCGGCCCAGGCGGCCGGCGTGTGCGCCTTGCATCTCAAGCAGTTCACCGCGACCACCGAGCAGCGGCTTCGGCTCGAGGCGGCGACCAGCGCAATGGTGCATGCCGGCACCGCGAGCAACCTCAGCAGCCAGCCGCATCGCGCTGCCATCGCCATCGCCGAGCCGGGGATCGATAATGCCGCCGAGCGGCTCGGCTTCACCACAATCGGTCCCGTGCTGCATGCTTTTGCCCGTTGGCTCGCGCGCGAGGCGGACGCACTGCACGCGGCGAGCGCTGGCCAGGTCCACATCTTGTTCCTGATGCGCGACGGACATCTTCCGCGCCTGGTATTCGACGCGATCGAGCCGCACGTGCCAACCCATGCCATCGAGATCAGCCGCTTCACCGCGACCGCCGCGTCGTTCGTGACCGAAGCAGACGTGCTGCGCTATCTGGACAGCGAGAAGACCTCGCCCGCTCGGGCGATCCTGGCCCAATTGCTGTTCGAGCCGCAGGAGATTGCGGTCATGCTCCGTACGTTGCCGGGGCGCGATAACCATGCCGCACTCGTCCGGACGCTTCGCTCCGCAGCCCGCATGAAGCGGATACTGGCACGCTCGCGCGCTTTTGCCGAGCGCCTGGTCGGATATCTCCGCGCCACGATCGCGCCAGCGCCGGGCGATACCCTGATGCTGGTCGATCTTGGCTATAACGGTTCGGTGCAGAATCAGATCGATCCGCTGCTGCAGCGCCTGCTGAAAGTCGCGGTCGCGGGCCGCTATCTGTTGCTGCGCGAACAGGACATTTCGGGGCTCGACAAGGCCGGCTTCATTGGTGCCGACTGCTATGACGCCAACACGCTCGATGCTTTGTGCGGCAATGTCGCGGTGCTCGAACAATTATGCACGGCAGCGCAAGGCTCGGTCGTAGATTACACCGCCGACGGCATGCCAGTCCGGGCGGTCAATGCGATCAAGGGTGGACAAAGCGCGGTGCGCGACGCGGTCCAGCGCGGCGCTGTACGTTATGCGGGTGTCGCGGATCGTCCGATCGTCCGATCGGCGCCCCTAGCCGACCTCGCCGCACAACGCAGCGCGGCGGCAGCGGTGCTGACGCGATTGATGTTCCTGCCGATGCCTGAGGAACTCGTCGTTCTCGAAAACTTCCAGCACGATGTGAATCTCGGCGTCGGCGACACCGTGCCGTTGTTTGACTCCGCCATTGCGCAGCGCGGCTTGCGCCAGCGCGGCCTGTTCTACATGCGCGGCGCGGAACGGATGTATCTGCCTGCGGAACTAAATGGCGAAGGGCTTGCGGTCAAACTGACGTTGCTCGCGCACAAGCGCTTCGGGTTGGCGCTGAAATATGCCGATTTTATCGATCGCACGATTACCCTCCCGGTTCTGATCGCCGACGGTCGCACCGTCGAAACCGGGAATG
The DNA here is from genome assembly GCF_000272475.1 of Novosphingobium sp. Rr 2-17. GTDB lineage: Bacteria > Pseudomonadota > Alphaproteobacteria > Sphingomonadales > Sphingomonadaceae > Novosphingobium. Next base: position 174,947 of record NZ_AKFJ01000085.1, read on the forward strand.
TCACCGCGACGCCGACCCACGATGGCTATTACGTCGCGCCGATTCCGATCGACGACTGCCGGTTCTCGATCGGGCTGCAATTCGGGCGGCTATATGAATGGCTTCAGGTCGAAAGCGCGGTCTTCATGCCGGTAGACCGTTTCCTCAGCGAGCAGCAACGCGCCGGACTCGAGGAGGTAGCGGCGGTGCCGACGCTTGAGGGTATGGCGCAGACCGCAGTGCATCTGTATCGCTGCGAGGACGCCGCCGCCTTCATGATGATACCGCCGCCGCCCAGGCGCGACGCGCGCGCGATGATGCTGGCGGTTGTCTTCCGGCCGATCGCACCGCGCTCGAGCGCCCCGGTGTCCGCCGCGCAGGTCGTGGAGCAAGTTCGATGACCGACTTGCTGATCCATTCCATGGCGGAATTTTCCGACCTGATTTTCGGCAGCCTGCAGCGCGCGGGTGCGCGCCATATCGTCGAGATTGGCGCCGAATATGGCGGGATGTCGCACTTGCTGGCGGATTTTGCGACCACAGTCGGTGGTCATCTCACCAGCATCGATCCCGCGCCGCAGCCGGCCTTTATCGCATGGGCTGCCGCCACGCCGGCCGTCACGCATATCGCCGCGCCCAGTCTCGAGGTGATCGACGATTTGCAGGCCGTCGATGCGTGGCTCATCGATGGCGACCATAATTACTATACGGTTTATCATGAGCTTCTGGGGGCGGACGCCGTCTGCGCGCGCGATTGCAAGCCGCTGCTCGTGTTCCTGCACGACGTTAGCTGGCCGACCGGGCGGCGCGACATGTATTACGCGCCCGATCGCATTCCCGCCGCCTTTTGCCACCCGCATGAATTCGGCGCCGGCGCGATGCTCGGGCAAGTCGATCTCGTTCCCGGCCAAGGCTTTCGCGGCGGCTCGAGCTGGGCCATGGCCAACCGATCAGGCGGGGTACGCAACGGCGTGCTGACCGCGGTCGAGGATTTTATCGCCGGTGCGGGAAGTGCGGGGCGCCCGCTCGCCTTCGCGCATATCCCCGCGGTGTTCGGACTTGGCGTACTGTTCGACGTCGATGCCGAGTGGAGCGCCGATGTCGCGGCTCTTGTGGCGCCCTTCCACGATAATCCTTTGCTTGCGGCAGTCGAGCACAACCGGCTGCGCAATTACTTGAAGGTCATCGAATGGCAGGACCGCGCAGCGGGCGCGTCGTTTAACCAATAGAATAAGTCTGTTCTGACGGTAGGCGCCATTCTCCTCCTATAAAGAAGTATGACCCTCGTCTCGGAGAAGCAAAGCGCGTCATGTTGAACGGTGTTGGTTTCCTCCTAATCCTCGGATGCGTGTTCGGCAGCTTCTTGATGTCTGGCGGCAAGATGGAAGTCATCTTCCACGCATTGCCGCACGAGATGATGGCGATCGGCGGCGCCGCGATCGGTGCCTTCGTCGTCGGCAATTCGTTGGCGACGGTCAAGAACGCGGGCAAGGGTATCATCCGCTCGTTCAAGGCGCCGCGCTGGAAGGATAGCGACTTTCGCGATTTGCTGACGCTGATGTTTCGGCTGCTCAGCACGTTCAAAAAGGGTGGCGCGACCGGCATCGAGCCGCATCTCGACGATCCCAATTCGAGCAAGCTGTTCATGCCCTATCCGCGCCTGCTCGCCGACCACCATCTGATCGAGTTCATCTGCGATTATTTGCGGATGATGACGATCAGCTTCGAAGATCCGAACCAGCTCGCCGAGGCGATGGAAAACGATATCGACAAGCATCATGCTGAGGAATTGGTGCCGCAAATGGCGCTCCAGTCGATGGCTGACGGCCTGCCCGCGATCGGCATCGTCGCCGCGGTGCTTGGTGTGATCAAGACGATGGCGTCGATCGATCAGCCGGTTGAGGTGCTTGGCGCGATGATCGGCGGCGCGCTGGTCGGCACGTTTCTTGGCGTGTTGCTGGCCTATTGCCTGGTTGGTCCGCTCGCCTCGAAACTGCTGTCGATCGTCGAGGACGACTGCAAGCCGTTCGTCATCGTCAAGACCGCAATCTTGGGACACGCCCATGGTTTGCCGACCCAGGTCGCAATTGAAATCGCGCGCCGGATGATACCGTCGTGCTTTGCTCCTTCCTTCCAGCAACTCGAGACCACACTCGATGAGGCGAAAAATGACCTTAACGCTCTCCCAGCCTGACCCCACGCCCGATTCCAGCACCATCCGCCTGAGCGGGCATGGCACGACCATCGTCGCCGAAGACCTGCTAACGCAGTGCGTCGGCGCATCCGACCTTCGCGATAGCACGGCGATCGATGCGTCCGAAGCGCTCAGCGTCGGACAGGCCGTGCTGCAGGTTCTGATCGCGGCGCGGCGCGAGGCCGATGCCCGCGGGCATGCCTACCGCTTCGTAAGCGCCAGCGCGGCATTCTCGGACCGCGTGAACAGTTGTCAGCTTGCCGATGCGATCGGCCTAGAGATTGGAAAGGACGTATCCCAGTGAGCAAGCTTATACTCACCGTCGATGACTCCGCCAGCATGAGAATGCTGCTCAAGACGTCGCTTACCGCGCAAGGTTTCCGAATCGAGAGCGCTAATGATGGCGTGCATGGTCTAGAACGGATGCACGAAGTGCAGCCCGATCTGCTGATCACCGACATCAACATGCCCAAGATGGATGGGTTCGAGCTGATCGAAGCGGTTCGAGGGGTCGGACAGTTCCGCGGCACGCCGATCCTGGTATTGTCGACCGAATTTTCCGAGGAAAAGAAGACGCGCGCGCGCTCCGCCGGTGCGACGGGCTGGATCACCAAGCCATTCGATGCCGAAAAGCTGGGGGCGGCGATCCGCCGCGTGTGCCCGTGAGTGAAGAACTCGACGAAATCCAGGCAATCTTTTTTGAGGAATGCGCCGAAGGGCTCGCAGTCGCCGAGCAGGGCTTGTCGGCGATGGCGATGGGCGACGTCTCGAAAGAGGTGATTGCCGGCGTGTTCCGCGCGGTCCATTCCATCAAGGGTGGATCAGGCGCTTTCGGTCATGCCGAGCTGCTCGCTTTCTCGCATTGTTTCGAGAATGTGCTCGACGAGGTGCGCGGCGGAAAAATTCCGGCGACCTCTGAAGTCACCAAGGTGATGTTGACCGCGTTCGACATTCTGACCGATCATGTTGCGGCTGCGCAAGGCACCGCATCGCCGCCAGCCGACCAGGCGGCGCTCGCGGCGCTTCAGGAGCTGCTGGAAAGCAAAGGCGCGGCAGCCCCGGTGACCATTGCTGCGGCGGAGCCGGTCGCACCCGTGGCCGAGGACCAGTTTGGCTTCACGCCCGTCGTGGCGATTGTCGAGGAGTTCGATCCGTTCGGTTTCGAGCCGGTCGGCGTCACGCTCGACGAGCTCGATGGTGCAGCCGCAATGCCCTGGACGGTCCGCTTTGGCCCGTCGCGCGCTGCGCTCGCCAACGGTGCCGAGCCTTTGCTGAGCATCCGTGAAGTCGAGCGGCTAGGCGGCACGGTCGTGGCGGTCGACAGTTCCGCGCTGCCACCGCTACGCGATCTGGACCCGAACGAAAGCTATCTGGTGTGGACGCTGTCCGTGCCGGCGGCGATCGAGGAGAGCGCGATCACCGAATGCTTTGACTTCGTTGCCCCCGACTCGGTGGTCGAGATTACGCGTGGCGTCGCGCCACAGCAGCCGGTGCCAGTCGCCCCGCCGACCCTCACGCTGATCGAAAAGGTCGCAACCGCACCGGTGGCTCGCGCCCCGGCGCCAGCGCCCGAGTCGCGTCCGATGGACCCGGTGCAACAGACCATCCGTATCGACCTCACCAAGCTCGACATGCTGCTCAACCTGGTGGGCGAGCTCGTCATCCGCGGTTCGATCCTGTCGGATCGATTGTCGCCAGCCGATCAGGAACGCGTGGAATTGCCTGAACTTGCGCGATTGACGCGCGAAATCCAGGACAATGTCATGTCGCTGCGTGCGCAGCCGATCCGGCAAACCTTTTCTCGCGTGCCGCGCATGTTGCGCGACCTGACGAGCGAGACCGGTAAGCAAGTGATCCTAGAGGTCAGCGGCGAAACCACCGAAGTTGATAAGGGCGTGATCGAGAAGATCGGCGATCCGCTGACGCACATGATCCGTAATGCGGTCGATCACGGTATCGAGAGCGTTGAGGAACGGCTCGCCGCCGGCAAATCCCCCGTAGGATTGATCACGCTATCGGCCGAGCAGAAGGGCGCGCGCATCTTCGTACGCGTCAGCGACGACGGCAAGGGTATCGACCGACCGCGCGTTCGCGCCAAGGCGGTCGAAAAGGGCATCATCTCTGCTGATGCGATCTTGTCCGACGAAGAAATCGACCAGTTGATCTGCGCGCCAGGCTTCTCCACCGCAGATACGATTTCGAGCATTTCGGGCCGTGGCGTCGGAATGGATGTCGTGCGCTCGAACGTTGAGGCGCTTGGCGGACGGGTCGATATCAGTTCGAACCCAGGGGCCGGAACGACCTTCACGATGATCCTGCCGCTCACGCTCGCGATCCTCGACGGGATGATCGTGAGGCTGTCGGGACAACGCTTCGTGCTGCCGCTGGCCAACGTCATCGAGACGGTCCGCCCCGAGCCAGGCCAGGTGCGACCGATGACTCCGACCACCGAGGTGATTGAGCTGCGTGGTCAATATCTCCCGGTCAAGCGGCTGACCGACCTGTTCGGCTTTCATGCGGACACGCGACGCACCCCCGAGGAGTCGCTCGTCGTCATCGTCGAGAGCGAGGCTGCGGGCAACGTCGGGCTGATGGTCGATACGATCGACGACCGCCGTGAGGTGGTGATCAAGAGCCTCGACCAAAATCTCCATCCGATTCGCGGCTTGGGCGGTGCCACCATCCTCGGCGATGGCTCGATCGCGCTGATTCTCGACATCGACGCGCTGGTCTCGTCAGCAGGCCAGCTTCTCCAGAAATTCCCGCTGAAAGGATTGGCAGCATGAGCGCCCTTAACACCCCCGGCGAACGCAAGATCGTCACTTTCTCACTCGGTAAGCAGATGTTCGGCATCGATATGAAGGCTCTGATCGAAATCCGCGAATGGGAAGACCCGACGCCGCTGCCGAGCGTGCCTGCCTACATCAAGGGCGTCACCAATTTGCGCGGTACTGTCGTCCCCGTGGTCGGCCTGGCCGAGCGGCTCGGCTGGACTCCGAGCGTCCTCCATGCCCGTTCGTGCATCCTGGTCGTGACCATCGCCGGCAAGCAGGCTGGCTTCCTCGTCGATGAAGTGGCCGACATCATTCTGATCAACGAAGACGAGATTCAGCCGGCCCCCGATGTCGAGATTGGCGAGCAGAGCGTCATTGCCGGGCTCGTCCAGGTCGCGCCGCGTGCGCAGGACGGCGCCGCCGCAGGCGAAGCGTCGACAATGGTGTTGCTGCTTGATCTCGATTCACTGAGCCTGACTCAGCATCTGGATATCGCTGCGTGAGCGTTTCGGCACCCTCGGCGATGCGACCGGATAGCGCAGAGGCGCTCAAGGCGGCGGGCAACGCGGAGCTCAACAGCGCCGAGTTCGCGGCGATCGCTGAGATCATGCAGCGCGACGCTCGCATTCACCTCGCCACCGGCAAAACGACTTTGGTCCAATCACGGCTCAGCCGGCGTCTGCGTGCGCATGGTCTGGCCACCTTTCGCGACTATGTCAGACTGGTTGCTAGCGATGCCGAGGAACGTGCGGCGATGATCGTCGCGCTGACCACCAACCATACGCACTTCTTCCGCGAAAATCACCATTTCGATCATCTCTGCCGCACGACGCTGCCGTGGCTGCAGGCGCGTGCGCAGAGGCAGCCCGTGCGAATCTGGTCGGCCGGCTGTTCGAGCGGCGAGGAAATCTATACGATAGCGATGTGCTTGCTCGGCCAGGATTCCCGTTCAGCAGCCTGGCTGCGCCATGGCGACGTACGACTGCTGGCGACGGATATTGCGCCGCACGTCGTCGAGAGCACGCGGCGCGGCCTTTATTCGGCTGAGACCGTCGCGCCGATCCCGGCTGCGTATCGTGAAAGCTGGATGCGCCCGGTCGGTTCTGATTTCCAGATGGTCGAAGAGGCCCGCGCGCTCGTCACGGCACGGGTTCTCAACCTGTTCGAAGCCTGGCCAATGCGCCAGCTTTACGACGTGATTTTCTGTCGCAACGTGATGATCTATTTCGACGACGCGGCAAAGGCTGAGCTTGAGGCGCGCTTTGTCGAAATGCTGGCACCGGGCGGGTATCTCTACATCGGCCATTCCGAGCGATTGATTGGCGCAGCAGCTGCTCAAATGACCAGTTGCGGGCAGACCATCTACGTCAAGCAGTGTGATACAGCATGAGCGCCCCCCGAATCCGTGTGCTGATCGTCGATGACAGTGCGTCGATGCGCGCCGTGCTCAAACGCACGCTGTCCGCCGATCCCGAGATCGAGGTGATCGGCGTCGCACCCGAGCCGGATACGGCCCGCGCGATGATCAAGGATCTCAACCCCGACGTCATCACGCTCGACATCGAGATGCCGGGGATGGACGGCTTGTCCTTCCTCGAACGCATCATGCGCTTGCGACCTATGCCGGTGGTGATGTGTTCGACGCTCACCGCGCGCGGCGCCGAAGCGACGATCGAGGCGCTGCGCCTCGGTGCGGTCGATTGCGTCGCCAAGCCGACCGGTAATCCGCTCGATATCGCGCTGAGCTCGGCGCAACTCTGCGCGACGGTCAAGGCGGCGGCACGATCAACCGTGCGCCGCGCGGCTGAGCCAAGGGCGCCGCTCAAACCGCTGGCAGTTGGTGCGTTGCGCGACGTGGTCATTGCGATCGCCGCCTCGACCGGTGGCGTCGAGGCGTTGTTTTCGGTTCTGAAAGCGCTGCCCCTCGATTGTCCGCCTATCTTGGTCGTGCAGCACATGCCAGCCGCCTTTACCCCGGGCTTTGCCGCGCGACTCAACAGCGAATGTGCGCTCCACGTCGTCGAAGCGTACGATGGCATGCCGATCGAGCGTGGCACCGTCTATATTGCTCCAGGGGGGCATACGCACATGGAACTTTCCGGGGGGCTGCATGGGCGGATCAAGCTTCGTGCTGGCGATCCGTATGGCGGGCATCGTCCATCGGCCGATGTGCTGTTCGAATCGGTAGTGTCGCTCGGGTCTGCGGCGGTCGGCGTGATGCTGACCGGCATGGGTGCTGACGGCGCTTCCGGGTTGCTTGCGATGCGTCGTGCCGGCGCTCGGACGCTCGGTCAGAGCAAGGAGACATGTGTGGTGTACGGCATGCCGCGCGCAGCCTTTGTACTGGGCGCGGTCGAGCGTGAAGTCGCATTAACCGACATGCCCGGGGCGATCCTCGGCGCTTGCCGCAAATGATATTTGGGAGCGATTGATGCCAGCCGCAGCCGCAATCAAGGTTATGGTGGTCGACGATCAGACCAGCATGCGCGCGATGATCCGTCGAACCCTGCAAGATCTGGGTTTCAAGGACATCCGCGACAAAGCCGGTCCGGTCGAGGCGTTGAGCGCGATACGTTCGGATCGCGTCCACCTGATTATTTCTGACTATAATATGCCTGATATGGACGGGCTGCAGTTCCTCGAGGAAGTGCGCAAGGACGCCGTGATCGGCAAGACCGTGTTCATCATGCTCACCGGTTCGGCCGATCGCGAGATCGTGCAGAAGGCGGCCGCCCTAGGGGTCAACAATTATGTGGTGAAGCCATTCTCAGCCACCGCGCTGAAGGAAAAGATCGAGCGCGTCTTCGGGGAGCTTTCGTAACGCCATGCGCCGCGTGTCCATCATACAGGGCGAGAACCACGTTTCCGGCGAACCCGGCGTTGTCATCTCCACGTTGCTCGGTTCATGCGTGGCGGTGTGCCTGCAGGACCCCGACAGCCGCATTGGGGGCATGAACCACTTCTTGCTGGGCGAGCCGGGCAAGAACGATAATATCCATCACAGCGATCTACAGCGCTACGGCGTTCATGCGATGGAATTGCTGATCAACGCGTTGATGCGCAAGGGGGCGGTCCGGTCGCGGATGCGCGCGCATCTTTATGGCGGTGCCAACATCGTTGCCGGTCTCGGCTCGATCGGCAGCGCGAACGCCGCTTTTGCGCGCCGCTTCATGGAAACAGAAGGCATCGCGATCGGGCATTGCGACCTGGGCGGGACGCATGCCCGCCGAGTGGAATTCGTGCCGTATGAGGGTAAGGCGCGTTCACGCGCCGTCGCCGAGCCACCCAAGATCATTCGCGCGCCGGTCGCGCCGCCCGCAGACGGCGGCGATCTCGAATTGTTTTGACCGTCATGTCGTTCGTTCCCCCCGCACTCTGGAACAGGCTTTTCTGAGCAATGGCAAATGCCGATCATCTCGCCGCATCGCTCTACGCTGCCATCGCAACCGAAATCCGTGAGGTGCGCATGCTGATCGAACATCTCGCCGACACTCTGGTGTCTGACGAGGCGTTCGCGATGGCGTATATCGAGCAATTGCAGACCTTCGACCTGGTTATCCAGCGTGCCGATGAGAGCGCCGATCTGCTTGACCGGATGGCAGGTGGTTCTAAGTCGCTCGACGCGGTCAGCAAGGTGCGGCTGGGCATCGTTCAGGACAAACTGCGTTCCGCGCTGGCCGTGGCGGTCTGATCCGCCGTGGCGCTCGCTTCCAAGGCCAACCAGCAGCCGATCGTCATCCGCAAGGTCAAGAAGGGGGGCCATGCCGCGCATCATGGCGGCGCGTGGAAGGTGGCCTATGCCGATTTCGTGACGGCGATGATGGCGTTCTTCATGCTGCTGTGGTTGCTCGCCAATCCCGACAAGGAACGGCTGAAAGGGCTGGCCGAATATTTCTCGCCCGCGCCGCCAAGTGCCCTGGCGGCGGGGATGGCCCCCAGTCCAGGCGACCAGGCCGGACTCGGTGGTCGGACTCGCCGCGAGCAGGCCGACAGCAAGGCCTCGACTGGACAGCCATCGGCGGCACCGGCCAAGGCCGGCAGCGCGCGCGGCGGCACCGCCAACGTTCCCGATGCGTCTATGCGCGTCATGGCGGAAGAGATGCGCGTCACGCTCGAGGCGGGGGACGACGCCAAGAGCAGCGTCAAGATTGAGCCCGATCGGAATGGGGTCCGGATCAGTCTGATGGATACGGCGGGACGGTCGATGTTCGTCGGCGGGACCGCGCAGCTTAATCCCTTTGCGCGTGCGATGCTCGGCGCGGTCGCGCGTAAGCTCGTCAAGTCCGGTGCGCAGATCGCGATCGAAGGGCATACCGACGCGGTCGGCGGGCAGAGCGATGCCAATTGGCGGCTGTCGAGCGAGCGCGCCTTGGCGGCGCGCTCCGCGATGATTGAGGCCGGGCTGACCGCCGACCGTTTTGACGAGGTCGTCGCGCTTGCGGGGACGCAGCCGATTTATCCTGGGCAGCCCACGCGCCCGGAAAACCGCCGCATCACGATCGTCGCATTGGGCGAAGCGCCAACGCTACCCAGCGACGCCAGCTTCAAGTTCTGAGATCGGACGCACGATGAAACCCATCATCCTGGTGCCAATCCTTCTCCTCGCCGGGCTCGCTGTCGGCAGTGGCAGCGCGGTCGCGGTGCGGGTGCTGCTGCCCGCGGCGCCCCCGGCCGCCAACCACGCCGCGCCGAAGGTCGAAACGAGCTTCACCCCGACTGGCAAGATTCTCGCGCCGCTGGTCTCCGCTGATGGACGGTTGTCTGGCTATGTGCTGTTCGACGTGCAACTCGAGACGAGCGCCGAAGATGTCGAGTTCGTGACCCCGCGCTTGCCCATACTGCTCAACGCAATCAACATGCGGACCTTCCGCGCACCGATGGCGAGCGGCCCTGACGGCATGCTGCCCAATCTCGAAGTGTTTCGAAAGATCGTGATCGAGGCGTCGAACGAGGCATTCGGCCGCGGCGTAGTGCGCCGCGCGGCCATCACGCAGGCCGCGCCGGCATGACGCGGCGCTACGTTGCCGACCGGCATGGTGCTGGGTGACAACCATTTTCCTCTTGGGACGTGTGTCAGACGGCACCCTCGCCGATCTTTGCCTATTCCACCCCAGGCTGCGATAAGCTGGAAGGCAGGGGCGCTTGGCCGGTCATGCGACGAGAAGATCGACGCTTCCACTCTTCGCGCTCGCCCGTGGGGTCCGATCGCATCGCGCCGGACCCCGGCACGGTCAGCCCGATCCGTTAAAGCTCCTAATCAGCGATCCTGCGACCAACGCCCAGCCATCGACCAGCACGAAGAAGATGATCTTCATCGGCAAGGCGATCGTCGGTGGGGGCAGCATCATCATCCCCATCGCCATCAGCACTGCGGAAACCGCTAGGTCAATGATGAGGAACGGCAGCAGCAGCAAGAAGCCGATCTCGAACGCACGGCGCAGTTCAGAGATCATGAAGGCCGGCATCAGCGTCGTCAGCGGCATGTCTGCGCGCGCAACCGGCGGCTTGCCCGAAAGGTCGGCAAACATCTTCAGGTCATCGGCGCGAACGTGCTTGAGCATGAACTGGCGGAACGGTTCGGCGGTCTTGACGAACGCCTGCTGCTCGGTGAGCTTGCCCTCGCTGTAGGGATTGACGCCTTGATCCCATGCCGTCTGGAAGGTCGGTGCCATCACGAAGAAGGAAAGGAACAGCGCCAGGCTGATGATGACCGGGTTGGGCGGGACGCCCTGCGCGCCGATGCCGGTGCGCAATAGCGACAGCGAGACGACGATCCGAGTGAACGACGTGACGGTCATCAGGATGCCGGGTGCGAGACTCAGCACGGTCAGCATCATAACGAGCGTGATCGCGCGGCCCGATACCGAGCCTGACCCCATATTGATCGTCGTGGATTGCGCGAAGGCCGCCGTCGGGAGGGCCAGTGCCAGCGCGAAACCGATTAGATAGCGTTTACGCATTGCTTGTCCTCGCGCGGTGCGCGCGTCGTTTTCGCGCGGCTCTGCTGATCGGTTTCGCTGGACGGGTGGGTCGAGCCGGCGAGGACGAGGGAGGCGATAGCGAGGGGGGCGGTGGCAAGGGGGGCGGTGGTACGTGCGCCGGGCTGGCGCGGTCGAGCACCGATCGCAACGCGGGAACGGCGCGCGTTCGCACGCGATCGACCAACCTGGCAAAGCTTTCGGTCGCTAGTTGCGCGGCGGCCTGATGGCGCTCGTCGCGGGCCGTTTCTGCTTTGGTGATCGGTTTCGCTGAGCGGGCGGGCCACGCCGGCGATGACGAGGGGCGCGAAGACGAGGGGGGCGGTGGTACGCGCGCCGTGCTGGCGCGGTCGCGCACCGATCGCAACGCCGAAGCGGCGCGCGTTCGCACGCGATCGACCAACCTGGCAAAGCTCTCGGTCGCCAGTTGCGCGGCGGCCTGACGCCGCTCGTCGCGGGCCGCGTCGGCTGCCTCGCGCTCCGCCCTTCGCAGGTCACGCGCGGCGTGATCGGCGGCGTCTGGTGTGACGCCGTTTTCCAGTATGAGATGCCCCTCGGGCGCGATCAGGACCAGATGTTCGCGTCCGTCGCGGCGCAGCAGCGCGACCATGCGACGACCGTCAATCGGCAATGTTTCGACAAGTTCAAGCCGACGATCGCGCGCGCCGATGGCGCGACCGGGAAGTCGCAGATCGTAGCGGCGAATGAGCCACAGCGCTCCGGCGAGAAGGCCCAGCACGACGCCCAGGCCCCCGAGCGTGCGCAACAGCGAGAGAAGGTCCATTAACTGCGCGCCCGCGGGACGACTTCGCTGATTTCGAGCGACATCTGGTCGCCATCGACCAACACGCGCCCCTTGGCGACAAGCTCGCCATTGACGTAGACCAATGTCGGGTCCTCATGCCCGCAATTGAGCGGGATCATCGCGCCGCGTCCCATTTTGAGGATCTGGCGGATCGGCACCTGCGTCGATCCCAGCACGATCGACATGTCTACGAATATATCATCGAGTACGCTCATGGCGGCGATCTCCTTTCGTAAATTATAGGAAAAAGTTTCCGCTTGGTGGCTCAGCCTAGGCAATATTTGCCTATAAGGGACATGAGCGCCGAACTGGCCGCTGGAGAGACGGGACATGGATTTGAAAACGGCGTTGCAGGTGTCCGCCTCGGGGCTGCGTGCGCAATCGTTGCGGATGCGCGTGATCGCGGAGAATATCGCCAATGCGGATTCGGTATCTCGCAGCGCGGGCGGCGATCCGTATCGACGCCGCGTGCCAAGCTTCAAGTCGGAAGTCGATCGCAACACCGGCGCCGCTGGCGTCTCGGTCGATTCGATCCAAAGCGACAAGAGCGCGTTCCAGCGCGTCTATCAGCCGGGCAGTCCGGCCGCCGATGCCACCGGCTATGTCAAAAAGCCCAACGTCAATTCGCTGGTCGAGGCCGCCGACATGAAGGCGGCGCAGCGGTCGTATGAAGCCAATCTCAGCGCGATCGAGGCCGCCAAGGGCCTGACGATGCGCACCATCGACCTTCTCAAGTAAGGATTGCCTGTATGTCGATTGGAACCTTAGACGCCGTTTCGGCCTATGGCCGCGTGCTCGGTGCAAGCAAATTACCCAAGATCGCCGAGGTGGAGAGCGCCGCCGGCGGGTTCGGCGGCATGGTCGAAAAGCTGGTGGGAGAGGCTGCGACGACCATGCGCACCGCCGAGGTTGCCAGTGCCAAGCAAGTCGCCGGCAAGGGCGATCTGATCGACGTGGTCACCGCAGTAGGCGCGGCGGAAACCGCGCTCGACACCGTGGTTGCCGTGCGCGACCGGATGGTGAACGCTTATTCCGAAATTATGCGAATGCAGATCTGAGCGATGACGCCGTTTGCCGCGATAGAACTCGCCAAGGCCGCGATGATCCTGGTGCTGACAATCGTCGGCCCGATGCTGCTCACCTCGCTGGTGGTAGGGGTCGTGATCGGCCTGTTCCAGGCATTGACCCAGGTTCAGGAAATGACGCTGACGTTCGTGCCCAAGTTGCTGGCGATCGGCATCGTGATGTTGCTCTGCCTGCCGATGATCGGCCATGCGCTGGCGAACTTCATGAGCGTCATCAGCGACCATATTGTGCGCGGCTGAGCCGATGGAGGCGCTGCCGGGCGAGGTCACCCGCTTCCTGATCCTGTTCGCCCGCGTCGGCTCGGTGCTGATGCTGCTGCCGGTCTTTTCGGAGGATGCGGTGCCCCCCAAGATCCGGTTGATGATGGGGCTGGGGATGAGTGCTGGACTGTGGGGGCTGATCGGCTCGCGCATAGCACCCGTCGCCGCGGACAGTGCCGCGCTGCCCGGCATCATCATCGCCGAAATTCTCACCGGCCTGGCGATCGGCATGATCATCAAGATCATGTTCCTCGCCGCCGCAATGGCGGGATCGATTATCAGCCTGCAAATCGGGCTTTCGTCGGCGCTTATCAACGACAGCGCGCAGGGCGGGCAGGCGGCGGTGTTGTCCAAACTGGTCAGTGTCGCCGCAGTGGTGGTGTGCATGGGGATGGGGTTGCACCACCAGTGGATCGCCGCGATTGTCCATTCCTATGCTATGTTCCCGGTCGGCGCGTTACCGCCCTCAGCCGACTTCGCGCAGCTTGCGATTCTGACGATCGGCAAGGCGATGAGCCTGTCGATCACTCTCGCCGCGCCATTGCTGGTCTATGGCACCGTCTTTAACCTGGCGCTCGGCCTATCGACCCGGCTCGCGCCCGCGATCCAGGTCTTCTTTCTCGTCCAGCCGCTCAATCTCCTGCTCGGCCTAGCCTTGTTTGCAAGCTTGATTGGCGGGATCCTTACCGCCTTCTCGACCGCGCTGTCGTTATGGCTGCAAGCAGGTTGGGTCTAAGCGAATGGCCGCCGACAAGGATCAGAAGACTCACGAGCCGACTGAAAAGAAGCTCACCGACGCACGCGCTAAGGGCGATATCGCGACCGCCACCGAGATGCGGCATGCGGTGATGTTCGTCGCGGCGGTCGTCGTCGCGGGCGGCATGGGGAGCGCGACCCTCGCGCGGATCGGGCCGATGCTGGTGCGGCTGTGGGGGAGTGCCGACGATTACCGGCTCGATCCCGATGGCGCTCAGGCCTTCGCCACGGGCGTGCTCGCCAGCGTGGCAAGCGGACTCGCGCCGGTGCTGGGGCTGCTGTTCGGCTGCGCGATGCTGATCCTGTTCGTGCAGGGACGGCCAACGCTGTCCTGGTCGCGCGTGAAGCCCAATTTTTCCAAACTATCGCCCGTTGCCGGCTTCGGCCGGATCTTCGGCAAGCGCGCCTTGGTCGAATTCGCCAAGACGCTCGCCAAATGCGGTGTCGTCATCACGATTGCGACTTTGGTGGTCGCGCCACGGATGGTCGGGCTCGACCAATTGATCGACACCGAGCCGCTTGCAATCGCGCAAGCGGCGGGTGCGCTGGGGCTCAGCCTGGTGAAGGCGGTCGCGCTGCTGGTAGGTTGTATCGCTGCGTTCGACTTCCTCTATCAGCGCCATGCCTATCGCCAGCGCATGATGATGTCGCTGCAAGAAGTGAAGGACGAGCACAAGCAGAGCGAGGGCGACCCCAAGATTAAGGCCAAGATCCGCGCGATCGGCATGCAGCGCTCGCGCCGGCGGATGATGGCGGCGGTTCCGACCGCGAGCGTGATCGTCACTAATCCCACGCATTATGCGGTCGCGCTGAAATACGATCATGGCGCGATGGCGGCGCCCGTGGTGGTTGCCAAGGGGATGGACGAGGTTGCCCTGAAGATCCGCGAGATCGCCAAGGCGGCCGGCGTGCCCATCGTCGAAAGCCCGCCACTGGCGCGCGCGCTTTATGCCAGCGCCGCGCTCGACCGACCGATCCCAACCGAGCATTTCAAGGCAGTGGCCGAGATCATCGGCTATGTCCTGCGGCTGGCACAGCGGCGCGGTTAGCGGGTTCAGGCGATGATGTTGTGCTTCGCCAATTCCACCCGCACGCGCAGCTCGATTTCCTGGAGCAAGGCGGCAAGCACCGGGTCTTGCGGGGTCTCGAGCGTCTCGCTCCACGCCGCGACCTCCTGCAGCCGTTCGACCGCGGGAAGCCCCGCCGCTTGTTCCGCGTCAAGCCGCTCGAGCGCGCGCAGCCCGCGATCGGCCTGGTTTGCCGCGCGCCGCCGCCGATCGATCGGCAATTCCGTCGCAGCGAGCGTCACCAGCATCTCGACGCTGACCGGCTGCGCGAGCGGCGTGACGGGCGCGGCGTCCTGCACTCGCGGCTCAGCGACTGCGAACGCGGCGACCTTGGGCTGGGTGGCGAGCAACAGGTTCTGCAACGAAGCGGTGAGGCCGGTGATGCGCACGGCATTTTCCCTTCCGGGACGGTTTGTCCCTAAACTATCCTATAAGAAACTAATCGCGAAACGTCCACGAACCCCAAGGAAATCCATGCAGTCTGTTCTTCGCGTTTTGTGGCTGTTGATTGCGCCGGCGGTTGCGCTCGCGCCGCTTCCCGCCCACGCTGGCCCGCGCATCAAGGATATCGTCGATATCGAGAATGTCCGCTCCAACCAGTTGGTCGGCTACGGCCTGGTGGTCGGTCTTGCGGGTACCGGCGACCGGATGCGCAACACGCCCTTCACCGAAGAATCGATGCTGGCGATGCTCGAGCGGATGGGAGTCAGCGTGCGCGGCACCGAAATGAAGACTCAGAACGTGGCCGCAGTCTCGATCTCGGCAACGATGCCGCCGTTCGCGCGGGCGGGGTCGCAGATCGATGTGCAGATATCCTCGCTCGGCGATGCCAGCAGCCTGCAGGGTGGCACGTTGCTGGTTTCCTCGTTGCGGGCGCTGGACGGCGAGATTTATGCCGTCGCGCAAGGGCCGGTCGCGCTGTCAGGGTTCAAGGCGCAGGGTGCGGGCGCGAGCGTTACGCGCGGCGTATCGACCTCGGCGCGGATCGCGGGCGGCGCGATCATCGAGCGTGAAGTGAATTTCGCCTTCAAATCCGCCAGCAGCCTCAAGCTGGCGCTCAAAAATCCCGACTTCACAACTGCACAACGCATCGCGGCGGTGATCAACCAGCGCTTTCCCGGCACGGCCGAGGTGCTTGATCCCGCAACGGTCGAGATCGCGCCGCGCGGGGGCTTTTCGGGCTCGCTGATCAGCTTGATGTCGGATGTCGAAAATCTCGAAGTCAACGTCGATCAGCCGGCGCGGATCGTCATCAACGAGGCATCTGGCACGGTGGTGATGGGCAGCGACGTCCAGATCAGCCCCGTGGCGATCGCGCAGGGCGGGCTGACGATCAGCGTCACCGAGACCCCGGTCGCGTCGCAGCCGGCGCCGTTGTCAGGAGGCACGACCGCAGTGCTGCCGCGGACGTCGATCAACGTCGATGACGGCAGCGGCAAGTCGCTGGCGCTGCTCAAAGACGGTGCGTCGCTCAAGTCTCTGGTGAGCGGCCTCAATACGCTCGGCGTGAGCCCGCGCGACCTCATCACCATCCTTCAAGCGGTCAAGAGCGCGGGTGCGCTGCAGGCCGAGATCGTCGTCCAGTGACGGGCCCGGTAATCGCCGCCGCGGCGGCGCCCGTCTCGCACTCCGCCTTGCCCAAGGACGCTGCCGCCAAGCAGACCGCCGAGAAGTTCGAGGCGGTTTTCCTCGGGCAGATGACGCAGTTGATGATGGAAAGCGTCGAAGTCGGTGATCAATTCTCCGGTGGGCATGGCGAGGAAATGTTTCGTGGCGTGCTCGCCGAGAAACTCGGCACCGCGATGGCGGCGAAGGGCGGCATCGGTCTCGCCCCTGCGGTCATGGCCCAGATCATCAAGATGCAAGGGGGCAGCAATGGCCAGTGAGTTCATCGATATCGTCACGTCGCTGACGGCGATCATGGAAGAAGAAACTGCGCGGTTGCTCGCGCCGGGGCGGCACGCTGATTTCGCCGAGATGGCGGCGGCCAAGATCAAGCTGGTCGCCGCGATCGAGATCAAGACGTCCGAGCATGCGCGCACCCGCGCCGAATGGCTTGCCACGCTTGACGGCGAGACGCGTAATCGGCTGACCGCCGCGATTGAGCAGCTCGGGGTTGCGGCGCAAGTCAACGCGCGCGTGCTTGAGCGCCAGATCGATCTCTCAACCGAGATGATGGGTGCGGTGGCGACCGAGGCGCGGCGCCTTTCCGGCATGCGCGGCGCGATCTACGGCGCGAGCGGCGTGCTCACTTGCAGCGAACTCGCCACGCCGATCTCGGTGAACGCGAGTCTGTGATAGACCGCTTCCGATTTGTGCAGAATACCAACGTATTATAATACACACTGCCGGCCAAGCGCGGCGGGCGGCGATTTACGACCGACATGCGCGAGGTTCTCAGGGCTATTCCTACGAATGGGGTAATGCCGACCGCTTCGACGGGATGAACGTGGTGCTGGTTATGCACCCGCGCGCGATCAAGTAGCGCGAAGCCTCGCCCAGTTCTCGTGTTGTCGATAATCAGTCGGTGAAATCCAACGACAGCTGGCCCTTGCGGTTACGATGCGGGCAAGACGGTGAAGGGCAGAAGCCGCACATCCTGACCGATACCTGATTGAAGGCGGCCAAGGCCCGAACCGAAAAAGGGCGTCGTCAGCGAGGGTGTGAGGTTAAGCTCAGGGTGCACAGGCATCGGCCAATCCGCTCTGCCGAGATGCCCATCATTGTCCACGCCCGATCGCGCTCTTCAGCAAGCCGATCTGTTTGCGATACAGGCTCGTCATCGTTGCGAAATCGGCCTGGATCTGGCCCATTTTGAGCAACTGATCCTCGATCGCGACATTGTTGCCGTCGGGCTTGGTTTCACTCGTTGCACTGTCTAGCACGATGTTGCCCGCCATTGGCTGGCGAGCGCCGAGCGCGGACATGCCCGAGGTCAGCGAGATGCGCGGTCGCGCGACTGACGGCTTGCTGCCATCCTGCGGCAATAAGTCGGAAAAGCTGGGCGCATTCACCTCGCGCGCCTTGAAACCGGGCGTGTCGCTATTAGCGATGTTCTGCGCGATGACGCGCTGCCGCTCGGACAGATTCTTCATTGACAAGCCGATGCCGGCAAGAAGCGACGGTGTCGACATGTTCAAATTCCTGTCAGGAAGGTGCTGACGGTGGTATCGGCCGTCGGGGTGAGGCGGGCGAGTGCCGCTTTGTAGCTGTCAAGTTGCGCCGACTGCGCCGCGGTGAGCGCCGTAGCGTTTTTTCCGTTGGTAAGCGCGGCCTTGCCGGCATCCCAGTAGAGCGAGCGATACGCCGTCTGCGTCGTCGATATTGCGTTCTTGAGCACGGTTAGCGTCGCGGCGGCATCCTTGCTCGTTGAGAGGTTGAGAGCCTCCGTAAGCGCCAGGCCGAAATTGCCACCCGGATGTACGGTGGGAGCGCCGCGAGCAACGAGAACGGGAACGGACAGCCGGGTCGGATCGAGTCCGAGCTTGGCGAGCGCATCCTTGCCCGGGGCGCCGGCGACCAGGGCAATCGACGATCCGGCCTTGGCATCAATGCTCAGCCCTAGCGCGCCTGCCGTGGTCGAGGCGATGACGTTGGCTTTCGAGCCGGTAATTCGGCGGATGCGATCGCCCAACGACTTCAGCGTATCGTCGGCCTCAATCACGATCTTTTGCGCCGCGCCGTCGTTGATGCGAAGCGAGAACTCATCCCCCGCACGGAGGCTGGTCTGCGCTACCAAGGTGACGGACGCCGGTGGATTGAGGACGCCGCGATGCAGGCCGAGCGCACCCAGAATGGTGTCACCGCCGATCGCAGCAGCGATCCGGACGGGTTCGGTCCGCTGCGCCGTCTGGCCGAATTGGGTAATGCTCTGCACCACGCCGGTGGCGGCGTCGAGGCGGCTGACGAACCCATCGACCGCGCCGCGTCGCGGGCCGTCCAGCGCGCCGGTGGTGCGTCCACCAACATACAATGCACCACCCATGAAGGCGACACTGTCGATCTGATCATCCTCTGCCGTTGCGAGATAGGAGGTGGCCGCGCCGCTGAGCGCGCCGTCGATGCGGCTGACGAAGCCGTCGCGACCGATACCCATTGCATTGGCCTGTGTGCCCGTGAGGGGGGTGCTCGTCGCGCCCGCGACGGCGATCGTGCCGTCGTTTGCCACGGCGATCGCGCGCGCGTCAGCTTGGCCGAGCGACAAGCTGCCGAGATCGGCGCCGAGGTCGCTCGCGCTGATCCGGCGCAGTGTGGCTTCGCCGTCGGCATTGGTCAGCGCGAGCAAATTGCCGTCACCGCCGATCGCCAGCGCAGTCACCGAATCGCTGCCGCCGCCATCGATCGTCCGGCGTTCCCTGAGTTTGCCGGTCGAATCGAGCCGCGCGATGAAGGCGTCGCCGCCATTGCTCGCCGCTTTGCCACCGACATAGACCGATCCGTCGCCGCCAACCGCGATCGCGTGTGCGCTATCGCTTCCGAGCGAATGGACGATGGTGGCGAAGCGCTCGTCGCCAAGCGCCGAGTAGCGCGCGACTAACATGTCGCCATCGCTGCTGCCACCATCGAACGTCCCGTTGATGGTGCCCGCAACGGTCACTTCACCATTCGCCGCAACGCTGATCGCAGCACCTTGCGCGGCACCCGATGCGCCCAGGCTGCGTTGCCACACGACGGCGCCCTGACTGTCGAGTTTTGTTAGGAACAGGTCGGAGGCCCCGCTCGTCCTGTTGGCTTGCAAGTCGCCGCTGGCGGTGCCGACGGCATAGCTGAAGCCTGCGCTGTCGGTCGCGATCGCCTGTGTTGTAGTGGCGGCCTGGATTATGATCGGCGCGGCGATGGCGCCCTTTGCAGGCGCAACCGCAGTGAGTTTGGCACGCGCGGTCGCCGCGCTATCGACAGCAGCGATCGCGCTTTCGACTTTGCGCGTCATCGTACCGGTCACGTCGTCGAAGCGCAGAATCTGCGTCTGTGCCGGAGCATTGAGCATGGTCTGGCCGCTGGCCACGACCAACGAATCGCGGGCGCCGACCTGGTCGATCGTCACCTGCTCGGCGCCATTGGGTGCCTTGACCGAAAAGCCCCACTTGCCCGACGTCTTGTCTGGTACGAAACGCACGAGCCAGCGTGGCGTGGGATTGCCCGCATCGTCGAGCACGACCGAGCCGTCGGGGTTGCGCAGCGGGATCGCCGCGATCGCTGCGTTGATCGCGGTCGAGATCGAATCGAGTGTGGGCGGCTGCACCGTCTGGCCCAGATCGATATCGAACCGGTCGCTCGCGCCCGGTTTGTCGAGCGTGAAGCGCAGCGTCTCGGAACCGGTGAGTCCGGACAGTGGCGCGTCGCGCGTCTCCACGAGGCCCGCGCCGATAAATTTCAGCGGGTCGGATGGCGTGAGCGAAACCGTCGCGGCATGGCGCGTGGGGAGCGCGAACGACAGTTGGACCTTATCTGCCGGCGCCTGCCCGAGATAGGTCTGGAGATCGGCCAGTCCTTTGGCGAAGGTGGTTTGCAGCGCTATGCGTTCGGACGATGTCGTTGTCGTTCGCGCGGCGGCGGTCGCCAGCAGCTTGAGCTTATCGAGCGCTTTATATGCGGTAAAGGTGGTCTGGACGTCTACCGACCCAGCGTTACCGGTGGTGACACTGGTGTCGATGATCGACTTCAATTGCTTGATCGCCGAGATTTGCGCGGATTGCGGGCTTTTGCTCGTCGGCTGCTTCCACGGTGGCGTGGTGGGGGCAAGCGTGAACTGCGCCTTTGCGGCGCGCACTGCGCGCGTCTCCACGGCGGGCGTAGTGCCATAGTCGCCATAGCTATTGGTTCCCGAGAGCATCGACAAGGCCGTCAGGCCGCTGGACATATTAATCGTCATGTCGTTGCCGCTCCCGCTCCGCTATTCTGTTTCCTTCCTATAATAGAGGCGAACCGAGCCACGGGCGCGTGAAGGCCCGCAATAATATGTCTGGATGCCGATGACCATGATGGCACTCACCTCCCCACCGCCCGAACTTAAGAAATTGTCGGGGCAGCAGCGGGCAGCCGCGCTGATGCTCGCGCTCGGCAAGGAGCATGGCGCCCCGATCTGGGATATGCTGTCGGTGGACGAAGTCCGCGAGCTTTCGGGATGTATTGCACAGCTCGGTCGCGTGCGCTCCGAGGTGGTCGAACATCTGCTGATCCAGTTTTCTGGTGAAGTATCGAGCATGGCCTCGCTTTACGGCTCGTTCGAGACGACCGAGCGGCTGCTCGACGGCATCCTTCCCGAGAACCGGGTCAAGGAGATCATGGAGGACATTCGCGGCCCGTCGGGACGCACGATGTGGGACAAATTGTCGAACGTCAGCGAAACGATCCTCGCGACGTACCTTAAAAACGAATATCCGCAGACCGTTGCCGTCATCCTGAGCAAGCTAAAGCCTGATCACGGTGCACGGGTACTCGCAGAGTTGCCGCGTGACCTATCTGTCGATGTGATCTTGCGGATGTTGCGGATGGATACGGTGCAGAAGGAAGTGCTGCTTGAGGTCGAGCAGACCTTGAAAAGCGAATTCATGAGCAACCTGTCCCGCTCGCAGCGGCGCGATCCGCACGAGACGATGGCAGAAGTGTTCAACGCACTCGACCGCGCGACCGAAGAAGCAATGCTGACAGCGCTTGATGAGCGCGCGCCCGAAGCGGCCGAGCGGATCCGTGCACTGATGTTCACCTTCGAGGATCTTGGCAACCTGATGCCTTCGGCGATCGCGATGATTGTGCGCAATGCCGACAAGCGCGAGATGGCGATCGCGCTGAAGGGCGCACCGGCGGAAATTCGCCAGCTCTTCTTCGCGGGTATGACCGAGCGCTCCGCGAAGCTGATGAAAGAGGACATGGCGGGCATGGGGCCGATCCGCGCGCGCGATTGCGAGGAAGCGCAAAGCGCTCTGGTGCGGCTTGCTAAAAACCTCGCCGACAGCGGCGACATCATCCTGGTCGATCCCAAGAATGACGATGCGATGATCCTGTGATGTCCAGACCGCGCACCCGAGGGTAACCGACCGACATGCCTGTCCACGCCACGCCCTTTGCGTTCGACCGAGTCTTCACGCTGCCCAAGGTGGGCGAGGTGGTGCCCGATGCCGCGCTCGAGGTGATCACGCTGCGCGACGAACTCGAGCGGCTGAAGCAGCAGTTCGAGACGAGCATCGAAGTCGCGCGCGCCGATGGCTTCGAAGCCGGTCTGGCGCAGGCGCGGGGTGAAACCGCAGTGGCGCTGCTGGCGGCAACCGATGCGCTGCACGCCTCAATCGAGGCGGTCGAGGATGAATATGCCGCGATCGAGCAACGGCTGTCCAAGGTCGCCGCCGACGTTGCGATGGCGGCGGCGGAGGCGCTCGCCGCGCAGGAGATCGAGGCCAATCCGGCCCGCGCGATCGACAAGGCGATCAGTCGCGTGCTGCTGCAGGTGGCCCGTGGGCAAGAGCTGTACATCCATGTTAATCCTGCCTTGCTCGAACAAATGGAGGCGCTTCTCGTCGAGCGCCAGTCCCGCGACCGACGGCGCCTGTCGCTGAAACTGCTCGCGGATCCCGCGCTCGCGATCGGTGACGCGGTGATCGCATGGGAGCAAGGCGGGCTCGCGCTGAACGCGGCGGCCCGGCGCGCGGCCATCCGGGCCGAACTGGGGCTGCCCGCGCCCGGCGAAGAAGTCGCCGCACTCCCAGCCTGACCGGCAAAAATTTCCTACCGGCAAATTATTCCGGAAACCTTGTCCTATAGTGAATAGGAAGGGTCCGAGCCCTGATTGCAACACTGGGGCCGATCTTGAACGGATTGCGGAATTTCATCGCACAGCTTGGTACACGCCGGTTGATGATCATGGCGGGTGTCGCGCTGGGGCTGCTCGGCGTACTCGGCGCGGTCGCCTTGCGCCGGACCTCGAACGAGATGGGGTTTCTGTATACCGATCTTGATCCATCCGTGGCCCAGTCGATCACCGCCAAGCTCACCGCACAGAACATCCCGTTCCAGCTCTCCGCCGACGGTAGCTCGATCATGGCCCCGCAGGAAAAGCTGGCGGAGTTGCGCATGGCGATGGCCGCCGACAAATTGAGCGGCAAGGTCGGCTATGACGTGCTTGATGCAGAGGAACCGTTTGGTGTCTCGTCGTCGCGAGCACGAATGAACGAGACCCGCGCGATCGAGGGCGAGCTCGAGAAGTCGATCCAGAGCCTCGACACCGTCACGCGTGCTCGCGTCCATATAGTCATGCCCGAACGTACGATGTTCAGCGCGGAATCGCGCAAGGCAACCGCCGGGGTGACGGTCAAGACCAATGGGCGCTTGCCCGCGAGCGCGGTCCAGGCGATCCGCTATCTGGTTGCCTCGTCAGTTCCTGAATTGTCGGCGGATCAGGTATCGATCGTAGACCAGACCGGCGCGTTGCTGGCGCGGGCGGGCGAGGCCGACGAGGCTAGCTCAGCGCAGGCCGATGACCGCGAGACTGGCATCGAGATGCGGATGCGCAACCAGATCGAGACGATGCTCGAGCCGATCGTCGGGGCCGGCAAGGTCCGCGCGGAAGTGTCGGCGCAGGTCGGTCGTGATCAGACACGCGAAGAGACCAACGTCTTCGATCCAGACAAGCAGGTGATCGGCCGCCAGATCACGGTCGAGAGCGGCGATCAGAGCAACGAGAATTCCGCCGCCGCGCCGGGCGCGACCGTCGGCGCGCAACTCCCCGAAAACCAAGGGCTTGGTGCCAATGGTGGGCTCGGCGGCGACACGCGCAAGTCGGCGCGCAACGAGACTTCGGAGGACACGACCTACGAGAACAGCCAGACGCGCACCGTCACGGTGCGGTCGCCCGGCAAGCTCGCGCGGCTGACCGTCGCGGTGATGATCGATGGCGGTAAGAAGGGCCTGCCTGCCCCCGAAATCGCCCGGCTTACTCGGCTGGTGCAAAACGCGGTCGGCTTCGATGCCGCGCGCGGGGATAGCGTCATCGTTGAGAGCATGGCTTTCACCGCGGTCGATCCGCTTGCCGACAGCAAGCCCGGCTGGTTCGACTGGGTCTCAAGCGATCAATTGTTCGGGCTGCTCAAGCTGATCGTGATCGCGGCGGTTGGGTTGATTGCGCTCAAGATGCTGCGACCCAAGGTTTCGCCGGGGCAAGCTGCTGAGGACGCACGCTTGCTCACCTTACAAAGCAATGAAACGCAGGCGCTCGCGGCGCGTGCCGCGGAGGGCGATCCAGCCGCGCTGTTGCAGATCGAGGCAATGCGCGAAGCGGGCGGTGATACCGGACTTCTGGACCAGGAAATTGCGCTCGCGCAGGTCGACGGCCGGATCAAGCTATCGACACTCAAGAAAATCGGCGACGCGATTTCGGACAATCCGGCCGAATCCGCTTCGGTGATCCGCCAATGGATGAACTCATAATGGATTTTTCGCCCATGGATATCGAACCGCGCAACGTGGCGCAGGCGCGTGATGCCGCGTCAGATGACCAGTTTCCACACTTTGAGGATTTCGACGCGACCGGTGATCTGGGCATGCCCGTCGCTGACGCGCTTTCGAGCCTGCAGGCGGTTCACGACGTGCCGGTCACGGTTCAGGCGGTGCTAGGCCGAGCCCGGATCGCGATCGGGGCGCTGATGCAGCTCAAGGAGAATGCCGTGATCGAACTCGATCGCCGCGTTGGCGAGCCTGTCGATATCTTCGTCAACAATCGGCTGATTGCGCGCGGCGAAGTCGTGCTGATCGACAATGCGCTCGGCGTGACGCTGACCGAAATTGTCCGGCAGGAGCGCTGACGTGCTGTATCCGACAGGCCCCGTTCACTTGCTTCTGGTCGGGGCGCCGCACGGTGCCTTTCAGCTTGCAGCCGACATGGCGCGGGACTCAGGCGCGCAGGTCATACTCGCCGAAAGCACGACGGCGGCGTTCGCCACGCTGCGCGATGTCGGCGGTGATATCGTCATGATCGATATCGAGCAGGACGTTGCCGGGTTCATCGCGCAATTGCGGCTGGAGCGGATCGCGATACCGGTGCTCGCCTGCGGAATCGAAGCGTCCGCCGATCGCGCGGTTGCCGCAATCCGCGCGGGCGCGCGCGATTATGTTCCGCTCCCCCCGCATGCCGAACTGATCGCGGCAGTTTTGCTCTCGGTGGTGAACTATGGCACGCGCATGGTCGGCAGCGATCCGGCGTTTGCCCACGCCACCGCGCGGGCGCTGGCGATGGCATCGTCGAACGCGCCGCTGCTGATCGCCGGGCCTTCTGGGTGCGGGAAGGAGATTCTGGCACGCACCGTTCATGGCGCGTCGGGTCGTCGCGGGCGCTGCCTCGTCGTCGAGTGCGCCGGGGTCAGCGATGACATGCTGACATCCGAACTATTCGGCCATGCGGCGGGTGCATTTGCCGGAGCGGTCGCCCGGCGGCGCGGACGTATCGAGGAAGCCAGCGACGGGACGATCGTGTTGCGCGATGTCGAGGCGCTTTCCGCCGGGTTGCAGGTGCGGCTGCTGGCAGTGCTGCAGGAGCAGGGCGCTGCGCAGGGTGGCGTTGGCCACGTTCCGCTCGGCGCGCGGATCGTCGCCAGCACCGCGACCGATCTCGACCGCGCGGTCGCCGCGGGCCGGTTCAACCCCAATCTCCTCGCTCGGATCGGCTTGGTTAGGATTGTCGTGCCGCCGCTGCGCGCCCGACCGAGCGACATTGGCCCGCTCGCAAACTACTTTGCCGAACGCTTCGCGCTGGCGAACGACCTGCCGGTGCGCGGATTCGATCCAGCGGCCAGCCTTATGCTCGAACGGCATGACTGGCCCGGCAATGTGCGCGAACTCGAGGATACGATCCACCGCGCTGTCCTGTTCAATCGCGGCGAGCGGATCACCGCCGACGCCATCGTAACCGCCGACGGGCGGCCGCTCGGTGCCGCTCCGCCGGTTTCTGGTGATCCCTTCGTTGCGCGGACGGTTGAGGATGTCGAGCGCGACCTTATCCTGCAAACACTGCAGCACTGTCGCGGTAACCGCACATCGGCTTCGACCATTCTCGGCATTTCGGTGCGCACGATGCGCAACAAGCTGCGGGCCTTCATCGAGGCCGGAATTCCCGTAGAGCCGGCTTCATGAACTTCAATCTCGACAATTTGGTCAAGCGTTTCGGGCTCGGTCGAGATCTGGCGCTGGCTGGCAGCGTCATCACGATCATCGCGATGCTCATCCTGCCGCTGCCGGCGTGGATGCTCGACATGGGGCTGGCCTTGTCGATCACCTTGTCGGTGATGATCCTGATGACCTCGCTGTTCATCGAAAAGCCGCTCGAACTGTCCGCCTTCCCGACAATTCTGCTGATCGCGACGATGCTGCGGCTGGGGCTCAATCTTGCCTCGACGCGGCTGATCCTTTCGCACGGCCATGAGGGTGCGCATGCCGCAGGCGGCGTGATCGGCGCGTTCGGCGAATTCCTGATGGGTGGCGAGCCGGTGATCGGCATCACCATCTTCGCAATCCTCGTGGTGATTAACTTCGTCGTCATCACAAAGGGCGCGGGGCGCATCGCCGAAGTCGCCGCGCGTTTCAGCCTCGATGCTATGCCCGGCAAGCAGATGGCGATCGATGCCGATCTCTCCGCCGGCATGATCACGGAAGTCCAAGCGCGCGAGCGGCGTAGCGAAATCGAAGCGGAGAGCGGCTTTTACGGCGCTATGGACGGCGCTTCGAAGTTCGTGAAGGGCGACGCTGTAGCCGGCTTGCTGATTACCGCGATTAACATTGTCGTCGGGCTGATCATCGGCGTCGTGATCCACGGCGTGCCGATCGGCGAGGCATTTCACACCTATACGATCCTGACCGTAGGCGACGGATTGGTCAGCCAGATCCCGGCGCTGATCGTCTCGACCGCAGCGGGGTTGCTGGTGTCAAAGGGGGGCATCGCCGGCAAGACCGGCAATGCGCTCGGCGTGCAGCTTGGGCGGTATCCCAAGGCGTTCGGCATGGTCGCATTGCTGATGGGCGCGCTGGCGATCATGCCAGGGCTGCCCTTCATCCCGTTCGCGATCTTTGCAGCGCTGAGTGGCTGGCTGGCGTGGAAAATGAGCCAGCATGCCGAGAGCGCAGCGATTGCGGCGCGACTGGCTGAGGCGATTTCCGAACGCGCGGCGCAACCCGCCGATGAGCCGGTGTCGCGCACGCTGGCGATCGATGTGGTGCGGCTCGAGATCGGCTATGCGCTGTTGCCGCTGATCAACGATTCGAACGCCGAACCACGGCTCGACGACCAGGTCCGTGCGCTGCGCCGGCAGATGGCGCTCGATTTCGGCTTCGTGCTGCCGTCGGTACGGATCATCGACAATATGGCGCTGAAAGCCAACGAATACATCGTCTACATCAAGGAAACGGAGGCGGCGCGCGGCGAGATTCGGCTCGATAAATTGCTGGTGGTCAATGCCGGCGGGAACGACCTGGGTATCGTTGGCGAGGAAACACGCGAGCCGGTGTTCAACCTGCCTGCCTTGTGGATCGATCGGGCATTGCGCGACGAGGCCGGTGTGCGCGGGCTGACGGTGGTCGATTGCGGGACGATTATCACCACGCACCTGACCGAATTGGTCAAGGACAATATCGCCGACCTGCTGTCGTTCACCGAGACACACAAACTCATCACCGAAATCCATAAGGATTCGGAGAAATTGGTCGCCGAGATCGTGCCGTCGAAAATCTCGATATCAGGGGTGCAGCGTATTCTGCAGAACCTTTTGTCGGAAGGAATTTCGATCCGGGACATCCCGACGATCATGGAGGGCATCGCCGAAGCGGCGCCGCTCAGCAGCAATATCGTCCAGATGACCGAGCATGTCCGCAGCAGGCTCGCGCGACAGATTTCGGCGCAGCAGACCAATGCCGGCGCGATCCCGATCCTGACGCTGTCGCCGCACTGGGATGCCGAATTCGCGCAGAGCATTGTCGGCGTGGGGGATGATCGGCATCTCGCCATGGCGCCGTCGAGCCTCCAGGGGTTCATCACTGCGGTGCGCGAGACCTATGACCGGCTTGCAGCGGGCGGCGAAATTCCCTGCATGCTCACCAACCCCGCAATCCGACCGTTCGTCCGCTCGATCATCGAGCGCGTGCGGCCTGCGACGGTGGTGCTTTCACAGAATGAAATTCATGCGCGTGCGCGAATTCGTGCGCTTGGAACGATCGGATGACCCGCAGCGCGGTGTCGCCATCCTATAATATGGGTCGGAGTACCGCTCGTACGAAAGGATCTGCATGAAGTGCGCCGTTACGACCGGATCTTCGTTCCCTTTGCCGCAGCCCCAGGGCGTCGGCGTGGTGGCGTCATCCGACGGCTTTGCTGGCGCCATCGACGCGCTGCTTGCAACCGTTGCGCCAGAGGGGGCGAGCGCGCCCGTGTCGGTCCCGATGGCGAGCATGACGCCGCAATTGGTCGCGCAAGCCGCCACCTGGGACGGAGCTTCGACTGAGGCGGGGCGTGCGCCCGCCGCCAAGTTCGCGTATGCGGACGCCTCGGGTAACTCCAGCTTGGCTGCGACGGCGGCGACGAGGGATTTGCTGTGCGCTGGTGGTGCCGCGGCAATCTCGATGGATCGTGCCTGTGCGCCGGATTTGCCTCCCGCCACCGCCCAAATCGCAACCTCGGATCACGAGCCGGCGGCACCAGCGCTGGTGCCCGCCGCGGCCAAATCGGACGTTATGTCCACCGCCCCGGCACCACTGCGAGCAATCGTACGCGATGGCGAGCCGGCAGCGTTGACGGCCAGTCCGCCGACCAACGTGGCGACGGTCGCCGCCATTCAAGCACCTTCGCCCGATGTGCTGGCGGCGCAGGTTGTCGCTAAGGCCGAGCCGACACCGTCATCGGCTAGACGGGCGGACAAGACCGTCTCGCAGAAAGGATCGCCCCCTCGCGAGCAACCGTCGATGATCGGTTCGCAATCCAATGCGGAACCGTCCCTGGTCTCGTTCGAAGTGCCGTCGGCGATCAGCCGAGGCGATGGTCTCTCAGCGGCAGGCCAGCGGCCAACTGCCGGCAAGCGCCCCAGAAACGAAACAGCCGCGTCGCCGACCCAGGCGACACCGGGCGCGAGTGCCGGGGATAGCACCGCTCGCGACGTTAGCCTGATGGCGGCCGCGTTCGTGGTCGATCGTGTTCCGCAAGGCGCATCCTCGCCGTCCGACCCGGCCATGGCCGCCGCAGCCAGCCTGCTTGCGGCTGCTGATGCTACCGTCGCGCAAAGTGCCGCTCCGGCCGTGGCCTCTCCCGTGCCCGCCGGCACAAAGCAGGTGGCCTTGAACGCGAGCGCCACAGTCTCGCCTGCGATGGGCGGTGCCCATCAGGAGCGGGGCAACCCCGCAGTCGGAAGCGAGCTTGCTGACGGCGCGTCGTCCGAGAGCTTCCAACTTCCTACCACAGATGCGGTGGCCATGACCCCCGAGGTGAAGGCTGCCAAGGCCACTCCGGTCGAGGCCGCCATGCCCGACGTAAACAGCGCGCCGGTCGCGCTCGCGGCGACCGCAGCGCCTGCGGTTCCGGTGCAAGTGGTGAGAGCCCTGCCATCGAGCGTCCCCGAGCCCCGCGTTGCCGCCCGCGTGGGACAGATTGGCCATGAGGTCGGCGTTGCGATCGCGCGTCGTGTGTCAGCCGGTGGCGACGAACTCGTCGTCCGGCTGATGCCCGCCGAGTTCGGTCGGATCGAAGTCCGGATGGCGTTCGACGAGCGTGGCGGCTTGCGCGCGGTGATTGCCGCCGACAGTCCGGCGGCGCTCGACATGCTTCGCCGGGACAGCGCCGATCTCAGCCGGGCGCTGACCGACGCGGGCGTGCGCAGCGATGCGAACAGCCTGAACTTCCAGACCGATGGTGGCAGCCAGAGCGGCAGCGGCCAGTCCCGCAGTCCTTGGCTCGATGCGGGCCGCAAGCTTGCGCGGGCGGCGGACGATGTACCGTTTGCGGACGATGGCGAGCCACTTCCCTACCGGCAGGTCCGCACCAGCGGCCGCTACGATCTCATGGCATAGGAGCCCCGCAGATGTCGATTCTTCCCGTTACCACCACCGCCGCAAGCCAGCCGATCTCGACGAGCGCTGCGGCAGCTCCGAAGGCTGCGATGGGGGCTGACTTCAACATGTTCCTCAAGCTGCTCACCACGCAGATGCAGAACCAGGACCCGCTCAGTCCAATGGACAGCACGCAATATACGCAGCAACTCGCGCAATATTCGCAAGTCGAACAGACCGTCCAGCAGACCGGCACGCTCAAGGACATCCTCGCGCGCCTTTCGACACAGGACATGTCACAGGCGGCAGGCTTTATCGGCCGGGAAGCCGTGTTCAACTCGTCGGTCTCGGGTCTGGGGGCCACGCCCGCTAGCTGGAATTACAGTGCTGGCGGGGCGATCTCCAGGGCCACTGCGACGATCACCGATGCCTCAGGCGCGCAAGTGTTCACCGGCCCGATCGATCTCTCCGGCACCGATGGCACTTATCGCTGGGACGGTACGCTGGCGGACGGTAGCAAGGCGCCGAGCGGGGCCTATACCCTAGCGATCAAGGCGGTTGATGCCTCGGGCGCCGCAGTTGCGACCACTGTCAGCAGCGTGGGCACGGTCAACGATGTGAGCTTGAAGAACGGCGTGGTGTCCCTTGGCGTCAATGGCGTGGCGATGGCAATGGACACGCTGGTCCGCCTCGCGGTTGCCAAGTAAGACGCGCGCCAACGGCTTTAGCTGGCGCCACGACACGGTGTGCGCGCCGCGTTCTATACCGAAGTAGGCATCGAGGTTTCCGCCACACGGTGCTCACCGGGCCGTCGCGATGGTCATGACGACAGGAAGAGCGGGGGTATTCCTGCTCTTCCTGTCGTCATGACTGGATGGTCGGTGAGCGGCGCGATTGCCAAGCCCGGCCGCCGCTGGCGGAACGGTTCATGGTCGGTCCGAATAATGGGATAACGATAGACGCGATTAACCACGCGCAGGCCGGTATGGCCCGCGCGTGGCACCGTGTCAGTTCGGCTGAGCGGCGTCTTGCCCCGGCGGCAGCATGCACCAGGCGAGAGGCGGCGAGATGCGCTGCGGCGGCGCAGGGTGGCGTCCGCGCTCTACCGATCCCAGCTTATATTCAAGCGCGGCGTCGCGGACGTCGATGCGCTGCGGCGAACTCCGCAGGCTGTCGATCCAGAAATCATCCATGATGCAGCCGGGCAGGGCCTCTGGCATGGCCAAGGTCGCGATACATTCGTCAATCGACGGGTCTTCGCACGGTCCGATCACATCGACGGCGTCGTCGAGCGTCATCCCCGGCGCGGTCAGCAGCTTTGCCGCCGCTGCCGCCCAAAGGGCATGCGGATCGACCACCGCGACGGTGAGGTTGATGCGATATTCGGGCTGTGGGCGCGGCTGCAAATCGCAAGAGCCTTTTTCATTCCGCCGACCGCCATGCTCGAAATTCATGCCATTCTCCCAGTTCCCCGACCAGCGCACCGGTCGTTCTTATGACGGTGGCTATGCACGGAGGACGGGCACCCCAACCATAGAGGAATACTCCTTATTCTGGAGAAATTTTCCGTGGGGGCAGCGCGGGCAGGTCGCGGCCGCCTTCGGGTCAATGCAGGCGATGGATCGAGCGCCGCCCCAACTCACGCGAATGGGCGATCACCACGGAGAGTTCGGCGTAGAGCCGATCCCAGAATTGCAGCGGGATCTCGAAGGTCGCCCCCGCGCCGGTCTGCGTCAGGGTTAGCGAGACCGTCTTGGTATGCCTCAAGCTGAAGCGCGCGCCGAAGGCGCCATCGACCGTCTCGTCCGGAAGGGGGTTGGGCAGCGCGATACGCGCCGCCATGATGTAGCCGCACAACACCTCCGCGCCATATCCGTCCAGCATTGCCTGGGGATACTGGGCCCGGTCGGGGCGGTCGAACAGAATCAGAGCGCCAGACGGGTGGGCTTCGACACTGATCCGCAGCCGGGCCCCACCGGCATCGATAATCTCGCGAATTCTTGGAAACACCGCGCACTCCTCGAGACACGCCGACCATGAGGTTGGCGAAACCTACCTGCGCCCTTGCCAAATGGAAAAGGCCGGGATGGGGCATCCCGGCCTTCCCACGATCACCCCGATACGCTGGGGCTGACGCCAGTCCTTAACGGAACAGCGACGTGATCGTCTGCGGCGCCTGATTGGCGATCGACAGAGCCTGCACGCCAAGCTGCTGCTTGACCTGAAGTGCCTGAAGTTTCGCCGATTCCTTCGCCAGATCGGCATCGACAAGGCTGCCGATACCCGACTCGATCGCGTCGGACAGCTTGCTCGTGAAGGTCGACTGCGCGTCGATCTGACGCGATGCCGAACCCAGGTTGCTGAGCGACGTCGCCAGGTTCGTCTGGGTGGTCGTCAGCGTGTCGATCATCGTCGTCGCAGCCGCTGCGGTGCTGACGTTGCCGCTGGCGGCAACCGTGATGACCGAACCGCCCAGGTCGAGACCCTGGTTCGCAACCGACAGCGAATCGGGCTGCCAGGTGCCACCGGCGGTGCCATCCTGCAGCGACTGGAGGGCCGAAACCGCCCCGCCGCTTGCCTTCAACAGGTTGGTGCCGTTGAAGTCGGATGCATTGACGATGGTCGTGATCTGATCGCGAAGGGCGGTGAAGTCCTTGTTGATGCCGTCACGCGATGCCTGATCGATCCCGGTGTCGGCCGCCTGATAGGCTTTCGCCTTCATTTGGTTGACGACATCGGAGATCTGCTCAGCACCGGCGATAGCCACGTCCGTCACGCTCTTGGCGCGTGACAGGGAAGACGTGACCGACTGCAAGCCACCCAGATCGCTGCGGAGGCTCTGGGCAGTGGTATAGGCTGCCGAGTTGTCCTTGGTCGATGCCACGTTCATACCGGTGGTGATCCGGCTCGAGGTCGTGCTGAGTGCTTTGGTCGTCGATGTCAGGCTCTGGAGAGCTGCCATTGCGCCGGTGTTGGTGTTTACCGAAAGTGCCATGATTATTCCTTCTTGGAAAAAAGACCGCTTCTGCAGTCTGGACCAGAAGCGCTGGCCCGCGGCGCCGTGAAGATTGTCTCGGGGCGCCCTTTATTCTGGAAAGAAATATCGGATAAACCAACTGATGTAGATGAATTATTACTGGTTAACGGCACGCATGTGTAATGCGATCAGAACGGGAATAGCGCGTCGTAGATTTGCTGACCCCAGCGCGCCTGTTGCGCATCGGTCAATTGCCCCCGGCCGCCATAGCTGATCCGCGCCTCGGCGATCTGGCTATGCTGGATGCTGTTGTCGCGTGCGATATCCTCGGGCCGGACCATCCCCGACACGACCAATTCGCGCAGTTCGAAATTGACCCGGACTTCCTGCTTGCCACGGATCAGCAAATTGCCGTTTGGCATGACCCCGATAACCGTGGCCGCGATCGTCATGTTGATCGTCTCACTGCGGCTAGTGTTGCCCGCGCCGTTCGATTCCGAGCTGGAATTGGTGTCGATGAGCTTAGACGGATCGACCGCGCCCGGCAGCGCCTTGGCGAGCGGGGTCTGGAGGCCGAGCAGCGCGGTGAGGCCGGACTTTTCGGTGCCGGTGCGGCTGCGCGTGGTGGTGTTATCGACCGCAGCCTTGTCGGCGATGTTGATTTTGACCGTGAGGATATCACCCACGCGCCCAGCACGCTGGTCGCGGAAGAAAGCGCCGCTGCCGGTGCGGAACAGCGATGCGCTAGGCGTTGACGGGGGCGGGGTGGCCATCCCCGTAGCCAAGGTGCCGGAGCGAGAGGCGGCACTTTGCTGGCCAAGCGAGGCTTCAACCGCCGGGCTCGCGCTTTGCTCGGCCGGTGACAGCTTTGGCGGCTTGCCGATTGCTTTGAGATGGCCGACCGAGCCGCATCCCGACAGGGAGAGCGCGACGAGTGCGAACGGAACGATGATTTTCATGGACGGTCCTTGGCTGGGGCTCAACGCGGCGCGACGCGGACGATACCGGTGCTTTCGACGACGCCATCGAGTGTGCGGTTGGTCGACAGGCTGACGATACGGACGAAATCGCCCGCCGCCCCGCTGCCGAGTGCTCGACCGGCGGTGGTGATGGCGAGGCCGCCGTCGCGCAGCGTGATCGTGACGGGCTCGCCGCGACGGACGAGCTGCGGGCGGATCAAGTCGGACGACCGCAATATCGCGCCTGCGGAAAGCGCGCGCGCCGCCTCCATGCCAACCATATCCTTGAGCCGCGGCGCGGCGCGCGCTTGTGCCAGCGGCAGCTCCTGCGTCGTGAAGTCGCCTGCCGCCAGCAAATCGCCTTTGGCGACCGCGTGATCGAGCACCGGGACGGTAAGCGTGGCCTCCGCAGGGGGGACCGCCTGGGCCCAGGCAGCCGCGGGGGCGAAGGCCAGGGTGAGCAGCAGACGCGCGATGGTCAGTCGCATCTCAGCGCAGCTGGCTGGAGGTGGCGAGCATCTCGTCGGCGGTCTTCACCACGCGGCTGTTCATCTCATAGGCACGCTGCGCGGTGATCAGTGCGGTGATCTCGCTGACTGGATTGACGTTCGACTGCTCGATAAAGCCCTGCGTCAACATCCCAAAGCCAGGCTCGCCCGGCGACGCGACTGTCGCTTGTCCCGACGCTGCGGTCTCGAGAAAGTTATTGCCGCCCAGGGCCTCGAGCCCGGCTTCGTTGACGAAGGTAGCGAGTTGCAACTGCCCGATCGTTTGTGGTGTCGGTGTGCCCGACAAAGTAACCTGAACTTCGCCCGTTTTCGATACTGACACTGCGACCGCACCTTGCGGAACCGTGATGCCAGGCTGCACCGGATAGCCATCGGCGGTGACCAGTTCGCCCTGATCGGATAGCTGGAACGAGCCGTCGCGGGTATAGCCGGTGCCGCCGTCGGGCATGGTGATCTGGAAGAAACCCTTGCCTTGGATCGCCATGTCATAGGGATTGTCGGTCTGCGAAAGCGCGCCTTGCTCGGCGATGCGATAGACGCCGCCAGTCCTCACGCCTGCGCCGATCTGGATGCCGGTCGGGAGCTTGGAATCGGTGCCCGAGGCGACGCCCGCGCGTGATACCGATTGATAGAGCAGGTCCTGGAATTCGGCGCGCTGACGCTTGAACGCGGTCGTGCTCATATTGGCGATATTGTTCGAGATGACGTCGACATTGGTCTGCTGCGCGAGCATGCCGGTGGAAGCGATCGAGAGAGAACGCATGGATTACCTTTCGAGAGGATAGAGAAAACTCGGGACGTCAGGTGAAGCGGCCGAGCCGGTCGATCGCATTCTTGCGCAGGTCGTCCATCGCTTGCGACAGGCGCTGGCTCGACTGGTAGGAGCGAAGAATCTCGACCATCGCGGTGGTCTCGACGATCGGCTGGACGTTCGATCCTTCGACCCCGCCGGTGGTGAGCTTGGTCTCGGCGGCCGAGAGAATGCGTCCACCGCTCCCCGCCATCAGCCCGTCGCCGCGCGGGGTAACGCCGGCTTCGTCGGCGAAGACGGTCAGCGCGATCCGGCCGAGCACGCCTTGCGCTCCTGAGACCGAGCCGTCGCTCGCGATGCTGAGAGTTGCCAGTTGGTCGGGTGGGATATTGATTGGTTTTCCGGTCGCGTCGAGCAGCCGCTGGCCGCCGGCGGCGGCGAGGTCACCGGAAGGCAGGACTTTGACAAAGCCTGCGCGGGTGTACGCGGTGCCGCCGCCCGGCGCCTCGACCTGGAGATAGCCGGGGCCGTCGATCATCACGTCGAGCGGGTTCCCGGTTGCTTGGAACGCCCCCATGCTGGTGTCGTGGATCGCGCCATAATCGAGCACGTAGGATGTCGTAGTGGCCGATGGTACCGATGGGTCACCGCTTTGCTCGACGAACTCGTGGAATACCGGCTGTTCGCGCTTGAAGCCGACTGTGCTGGTGTTTGCCATATTATTGGCGGTCACGTCGAGCCGGCGCCGCAGCGCCTGTTCGTGGCTCAACAGGACATAGGAGGAGATATCCATCCGGTTCGCACCTTAAATAAATCGTCGGTTCTTGCGCACTAGGCAGAAGTTGCCGTGTGCTTGTCCTATATTAGAGGGGAAATGCAGCGACGACGCATGCGGCGCGCAAATTGTCCGCGAGATGTCGAGCGAAAGGGAAGCCAGTGTCCGAACCAGAGCCCGAAAGCGAGATCGTCGAGGGAAGCGAAACACCGCCTGCGCAAAAAGCGCCGCGGTTCAGCAAGCGTGTATTGATCATCGTGGGCGGCGTGGTTGCGCTGCTGCTGATCATTAGTGGCGCCGCGTTTTTCCTGCTGCGACCGGCCGGCGGAGAAGCCGAGCCCGCCGCTGAGGCCAAAAGCGAAGGCCATGATGAGGAGGAAGCGACCTATATCGATGCACCGGCGATGGTGGTGAATCTACGCGCTGCCGACGGCACCGCGCGCTTCCTCAAGATCCGTTTCACGTTCGTCCCCGTCTCGGCGGCCAAGGGCGAACTGATCAAGGCCAAGCTGCCGCTGATCGTCGACGCGTTCCAGCCTTTCCTGCGCGAATTGCGGCCCGAGGATCTGGCGGGTTCGGCGGCGGTGTTCCGCATTAAGGAGGAGATGCTGGTGCGCGCGACCGGGGCGATGGGCCCAGACGTGGTCAAGGACATCCTCATCCAGGATCTGATCCAGCAATGAGCGACGATGATTTTACCGATTTCGAGATCGCCGCGCCGAGTATGGCGCTCGGCGAAGGCGATGCCTTTGACCAGGCGAGCATCGACGCGTTGTTCGGTGGCAGCGAGCCGCTTACCAAGAAGAGCGGCCTCAAGGCGGTCATTGAATCGCGGGTCATCAGCCATGAACGGCTGCCGATGCTCGAAGTCGTGTGCGAACATATGGTGCGCAGCTTCGCGACGAGCATGCGCAACCTGACCTCGGATGCGATCGACGTGAGCCTCGACGAACTGACCTCTATCCGGTTCGGCGAGTTCATGGGGCGCTTGGCTCTGCCGGCGATGATCGGTGTGTTCAACGTGGTCGAATGGGACAATTACGGTGTCATTACGGTTGATTCGAGCCTGATTTATGCGGTTGTTGATGCGCTGCTCGGCGGGCGGCGCGGCGGCGGGCCGATGCGGATCGAAGGGCGCGCGTTCACGACGATCGAGACGACGTTAGTGTCGAAGATGCTCGATCTCGCGCTCGCCGACCTCGCCGCCGCGTTCGAGCCGATCGATCAAGTCGGCATCGTGCTCGAACGCGTCGAGACCAACCCGCGCTTCGCCGCGATCGCCGGTCCGACCAACATCGCCGCCGTCGCGACGTTCCGCGTCGATATGGAGGGCCGGGGCGGCAAGTTCAGTATCCTGTTGCCCTATGCAACGATCGAGCCGGTGCGCGAGAAGCTGCTTCAGCGCTTCATGGGCCAGAAGGTCGGGCGCGGGAACATTTGGGAGGATCATATGGCCACCGAACTGCTCAAGACCGAAGTCTCGGTCGATGTCGTGCTCGGCGAGAAGGTGATGCGGCTCGAGGATGTGCGCGGCCTTGCCGTCGGGGACACGATCGCACTGAACACAGCGCCAGATGACCCACTCGAGATTCAGTCCGGTGGCGTGCCGATGGGGCGCGCCCAGATCGGACAACGCCGTAGCAATATCGCGGTCCGCTTGCTGGCCGATATGTTCAAAGGATTGCCACAATGAGCTTTTCAACCGTAACCAACTTCATCACGATGCTGTTCTGCGGCGCGGTGCTGATCCAGAGCGTGCGCCTGATCCGCTGTCTGCGCGACATGAAGGGCGATGCGTTTGCCGATATGGTGGCCTCGCTCGACACATCGACGATTCAGGCGCGAGCGGTACTGGCCGATTTGCGCGAGACGCTGCGCACCGATTGTGCCGCCAATGCCCGCGTTATCGCAAGCGGCGCTGCGATGCGTGAGGAGTTGACGGTTATGGCGGGGATCGCCGATGCTGTCGCCGAGCGGATTGTCGAAGCCGTCGAAAAAAGCAATCCGAAGCGCGAAGTTGCAGCGGAGTTGGCAGAATGAGCGGCAAGCCCTCACTCTTGCTGCTGACTGCGATCGCGGCGATGCTATCGACGGTCACGCATGCCGTGACCGCCGCCTCCGATGTGCCCGAGAGTCGGCTCGGCACCGCGATCAAGCAGGATATCGCGACACGCGATCAGGCAACCGCGCGGCGCAATCGCGCGCTGGTGTTGCGGGAACAGGTCGCCAAGGCGAGTGAGGAACGCATCAAGGCCGATTTGCGCGCGCGTCAGGAACAAGCAGATCTTGCGGCGGCCACGTCGGCGGGCCCCGGCCGAACCGCCGATGACGCGCAATATGACAATCTCGCCAAGATCTATCAGGCGATGAAGCCAGCACGCGCGGCGGCGGTGTTCGAGCAACTCGACATGGATGTGCAGATGAAAGTCGCGCAGCGCATGCGCGAGCGCTCGACGGCGATGATTCTGGCGTCAATGAGTCCGGCGGGCGCGGCGGACCTCAGTATGTCGCTTGCTCGCAAGACGCCGAAGAAGAAGGAGATGGTGCCGTTGCCATCGGCCCCCGCCTCGCAACCGCAGCGTCGCCCCACGCCTTAGGGGCAACTGCCATATCCGCGCTCGCATCCATCCCAGCACGATGCCCACGACGCGCCAAATTCGATTCCGCCCTTAACCTGGAGTGATGGAACGACCGCGGATTCTCGACATTGGCGTTTAATCGGCTTGCGCGAGCAAGTATCTGGCCCCTTGTGCGATTCCGCGACACCATCAATTAACGGCACCAAACACCTAGTCTGCGGCGGAAACCTCGACGATCAGGATGTCCGCTACGGCGCTGTCTTCCCCGCGCAAAACCTTGGTTAGCGCGGCGCGCAATGCGACCGCGTTTACCGGCATGCGTGGGGAAGCGTAGAGGCGGGAGAATTCGATCGCTCCGGCTACCGAAACAGCGCGCAGCGCGGGAAGACGCTGGGTCAGTCGAGCCAGTCCGGACGCGTCGGCGGCTGCGAGCACGAGCTTGAGGTGAAGCCTCCCATCGAGACGATCCGAGCCGACGATAGGCACGACAATCGGCTCCATCACGACGAGTTGGGGGGGCTCGCGCGGTAGTGGCGCATTATTGGCCGCGTTTGCACTCGATGCGGTGGCAGCGATCGCGAGCAACGCGCCGCGCTTCAGGATTGGATGCACGATGAGCAAACTCCGGCGGTAAGCGACCCTGTGCCGTCTACCTCTCCTATAATAGAAGGCCGCCGAACATTCAGGAACTCCGATGAGTAGAGACCAACGACCGGGCCGTGCCGTGATAGTCGGCCCCGCACCCGAACGCTCCGAACCCGTGCCGATCGTTGCGACTGCCAACACTGCTGTTCCGTCCCCGGTCAAGCAGCATCGCTTGCTCTGGTCGATCGTGTTCCTGCTGGCCTGTGTCGCGGGCGCGGTGGCAGTGGCCTTGCTTGTGCCGGGCAGGATCTGGTGAAGCGGCTCCTGGTCATCGCCGCCCTGCTCGCGACCGCCGCCGCGGCGCCGGGGGTGCCATCGGACGCTGGTGATGCAGTCACTGCGCCGGACGCGGAGGAAGAGGCGGCGGATGCCGATGCCGCCGTGACCGATGTCGCTCCGCAGCGAGTGCGGGCGACCTCGACGCTGCCGCGCTTTGCCGCGCAACTCTCCAACCTGCCCGTCATCACCGGGCCGGCCGGTTGGCGGAACAAAGGGCAGAAAGAGGGTTGGGCGGACCTGATCGCGGCGCAGCCGGCGACACGCCAGGCCGCCCGCTGGGCCTATGCGACCCATCAGATCGCGCTTGGCCGTGGCGCGGAAGCGCTCGGCGCGCTGGAGGTGATGCGGCAGGACGATCCCGATCTCGCGCTGGTCGCCTCCTATCAACTCGCGCTCGGCGCGACCCTGACGCTGCTCAATCGGCCTGGCCCGGCTGCCACGGCGCTGGGGGGCGAGGCGCTCCAGGCCAATCCGGAAGCGTGCGCTTGGCGGGCATTGGCGCTGCTGCGCGCGCGGTTGGCGCCGCAGGCGTTTGAATTGCTGCCGTGTGCGCTCCCCGCGCTGAATGCCCGCCCGGTGCGTGACCGTGCGCCGTTCCTGCTTGCGATGGCCGACGCGGCGCTCGAACTCGGTCGCCCCGCGTTTGCCAAGCAAGTGCTCGCGGCAATGCCCGGTTCCGACGCCGCTGCCAATCTGCTGCGAGGTCGCGCCGAAATCGCGCTCGGCAAGCGCCAGCAGGGCCACTTGCTGCTCTCCCAGGTGCGCGAGGTCGGCGATCGCCAACAGCGGCTCGATGCCGAAGTCGGCGCGCTTGAAGATTATGCGACGCAGAGAAACTTGTCCGAGGCTGAGAACGCGCGGCTGCGCCAGATCTGCTTCATTTGGCGCGGCGACGATATCGAGTTGCGTGCGCTGAACTTGCGCTACACGCTGGCGCAGCGCCGCCATGACGTTCGCGCGACGCTTGAAACGGGTGCTGCGATTTTCCGCTATTTTGGCGGTGGCCCGAACCGTGTCGTGCTGGTCACGGCGTTGCAGACGACGCTGGCCGGGGTGCTCGCGCCAGAGGGCACGCTGCCGCTCGACGTGCTGGCCGGTCTGTATTGGGACTATCGGGACTTGTTGCCCGCAGGCGCGGCCGGCGACCTGCTTGTCGTCCAACTCGCCGACCGGCTTCAATCCGCCGGCCTGTACGAACGTGGTGCCGAATTGCTTGACCATCAATTGCGCGTGCGCACGCGCGATATTGCGCAAGGGCCGCTTTCGGCGCGGGTCGCGTCGCTGTTCATTCTTGCTGGCCAGCCCAGGCGGGCGCTGGCGGCGATTCGCGATACCGAGACGAATGCCTATCCCGACGACATGCTGTGGGAGCGTCACCGTGTCGAAGCGGTCGCGCTCGATCAATTGGGGCGAACCAACGAAGCTCTCGCCGTGCTGCAGGACGTGCCTGACGGCGCGGCGATCCGCGGCGAACTCTATTGGCGGCGGCGCGACTGGAAGGCGCTAGCGGGCACTACATTGCCCGCTGCGGGTGCCGTGTCCACGTTGAACGACGTTGCGCAGGCCGAGATATTGCGGCTTGCGGTCGCGCTGGCGATGCTGGGGCGAGAGGCGGAACTGGCGCGGTTGCGCGTGCGCTACGGCGCCGCGTTCGCCAAGCTGCCGACCGCCTCCGCGTTTGCCGCACTGACGGCTGCGGTCGGGTCGGTCGATCCAGCGACGATCAGCGCGGCGATGGCGGCGATCCCGTCAGCGAGCCCGGCCGGCGGCATTGCCGACCTGATCGACGCCGCGCCGCAGGTGGCGGGGATATAGCGGCGCTATTTCGGCTCTTGCTTACGATGGCGTGCGGTCGCCGTCCAGCCGATCTATAGACGGAGGAGCGCCTGCAGGGCAGGCGTGACCAGCCGCTACCTGCCGTGCAACGCTCTGTTTAACCGAGATATTTCGCCAAGCTTAGCCCGGAGAGCTGGCTAAACACCGAATAGCTCGCCTCCAGCATCGCCTTCTGCTGCGCGAGGTCAATCGCGACCTGGCCGAGATCTGCGTCTTCATTGTCGGCGATGATGCCCTGCAACATGTCCGAGCGATCGCTCGCGCGGGTGCTGAGCGTGTCGGTCTGGGCCTGTTTGCGACCGTTTTCCGCGCTGACTGCCCGGAGCGAGGACAGTCCGGCATCGATCTGCCCGGCAGCCGTCGACAAGGTAGCGATCTGTGATGCGGTCGGCGGGTTGCCGATCGACCCGGCCCCGGCGAGCGTCTGGAACGCCGAGTAAAGGCCAGAGCCGATCTCGCTCGCCGTAACGCCGTATTGGATGTCGACCTGGTCCGATAGTCGCGCCGACGCTTTGATACCGTCGTTGGCGAAAGCGGCTGAGGCTGGTGTGGAGACCGTATCTGCAAGCGTATCGGGCAGGAAGGCCGGGGCGTCGGTTTGAGACCCCCCGAACAGCGATCGACCGCCATCGCTGGCGTTGAGAGCAGCCCGGAACTGGTTGAACGCGGCGGTGATCGCTTCATTCAGTCCGGGACTCTGCCCGGAGCCGATGGCGTTCAGCAAATCCTGTTTGAGCGACATTGCACTGGAGTCGATCGCGCTCATATTGGTATCGTTGAGCGTTAGTGTGGTGCCCACCTGTGTCGCTGCCGCGACATAGGATTCCTGCTGCGCACGCAGCGAATGAG
This sequence comes from Novosphingobium sp. Rr 2-17, assembly GCF_000272475.1. GTDB lineage: Bacteria > Pseudomonadota > Alphaproteobacteria > Sphingomonadales > Sphingomonadaceae > Novosphingobium. The sequence continues at coordinate 217,013 of NZ_AKFJ01000085.1, forward strand.
TCGAGAGATTCCGTACCGCCTGGACACCGAGCGAGGCGTAATCGGGGGCTTTCTTTCCTGTTGCCAGTCGCGCCTGCGTCGTCGCGAGCAATTGCTGCGAATGCTGGATGGCAGCGGACATCGTGCGCTGGAGCGGAATGGTCGCGACGCGAGACATGAGCGTTCCTTATCTAATCATCGCTAGAAGCGTGTCGTACATCTGGCTGGCAGTGGTGATGACACGCGCCGAGGCCGAATAGCTGTTCTGCAGTACGACCATGTTGGACAGTTCCTCGTCGATATTGACGCCGGAATAACTGTCGCGGCGGTTGACCGCATCGTCGCGGCGCGCGGTGGCATCCGCCAACATCGACGATGCCTGCGAAGCTGCCGTTCCGGCATTGCCGAGCAAAGATGCTGCGCGGTCGGAGGCGGTGGAGATGCCGTCCTTGCCGAGATCGACTGGCGCGGCGAGTTGATCAACAAAGGCGGTGGCGCCGCGATTGTCGCCGACGCCGAGCACCTTCGCACCGACGCTGCCGGCTTGCAGGCGCGCGAGGCCGAGCTTGCCGGGGCTATTGAGGATGTCGGCGCGGACGCCAGCGGTCGCCACGCCGCTCGTCGCGCCGGTCAGTTGCACGATGCTCGAAAAAGATTGTCCCGTGCCGAATCTATCGGTCGAGTCCGCCACGACCGACAGCGTCGCGCCGGACACATTGGCGTTATTCTGAAACTGGATGCGCCCTTTGTCGTCCATCGCGAAGCTACCGAAAGCGCCGATCGGGCTGGCGTTGAGCTCGCTCACCAGATCGCCGAAGGTCGAACCGACCGATCCTGTCATCGCATAGCTCGTCAGTGCGCGCCCCGACGTGTCACGCAGCACGATCTCGGCGGTCTCGCCCGTGGCAAAGCCGTGCGGATCGGATGTGGTGAAGCCTGATGGAACGAGCGGGCTGCTTGCGCTGCGCACCATATCGTTCATTCCGAAATACTGCGAGAAACCCACCCCGCCCCGGTTGCTCGGGGCGGTAGTATCTTGTGCGATGACGATTCCGTTGCCGCTGCCGTTCGCCTTGATCGAGAGTACGCCGTCAGTGAAGGTGGCCGTCGCGCTGCTGCCAAGGCCGGCATTGATCGCGGCGACGGCATCATCGACCGTCGCGCTCGAGCCGAGCGCCGTGAAATCGATCGTGGTCGACGCGACCAGCTCGCCGGTCGCCTTGGTGACCGCGAACACCGCCGATCCGGTGAAGCCCGCGCGGTCGCTCCCGATCAGCGCGCCAGCGCGTCCGACGAGTTGCGTTGGCGCAGGGACGGTGGTCCCTTCGTTCGACACCGCGTTGAGCGTCTGCGACAGGCCGGTAAACAGCACGCCGAGCTTTTCGGTGAAGCCGGGCAGCGAACGGTCACGCAGGTCGAGCAGGCCGCCGAGCTTGCCGCCGACTGCGGCCGATTCGATCTTGTCGCCCGTCGCGGTGCCCGCCGGGTTGTTGGCATCGGCGAAGCGTACCGTGATCGTCGGATAGGTGGTCTGCGAGGTCCCGCCGCCCGATGCCGGCAGCGACAACAGCCGGAGCCGGTTGTCCAGTAGGGGAATGCCCGATGCGGTGTCGATCGATACGCGGCCATCGGTCTGGCTGCGCACGGTGACCTTCATCAGCCCGCTCAATTCCTCGATCGCCGACATGCGCTGGTCGGCGACACCCGCCGAACTCTTGCCGTTGCCGTCTAGCCGCGCGACGCTGCCGTTAAGATCGTTGATTCGCACCAGTAGGTAATTGATTCGGTCGACGCTTTCGCTGACCTCGGACTGAACGTCCGATTTGAGGGCAGTAACGTCGCCGCCGAGCTGGTTGATTGACTCGATTGCGTCCTGAACATTGGCGGTGAAGCCCGCGATCGCTTGCGGAGAGGCTTGCGTCCCCGTCATCCCCACTGCCGAGGACGTGATCGCATCAAGCCGCGCGGGTAGACCATATTCGGCCCCGGGTGCGCCGAGCAAGGATTGCAGCCGACCGAGGTAGGAGGAGGTTACGTCAGCCGCGCCCATGTCGCCAGCGCGGCGATACACCGTCGCTTCGAGGAAGCGATCGGCGATGCGGCTGGGTTCGCCGACGGTGACGCCATTGACGAGTCCCGCGGTGACGCCCGTGGTTTGCGTCACGGCCTCGCGGGCATAGCCGGGCGTGCCGACATTGGCGATGTTGTTCGAGACCGAGCGCAGCCCCGCCTGCGACGCCGCTAGGCCGGACATCGCCGATGCCATGATTTCGTTGAGCGACACGCCGGCGATCCTTGTTTTCGGGCTGCGGCCGGGCGGAAACGATTTCCGCGCCGGCTCGGGTCAAGGCATCAGCGCTTGAGGTTGCTGACTTCCTGCAGCATCTCGTCGACCGTGGTGATGATCTTCGACGACGCGCTGTAGGCGCGCTGGAAGCGGATCATGTTGGTGAATTCCGATGCGAGATCGACGGTCGATGCCTCGAGCGAATTCGCCGAAATGCTGCCAGCTCCGAGCGAGCCGGGCGGGTTGATCGCGACGCTACCCGATTCATCCGACACACTATAGGCGTTGCCGGGCAGGCGCGTCAGGCCGTCGGCGTTCTGGAAGCTGGCGAGCGGCAATTGATACACCGCGCGCGACGTTCCATCTTCGAACACCGCGCTGACCACGCCGGCGTCGGAAATCCGGATCGATGAGACGCTGCCGAGCAGCCCGCCATCGACGGTCGAGGAAATCATCGAGGAGGTGCCGCCGAACTGGGTAAGCCCGTCGAGCCCGCCATCGCTGCCGAGGCCAAGCGTGATGGGGCCAGTGCCGGCGCCGTTGGTCCAGACCGGCGTTATTGAGTCGAACATGCCGGCGTCCGAGTTGGCGCGGTCGAGGCTACCATCGGCATTGAACACGATTCTGCCGCTGGCGAGCAGGCCGCCGGTTGCGGCGACGTCGCTTGCCGGCTGTGCGTAGATTTCACCGGCCCAGGTGTTAGGGCCGGTCTTGAGAAAGGCCAGCGTCACTGCGTGACTGCCGCCTTGCGCGTCGGTGATATCGAACGAGCGCTTGAACTGGTCCGGCGTCGTGCCGGCGGCGAGGTCGCCGGCCGTGTAGGTGCCGGTGAACGCCGAGGTGGTCGAGTCAAGATTGGCGCGCATCTGCAGCTTGCTCGTGGCTGCGGCAGTGCCGGTCAACTGGCTGACGCGCACTGGCGCGAGCGCATTGAGATTGCCGTTGTTGACGTAGGCGCCTTGCGCATCGAGCGGCCAGCCTTGGAGGTAATAGCCGCCCGCATTCTTAAGATAACCTGCGCTGTCGGGGGTGAACGACCCGGCACGGGTGTAAGCGATATTGGCACTGGCACCGGCGCCGTCGCGCGTCACGAAGAATCCGGCGCCCTCGATCCCGATGTCGGTCGAGCTGCTCGCTGCCTGTAGCACGCCCTGCTTCGAAACGAGCGAATGCGTCACCGCGGCGACGCCACCTGCCGAATAGGTCGCGCTGCCCCGCCCGTCCGCCACCAAGGTGCGAAACTGCGCATCCGCATTCTTATAGCCGACAGTGTTGATGTTGGTGATGTTGTCGGCGACGCTGGCCATAGCGCCGGATTGTGCGGTGAGACCGGACACACCGGCATACAGGGCTGAGTAGAGGCTCAAAGGTAATCTCCACAAAAGGGCGCCGAAGTAATGCGCTTTGTGTGATTGTAGGAAGATTGCGACACGAAGGTGCGAAAGTGTCGAGTTTTGTTGCAGGGCACGTCTGACCGCCATTCCATCCTATAAAGATGTGAACCACCAGAGGCCTGTACGATGAGCTTACGAATTTCCCTCCGCGATGGCGAACCGATGATTATCAACGGCGCGCTGCTGCGCTCGGTCGGGCGCACTGATTTGAGCATCGAGAACAGCGTCACCGTGTTGCGCGGTCGCGAAGTGATGGCGCCCGAGGAAGCGACGACGCCGGCGCGGCGGCTCTATTATGCGTGCATGCTCGCGTATATCGATCCGGCCGGCGCCGCCGTGCATCACCCCGAAATCATCGACTATGTCTCGGCGTTGATCGACGCGTTGGAATCGCACGAGGCGAAGGCGGTGTGCGCGGCGTTCGCGCGCAAGGTGGCATGTGGCGATTTCTACCGTGCGTTGGCCGATTGCCGCACGCTGATTACGTATGAAGCGGTGGCGCTCGGTCGAACTGAGTGCGATGCCGCCTGAGCGACAGACATGAAGACGCTCGCCGCCGCTGCGCGCGCGCTGCGCGAACTCTCCCCTGACCAACGTTATGGTCGGGTGATCGGTGTGCGCGGCACGCTGATCGAAGTCGAGGGTCTGGATGGCGCGGCGATGATCGGTTCCCATATAGTCGTCAGCGCGGCCGATGGCGAAGTCGCCGCGGAGGTGACCGGACTCGAGCGCAACGTGGCGCACTGCCTGCCATTCAGCGACCCGCAGGGAATCGCGTCGGGATCGCGCGCCAGCCTCGTGGCCGGGCGCTTCACCGTCCGTCCGTGCGATGCCTGGCTCGGTCGGATGGTCGATGGCCTCGGCGTCCCGATCGACGGTAAGGGCGCGCTGCCGATCGGGCTCGATCCGCGCCCGATCAAGGCGCCGCCGCCGCCCGCCGCCGAGCGCGCCCGCGTCGGCGCCCGGATCGGCACAGGCGTGCGCGCTCTCGATATTTTCGCGCCGCTGTGCACCGGGCAACGGCTCGGCCTGTTCGCGGGCTCGGGCGTGGGCAAATCCGTGCTGCTGTCAATGCTCGCACGCTGGACCGCGTGCGACGTCGCCGTGATCGGGCTGATCGGCGAGCGCGGGCGTGAGGTGCAGGAATTCGTCGAGGATGATCTCGGCGTCGATGGCCTTGCGCGTAGCGTGCTGGTGGTCGCCACCTCGGACGAGCCGGCGCTGATGCGGCGCCAGGCGGCGTGGACCACGCTGGCGGTCGCCGAGCATTTTCGCGACCAAGGCCTGAAGGTCCTCTGCTTGATGGATTCGGTGACGCGTTTCGCGATGGCGCAGCGCGAGATCGGTCTCGCCAGTGGCGAGCCGGCGGCGACAAAGGGCTATACGCCGACGGTATTCGCCGAACTACCGCGATTGCTTGAACGTGCCGGACCAGGCCGGCCGGGGCAGGGGTCGATCACCGGGCTTTTCACCGTGCTCGTTGATGGCGACGACCACAATGAGCCTGTCGCCGATGCGGTGCGCGGCATCCTCGATGGTCATGTCGTCATCACACGGCGCATCGCCGAGCGCGGTCGCTATCCGGCGATCGACATCCTCAAATCGGTGTCGCGCACTTTGCCCGGCGCGCTCGATGCCGAGGAGAACGCCTTGCGGCTCGCCGCGCGATCAGTGTTGTCAACCTATGGCGACATGGAGGAAATCGTCCGGCTGGGCGCGTACAAGATCGGTTCCAATCCCGAAGTCGATCGCGCGATCCGGCTCGCCCCCGCGATCGAAAAACTGCTGATGCAGAGCAAGGAGGATCGCGGTGACGTGACCGACAGCTTCGCCGGGCTCAGCGCAATCCTAGAGGATATTGCATGATCACGCCCTATGACGCCGCGCTACGGCTGCGTCAGCGCGAGATGGACGATATGCGCGTCTCGATCTCGGCCGAAGTCGCTCAGGTGATCGCGCTCGACGGGCATCGCGATGCGATCGACACGACGGTTCAGACCGAGATTGCGCTCGCTGCCCAGCACGCGTTTCCCGCCGACGCTTTCGTGGCGCGAATGCGGGCCGAACGCGCATCTCTGTGCCATCAGCGTGCGATCTGCGATGCGCGACTGAGCGGGCTGCGCGCGCAAGCAATTGAGGCGTATGGCTCGCTCAGCGCGATCGGTGCTGCCGCCGACCGCCACCGCGCCGACACGTTACGCGCGGCGGCAATCATGGAACAGTCGCAGATCGACGATTTCTCGGCGGCACGCTTTACGCGCACGCTCGCTGCTGCGAGGCGGTTGCGCGCCGAGCGCGACGACCGTGCATGATCGTCTCGACCGATTTTAGCCGGCTGGCGCCTAGCGAAAAGGCCGCCTTGATCTATGCGCAGGCGCATGGCGACGTCGCTGGCCGGCTGTGGCGCGCGGCACTCGGGAACGGTGGCACTAGCGATGATGATCGCAGTGCGTTGCGCTCGACGGACACCGCGGACTTCAACCTGGATGCGCTGCTCGCGCTGATTTCGCGTAAAGCGGGGGAAACGGTCGCGAGTAAGGAGGCGATGCATCGGCCGATGCCGCCAACTACCGCAAGCCTAGCGTCGGGACTGATCGAGGCGGGGGCAGGCGTATCTACCGCAATAATCAGCGGTCTGGGCGCCAATGCACGCTTCGCTCCGGCGTTTGTCGCTGCCGCGACTCGAACCGGCCTACCGGCTGCGGCGCTCGCGGCGATCGTCGATGCCGAGGCTGCCAAGTCCGGCGATGGCGCATGGAAGACCAGTTCGCGCAATCCTCGATCGAGCGCTGCCGGGCTCGGCCAGTTCCTCGGCGGCACCTGGCAAAGCGAGGCTGAGCGGGCCGGGACTTGGCTGCACGGCATCGCGCAGGACCAGGGCTGGCTCGGGCGCGACGGTCGGGTCCTGGCCAGCGCACGCTCGGCGCTTTTGGCGTTGCGTTATGATGCGACGGCTTCGATCAACGCCACAGCCGACTATGCCAGTCGCAGCGTCGCGCAATTGAAGCAGGCCGGTGTTGCGATCGGCGGTGACTTGTCGACGATAGCGCGCGCAGCCTATCTCGGACACCATCTCGGCACTGCCGACGCGGTGCGGTTCCTGACCGGGGGACTCGATAGTGGGCGCGCGCAACGCCTGCTCCACGCACAGGTTGGAAGCGCGGCCGCGAATCACCGCATCGCCCAGGCCAGCGATGCTGCGACGGCACATCGCTCCTGGTTGTTGGATTTCGTCGCTCGCCACGTCCGGCCATCACGATTTGTCGGGTTCGACGAGGTCGCCGGCAGCCACGCAGACCCCCGGAAACCCTAGCTCGCAAGTATTCCGGTTTATAGGATAAGCAATAATACACTATTGTGAAGAAGCCTAGAAAAGTGTGGTGAAGAGACAGCGGGCGATGCCCAGTTGGTCCAGGGTTCTAGGGGAAACATCATGTCTAAAACGACGATAGCGCTTGAAGCCGCCGTCGCTGCCGTCTTGGCGCAGATGCCGTCCGCAGACGGTTTGTCGAGCGCGCGCCAGCGCGCCAATGTCGACAAGGCGTTCTGCACGATCCTCAAGTTGATCGCGCCGCGCATTCGCCATTTCATCCGTCAATACGGCCTGGTTTCGCACTGGGAAGACGCCGAGCAATGCTGCGCGATTGCAGTGCATCGGGCGATTATGGGATATGATCCGGCAAAGGCGCAGTTCACTACCTTCATCAACTGGCAGATCCGCGGTGAGCTGCAGAGCCTGCGCTTTCGGGTGATGACCGACCAACGACCGTCCGCCAAAAAGGTCGATGCAACGACTGTGTCGCTGCATGCCCTCACCACTGGCGACGATGGTGGGGAGGCCAACCTGGAAGCGATGCTTGAAGACAGTGCCGCGCTGGCGCGCACGGAAGAGGGCGCGTCCAATTATCTCGCTCAGGCGGCGACCGCTTCGTTGATCGATGCCTATATCGAACAGGAACGCGCCTCCGGCATCGCACAACTGCGCAAGCGCCCGCGGGCCAAGCGCGTGCCGCAGTCCGAATTCCTCGGTTCCGCTGCCGTTGCTGCGCAAGCGCCGCGGGCACGTGGCTTGTGCCCGATCGAGCTTGCGAAGCTCGAACAGAAGCTCGTGCGGGACAAGGAGATCGTCGAGCGCCGTGTTTTCGATATGACGACGCTCGACGAACTAGGCGCCGATACCGGGGTCACCAAGGAGCGCGTGCGACAGATCACCAAGCGCGCCTCGCGGAAGATTGCCGAGCTCGCCAGCGCGGACCCGCGCTTCGCGATGATGGCGGATTATCGCAAGCCCAAGGCGCCTGACACACGGGTTCGCAACACGACGACGCCGATCCTGCCTCCGATCGGTCAACCGCACAACGTGCTCTCGCGGCTCGTCGCGATCGCGGCGCCCGCCAGCGGTACGATGGCGTCGAAGCGCCGCGACGAAGCGCCGCAAGACGATATGGTCGATGCGATTTTCGCGGAAGCGAACCGGAACGACAGCGGCGTACCTGGTAGCCGGGCGTGGCACTGAGCCAACGATATCGGGTGGCCGATCGGCAAGATTGAACATACTGCACTTATCCTGTATTGATTGGGCGGGGTAGACGATGTCACCCCGCCTTAATCGTGAAGGATGGCATGGCGCGAACTCGATCATCACTCTCAGCGGTCGAGTCCAGCCGGGTGCGCGACACCGCCGACAAAAAGCGGCGGACCGTACGGGCAGATCCTCCGGCGATCGTACCCGACCGCTATCGTGCCTTTGTCTTTCCCAATCATATCCGCGAGCAGCGCCGTCTGCGCGGTCTCCAGAAGCTGATGGCGTTAGGCGAGCGTCTGCCCGACATTTCCTATATCCGCTTGTCCAAGATTGAGCGTGGCGAAGTCGTCGCGCGCGCTGATGAACTGCGGCAGATCGCGCGCGCGCTCGAAGTGGCGCCGACCGATCTACTGATTGATCTGGCAGACCCGGCTTTCGATATTGCCGCCTGGGCGCTGCCGTTTCAGGATGGGCGCGCCATTTCGCAGGAGGAAGAGCAGTTCACCATTCAACTCGCCGCTGCCCTGCGTGTGTTGCGCAATTCCGACGCGACGCTGACAATTGCCAGGCTCGACAAGGACTTTGGGCTACCGCCGGTCATTCTGTCCCGCCTCGAAAATGCGCACAAGACGCTTGATCGCTGGAATGCCGCGACAGTCGCGGCGGTTTGCCGCGTGTTCGGCGTCGACGACGAGCATGCGTTGCGCGCCAATGTCGCGGACCAGTATCGCCGGGGCAAACTCGATGCTGCGATCGCCCGGATCGTCGATCCTGCCGATCGCGAGCAGCGTGCGCGCGAGCGCAATGCGGCGTTGTCCGCTGAGCTCGCAAGCGTAGCGAAGCCGGCAGGACACAAGGCGGCCAGCAAGACGGCAGGCAAGGCGGTCGCTAGGCGTGTGCCACGAGCCGTGTCGGCAGCCGCAAACCTGCCCGAGCCTGCGCGCATGCTGACCGTGTTCGGGACGCCGCTGGCGGGGGGCTTGATCGCTTTTACCCGTACCGATGCCGTTGTTGAGGCGCCGCGCGATGCCGGTCCCAAGGCGTTTGCCCTGCGCGTGTGCCGTGCAACGCTGGGTCCAGGGCTGCCTGCAAGTTCGATCGTAGTGGCCGATCCCGATCGCCCGGTAACGGCGGGCGGTCTCGCTGCGGTCCGTAGCGACGATGGCTACCGCCTCGTTACGGTAACCTTTGATCGATGGGGCGTTACGAAAGGGTACAGCACCACCCCCGATCTGGAACTGGATCTCGATATATGCGCACCGACCGACGTCGTCGCGGTCGTCGCGGCGTTTTTTGTCTAGGGCGATCCGCTGGCCCTTGTGGGTGATGGGTTTGCTAAGCTGGCGCTGATCGGTGGGATAATTCTGTTCTTCGCCTTGCTGGCACTGGCCTATCGGAGAACGGGCCGGCTGGTCGAAGCGGAGTGACTCATGGGTCTGCGCCAACCATCGTCGCGATCGGAAGCGGGCCATTACAGCTCGTTACAAGGCTTGGATTGCGTGACAGATGCATCGAGCCTAAGTGAGCATCCACCGCGGGCGGGCAGGCCGGCGCATCACGGTATTGGCTAAGACGGATAACGGATGGATCGCGCACCGGCCCAGCGACATTACGGAATGGACTGGCTTCGGATCGGCGCCTTCGTTTTGCTGATCGTCTATCACGTCGGCTTTTCGTTCACGCCGTGGGGGTATCAGACGCCGACGCGCGGGGTGGTGCAGTGGGCCGAAATACCGCTGCTGGGGCTCAGTGCGTGGCGTTTGGCGTTGTTGTTCGCCATTTCCGGTTATGCAAGCGCTGCGCTGTTCTCTCGCGAGCGCAATCCGGGGGCTTTCTTGAAAAGCCGGGTGCTGCGCCTGGGTCTGCCTTTGTTGTTCGGCCTGACCGTGATCGTACCGCCGCAGCCTTACCTGGGCCTCGTCAACACGCATTATTCGCATGGTTACGGCTATTTCCTCCTGCACGACGCCTTTAGCTTTCGCCGGGTAATGAACGAGAACCTGCCGGCAGTGATGCACTTGTGGTTCGTGATCTATCTGCTCGCCTACACGCTGGTGCTTTGCGCGGCGCTGATGGTGCTGCCGGCGCGGTGGCGCGCTTTAGTGGCGGCAGGCTTCGAAAAGCTGCTGGCCGGTCCTGCGCTGATCCCGCTGGGCTGCCTGCTGACTTACGCGATCCGCACCCCCGGCAACAGTTGGACCGATACCCACAACTTCCTCGACGATGTCGCCGCGCATGCTCACTACTGCGCGATGTTCCTGTTCGGCTTTGCATTGCGCGGCTCGCAAGCCTTGCATCAGGCGATCGCGCGGCAGTGGAAATGGGCGCTCGTGGTTGGCCTGGTGGGCTATGCCATCGTTGGAACGGAGGCATGGCTGTATCCCGGCAACGTGCGAACCCCGGCCGCCTGGATGGAGCCGCTGGACTTTGCCAAGGCCTTGCAATGCTGGGGGACCGTGATCGCCTTGTTTGGGGTCGCGGACTTGTATTGGAACCGTGACCACCGCTGGCGCGGGACGCTTGCGGAAGCGGTGTTTCCGGTTTTCCTTGCGCATCAAACGGTGATGGTGCTGGTCAGCTACTGGCTGCGCAACAAGGGGTTGACCGCCGGCCCGGAATTCCTGGCGCTGTACTTCAGCGTGGCGGTAGGATCCTGGCTGTTCTACTTAGTTGGCCGTGAGATCGGGCCATTGCGGCCGCTGATCGGCCTCAAGCGCTCGAAGACCCCGCTTCGTTCAAAAGCGGCACTCGCGTCTTCGACGCTTTAGGCCAAGCACCGGATCAACGGCCTACTGGGCGCGTACTACCCCGTACGACCAGGGTGCCCTCGGCGATTACGGTCTGGTGGTCATCAGGATCGCTGCGCAGTGCCAGGATCAGCCGAAGGGTTTCAGCGACCATTCGGGAGGCCGGCTGCGAGAAGCTAGTGAGGGAAAAGGCCGGCCAAGCCGCCATCGGCACGTCATCGTAACCGGCGATAGAAATCTCGCGCCCCACATCGAGGCCGAACTCGTGGCGCGCCACGCTGATCGCGGCCAGCGCCATGGTGTCGTTGGCGCAGAACACGGCGTCGGGGCGTTCGGTTCGCAATAGCAAGCGGCGCATGGCGGCCATGCTGGCATCGACCGCGTAGTGGCCGCATTCGCGGATTGGGGCAGGGGCGCCGTGTTCCGCAAGATAACCGGCGAAGCCTGCTTCACGCGCAGCGTTGGTGGACGTTTCTGGCGTGCCGGCCATGAATGCGATCCGGTGGTGTCCTCCGGCCAGCAGATGAGCGGCGATCGCACGTGCGCCGGTGCCGTTGTCCCCTACCACGCTGGAGGCATCGTGGGCTGTGGTGGTACGGTTGTAATGGATCACGGGAACTTGCGCCCGGCGGCACTGCTCGGTCAGCGCCGAGGAAGGGCTGACGGAAAGCATCACCAGCGCATCGAGTCGATAATGCAGGATCTCGTGGATCGTCGGTTCCGGGCGTGATCCGCCACGTGCGGGAAACAGCATGAGCCGCAGCCCAGCCCCGTCCAAGGCGTCGGACAACAACTGAAGCGTTTGAACGAAGAACGGGTTCGCCAGGTCGCCCACGCCCACGCCGACGATGTTGGAGCGACCCCGCATGAGCGACCGTGCCAATGGGTTGGGGCGGTAGCCAAGCTTCTCGGCTGCAGCGATGATGCGCTCGCGCTTGTCCGCTGCGATGCTGGCGCCTGGGGTGAAAGCACGCGACACTGCGGACTGCGAAACACCTGCTTCGCGTGCGACATCTAGCGAAGTGACGGCCTCTCGGTGACTTTCCATGCGCCTTTCTAGCGGTTGCTGCGCGCAAGGCCAAGGAAAGTCCTGGGGTTATCACGCGTGGTTGCGTGCATAGGTATTCATAAGAGCTTTGCATAAAAACCTTGACCGAGTGTCAGCACAATCAACCATTGATGCACGTCTGGTGCATATGTATTCAACGGTCGAGGGCGAGTCCCCGGATACAAGGCAGGAGCAGGACTGATGGCAATCTATCTCAAGCGCGGCGCGACCGCCGAAGCGAAGGCCGACGCAGATCGCAAGGTACGCGACATCGTCGAGGCCGCGCTGGCCGATATCGAAGCACGCGGCGATGTTGCTCTGCGTGAGATGAGCAACAAGTTCGATGGCTGGGATCGTGCGGACTACCGCCTGAGCCAGGCCGAGATCGATGCCTGCGTCAATAGCCTCACTCCGCAAGAGCGAAAGGACATCGAGTTCGCGCAGACGCAAGTGCGCAACTTCGCGCAGATTCAGCGTGACAGCATGAAGGATGTCGAAGTCGAGACGTTGCCGGGCGTGGTGCTGGGCCACAAGAACCTGCCGCTCAATTCCGCCGGCTGCTACGTTCCCGGAGGCAAGTATCCGCTGCTCGCCAGCGCGCATATGAGCGTCATCACTGCGAAGGTTGCAGGCGTGAAGCGCGTCATCACTTGCGCTCCGCCGTTCCAGGGCCAGCCCGCCCGCGCGATCGTGGCGGCACAGGCGATGGCCGGCGCAGACGCGATCTACGCGCTGGGCGGTATCCAGGCCGTCGGCGCGATGGCGATCGGCACCGAAACGATTGAGCCGGTCGACATTCTCGTAGGCCCCGGCAACGCCTATGTCGCCGAAGCCAAGCGCCAGTTGTTCGGGCGCGTCGGCATCGACTTGTTCGCTGGTCCGACCGAAACGCTCATCATCGCCGACGAAATCGGCTGCGATCCCGAGATGGCGGCGACCGATATTCTGGGCCAGGTCGAACACGGGCCGGACAGCCCGGGCGTCCTGCTTACCAACTCGGAAAAGTTCGCACGCGAGACGATGGCCGAAATCGATCGCCTGCTCGAAATTCTGCCTACCGCAGAACATGCTCGCAAGGCGTGGAACACTTTCGGTGAAGTGATCGTGGCCGATAGCTACGAAGAAATGGTCGCCATCGCGGACGAGATCGCTTCCGAGCACGTTCAGGTGATGACTGCCGACCCGGACTACTTCCTGAACAACATGAGCAATTACGGCGCTCTGTTCCTAGGCAATCGCACCAACGTGAGCTTCGGCGACAAGGTGATCGGCACCAACCACACGCTGCCGACCAAGAAGGCGGCTCGCTATACCGGCGGTCTTTGGGTGGGCAAGTTCATCAAGACCTGCACTTACCAGCGTGTCACCACTGACGAGGCTTCAGCCCTGATCGGCGAATACTGCAGCCGCTTGTGCGCCTTGGAAGGGTTCGCCGGACATGGCGAGCAGGCGAACATCCGCGTGCGCCGCTTTGGCGGTCGCAACGTGCCTTACGCCGGCCAGGCAGAACCGACGCCCGAAACGGTTGCCTGACGCTTTAATTTGAGGCTTGTCGCAGGATGCGGGGGGAGGAGCCCGCATCCTGTGGCGAGAATGGTCTCTCAGCAGGCTACCACGTTGATCGCCAGGCCGCCCTGGCTGGTTTCCTTGTACTTGCTCGACATATCCAGCCCGGTCTGGCGCATCGTTTCGATCACTTGATCGAGCGAGACACGCGGCATTTCGCCTTCGTGTAGCGCCAGCTTGGCCGCGTTCACGGCCTTGACAGCCGCAATGGCGTTGCGCTCGATGCAGGGGATCTGGACGAGTCCGCCTACCGGATCGCAAGTGAGCCCCAAGTTGTGCTCCATGCCGATCTCAGCCGCCGCGCACACTTGCTCGGGGGTTCCACCCCAGATTGCCGCCAGCCCCGCCGCCGCCATCGAGCAGGCGACTCCGACTTCGCCTTGGCAGCCCATCTCGGCTCCTGAGATCGAGGCGCGCTGTTTATACAGCAAGCCTATGCCGGCGGCGGTCAGCAAGTAACGGCGCGCCTTGGCGCGGATGGCTCGGGAGCCATCCGAGCAGTACTGGCGCAACAGCGACGGGATGATGCCCGCTGCGCCGTTCGTAGGCGCGGTGACGACGCGTCCGCCACTGGCGTTTTCCTCGTTCACGGCCATGGCGTACAGGTTGAGCCAGTCCATCAGCGTTTCGGCCTGGTTGTCCTGCGGGCGTGCGATCAAGCGTTGATGGATGGAACGCGCGCGGCGGCGGACTTTCAGGTCTCCGGGCAGTAGCCCATCCCGCGACAGGCCCTGATCGATGCAGGCGTTCATGGCATCGGCAATGGCATCCAGCCCGGCCAGCGTTTCCGCTTCGGGCCGCCGAGCCGTTTCGTTGGCGAGCATGACTTTGGCAATGTCCAGGCGGTTCGTGGCGCAGATGTCCAATAGCTGTGCGCCTGATCCGAAGGGCAGGGGCGGGCGGGTGCCGCGCGTTACTTGGTCGTCTGGCGCGGGGTGCTCCAGTTGGTGCCTGCTGGAGAAGAACCCACCACCGGTCGAGAAATACTGCTGCGTCGCGATTTCCTCGCCGCTGCCGCCAAACGCGGTCAGGATCATGCCATTGGGGTGGAGGTCCGCAATGCCGTCGAAATCGAGTATGAGATCGGTCGTGGGATCGAAGGCGATAGCGTGCCGGCCCAGCAGGGCGATCTGCCCGGTCGCGCGCACTTGCGCGGCTGCGGCATGGGCGGCCTCAGGATCGACGGTTTCGGGCCGCAGGCCGATCAGCCCCATCAGGCAAGCGTCAGGCGTGCCGTGCCCCAAGCCAGTGAATGCCAACGATCCTTGCAGGCGGACGACTACGCGCGCGATTGTCTCAAGGTTGCCGGCTTGGTCCATACCATGCAGAAACCTGGCCGCGATCCGCATCGGGCCGACGGTGTGCGAACTGGACGGGCCCAGCCCGATGCGAAACAAGTCAAGGGCTGAGATCATGCCCGCTCAGCTCTGGTCTTGATCCGCCCATTGATCGCAGCGCGCATTTTTTCGGGCACGACTACAACAGCTTGTCCAGAGTGATCGGCAAATCGCGAATGCGCTTGCCGGTCGCGTTGTAGATCGCGTTGGCAACCGCCGCACCTACTCCGGTAATGCCGATCTCCCCAATGCCGCGCGCGCCCATCGGAGTGTGTGGGTCAGGAATGTCGGTCCACATCACCTCGATGTCGGGGACGTCCAGGTGGACCGGGATGTGGTATTCCGAGAGGCTGGGGTTCATGACCCGGCCCTTGCGCTCGTCGAACTGGGTTTCTTCCATCAGCGCCAGGCCTAGCCCCATGATGATGCCGCCCTTGAACTGGCTGCTGGCGGTCTTCGGATTGAGGATGCGCCCGCAATCAAACGAGCCCAGGAAACGACTAACGCGCGGTTCGCCGGTAACGGTATTGACCCGCACCTCGCAGAACATCGCGGAGTGGCTGTGCATCGACCAATGCATCGTTTCCAGCGGCGGCGGGCCTTCGGCCTCGACGCTCACGCTTTCGCGGCCTGCGCGAGTGAGGATCGAGGCATAGCTTTCGTATCGTTCCGGCTCGTCGTGCTGGCACAGGCCGGCGTTAGTGCAAGCGACCTGGTCCGGCTTCAGCCCGGCCAGTGGGGAATGGTTGCCCGCCAGCTTGAGCAGTTCCTTCACTAGCGCATGATGCGCGGCGCCAACGGCAGCGCCGATCGCGGCGGTTTGTTGAGACCCGCCGGCCAGCACGACACCCGGCAACGTGGAATCGCCATAGTTGAAGCGCACGGCCTCCATCGACAGGCCAAGCCGATCGGCGGCGACTTGTGTTTGTGCGGTCGAGGTGCCCATTCCCATTTCGTGCGCGGCGATGTCTATGCTGGCACCGTCTGCGGTCAGGGTAATCCGCGCTGCGCCGCCCGGCATTCTGTAATAGGGATAGGTGCCGGCAGCGCAGCCCATACCCACCAGCCATTCACCATCCCGCGTGGCGCGAGGGGTGCGGTTACGCTTCGCCCAGCCGAACCGTTCGGCCCCGGTGTGCCATGCTTCGGTCAGGTTGCGAGAAGAGAACGGCAAGCCACTGAGCGGATCCTTCTCCGGCTCGTTGCGGATGCGCAGTTCAATAGGATCGATGCCTAGTGCTTCGGCCAGTTCGTCCATCGCGCATTCAAGCGCGAAAGTGCCTACCGCTTCCCCCGGCGCGCGCATGAACGTGTTGGCGACCATATCCAATTCCACCTTTTGTACGTTCAGCTTGAACGTCTCCGAAGCGTAGGCGCTCTTGGTGGGAAGGATGAACGGCTCAGGCAGGACGTTGGCGGCGGTTTGCGCCGTCACGCCGGTGTGGATCAGGGCCTTGAGCTTGCCGTCCCGGTCTGCACCGAGCTGCACGCGCTGCTCGGTAAGCGAGCGACCGCCGACCACGCGATAAACGCCCTCACGCGAAAGGACCAAGCGCACCGGCCGTCCGACGACTTTCGCGGCGGCAGCGGCCAGAACCTGGTGCTGCCACAAGCATTTGCCGCCGAAACCACCGCCGACGAACGGCGAGGTAACGATGACTTTATCTTCGGGAATGTCGAATATCTTGCCCAACGACCACGCTTCATGCGCCACCAACTGTGATGCATCGTGAAGGCGTAGCACCCCGTCGAGCCAAGCGGCGGTCACGCCGTGCAGTTCGATCGCGTTGTGGTTGTGGCGCGGGGTCGTGTAAATCGCGTCGATCTTCACTGCCGCCGCTTCTAACGCACCGTCGGCATCGCCGCTCTCTTCGTGAAGCGGATGGCCCATGAAGAGGGCTGGCGTTGGGCCTTGCGCCTTGGCGGCCTCGAACGAGGTCAGCGCGGGTTCGGCCTCGTAGTCGACACGAATGAGGGTGGCTGCGTAGTCAGCCTGCTCTTGCGTTTCTGCCAGTACGACGGCGACGGGCTGGCCGTTCCAATGGATTGTGGCGTCCTGGAAGATCGGGAGGTTGTCACCGCCAGCGGCCTTGGGGTTAGACATGAACACCGGCGGGGCGGCTAGGCGCGGCGCATTGTGATGGGTCATCACCCCAACCACACCGGGCGCGGCCTGGGCATGGTCCGTATCCATCGCGATGATCCGGCCTTTTGCCACCGTGCTGTAAACCAGCGCGGCATACACCATCCCGTCCATCGCGAATTCCGCTGCGAAGGTGGCTTGGCCGGTGACCTTGAGAGGACCGTCGATGCGTGAGGTGGGTTTGCCGACATGGCCGTTGCGCGATCGGATTAGCGTGTCGGGTTCGCCACCCGGAATCCAGCCATCCGGGGCGAGAGCGACTGCTTTGGCGACAATGCTTTCGAGCGTGCCCTTGGCGAGACTTTTGGCCTCATCGAGATTCATGCCGCGTCTCCCGCAAGTTCGGCCAGCACCGCGACGATGGTCCGTCGCGCGAGTTCGATCTTGAAACCGTTACCGCTTAGTGCTTGCGCATCGGCGAGTTCTGCCTCGGCAGCTTGGGCAAACGATGCCTCGTTCGCTTCCTCGCCGATCAGCGCCGCTTCCGCCTTGCTCGCCCGCCAGGGTTTGTGAGCGACCCCGCCCAGCGCGATGCGGACACCGCGCATGCGCTCATCGGCAATGTCCACCGCCACCGCGACCGAGACCAGCGCGAAGGCGTAGCTCGATCGATCGCGCACCTTGCGGTAGGTGGATCGGGCGGAGAAGGGCAGCGCCGGCAATTCGATCGCGGTGATGAGTTCGCCGGGCTCCAGCAGCGTTTCGATATTGGGCCGATCATCCGGCAGGCGGTGAAGGTCCGTCAGCGCGACGCGTCGGTCACCAGTGGCGCTGCTGAGATGCACGACCGCGTCGTAGGCCGCCAAGGCCACGGCCATGTCGGAAGGATGGGTAGCG
Organism: Novosphingobium sp. Rr 2-17; assembly: GCF_000272475.1. Taxonomy (GTDB): domain Bacteria; phylum Pseudomonadota; class Alphaproteobacteria; order Sphingomonadales; family Sphingomonadaceae; genus Novosphingobium. Next base: position 234,876 of record NZ_AKFJ01000085.1, read on the forward strand.
ACGCAGGCGGACGAGGCACCCAGAATCGCGTGGTTGCGGTTGAACCCTTCGATCGCATCACACCCCGCGCCGGGCTGGCGCTTGTTGCAGCGTGAACCGGCTTCATCGTAAAAGTAGGCGCAGCGCGTGCGTTGGAGCAGGTTGCCCCCCACGGTCGCCATGTTGCGTATCTGCGCGCTCGCGCCCGCAACGATCGCGCGGGTGAGGGCGGGGTAGCGGGTTCGCACCTCTGGATGCTCGGCAAGTGCGGTGTTGCGCACGGCAGCGCCGATCAGCAACCCGCCCTCCGCCGTGGGCTCAATCGCCGCGGGCAGCCCAGTCACGTCCACCAAGGCGTAAGGCTGCTCGACATGTTCGCGCATCAGGTCGATCAGGTTGGTTCCGCCACCCAGGTAGCGGGCGCCGGTCGCGGCTTCACGGATGGCCGCGGCGGTGTCGGCGGCACGGGCGTAGCGGAAAGGGGTCATGCTGCTGCCTCGGCGACCGGCTCTACGAAAGTTTCGTAGATCGCCTCGACGATGCCGTTGTGGGCCCCGCAGCGGCATAAGTTGCCGCTCATTCGCTCGCGCAGTTCGTCGCGAGTGAAGCTGATGGCCTCCTTCGCAAGGTCGGCGGTGACATGGCTGGGCACACCACGCGCGATTTCCTGCGCCATCCCCATCGCAGAGCAAATCTGGCCGGGGGTGCAATAGCCGCACTGAAAGCCGTCATGCTCGACGAAGGCAACTTGCAGCGGATGAAGGGTGCCAAGCTGGCCCAACCCTTCAATCGTAGTAACCTCCCGCCCCTCGTGCTGGACTGCCAAGGACAGGCAGGACAGCACCCGCTCGCCGTCGAGCAACACGGTGCAGGCACCGCAAGCCCCCTGATCGCAACCCTTTTTGGTGCCTGACAGATGCAAATGCTCTCGCAGAAAATCGAGCAGCGAAACGCGCGGGTCGCCGGGTAGGGCGACGACGGCGCCGTTGACGGTCATGGTCATCAATAAGCCTCGCAAGCCAGCCGGCCGCAGCAATCCGGCTGGGCGGGGTCAGTTGCACAACTCGGCGCGACGCGATTGGTGCCCTGCGATGTCAACTTGATTGCTCCGGCCAGTCATTCTGATGACCGTTCCTAATGCCCCCTTCAGTGTTGCGCCAGCATTGCTCGCACCGAGCACAGCGCGCATCCCAGGACGTGGGCGGCATCATCGGGGCAATCGACCGAAGTTTGCGGTTTCTCTCCGGCGACGAGGCAGATCAGGCGAGTCTCGTCATCCGACAAGTTCTGTCCACCGCCGACCGCGATGGGTCGGCCAAGCGCCGCCTCGTAGAACAAGCAAAGGCTTTCCAGGGCAGGAACCATCAGTTCGCAGTCGTGCGGTGCCAGAGTACGCGAGAGGCAGGGTTGCACGATATCTTCGTTGTCTCGCGCCTCTCTCCAGCAACGCATAGCGTCGATGAGGATGAGAGGAACCGGTGCCCCGGTAGCGGATTGAAGAGCGGGCGGCGAAAAGTGGAAGGCCATTAAGTCAGACTCCTGAAACCCCCCATCTGGTTAAAACGGCGCTTATTGCGAATTGGTCGCAGTAACTAGCTGGAGTCTCACGTTCCGGCAAGCCCCTACAGTGTCGCTGGTTGTAGCGTGTGGTAACGACGCCAGATGACGGCGAGATTTCCTTAGAGTTGCGCTCCGCAGGGAACGCGCAGGCTCTATGAAGGATTTGTTATCGACAATGCGGGGCGTTCGCTGATCAACCCGTTCGCCGTCGAAACCCTGGCCACGCGTATCCGCGATCTTATGGAGACCTAAGGGGTCGCTGATTTTTGCACCTGCATGGCGCCTGCTGCCGGGCCTGAAATCTGGGCTAATGGGGGCACCATGATTTCTTGGAGGTCTCAAACGGCGCGACGCTTGACGTAAGTTCTCTACCTATTCAGTGGAGAACTTGATGCGGAACCGTTTGCGGGCCGTTCGCGATAAGCAGTCAGGCATCGAGGAAGCGCACCAGATGGACAGTTCAGTCAACGTAGCAAGCGCAAGCGCTGAAAGCGCGCCGCCTGCCGAGGCAGATTTCTGGGATGTGACCAGCGTTGTGCGCGAACTGGCGAATATCCGACGCAATTGGCGCGATATCAATGCCCCGCATGCCGAGTATGGCGTCGAAAGCTTCCCTTCGCGTGTGCGCTTGGCCAAGGTGACGGACGAGCTGAGCGGGGCCTTGTTCCCGCTGCGGCTGGGCCCGGATTTCGTGCGCCGGCACAATGAAGACACGTTCGTCACCCAGTCGCTGCAGATCGCCCTCAGCCGTCTTCATGCCCAGTTGCGCCTGGAACTGACGTACGCCAACCACGAGCACGATCGCGCTACTGTGGACGCGATGGCGACCCGGATCGTGGCCGCATTTTCAAGCGAGTTGCCGAACATCCGCCGCTTGCTCGATCTGGATATCGAAGCGGCGTTTCGCGGCGATCCGTCGGCTCGTAGCTTGGACGAAGTGCTGATCTGCTATCCAGGGTTGCTGGCGATCATCCACCATCGCTTGGCCCATGCGCTGCACGACCTGGGCGCGCCATTGGTGGCGCGGATCGTGGCCGAAATCTCGCACGAGCGCACCGGCATCGATATTCATCCCGGCGCCCACATCGGGCGGGGCTTCTTCATCGACCATGGCACGGGCGTGGTCATCGGCGAGACCGCGATCATCGGCGACAACGTACGCCTGTATCAAGGCGTGACGCTGGGTGCGCGAAACTTCCCTGCCGATCCTTCGGGGGCGCTCATCAAATCGCTGCCGCGCCACCCGGTGATCGAAGACAATGTCGTGATCTTCGCCGGGGCGACGATCCTGGGCCGCGTGACTATCGGAGCAGGGTCCGAAATCGGCGGCAATGTCTGGCTGACGCACGACGTGGCGCCGCTCAGCCGGGTCTTCCAGGCCCGCGAGCAAAACCTGGTGATCCGCCCGGGCGGCGAGTTTTCTGGAAGAAACCCTGGCACCGAGGACCAAGATATAGAAGGCTTGAATGCGAAAGTCTGACAAGCCCAATTTGAGGTGTGTTCACGCGCCGATGTGTGGCGGATGTAGCTCTCCATCGAAAGCTCGTGTGTGATGACAGCGATTCTGTTTTCCTCGGTGCGCAAGCGTTTTCCCAGCTTCGGCGTACAAGTGACGCTGGGAATGGGGCTGGGCCTGCTGGCCGGCCTGGTGGTCCGGGGCATTGATCCGCAAAGCGGGTTTACGCTTGGGGCGACGGCCACGTTCCACACCGTGGCGCAGATTTTCGTCCAACTGCTCCGCACGTTGGTGCCCCCCCTAGTATTCACGGCGATCATCGCGTCCGTTGCTGCGCTGCGCGGGTTGGACAATGCGGTGCGGCTGGTGGCGCATACGCTGGCGTGGTTCGCGATTACGGCACTGATCGCGGTGGTGATCGGCATCGCGCTGGGCTTGGTGATTCAACCGGGCGTTCATGCCGGCGTGGGCGCCGGCGCGGCACAGGCTCCGTCCTCGGTGGGGGGGTGGCTGGACTTTCTGAAGGGCCTGATACCCGCCAATTACCTGGGTATCGGAGCATCGACCAAGATCGTCGAAGGAGCCGCGACGACTACGGTGTCGTTCAACGTGCTTCAGATCATCGTAGCAGCCGTGGCGGTCGGGGCAGCGGCGGTGAAAATCGGCGAGCGAGCCGCGCCATTCCTGGCGTTCATGACCTCGGCCAACCAGGTTATGCGGCAGTTGCTGCGCTGGCTGATCGCTCTGACCCCGATCGGGTCGGCGGCGCTCGTGGCGGATGCGGTGGTGAGTTATGGCTGGGATGCGCTTTCTGCGCTGGGAGCTTTTGCAGGGGCCGTTTACCTGGGCCTGGCGATCGTTCTGCTGGTGGTTTATCCGGCGTTGCTGCTGTTTAACGGTATCAGCCCTGTACAGTTTTTCCGTACGGCCTGGCCGGCGATCCAACTGGGTTTCCTGTCGCGATCGTCGGTGGGAACGATGCCGGTGACCGAGGAAGTGACCGAGCGCCTGGGCGTGCCATTGTCTTATGCGGCGTTCGCGGTGCCGCTGGGCTCGACCACGAAGATGGATGGCTGCGCGGCCATTTATCCAGCGATTTCAGCGATATTCGTTGCGCAGTTCTATGGCCTCACGCTGCATCCCTCGGACTATGCGCTGATCGTGCTCGTCAGTGTTCTGGGTTCGGCGGCGACGGCGGGGCTGACGGGCGCGGTGGTTATGCTGACGTTGACGCTTTCGACGCTGGGTTTGCCGCTGGAAGGAGCAGGACTTTTGCTGGCGATCGACCCGATTCTCGACATGGGGCGCACCTCCGTCAACGTTGCGGGTCAGGCGCTGGTCCCCACGATCGTGGCGGAGCGTTTGGGTATCCGGCGAGCCGCTTTGCCAGACGCGCTTCCCGCATAAGGTGTCGATAAGGTGCGCTTAAGGTGCGGTTAGCGCGCGCGCGACCGCCACGAACTCGTCGATACTGAGGGTTTCGGCCCGGCGCTGGGGATCTATCCCGAGCGTTTCGAGCGCCAAAAGCGCACCAGGCAGCCCTTTTACGCTCTGCCGCAGCATTTTGCGCCGCTGGCCGAACGCCGCTTCGGTGAGCCGTTCCAGCATCCGCATCGAGACGCCCGCGGGGGCCGTGGCCGGTTCCACATGGACGATCGCTGACATCACTTTGGGGGGCGGGGTGAAGGCGCTGCGGTGGACTTTCATCGCCAGCTTCGCCTTCGACCGCCACTGTGCCAGCACCGCGAGCCGCCCATAGGCAGACGTATCCGGCTCTGACACGATCCGCCGCGCGACTTCTTCTTGGAACATCAGGGTCAGCGAGGCCCACTGCGGCGGCCACGTTTCGCCGGACAGCCAGCCGGTGAACAGCACTGTGCCGACGTTATAGGGTAAGTTGGAGACGATGTGATACGGCCCATCGAACAAGGTGGCCGGATCGATCTTGAGCGCGTCGCCCTCGATCACCTTCAGCTTGCCGGGGAAGGCGGCTTCGAGTTCGGCGAGCGCGGGCAGGCAGCGCCGGTCCATCTCGATCGCAGTCACGTTCGCACCGGCGCGCAGCAGGGCGCGGGTGAGGCCGCCGGGGCCGGGGCCGACTTCCAGGACGTCCTGCCCCTCGAGGCTGCCTGGGATCGCGGCGATCCGATCGAGCAATTGCTCGTCCAACAGGAAGTTCTGGCCAAGCGCCTTGGTGGCCGAAAGGCCGTGGCGGGCAATGACTTCGCGTAAGGGGGGAAGGGCGGTCATACCGGGTGGCCAAGGCGCCGATGGGCGCATTCGCCGGCCATGCGCAGTGCCGCGATCATCGCGTTGGCGCTGGCGATGCCCTTGCCGGCGATGCCGAAAGCGGTGCCGTGATCGGGCGAGGTGCGGACGATCGGCAGGCCCAGGGTGACGTTGACTCCCTGGTCGAAATCCAGCGTCTTGATCGGGATCAGCGCCTGATCGTGGTACATGCATAGCGCCACGTCGAAGCGGGTGCGCTCGTTTTGCGCGAATAAGGCATCGGCAGGGTGCGGGCCGGTGACGGCGAGCCCCTCGGCCTGCAAGGCGGCGATGGCAGGCACGATGACCTCGATCTCCTCGCGCCCCATCCGGCCGTCCTCGCCCGCATGGGGGTTCAGGCCGGTGATCGCGATTCGCGGCGTCGATAGCCCGAAGTCGCGGATCAGCGCGCGCGCGACGATGCGGGCCTTGCGCTCTATCAAGTCGCGCGTGACGAGGGCGGGCACTGCTGACAGCGCGACGTGGACGGTGAGCGGAACCGTGCGCAGCGACGGTCCGGCCAGCATCATCACGGCGTCCTGCCATGCAACGCCGCAGGCATCGGCGACGAATTCGGTCTGCCCTGGCTGGGTGAAGCCCACTTGCGCCAGTTTGGATTTGGCGATCGGTCCCGTGATGATCGCACCTGCCGTGCCGGTCTTCGCAAGATCGGTGGCGCGCGTCAGTGAATGGAAGGCAAGGCGGGCGCCCTCGCTCGTCGGCGCTCCCGGCACAAAAGCACAGTCTTCCAGGCCCAGTACCGGCAAGGCGTTGGCGAAGGCGTGCACGGCTTCGTCGGGCGAAGCGATCAAGGCGATCGGGAGGTCGATTCCGCGCGAGGCGGCGGCGGCGCGCAACACTTGGGCACCACCGACGACGAAGAACGGTGAAAGCTGCGCAGAGCTTCGCTCGGCCCAGCTTTGCGCGATCACCTCCGGCGCAATGCCGGCGGGGTCGCCCAGGGATACGGCAAGCGGGGCCGCCGCGATCACGTCAACTGCCCCGCCCCGATTCAGTTGTATTCGATGACAGCGTCACGCCGCAGATCGCGCAAGTAGGTCTGCGCGCGCTTGTTGACGCGATTGTCCTCCATTTGCGACTGGAGCTGCTCGAAGCTGGGGCCTTCGGCGGTCTTGGGATCGTCGCGACCGCACAGCATGAGGATGCGGACGCCATCCTTGAGCGAGCCGAACGGGGGCAATGTCTCACCAGGCGAGATCTTGAGGATCGGGTCCTGGATCTGCGCCGGCAGATCGCGCGCCTTGACCTGGTCGTTGGCGACGACCGATGCGCCCAGGTTCTTGGCGATCGCATCAACATTGCCGCAGCCTTTTGCGGCCTTGATCGCGTTCTGGAACGTCTCTGCCCGCTTGCTGGCGTCCGCTTCGGTGATGCCGGCCGGGAAGGGCAGCGAAATCTGCTTGAGCGCCAGAACCGCGTCGCGCGGGTCCGCCGTCAGCACCTTGCGCTTGTCGATCAGCAACAGCACGTCGAAGCCGCCTGGAACCTCGATCGGGCCGACCAATTGGCCGGCCTGCATTTCGCGCGCGGCGACTTGCAGTTCGTTGGGAAGCTGTTCGAGCCGCACCCAGCCCAGATCGCCACCGACCGGCGCGGTGGATGCCTGCGAATACTGGCGCGCATAGGCGACGAAGCTGCCGCCCTGGCGGATCTGCTGCACGATCTTGGTGGTGTTATCGTAAACCTGCTGGCGCGTTTCGGGCGTTGCCGACAGATAGATTTCGCCAATGCGATATTCGTCCGCGCCCTTCGACGCCTTGAGCCGTTCCAGCACCTCGTTCACTTCGGCGTCCGAGACGTTGATGTACGGCTGGACGTTGCGCTGGAGGAGGCGCTGCCACGAAAGTTCGCCGCGAATCTGACGTTTCAGCGAATCCGCCGAAGAGCCCACGCGCTTGAGATAGGCGTCCATGGCCGTTGCGGCCTGGCTGAAGTTCTGCTGGGCGACGCGGGCATAGGACTGATCGACCTCCGCCTGCGTGACTTCGACCATGGCCGCCTTGGCTTCCTGGATCTGCAGCGTCTCGTCGATGAGGTTGCGCAACACTTGCAGGCGCAAGCGACGCATTTCCTCTTCCTCGATCTTGCCTTCGTTGGCTGCCACGATCAGCGCCAGGCGCTGGTCGACATCGGTTCCGGTGATGACATCGCCGTTCACCACAGCCGTCGCGCGGCGCAAGTTGGGATTATCGTTGCCGAAAATCTTGACGTCATCAGGAATGACGATCTGGCCCTGCGCAGTTTCCTGCGTGTCTTGATCCTGCGCCTGAGCCGCGATTGGGCCCAAAGCACTGGCGAGGGCGCCGATGCTGCCAAGAGTGAGAAGCGCGCGCCGAACCGAATTCGGCTTGCGCGACCGTGTGCGAATGACTGCTGGCACCGTGTTATTCAATCCCGTCTGTAATCGGTCGAGCAGGAAGCCCTTGGCGGCTAAGCCAGGGAAACCATTGCGAACCACGCGCCGCGACACCGCCGCGGAATTTCCCCCGCGTTCGTGCCGTGGCGCGGCTTAACCGAAAATGAGCGCACCCGATAGCCGCTTTGCACCGGACTGCCAACGTGGGCAAGAGCGCGTACCATATCGAGATCATGCATGCGGTCAGTGCGCGCCGATGCTCTTCAGAGAGAAGTGCAACTGGAACGAGTTACCTTTGCGGGCATCGCCGATCGTTGCGTAGTCTCGCCGCCAGGTGACCGCGATCTGCAGGCAGTCGTCGTCATAAGCCGCGCCGAAACGGGTTCGTAGCGGTTGGAAACCATCGGACCCGTAAGTCGGATCTTGTTTGCGACTGGTCAGGTTGACCACCGCCGAGCCGAACAGCGACCAATATCTGGCAAAAGCAATACGACCGGCAGTGCGCACTTCCGAGCGGTCCCGAAGATCTTCAATATTTTCGGAAATATCGCGATTGAGCTCGGTGTAGCCAATTTCGAGATAGCTGCGATTGTTGCCGATCACCGCGTCGAATTCGTTGCGGCGCACCGTCAAGCTGCCCTCATCGAGGCGGAAGCGATGGATCAGATTGATGAAATCACGATACCGAATCTCGGTACGGCCAACGATATCCGATGCCTTGCTGGACAAACCAGTGCCATCAGGCAGCACGGAAATGGGTTTGGAAAGGCGAAGCGATTGGCCCACGGTCGACGTGATTCGCCAGCGTGGACGCTCGAACTTCCAGTCCAATCCGTAAGTCAGGCGTACCGTATCCTCTACCCGGTCGTACCCCGGAAAGCGGTTGAGCGCGAAGAGGTTCCCGGTGTCGAGTTCCATCGCCCGCGAATCCTCGTTGGGGATTTCGATGTTCTTCGTTTTGGGTGTGCCGACCAATTGCAGTCGCGGCGTCAATACCTGGGTTCCGCCGAACACCTCACCCACGAAAGGCCACTTCACGTCCACCGCCGCGGTTGCGACTACACGGGTCTGCCAGCCTGGCATGCCTTGGTAGATCACCGTGGTCGTTTCGTTGTTCTGGTCGGAATGATAGATGTCACCGCGCAACAGCCCGGTAAACGTTACTTCCTGACCCATTCCGGTGAGCCGGGTAAGCTCCCATTGTCCGGCGGCAAAGGCGCGCTGGGTGTCCTGACCTTCGGAACGGCTGATACCCAAGGTGTTGAGCTGGAGTTGGAACTTTCCGCCCAGCCACGGGTCGTCGAAGCGATGGCGATAGTCCATGACCGGGACTGCGACCGGGATCGACCCTTGGCTCGTGCCGGACCGCATCGTCTGCGTGGCGTAGCCGGCCAGCGAGAAATAGCTGTCCTGGTCGATCCGCTCGATCTCGACCATCGATCGTAGGCGGTCGTCGCCGCTGATGTCGTAGCGGCTCAGGAACGTGCGATCGGTGGCGCGGCGGATCGAGGCTGTGACCGACCAGTGCTCATCGAGTTGGAACCGCCCGTTGGCAAAGATATACCCGCGAAAGGCGCTCTGGCTGTTGGGATCGGAGCTGGTGATGGAGATGCGGTTGCTGGCGGTGGCGTAGCCCGTGATCTGGTAGGCGCCGTTCTCGGTCAAGGCGCGGTACTGCAATTGCGCCATCGGGGCGGACTTGGTGAAAGCCGATACGGTGGCAGTCAGATCGCGGTTATCACCGATCTTCCAGTAGTACGATTCGGTAAGCTGCAAACCGTTCGAAGGGCTGGAGCGGACTTCGGGCACCATGAAGCCCCCCACCGAGCCTCCGTCGGTGCTGATCGTGAGTCCCAGCACCGGTATCTGCACGATGCCGAAGAATTCCAGCCGCGCGCCCTTGAACCGCACCCGGCTTTGTTCTTCGGAATAGATCACTTGCTTGGCGATGATGCGCCAGGTGGGCTTCTTGGGGCAGCCCTCGCTGTCCGTCACGTCGCAGCCCGAATAGGCCGCCTGGTGAAGGATCACGTCGCCATTGGGAAGGCGCTCTCCTTTGACTGCCGCCATCCGCCCGCTTTCGCGCATCACGAGCAGCAGATTGTCCATCATGCCGGTCTTGAGCTCGTCGGTCAGCTCGGCATGTTCGGTGTAGACCTGGTTGCCGTTCTCATCGACGAGGCGCACGTTGCCATCGGCGAGAATCTGTCCGGTCTTGCGATTCCAAGTGACCTTGTCGGCGCGGACCGACTGCGGCTGGTCCTTTTCGTTGCGGCGGCTGAGCACGACATTGCCGGTGGCCGTCACGAACTCTGCGTTTTGGTCGTAATCGACGTTATCCGCAGAGAAAGCCACCGGCTGCACATCGTCGCTGGGCGCGGGCGGAGTCGGCGGCGCGCCTTGGATCGGCGTCGTATCCACCGGCCGGCTCAAGTCTTGCGCATGAGCGGCGAGCGGCAACGCGAAAGGTGCGGTGGCCATGGTCAGGCCGACCGTGAGCGCACGCAGCGAGGGGGATCGCAAGCGGCGGGTCGGGGCTTGCAGCGGGTTCTGCGCGTCGGGGAGCATCCCTTGCCTATCGCACCGGCTGTGCCTAACTGCAATCCGCTGATGCGGTGAACTGCGTGGGAGACCACTCTCGACCGTGGACCGCGGACAATTCCAGGAGAATCCATGAAGATCCAGTTCCTCGATGCGGCAACTTCTGGGGCAACCCGTCTGATCGCCCGCTTCGTCAACCAGGACGCGGTTCCCGCTGATCTTGAGCCGGTATTGGCAAGCGGCGCGCAGATCGCGCGGTTCTCGGGCAAGGCGGGACAATTGTTCGACGGCTTCGTTGAGCGCGATGGCCAGGTCGTTCGCGTGGCGCTGGTCGGGATCGGCGCCGCGGACGCCAAGGACCGCAAGGGCGCGATCGAGCGCGCGGGCGCCGGCGTCGTCGCCAAGTACCTCACCAGCGGCGAGACCGCGCTGACGCTCGACTTCACCGGCGCCGGGCTTTCCGCCGAGGATGCCGCCGGCGCCTTGCTGGGCGCAACGCTGCGTAGCTGGCGCCACGACGTCTACCGCACCAAGCTGGGCGACGACAAGAAGCCCAGCCTCACCGACATCACCGTCGTCGGCGCGCCCGAAGGCACTGAGGCCGCGTGGGAAGTCGAACAAGCCATCGCCCAGGGCGTCGCCTTCACCCGCGAACTGGTGACTGAGCCCGCCAACATCATCTACCCCGAAAGCTTCGTCGATCGCGCCCGCGACCGGTTGGAAGGCACCGGCGTCGTCTTGCGCGTGCTCGACGAGGACGAGATGGGCGCGCTCGGCATGGGCTCGCTCCTGGGCGTGTCGCAAGGCTCGGTCCGCCCCGCGCGCATCCTGGTGATGGAATGGAACGGCGGCGAGCCGGGCACCAAGCCCATCGCCTTCGTCGGCAAGGGCGTCACCTTCGACACCGGCGGCATCAGCCTGAAGCAGCCGCCCGGCATGGAAGACATGAAGTGGGACATGGGCGGGGCCGGCGCAGTCACCGGCGCCATGCTCGCCATCGCACTGCGCAAGGCGAACGCCAATGTCGTGGGCGTGTGCGGCCTGGTCGAGAACATGCCCGACGGCAACGCCCAGCGCCCCGGTGACGTGGTGACGTCGATGTCGGGCCAGACGATCGAGGTCATCAACACCGACGCCGAAGGCCGCCTGGTGCTGTGCGATGCGCTCACCTGGGTGCAGCGCGAATACCAGCCGACCCGCATCGTCGACCTGGCCACCCTGACCGGCGCCATCATCCTGAGCCTGGCGCACGAATACGCCGGGTTGTTCTCGAACGACGACGCGCTCGCCGCCGACCTCAGCGCCGCCGGTGACGCTTCGGGCGACCGCTTGTGGCGGATGCCGATGGGTCCGGCTTACGACAAGCTGATCGATAGCCCGATTGCCGACATCCGCAACGTCGGCCCGCGCTATGGCGGCTCGATCACCGCCGCGCAGTTCCTGCTGCGCTTCATCGAGAACGACACCCCCTGGGCGCACCTCGACATCGCCGGCACCGTATGGTCGGACAAGCCGGGCGCGACGTGGGACAAGGGCGCGACCGGCTTCGGCGTGCGCCTGCTCGACCGCTTCGTGCGCGACACCCTGGAAGCCTGAGGACGCGGGGTCATGCGCGTGCTGTTCTACCAGCTCAGCCGCGACACGGCCGAGAGCCTGATCGTCAAGCTGGCGCCCCGGATCGTCGGGGCGGGAAATGCGGGGGCCGGAAGCGCCGGAGAAGGCGAGCGCCTGCTCGTCGTCTCCGCCGACCCGGACCAGCGGCGGCGGGTGTCCGAAGCGCTATGGTCTTCGGGCGAGGAAAGCTTCCTCGCCAACGGTCACGCCGACGAGCCCAACGCCACCCGCCAGCCGATCCTGCTTTCCGAAGAAGTCCAACCGATCAACGGCGCCACCTCCCTCGCACTCCTCGATGGACAATGGCGCGAACCAGGCGACGCCTTCACCCGCGTCTCCTACTTCTTCGACGGCGACACTGTGGACGCCGCCCGCCAAGTCTGGCGCGACATGCGCGGCCGCGACGGGGTGGAGAAGGAGTTCTGGAAACAGGACGGCGGGCGCTGGATCAAGGCGGCATAAGAAAGCCGCCGTCGCGGACGTTCGATCGGATACAGCGATCTCGCCGGCAGGCCGACGATCAGCCCGCCGATGATACGAGCAGAACTTCGCCCGGGGCCGTCACTGGCTGTGGTGTCGCCGATACGATCAGCAGTTTTGGGGCTGGCGCAAGAACGGGCACCGACGGGCTTTGCGGCTGCGCTTTGTAGATGAAGCCGAACACCGGGTTGGCTCGAAGGCCCAAGCTATGGCTTGGATCGTTCCACACCCGCACTTCGCTCCAATCACCGGCTGAGGAAACGTCCTCTGCCAGTGATTGATGCTCGATCATCCCGGGTCGCGACCAGTTGGCGTGATCGAGCAGGACATGGCGCGCATCGACGATCTTGCTGACGACCGCAACATGGCCGTACCGCATGGCAGGGGTGGAGCGAAACACCATCACGGCTTGCTCTTTGGGCGCAGAGCCTTTCTGATAGATGCCTTCCGCCTGCTGCCACCAGGTATGGGCGTTCCCGTGGATGTCGATGCCGGAAACTTCCCGAGCGTACGGCGCGCATTGAAGCCGTGCGAATGCCGGAGCCGAAGCAAACATGGACAGCGAGAAAATGCAAAATGGCAGAAGCCAGCGGGAACGTTTTGTCATCGAGCGGCGTTATAGCGCGCGCCCATCGTAAGTAACCTCTCGCCACCGTCCGTCTGTCGCGGACTTGGTGCTGCCTGTCTCAATGTGTGCCTGCTTACCGCCAAGGTTGAGAACGGACCTATCGTTTGACCCGTCACTTGCGATTCACCGTCATCCCGGCTACGGGCGCGCCGAGTTTTGCAACGCCTACAGGCAAGGAACATCCCATGGCGGTTACCCGCACCTTTTCGATCATCAAGCCCGACGCTACCCGCCGTAACCTGACCGGCGCCGTCACCAAGATGCTCGAGGAAGCCGGCCTGCGCGTCGTCGCCTCCAAGCGCCTCCACCTGACCCAGGAGCAGGCCGAGGGCTTCTACGCCGTCCACGCCGAGCGTCCCTTCTTCAACGACCTGGTCTCGTTCATGATCTCTGGCCCGGTCGTGGTCCAGGTGCTCGAAGGCGAAGACGCCGTGAAGCGCAACCGCGACATCATGGGCGCCACCAACCCGGCCAACGCCGATGCCGGCACGATCCGCAAGGAACTGGCCGAATCGATCGAAGCCAACACCGTCCACGGTTCGGACTCCGAAGAGAACGCCGCGATCGAGATCGCCTACTTCTTCAAGCCGGAAGAAATCGTCGGCTGATCGGCGTACCGCCAATCGCAATAAGCAAAAGGCCGTCCTTCGGGGCGGCCTTTTTCGTTTCGGGGCACGCTCACCCTTCGTCAGGTATTGCGATGACGAAGGGGAACGGGATGGGGCGTGTTTGGTGCGGTATCGTATCGGTCGGGCTGGCGCGGGTCAGGCGGGCTGGGAAGGGTCAGCCGGGCTGGGGTTGGGCGCGCAACCAGCCGGTGATCGAGTAGCGCCGTCCCGCCGCCGCCCGGTTGACGTAGGACACGCTGTGCGGCTGGGGCACGGCCAGCAAGTCCAGCGTGTTGAACCCCGGCGCCACCCCTTCGACCGCCCCGTCCGCGCCATGGAACAGCAGCAGCCCGCCCCACTCGGCCCGCCACTGCGGATTGAGGCTGAACACGTAAGCCGCACGCCGGTCCTTCCCCGCCACGCCATCACTGTGCGCGGTGAGGAAATCTCCGGGCCCGTAAGCGGTCGCCTGCGAATCGGCGAAGCGCGCGTCCGTTGCTCCGGTGACACGGGCGAGGAACGCCAGCACCGCGGGGCTGGATAGCCACGACGCGAACTGCGCGAGGATGTCTGTGCTTGCCTGCCGATCGCCCAGGCCGTCCGGCACCCGGATCGCTTCGTAGCGATACTGGAAGCCATGGCGCGCATCGGCATGGACCGCCTCGTCCAGCGCCGCGAGCTGGGCTGCCGTCAGGCTGGCGCGGGCGGCTTGGTCCAGCTCGTACAGCTTGTCGCCGCTGTTCAGCACCTGCCGCCAGTCGCCCCGCTCCGAAAGGTCCGCTAGCAAGCGGTCCGGCCCGTCTCCCACCAGGAAGTCGTGGATGCGGACACGGCCCAAGCGGCGATAGTCGTCGCGCAGGCGATCGGCGTCGAGGGCGGGGTTGAGGGTGAAGGCGGGTGGACTCATGGCCGTGGTTCTAGCAGCGAATCCGGTTTGCCGGGCTATCGCGCGCCGGCCGGTCGGGTGACGAGCGCTGCGAGGCAGCGCGAATAGAGTTGATGCTCGGCGATCAGTACGCGGGCGGCGAGGGTTTCGGCGGTGTCGCCGGGCAGGATCGCCACCGGGGTCTGGCCCAGCAGCGGGCCGTCATCCAGCTCGGCGGTGACGAGGTGGACGCTGGTGCCGCCGTGGCTGTCGCCCGCCGCGATCGCGCGTTCGTGGGTGTGGAGCCCTGTGTACTTGGGCAGCAATGAGGGGTGGATGTTGACCATCCGGCCCTCCCATTTGCCGACGAACTGCGGCGTCAGGATGCGCATATAGCCGGCCAGCGCCACCCATTGCGCACCGCTGGCGCGGATCGCGGCGTCCATCGCGGCGTCATGATCGGCGCGGGTTAGCCCCTTGTGGCTGAGCGCGTACGTGGCCACGCCCTCGCCCTCGGCCAGGCGCAGGCCCTTGGCCTCGGGATCGTTGGCGGCGACGAGGACGATCTCGTAGGGGCAGTCCGCCGCGCGGCTGGCGTAGAGCAGGGCGGCCATGTTGGTGCCGCTGCCCGAGATCAGCACGGCGACTTTCTGGCGGGGCGGCTGCCCGGCGGCCATCTCAGCCAAGGTGGATCGCTTCCCACGCCTCGCGCGAGGACCAGACGTCCGGGCCGCCTTGCACGGTGCAGCCCTTGTCGCCCGGCTCGATCGCGCCGATCACGAACACGGTCTCGCCCACCGCTTCCAGATCGGCCTTGAGCGCGGCAACCTCGTCGGCAGCGACCGCCAGCACCATGCCGACGCCGCAGTTGAAGGTGCGCGCCATCTCGGCCGGCTCGATGTGGCCTTGCGCCTGGAGGAACGCCATCAGGCGCGGCTGCTCCCAGGCGCCGGCGTCGATCCGCGCGTGCAAGCCTTCCGGCAACACGCGGGGGATGTTTTCCAGCAAGCCGCCGCCGGTGATGTGGGCCAGGGCATGGATGCGCGCGGGCTTGCCATCGGCGGGTCGGATGAACGGCAGCAGGCTCTTCACGTAGATGCGCGTGGGCGCGATCAGTGCGTCGATCAGGAGGGTATCGACGTCGAACAGGGCCGGGCGGTCCAGCTTCCAGCCCTTGTCGGCGGCCAGGCGGCGCACCAGCGAATAGCCGTTGGAATGGACGCCCGAGGACGCCAGGCCCAGCAGAACGTCGCCGGCGGCCACTTTGTCGCCGGTCAGTTGCTCGCCGCGCTCCACCGCGCCGACGCAGAAGCCGGCAAGGTCGTAGTCGCCCGCTGCGTACATGCCCGGCATCTCGGCGGTCTCGCCGCCGATCAACGCGCAGCCGGACATCTTGCAGCCCTCGGCGATGCCGGCAACGACGCGCTCGGCGATGCCGTTTTCCAGCTTGCCGGTGGCGAAATAGTCCAGGAAGAACAGCGGCTCGGCGCCTTGGACGATCAGATCGTTCACGCACATGGCGACCAGGTCGATGCCGATGTGGTCGTGCCGATCGTGGTCGATCGCCAGCTTCACCTTGGTGCCCACGCCATCGTTGGCGGCAACCAGTAGCGGGTCTTTATAGCCCGCCGCGCGCGGATCGAAGAAGCCGCCGAAGCCGCCGAGTTCGGCGTTGGCGCCCGGCCGCGCGGTGGATTTCGCCAGCGGACCGATCGCCTTGACCAGTGCGTTTCCGGCCTCGATCGAGACGCCAGCTTGGCTGTAGCTGTAGCTCTTGGGTGAGTTATCGTCGGACATTGCGGGCGCCTAGCCGTTTGTGACTTGGATTTCCATCGTCCTTTGGGCAAAAGGCCCACGGTTTCGACATGGCGTTCACACTTCCCCCCAAATTCGAGCGGTTCAGCCGCATCGGCGGCAAGCGGCAGGCGGCGCTGTGGGCCGGCGGCGTCGCTGCTCTGGCGCTGCTGGCCGCAGGCGCAGTCCACCTCAACGCGCAAGTCGAAGGCGATCGCGGCATCCCGCCGCTCGCCAATTCCGAAGATCTGCAAGTCAACGGGATCCAGGTCGACGTCACCGGCAAGACCGGGGCGGAGGCGCGACTCGAAGGCTGGAAACAGGCCGAAAAGGACGCGTGGAAGAAACTGGGCGGTCCCGACCTGCCGATCGAGGCAATCGACGCGATGGTCTCGTCAGTCGTCATCGGGCGCGAGCAAGTCGGCCCACGGCGCTATATCGCAACGCTGGGCGTGATCTTCGACAAGGCCAAGGCCGGGCAATATGTCGGCAGCGGGGCAGGCACGGGTCCGCGCTCGGCACCGATGCTGGTGATCCCGGTGCTCTATTCGGGCGGCGTATCCCAGGTTTTCGAAGTGCGTGGGCCGTGGCAGCGGGCCTGGGCCGAGTTCCAGGCTTCGACCAGCCCGGTCGATTACGTCCGTCCCGCCGGGGCTGGCGGCGAATCGCTGATTCTCAACGCGGGGCAGACCACGCGCCGCAGCCGCTTGTGGTGGCGCACCGTGCTGGGCCAGTTCCAGGCGTCCGACGTGGTGATCCCGGTCGCCCGACTTGAACGGCAATGGCCCGGTGGCCCGATCAAGGGCACCTTCACCGCGCGTCACGGGCCGGACAACCTGTTCCTGGGCAGCTTCACCATGACTGCGCCCAGCGAGCAGCAAGTGCCCGCGATGATGGAACAAGCGGTGACGCGAATGGACGGTCTCTACCGCGATGCGCTGGCGCTTGGGCAGCTTACCCCTGATCCGACGATTCGCGCCGGCGGCGCCGCGCTGGACCGTGCCTTCGCCGAACTGCGCGAAAAGCTGAAGCCCGAAGCCGATCCCGACTTGGTCGCGCCGATCGAAAGTCTGCCGGCCGTCGCCACCCCGATCGTGCAGCCCAATCAGGCGCCTGCCGGGCCGGTTGAGAGCGTATCGGTCCAGTTCGCCACGCCCGATGCCGCCGCCATCGATGGCGCCTTGGCCGCCGTGCGAGGGGTTCCGGGCGTCTCTGGCGCTGCGACGGTGAGCCTCGCGGTCGGCGGAACTTCGGTCATGCGCGTCAGCGTGGCGGGTGGCGGCGAACGCCTGGCCGCCGCGTTGCGGGCGCAAGGCTGGAAGGTGTCGGGCAGCGGCGCCACCTTGAGGATCAGCCGCTAGGGCGGACCTGGCATGCGGCAAATCGCCCTTCCATTACCGACCGCCAGCGATCATCCGCCGCGCATCGTCGTCGGCGCCGCTAACGCAGGCGCTGTCGATGCGCTGCTGGAGCCGGCGGCGTGGCCGTTCCGCACCGCGATCCTGGCTGGCCCGCCGCGTTCGGGCAAGTCGCTGCTGGCGCGCTGGTTCGTCGAAAGCGGTGCGGGCGATGCGGTGGACGATGCGCCGACGCTGGACGAGGCGGAGCTGTTCCATCGCTGGAACCGGGCGCAGGAATCGGGCCGTCCGCTGTTGATCGTCTCGCCCTTGCCGTTCGGGCACCGGCTGGAAGAGGGGGCGGAAAAGGACGAGCCGGCGCGCTGGCATGTCACTTTGCCCGATCTCGGCTCGCGGCTCGGCGCTGCCTTGCCGCTGGAAATCGGCGAGCCTGACGACGCGATGCTGGCCGCGTTGATCGAAGTTCATGCGCAGATGCGCGGCCTCGTTCTGGATGATTTGGCAACCCAATATCTTGCGGGCCGTTGTGAACGTAGCCATTTGGGCGTCGAGCGTTTGGTCTTTGCGATCGACCGCCTCAGTCTCGAACGCAAGCAGCCGCCGACACTGGCGATCTGGCGTGACGCGTTAAATGAGACTAAAGGCGGCGGCAGCCAAGTGTAAGGGGCCGTTCCCGTTCGATCGGGTCGGCAGCAGGAGTTAGGGCCAATGCTGGGCAATCTTGTCCGCTACCTGGATTCGGTCGTTGCGCGCGATCCCGCGCCGCGTTCGCGTTGGGAAGTGCTCATTTACCCCGGCGTGTGGGCGTTGTTCTGGCACCGGATCGCCCATGCGCTGTTCAATGCGCGGCTGTTCTTCCTCGCCCGTCTGGTCAACCACTTGTCGCGGTTTCTGACCGGGATCGACATTCATCCCGGCGCCACGATCGGTCGCAACTTGTTCATCGACCATGGCTTCACCGTCATCGGCGAAACGGCAGAGATCGGCGACAATGTCACGATCTACCAGTGCGTTACGCTGGGCGGCAGCAACCCCACCAATGGCAAAGGCGGCAAGCGCCACCCGACGTTGGAAGACAACGTCATCGTCGGCTCCGGCGCGCAGATCATCGGCCCTGTCACCATTTCCCGCCGCGCCCGCATCGGTGCCAGCGCGGTAGTGACGGAAAACGTGCCCGAAGGCGCGACGATGATCGGTGTGAAGGCCCGATCCACCCTGGTCGCGGCGGAAACCTGGGCCAAGGACTTTATGCCCTACGGCACGCCCTGCAAGGAACCGTGCGAGCCAGCCGGAAATCAGCGGATCGACGAGCTGGAAGAGCAAGTCGCGGCGCTGCGGGCGCAAGTTCAGGCCCTGCTCGACCGGGCCCAGCTCGACCAGGCAGAGCCGGCGCGGCACCAACGGGCCAAGGCCGCATCGCAGCCCGCGCCGACCGAATCGGTCGCAAAGGGGCTGTGAGCTGAATGGCTTCCGGTGCGTCCGGCCCAACTGGTAACCTGCCCACTGGTAACCTGATCGTCTTTCCAGGGCCGAACCGCGCGCAAATCGGCTTCGATCGCCTCGAACTCCAGCGCATCCTTGATCTGTATGGCCGGATGGTCGCGGCGGGCATCTGGCGCGATTACGCGATGGATTTCGACAAGGACGCCGCCAACTTCTCCGCCTTCCGCCGCGCTGCCGAACGCCCGCAAGCCCGGATCGAAAAGCGCCCCGCCTTGCGCGCCAAGCAAGGCATGTGGACCTTGTTCGGAGAAGCGGGCCAAATCCTCAAGCGCGGCCACGACCTCGCCAACGTCCTTAGCCCGCTGGAGCGGCGCTTGCTGAAGATCGTGGACTGACGGCGCTACGGCTCGGTGGCAGCCGGTCGCGCCAAGTCTGCGGCAGCCGTATCAGCAGTGCGCGTCGAAGACTGGCCCAAAATACCGAAAGCGCCAGCAACCCTGCGCCTACGAACAGCGTAGCGAGGGCAAGATTGGTTTCCACCCTGCCGACGCTGTCGAGGAGCTCGTTGAGCGCTGCCAGCACATAGAGCAGCGCCGACACTAGCAGCGCGCGCCGATCCACGATCAGGGCAACCACGGCAAACAGGATGTAGACCACCAGCACGCCGATTGCTTGCTGCCACGAGACCTCATTTGCACCGAATACGCCGACCCAGAAAAACAAGGGATGCGCTATCAGCGGCGCGGCCAGCAGATGCAGCCAGAAGGCGATGTCCGCGCGCTGGGTGCGGCGTTCCCTATCGGACAAATCCCAACGCATGGCATAGGCAAACACGGCAAGGCCGCACGCCAGCGCAGCGGGCGCCAGGATCGGATTGGCGTCCAATTCCTGACCAGTTGCCCAGGCCAATACCGAAAGCAGCAGCAGCACTAGCGCTGCGTTGCCGGCCGCCACCGTGATCGCAACTCGGAAGCGAAACCAGTGCGCGACCGCGCCGATGACGGCCAACACTGCTGCCGACAAACCGATTAGCGCCGTCTCCCAGGCATGGCGTTCGAAGCTGTGCCAGGTAAGCAGTTCCTTGTTAAACCAGTGCTGATGCGTAACGGCGTGGGTGGGTAGGAGGTTGGCCACGAGGCCGCCGCCAAACATACCCAGCCCCACTTCGAACGCCACGAGGATGACGATCGAAGGCAGCGCCATGCGCCGCTTGCGGGTGAACAACTCGGCCATCAGCCAGCAAGCCACTGCGGTCAGCAATCCGCCGAGCCAAACGTAACGACTGCCGCCGACAAACAGCCCGGAAAAGATCACTAGTAAGCACGCGATCGCCACGAAGATGTCGTTGAACCCGGTGACCAGGCGGATGTTCTCCTCGTCCGCCATCGATCCAGGCGCCATCAATCCCGCCCGCGATTGCTGGCTGGCAACATGCGCGCGCAGGGCGTTGGCGGCCTCGTCGCTGATCGCCCCTGCCGCGACTGCGGCTTCAAGATCGCTTTCGGAATACATCGGTTCGTCTCGGCTCAGGTGAAGGCGTGAGTGGCGCTGAGTTCGGCCTGTTGGGCTTGTGTCACACCATTGATGATTTGCAAAAGACACCAAGCGGCGCCTCCCAACAGAGCATAGCCGATCAGATCAACGACATTGATGTCACTCATTATCCCGTTCAGCCGTGAACTGACATTGAGGAAGAGGTTGCCAACCACCCATAACCCCCACCACGAGGTCAGTAGGGGATCGGCCGGAGCGGAGTAGCCATCGGGGCTCAGGCGGCTCGCATTCCACAACTGGCGCATCGCTTGGAACGGCTTGAACCAGAAAGCGAAGGGCACGAAAAACCATCCGACGGCCCAGCCGGGCGTAAATTCGAGACCTTCGAAACCAGCAGCGCGCAAATTGGCATGGGCGCGATAGACCCATAGACATACGGCAACGACGCAAACCAAAAACAGCAGAAAATAGGCGATGGCGATGATGCCGGCGAAGAGCATTATGGGGTGTTGGGCGTTCACATCTTGGTCGATGCGCATCGCAATCACAGTGCCCCAGCTTGTCAAAAGGGCGACCGTTAAAGCAAGGTAGCCCCACAACAAGGCGCGCACGGCCCGGGCACGACCATTAAGCACGATCAACCCGTGTTCGAACGACATTTCCGCCATTGTTTAGTTCCCCGCGTACAAGCCCCGGGGAAAGCTGCGTACAGAACCGATGGATGTCAATGGCGGCTTCCTCGCAGTAGTTCTCGGCGGCAGGCTAATATCCGACCGCGACTTGCCCCGGCGGCTTGTCGGAGTCATAGGCGCTTGCAACGAATCTGCCCGCGTCCAGCGAAAGGCCTCTTGATGAAAGTGCGTGTCCACGTCAGCCTCAAGCCCGGTGTGCTCGATCCGCAAGGGCGCGCGATCCACCATTCGCTGGAGGGCCTTGGCTTTGCCGGCGTCAATGACGTGCGCGCGGGGCGGCTGTTCGAGCTGGACGTGGCGGATAGCGTCTCGGACGATGCGCTGGACGATATGTGCCGCAAGCTGCTCGCCAACATGGTGATCGAGAACTACCGGATCGAGAAGGTCGCGGCATGAGCGGCTTCCGCTCCGCCGTCATCACCTTTCCCGGTTCCAACTGCGACCGCGACATGGCGGTGGCGCTGGAGAAGGTGTCGGGCACCGCGCCGCATCGGGTGTGGCACGGCGATGCCGATCTGCCCGAGGGGCTGGACTTCATCGCGCTGCCGGGCGGGTTCTCCTACGGTGACTACTTGCGCTGCGGCGCCATCGCCTCGCGCTCACCGGTGATGCAGGCGGTTATCGCGGCGGCCGAGCGCGGCGTGCCGGTGCTGGGCGTGTGCAACGGCTTCCAGGTCTTGACCGAAAGCGGTTTGCTGCCTGGCGCACTGCTGCGCAATGCCGGTCTGCACTTCGTGTGCCGCGATGTCGCGCTGGAAGTGGTCAATGCGCAGACGCTGTTTACCGGCGGCTATGAAGCGGGCCAGATCATCCACGTGCCCGTCGCCCATCACGACGGCAACTACTTCGCCGACGACGCGACGCTTGATCGCCTGGAAGGCGAAGGCCGCGTGGCGTTCCGTTATGCCGAGGCCGTCAATGGCTCGGCGCGCAACATTGCAGGCGTGCTCAACCAGGCGGGCAACGTGCTGGGCATGATGCCCCACCCCGAGCGCGCCATCGAGGCGACGCACGGGGGCACCGATGGCCGCGCCTTGTTCGAAAGCGCGATCCGGGGGCTGGTGGGGGCCTGAACTGAGTAATCCGCGGGGGGCGCCGCTTTCGATACTCTTGAGGAGTGCCCCTATGCCTTTGTCCAAGAACACTATCCTAATCGTCGGCGCTTCCCGCGGGTTGGGCCATGCGCTGGCGAGCGAGTTTCTGACGCGCGGTTGGACCGTCATCGGCACCGTTCGCGGTGATGGACGCACCCAGTTGCACGATCTGGCAGATAGCAGCGCGGGCCGACTGGCAATCGAAGTCCTCGACATCAACGATGCTGGCCAGATCGCGGGCCTGCGCCAGCGTCTGTCTGGTCGGGTTCTCGATGCGGTGTTCGTCAATTCGGGAACCACCACCAGCGATCCTCTCGCTTGCGTCGGCGACGTGCCGGTGCGCGAGTTCGTGGATGTGATGGTGACCAATGCGCTCAGCCCGATGCTGGTGATCGAGGCGCTGCAGGATCTCGTGTCGGCAGACGGCTTGATCGGGGCGATGTCGTCCGGACAGGGAAGCATCGCCAACAACACGACCGGATCGCGTGAGGTCTATCGCGCCAGCAAGGCAGCACTCAACCAGTTGATGCGCAGCTTTGCGGCGCGCGAGGAGCAGCGTTCGCGCGCGTTCGTGTTGATGGCGCCCGGCTGGATACGCACTGGCCTAGGCGGCCCGGATGCGCCGTTCGGGATGGAAGAGGCCGTACCCGCGATCGTCGATGTGCTGCTGGCCAAGCGCGAACGGTCGGGCCTGGAATACCTCGATCGCTTCGGCGCGCAAGTGCCTTGGTAGCGCGAGAGCGACAGGCGTGACGCCTGCCGCTCTCGCTTTGATGGATCACTCCACCGTAACGCTTTTCGCCAGGTTGCGGGGTTGGTCGACATCGGTGCCTTTCACGCAGGCGACGTGGTAGGCGAGCAACTGCACCGGCACTGCGTAGACCAGCGGCGCGATCAGCGGGTGGACGCGGGGCATCTCGATCGTGGCGATGCAGCCTTCGCCCGCCTCGGCAATACCTTGCGCGTCGGAGATCAGCACCACCTTGCCGCCGCGCGCGCGCACTTCCTGCATGTTCGAGACCGTCTTTTCGAACAGCGGGCCGGACGGGGCGAGGACGATCACCGGCACGGCTTCGTCGATCAGCGCGATCGGGCCGTGCTTCATTTCGCCCGATGCGTAACCCTCAGCATGAATGTAGCTGATTTCCTTGAGCTTCAGCGCGCCTTCCAGGGCCAGCGGATAGTCCGGGCCACGGCCCAGGTACAGCACGTCGCGCGCAGGCGCGATGAGGTGGGCCATCGCCGCGATTTCCTCGTCATGGTCGAGCGCGGCGTTGAGGCTGGCGGGGGCCTGGAGCAATTCCTGGACGACGGCAGCCTCTTCCTCGTGGCTCATCCGCCCGCGCTTGACTGCCAGGTGCGCGGCCAGCGCTGCGAGGACGGCAAGCTGGCAGGTGAACGCCTTGGTCGAGGCGACGCCGATTTCCGGGCCGGCATGGGTCGGCAGCAGCAAGTCCGCCTCGCGCGCCATGGTGCTGGTGGGCACGTTGACGACGACCGCGATGGTCTGGCCCGCCGCCTTGCAGTGCTTGAGCGCGGCGAGGGTGTCCGCCGTCTCGCCCGATTGCGAGATGAACAGCGCCAGGCCGCCTGCTTCCAGAACCGGGTCGCGATAACGGAATTCGGAGGCGACATCGATGTCCACCGGCAGGCGGGCGAAGGTTTCGATCCAGTACTTGGCGACCATGCCGGCGTAGTAGCTGGTGCCGCAGGCAACGATGGTGATGCGCTTGATCGTTGAGAGGTCGAAGTCGATCTGCGGCAGCGCCACGGTCTGGTCCACCTGGCGCAGATAGCTGCGCAGGGTCTGGGCCACCACGGTCGGCTGTTCGAAGATTTCCTTCTGCATGAAGTGGCGGTAATTGCCCTTCTCGATCGCGACGGCAGAGGCGCCCGAAGCGACGATTTCACGCACCACCGGGTTGTTCTGCGCGTCGTAGATCTGCGCGCCTTCGCGGGTGATGACGACCCAGTCGCCTTCCTCCAGATAAGTGATCCGCTGGGTGAGGGGGGCGAGCGCCAGCGCGTCCGAACCCAGATACGTTTCGCCCTCGCCATAGCCAACCACCAGCGGCGAGCCGAGGCGCGCGCCGATCAGCATGTCGGGATAACGGCGAAAGGCGATGGCGAGCGCGAAGGCACCGCGCAGGCGCGGCAGCACGTCCTTCACCGCGTCTTGCGGCGAGGCGCCGGCTTCGACCAGTTCGGAAACCAGGTGCGCGACCACTTCGGTGTCGGTCTGGCTCTCGAACGTGCGGCCCCGTGCCTCCAAGGCTTCGCGCAGGGGCTTGAAGTTCTCGATGATGCCGTTGTGGACCAGCGCCAGTTCGGCCGTGGCGTGGGGGTGGGCATTGGCGGCGGTCGGCGCGCCGTGGGTGGCCCAGCGGGTGTGGGCGATGCCGGTGGTGCCCGGCGCGGGATTGTGCGCCAGTTCCTTTACCAGGTTCATCAGCTTGCCCTCGGCCCGGCGGCGGATGAGCTGGTCTTCGTGGATCGTGCAGACGCCCGCGCTGTCATAGCCGCGATATTCCATGCGCCTCAAACCGTCGACGAGCCTGTCCGCGACGTCTTGCTTGCCGACGATGCCGATGATGCCACACATTGCAGGGATGCCTTCTTTTTAGAGACGAAAGGGTATTTTAGAGAGAATAGGGAATACGAACACCCGGCATGCTAGCCGAAAAATCCTTGGTATTTCGCGTGACCAGGATGGCGCCATGAACCTGCGCGGTCGCAAGGATGAGGGCGTCCAGAAGCTTGATCTTCATGCGATGGCGGATGTCGGCGGCGGCTGCTGCCGCGCGCGCCTCGATCTCGACGATTTCGAAATGGTTGAGCAATTGCTGGATGCGCTGCCGAGTTTCCAGCGGCTCGCCCGCGAGAACTTCGGTCCACACGATCCGGCTGATGCGATGGCGCTTGTACCGCGCCAGCTCGGCCACGGCTTGTGGTTGCCCGGTCAGCCAGTCGACCAGAATGTTGGTGTCGAAGAAGGGATCGGCCATGTGGGCTTACACGATCAATCGAAGCTGCGATCGTCGCGCAGGGCGCGCTGGTACTGCACCGAATCGGCGATGTCCCGGCGGTCCTTCCAGTAGCCGGCACCGCGCCGTATCCAGTCTTGCGAAAACTCCGCGCGATAGGCCATCACTGCTTCCCGCAGCACCGAGGCGCGCGACTGGCCCAGCTCTGCCGCGCGAACGTCGAGCCATTGGATGTCCTCATCGGGAAGGTCAGCGAGAATACGTGTCATGATATCGCGATATCATATCGTGATATCATGTACGAGAAGTGAACCTTTCAGTCCCCATCGATCATATTGCCCAACGAGCCCAGCAGCGAGCCTTCGCCACGGTTCTGGCCACCGCGCGATCCGGCGGCGGCGAGCATGCGTCCGGCGAGGCGTGAGAACGGCAGCGATTGAATCCACACTTTGCCGGGGCCGCGCAGGCGGGCAAAGAACACGCCTTCGCCGCCGAAGATCATCGACTTGACCGACCCGGCGCGAATCACGTCGAATTCGATGCCGGGGGTGAAGGCGGCGACGCAGCCGGTATCGACATGGATTTCCTCACCCACTGCCAGTTCGCGCTCCACCACGGTGCCGCCCATCTGGACGAAGACCCAGCCGTCGCCATCAAGGCGCTGCATGATGAAGCCTTCGCCGCCGAACATGCCGGTCATGATTCGCTGCTGAAAGTGGACGCCGATCGAAACCCCGCGTGCGGCGGCCAGGAATGCGTCCTTCTGGCAGATCAGGCGACCGCCGATGTGGTCCAGCTTGATCGGCAGGATCGCGCCCGGCACCGGGGCGGCGAAGGCGACGCGGGCCTTGCCCCGGCCTTGATGGGTGAACACGGTGGTAAACAGGCTTTCGCCCGTAACCAGCCGCTTGCCCGCGCCCAGCAGCTTGCCCATGAAGCCGCCGCCTTGGCCACCTGATCCGTCGCCGAACACGGTGGTCATGTCGATCGAGGCGTCCTTCCAGACCATCGCACCGGCTTCGGCCACGGCGCTTTCGCCAGGGTCCAGCTCGATCTCGACGAACTGCAGTTCCTGGCCCTTGATCTCAAAATCGACGTCGTCGGCGATCGAGGAACTGCGGTTGTGCTGCCAGGGGCTGTTGCTCATAACGGTCTCCTAATCGGCCCAATCGCGGAACCTGCACGACGAGTGCACGTTTGCTTTTGGCAAGATGACTTGTCAAACCGCGCCAGTCGGATATTCTGGCTACTTGAACGAACACTGACTGACGATTGGCCCGCAACAGGGCCCGGCATAGACCGGCGCGGAATTGGTGTTTTTGGGGAGAGGTACACCACATGAATACGCGAATGGCATTAGCCGCATCATGGTCGGTAATTCTTACATCGGGATTGCTGGCAACGGCGGCGAACGCGCAGACCGCGCAGTTGACGTCATCGACGGCCAACACCCTGGCCGCCGCCTCCTTCGATCGCGGGTTGCCGACCGACCATCGCTTTGATGCTTCCGCCCATGTCCAGCAGGGTTTCGACCTCATCCGCAAGGGCAAGCAGGCGCAAGCGGTCAAGCTGTTCGACAAAGTGATTCAGGATGCCGATCAGCGCCTTGTCGGCGATATGCGGCCCCGGCAGTGCAGCACTACGGGAGCGATCGCCTCAGACTCCGCGATCGTGGACAGCGCCGTGTGCGACGCGCACTTCGGCAAGGGCTATGCTTTGATCGACATGGGGCGCGGTGATTTGGCCGAAACCGAACTGCGCACCGCTGCGCAGATGGCGCCTACCAACGCCCATTTCACCAACGAATATGCCGAACTGTTCAAGTCGCGCCGCGAATGGCAGCAGAGCTATGACTTGTTCGCCCATGCCTGGGACGTGGTGGACAAGAACCCCAAGGGCGCGGATGCGGGCGTAGCAGCGCGCGCATTGCGCGGGATGGGCTACAACAAGATCGAGCTGGGCCAGTACGAGGAGGCCGAGCGTTTGTTCAAGCAATCGCAGATCTACGATCCGACCAGCACGGTCGCCTCGGGCGAACTGGAGTATATTGCCCGCAAGAAAGCGATCGGCGCCTGATCCGCCGCCGTTCCTGATCCGAAGTGGGGCGGGGTGCCTTTGAGCTTACCCCGCCTTTTCGGCTTTCTTCTTTTTCATCGCATCGTGAAAACGGTCCGCCCAGCCGGGCTTGACCAGTTGTTCGCCGCGCACCAGCCGTAGCTCGCCATCGGCGACATCGCGCGTCACCGCGCTGCCCGCAGCAACGATCGCGTCCGCGCCGATCTTTACAGGCGCGATCAAGGCGCTGTTCGAGCCGATGAAGGCACGTTCGCCAATGACGGTCTGGTGCTTGAAATAGCCATCGTAGTTGCAAGTAATGGTGCCAGCGCCGATGTTGGCGCCCGCGCCTACGGTGGCATCGCCCAGATACGTCAGATGATTGGCCTTAGCGCCTTCGCCGAGAACCGCGTTCTTCATCTCGACGAAGTTGCCGATCTTCGACCCGGTTTTCAGCACCGCGCCGGGCCGCAGGCGCGCGTAAGGGCCGATGGCGACGCCGGTTTCCAGCGTGGCGCCTTCGAGATGCGAGAACGCATGGATCACGACGTTGTCGGCCACGGTCACGCCGGGTCCGAAGACGACGTTGGGCTCTACCATGACATCGCGGCCGAGCCGGGTGTCCCAGGCGAAGAACACGGTTTCGGGCGCGATCAGGGTGGCGCCGTCGGCCATGGCCTGAATCCGGCGCTGCTTCTGCCAGCGCCCTTCGGCTTCGGCCAGTTCGCCCCGGCTGTTGATCCCGCCCACTTCGTCCGGATCGTCGGTGACGATGACGGCGCAAGCGCGCCCTTCCAGCGAGGCGACGTTGACGATGTCGACCAGGTAATATTCGCCTTGCGCGTTATCGTTGCCGACGCGGGCGAGCAGGCCGAACAAGTCGGCGGACTTCACTGCCATCAGGCCGGAGTTGCACAAGCGGCAGGCACGCTGTTCCTCGTTGGCGTCCTTGTATTCCACCATCATCGCGATGCGGCCATCGTCATGGGCCAGCACGCGGCCGTATTGCAGCGGGTCTTGCGGCTCGAATCCCAACACGACCACCGCTGGCGCGTCGGGCGCATGGAGGCGTTCGATCATCGCGCGCATCGTGTCTGCACGCACGAACGGCACGTCGCCGTAGAGGATCAGGACGTCGCCCTCAAAGTCAGCCAGCGCCGCTTCGGCCTGCTGCACCGCGTGGCCAGTGCCGAGCTGCGGTTCCTGCACCGCGATGGCGGCGCGCCCGCCCAGGGCCTTTTCCAACTGTTCACGCCCATGCCCCGCCACCACGACACTGCGCTGGGGGGCGAGTTCGGCGGCACTTGCCAGCAGATGCTCGATCATCGGTCGCCCGGCGATCGGGTGGAGCACTTTGTGCAAGTCGCTCTTCATGCGGGTGCCCTTGCCAGCGGCGAGGACGACAATTGCGAGAGGGGTAGTGGCGTCGATCATAGCGCTGCTTTGCCAGCATTTCATTGCGGTTTCTACACCAAGCCGCCAAGAGCCCGGGCATGACGAATTTTCCCTTCCAGATCGTCGGTTTCGACCTCGACGGAACGCTCCTCGACACCTCTGGAGACCTGGCGAACGCGGTGAATCACGCGCTGTCGGTGGAAGGGCGGCCAGCGGTTGCCAGCGAGCAAGTGCGCGCCATGATTGGCGGCGGGGCCGGGCTGATGCTGGAGCGGGCGCTGGAAGCCACCGGCGGCCCGGTAAGCGACGCGCGATTCGCGGAACTCCATGCAGCGCTGCTGGCGTTTTACGAAGCCAACATCGCGGTGGAAACGCGGCTGTTCCCCGGCGGCGAGGCGATGCTCGATGCGCTGGCGGCGCGCGGGGTTAAGATCGCGGTCGTCACCAACAAGCTGGAACATTTCGCCCGCGCCATCTTCAAGCAAATGGGCCTGACCGACAGGTTCTTCACGATCATCGGTGGCGATACGCTGGGCCCAGGCCGCGCCAAGCCGGAGCCGGACCTGATCGAACTGATGATCGAGCGAGCGGGCGGCGGCAGCGCGGCTTACGTAGGCGACACCAGTTACGACACCCGCGCCGCAGCGGCGGCGGGGCTGCCGTGCGTGGTCGTGTCGTTCGGGTTCAACGACGTGCCGATGGCGCGGATGAACGCGGCGGGCACGATCGACCATTTCGACGAACTAGTGCCCACGCTCGAACGCATCGGCTAAGGTCTTCCCCTATTTTCGTCATTGCGAGCGCAGCGAAGCAATCCAGGGCGGCGCTAAACTGCCCTGGATTGCTTCGCTGCGCTCGCAATGACGAGGTTTCTTTTGGGGAGGTGTGCTTGGCTAACACGGCTTCAAGGCGCCGCTGCGCCTTCGGGCAGCACCAGCACTTCGAGCCCGGCATCGGGCGCCAGGTAGGTCTTCGCGGCGGCCTGGATGTCCGCCGGGGTCAGCGCAAGCAGGCGGTCCTTGGCTTTCTGAAAACGCTCGATCAGGTCCGGGCGTGACTGGGCGCGGGCGGTGATGGCCATCCAGCCGCCATTGCCCTTCAGCGCGTTTTGAAAAGCCTCTATCAGGGGCTGGCGAGCGCGTTGGAGGATGTCAGCGCTTATGGGCGCCGCGCGCAGTTCGGTCACGACTTGGCGAATGGCGGCACGCGTGGCGGCGATTTCGTGGACATCGACAGAGGCCGTGATGGCGAACGTGCCGTAACCCTTCCAAGCGTGCGACTGGTTGCTGCCGGCGGACGGAGAATAGGCTTTGCCCAGCGCCTCGCGCAATTGGTCGGTCAGTTCCACCCGCATCACGCGCTCCAGCAATTCGAGCGCCAGGTTCGCTTGCGGATCGCTATCGTCGCGGGTGGGCCAGGTGATCCGCAGCAGCGCTTGGTCCGCCGGGCCAGTATGGTGGACGATCCGGGCTGAACGGTCGGCGGCGAACACGCGCGGGGGCTGGTCTTGGTAGGTGCGGAAGGCGGGTTCGCGCGGCGGGAGGGCGCCGAACGTCTCGGCGACCAAAGCGATTGCCTGATCCTCGTCAAAATCGCCGACCAGCCCGATCTCGATAGCGCCTTTCGTAAGCCGATCACCGATGGCGGCGCGCAATTTGGCGAAGGTCAATTGGCGATAGTTCTCGACGCTTTGCAGACTGAAGCGAGGGTCATGGTCGGACAGGATGCCGCCAAGATCGGCCTGCAGCGCGGAGGCAGGCGTTGCGCGCAGTTGCGCGAAGAAGGTGTTAACCTGCTGACGGTACTGGATCTCGCCTTCGGGGCGGTAACCTGGATCGGTGATGGACGCAGCCAGCAGCCGAAGCTGGAGTTCCAGGTCTTTGGGTGTGGTCGTGGGTCGCGAATCGAAGGTCTGCTCGCTCGCCGACAGGCCCATGCCGACGGTCCGCCCGGCGAGAATCGTGGAAAGATCATCGCGGCTATGCTTGCCCAGGCCGCCTTCATCCAGATAGCTGATCATGTCGGTGGCGAGCGGGTCCGCCTTGGTGTCGAGCATATCGCCGCCATCGATCGCCAGGCTGACGCGGACGCGGTCCTGCTCCAGATCGGTATGCTTGAGGTTGAGCATCACACCGTTGGCAAAGCGCACGGTGCGGATGCCCAGCGCGGCGTCGCGGCTGTCCGCCACGACCGTGCCGGGCGTGCCGAAGCTGGTATAGCCGAACTCGGCAGCGGCAGCAGCGTCTTGTCGCGCGATCTTGCCGCGCATCGCCTGCCGCCACGCATCGCGCAAGGCTTGGGCGCCGCCCTCAGGCTGTTTGCGCCCCTGGAAGCGGATCAGCGGCGCATCGAGCTTCAACACTTCGCGCTTCATCGCCGCCAGTACGGCTTCGGGTGCGACTTGCGGGGCGAAAGCTTCGAAGCTGGCGAGGTCGTATTGCGGGGTCGAGGGGACCGTCTTGTCAGCTACCGTTGCCAAAGCCTGCTCGGCAAGCGCAAGGTTGCTGCGGGTCTTGGCAGCACCTGCGGTGTTCGTCAGGTACGTGCGGACTTTCGTGAGTTGCTCGGTCAGTTCCGCCGGGGTGAAGCCCCAAGCCAGCGCACGGCGATATTCCAGCGCGGCGGCGGTCAAGCCTTCGCGCCAGTGACCATCGACCGAATCGATGATGAGCCGCGTCGATCGCGCGCTTTCGAACACGTCGCCGGTGCCAAAGCCCGCGCCTCGAAACGGCGGTGTCGCTGAGCGCGACAGCCGCGCGAGGCGACGATTGACGATCGCGTAGCCGATCTGGCGCAGTAGCCCTTCGCGGCGCACGGCCATGCTGTCCGGCTCGTCCTGGTAGTGGCCGTTGCGCTGCACGGTAACGCGCTCGGCCAGGGCCGGATCGACATAGACGTCGGTCCGGTTGCGGTCGCGCCGATGGATCGGCCCGGCGTCCGGCTGCGGTTCGACCGGGGTGGGGG
Organism: Novosphingobium sp. Rr 2-17; assembly: GCF_000272475.1. Lineage (GTDB taxonomy): Bacteria > Pseudomonadota > Alphaproteobacteria > Sphingomonadales > Sphingomonadaceae > Novosphingobium. The sequence continues at coordinate 266,525 of NZ_AKFJ01000085.1, forward strand.
CCCAGGCGTTGAAGTTGCGGATGATCCCGGCCTCCACCGCCGCAACGTCGAAATCGCCGACAACCACCAGCGTCATATGCTCGGGCACGTATTCACGCTCGTAGAACGCGCGCAAGGTTTCGGCAGTGGCGGCATTCAGCGCCTGCGTGGTGCCGATCGGCAGCCGCGCGGCATAGCGCGATCCCGGATAGAAGAACCGCGTGCTTTCGATGCCGTTACGCTGGGCCCAGGTGTTGCGGTCGCGCATTTCCGACAGGACCACGCCGCGCTCGCGATCGACGGCGGCTTGCGAGATCGTCAGGTTGCTGGCGGTCTCGCGCATCAGCATCAGCGCGGTGTCGAGCAGGGCAGGGGTGCTGCGCGGCAGGTCCAGCTTGTAGATCGTCCGGTCGTAGTTGGTGGAGGCGTTGGTGTCGGCGCCGAAGGCCAGTCCTTCGCGTTCCAGCAAGGGCACCATCTCTCCTTCGGGCACGCGGGTGCTGCCGTTGAAGGCCATGTGCTCGACGAAGTGTGCGAAGCCCAGTTCGGTGTCGGTCTCGTCGAACGAGCCGGCTGCGACAGAGAGGCGCACCACCCCGGTGCCCTTGGGCGTCTCGTTATGGCGAATGATATAGCGCAAGCCGTTGGCCAGGCGACCGAAGCGGAAATCGGCATCGACGGGCACGTCGCTATGCTCGAAAATCCAGCTGGTGTCGTCGGCGCGGGGGTGATCCTTGGCTGCCAGCGGAAACGGTGCCAGCACCAGCAGGAGCGCAATCAGGTATCCTCTCATCGCGAGAAGGAGTGCCCCGGCAGGCGCGGGAAGGCAAGCGGTGTGCGATCAAAAGCAACAGGGCGGCGCTCTTGCGAACGCCGCCCTTGCAGAATTTTAACGCAAAATCTTAACGCTTCGAGGCGCGCTTACTTGCCGCGCAGCTTGCGATGCTTCGACAAGTCCAGAACCTCGCTCGGGCCTGTATCGTCCTGCAGCAGTCCCAGGCGCCGCGCGACTTCCTGATAGGCTTCTTCCTCGCCGCCCAGATCGCGGCGGAAGCGGTCCTTGTCGAGCTTTTCGCCGGTGACCATGTCCCACAGGCGCGCGCCATCGGGGCTGATCTCGTCCGCCAGGATGACGCGGCTGTATTCGCCGTCCCAGATGCGGCCGAATTCCAGCTTGAAATCGACGAGGCGGATGTTGATCGCCGCGAACATGCCGCACATGAAATCGTTCACCCGGATCGCCATCGACGAGATGTCCTGCATCTCCTCGTTGGTGGCCCAACCGAAGCAGGCGATATGCTCTTCGGCGATCAGCGGATCGCCCAGCGCATCGTCCTTGTAGTAGTATTCGATCAAGGTGTGCGGCAGCGGCTCGCCTTCGGGAATGCCCAGGCGGGTGGAGATGGAGCCGGCCGCCACGTTGCGCACCACGACCTCGATCGGAATGATCTCGACCTGGCGGACCAACTGCTCGCGCATGTTCAGGCGGCGGATGAAGTGGTTGGGCACGCCGATGTGGTTCAGGCGCGTGAAGACGTACTCGCTGATGCGGTTGTTGATGACGCCCTTGCCCTGAATCGTGCCCTTTTTCTGGGCATTGAAGGCAGTGGCGTCGTCCTTGAAGTACTGGATCAGCGTGCCAGGCTCCGGCCCCTCGTAGAGGATCTTGGCCTTGCCTTCATAAATCTGGCGGCGACGCGACATGGGCTTCGTCCTTGCAACGATAAAAGAACAAGCCCCGGCACAAGGAAGCCGGCGGGCGGCTGCACGAGGGCCGGGGCGTTTGGCGCGCATATAGTGAAAATCGGTCGAAAAGCAAACTTGCCGAAGGAGCCGGAGGAAACGTCCGGGTGGAGGCCGGCGGCAAAGCGCTTCAACAGGCGTTCGACAAGATGGGCTCGTTTGCGGCGTGGATTAGGCACATCAGGACCGGGCGGGGCCGATGGCGCTCATTTCCGGGCTCCGACTCAAGAAACCTGCCGAAAACATTGATCTTTTGGATGCTCCTACCTAGAGGCAAGTCAAATTATCTTTGAGTTTTCACGGCAAAATGCAGGCAGGTGATATGACGCAATCGACCGGCGAGGAGAGGCCTAACAGCCACCTTCACGAAAGCTCGCACCTCTCGCCCGATGGCATGGGGATCGAGTTCCACGAGTTCGAATTCGCACTTCATCACATTTCTGAGGCGTTCTCGCGCTGGTCCTCGGCAGTTCACGAATATGTCAGTGGTGAGGCTTTGCCCCAAGCCGATGTCTCGGTGCTGCAACTGATCCGGATGAACAAGGAGCCCAAGAGCGCCGCCGATATCGGTCGCTATCTCAATCGCGACGATTCCTCGAACATCCTCTACGCGCTCCGCAAGCTCGAGAAGGCGGGTCTGATCGAGAAGGGGGACAGTCCGCTGCGTCAGACGACATACCAGGTCACCCAGCGCGGCATGGAAGTGACCGATCGCTATGCCCAGGTCCGCAAGGAATATCTGCTCAGCGCGATGGGCTCGATGCTGGGCGAAGAGGGCGAATTGGGCGCGGCGATCAAGACGATCTGGCGGATCTGCGGCCTTTACGAACAGGGCGCCCGCTCGATTTCGGTCATGCGCGTGCTGCAGGGGGAGCGGCAGGACACAGACCGCCCCGTAGTCGCGCCGACCGCCAAGCGCCGCAAATCCACGGCGAAAGCATCTGCCAAAGGCGGGGACGCTTCGGGCAAACTGCAGTCTGCAGGCTAAGCGCCGAGATCGGGTTGTACCAAGCGTAGGCGTTGAGCAATGTGTAGCGTGGCACCCGGTCGTTCGTGGTGTCGCCGATGACGCGGTGGTTGTAGGCGCCGCGATAGCTGACTTCGCCACGCAGCATGAAGTCGCCCCCCATTCCTGGTTAAGATCCGCTCCCTTTGACCCGATGTCGGGCCGTTCTTTGTTGTTTCCGCACTCTTCGGCTGCCCTGTGCGGGTTGGATGAGGTTTGGCGCGGCCATCTTGCGCGACTCAGCGCTACAACGCTCAAATCGTATCGCCAGAATTGCGATTTGCAATGCAAATCGCAGTGCTAATTATATGTATTGATGCATGGCGATTTTTGGTTACGCTGGCCGTCAATATCTGTCGGAAAAGCGCCGCATTCTGCACATGTGCATGCGACCGTGAGGTGATCCTGGCGGAAAATGAGGGCACGCCATGTCAAGTTTGCCGCAGCCGCCAATTCGAGCCCGGGGATCACGAACTGATCAAGACCCGCTTCTAGCGCAGCCTAGTACCCGCGCAGGCCTGCTGTTCGGGGCTACCCTCGGCAATTTCCTCGGCGTCACCTCGATGGTGGCCATTCCGCTGGGGGTCATGCTGGTCCCGATTGCGGAAGACCTGGGCTGGAGCCGGACGACCGTTGCCGGCGCATTTACCGCGCTGTCGCTGTCGCAGGCGGTCGCTTACCCCGTGGCGGGGCGGATCGCTGATCGTTTCGGGACGCGACGGACGCTTCTGACGGGGTTCCTCACGCTGTCGCTGGCACTGCTGCTCGTGTCGGTATCGCCGGCCTCGCCGATCGCATTCTACGCGCTGTTCGCCTTCACCGGGTTCGCCGGAGTGCTTGCCAGCACGATGGTTTTGGCCAAGTTGCTTGCGCAATGGTTCGACCAGCGCCTTGGCTTCTGGCTTGGCCTGGTCGGGGGTGTCGGCAACGGGCTGGGCGGGATGGTGATGCCGGGCCTTGCGGCGCTAATGGCTGCCACGCTGGGCTGGCGATACAGTTTCGCCGCGATCGGCCTGACTATTCTCGTGGTCGGCCTTCCGCTGTTTTATGCCACCCTGCGCGCGCCGGAGCAGGAGGCGGCAGCGGATGATCCCGCAAGCGCACGGATTGCGGGGCGCAGCTTTGCTGAGGTCATGCGCAGTCCGCTGTACTGGGTAATCTTCATCGCCGTTGCGCTGGGGGGCGGCGCGCTGACCGGCGTCTTCGCGAACACGGTCACGATCCTGGAGACGCAGGGCATCGCGACGGGTGCTGCGACTTTGGCGGTTTCCCTGTTCGCAATGGTCTGTGTAATCAACGAACCCCTCGTCGGGCACTTGCTCGACCGCGCCAGCCGGCCGCGGCGCGTGGCCGCCTTTTATATAGCCGCCATCGCCGGGTTACTGCTGCTTGCCCACGCGCATACGCCGGCCATGGCGATTGCGGGAGCCATGCTTACCGGAATGGGCCTCGGCGCCGAATTTAGCGTGCTGCCGTATCTGCTGACCCGCTATTTCGGCCTGCGTGAGATGGGCGCGATTTCGGGAGTGGCCTATGCTGGCGCCCTGATCGGCAACGGTCTGTCACCGCTGCTGCTTAACGGCTTGTTCGAGTATACGGGGAGCTACGCGCTGGGCCTTTATCTCGTTGCGGCGCTGGTAGCCTTTGCCTTCGCGGTTTTCCTGGTTCTGCCGGCGTTCGTGGAAGACCTGGCGGAGTGACGGCACCGGTCATGGTCAATCGGGTATCTCGGCGTAGATGCCGTCCTCGCGCACATCGACGGGATAGACGGCGAGCGGCGTGTCGCACGGCAGGTCCATCGGGGCCCCGGTCACGAGGTCGAAGCTGCCGGCGTGGAGCGGGCAGATGATCCGGCCCTCCACGATTTGCCCGCGTGAAAGCAATGCTGTGCCGTGCGTGCATTGATCGGCGGTGGCGTGGAAGCGGCCTTCTACCTCGAACACAGCGACGGCTGGCTTGCGTCCGCGGGCGATGCGCTTGGCGCGGCCCGGTGGCACATCCGAAACCTTGCATAAGAATACCATCGACATTTTCCATTGATCATTTGGCATTTGCACGCGTCATATGGTTGTGTAGATAGCAATGCAATATGCATGGTACTTTATACAAATAGAGCGGAAGGCAGTATCCCGATGGCACAGTTCAGCCGCGCAACCCTGCGTGACATGCCCTTCAATGCCGAGGTTGCTGGCTTGCTGGAAAGCCTCGATGCCAGCCAGGGTGACGTCTCCGAATCGCTGAGCCTGCCGGCCGAATGCTATACGTCCGAAGCCTGGTTCGAATTCGAGAAGCGCGCCGTGTTCGATCGTGAATGGATCGCACTAGGCCATGTCGGTGCGATTCCCGATCCGGGCGACTACTTCACGCTCGAAGTTTTCGGCGAACCCCTCATGATCGTGCGCGGGAAGGACGGCGAAGTCCGCGTCCTGTCTTCGGTATGTCGCCATCGCGGTCACCTGCTGGGCGATGCGCAGGGCAATGCCAAGGACTTTACCTGCCCGTTCCACGGCTGGTCCTATGACCTTGAGGGGAACTTGACCGCCGCCCCCGAAATGGAAGGCACGCTTCCCTTCGAGGAACTGAAACGCACTGCCTGCCTGCCCACCTTTCGCTCCGCGATCTGGAACGGGTTCGTGTTCGTCAACTTCGATGGCGAGGCCGAGCCTCTAGACGGGCGCCTCAAGGCGCTGAGCGAACTGGTCCGCAACCATAATATGGGCGGTCTGGCTTCGATTACCCCGGTCGAATGGCCGGGGAATAAGTGGAACTGGAAGCTCATGCAGGAAAACGCGCTGGAGCCTTATCACACCCACTACTTGCACACCGGGATTCACGATTTTGCGCCGTCGAGCAACGTGAAGTTCGCCGAGTGGGACGAAAGCGATGATGGCGCGATTTACCGCGAAGTTGGCTTTACCCATATCGACGGCGGTTTCAACATCGCGGAAAAAGCGCTGTTTCCGGCGTTGCCCGACCTTACTGACGAGGAGCGCAGCCGCGTCGTTTTTGCCGGCGTCATGCCGAACCTGTTCTTTGGCGCACAGGCCGACGTGGTGTTCTATTATGTGATCCTGCCTCAGTCGGCGGGGGACATCACGTTGCGCGTGGGCGTGCTGACGAGCTGGGACAACCTTTCGCTGCCGACTGCCGGCCAGTTGCTCAACGGCACCATCGCGGGCATTCAGATATTCAACGACCAGGACACGGCGGCTAATATCCGCACCCACAAAGGCATGGGGTCGCGCGTGGCTCCGCGCACGCGCTGGTCGCCCAACGAGAAAACCCTTGCCCAGATCAACAACTGGTTGATCAAGCGCTATAAATCCTATGCCGACAGCCTTGGGGTTCCGGCCGAGGCGGCAGAGTGATGGAGGCCGGCGTGACGCAGGCCGGCGTGACGCAGGCCGGCGTGACAACCGAGCCGACCGCCACCCCCGACGTGCTCGCCGAGCTGGCCGCGCTGCGCGCGCAAGTGGCTTTGCTGAGCGCGAAGGACGAAATCGCCGACCTGGTGACCACATATGCCCGCGCCTGCGACGTCGGCAACGATCCCGTGCTCCTGCGTCCCTTGTTCACGGACGATGCGACATGGCACTGCAAGGGTTTCGGCACCTTCACCGGGGGCGACGGCTGTGCGCTCGGACTGAAAGCCGTTGCGGGCGAGAAGATCTGGTGGTCGCTGCACAACATGATCTCGGTGCAGATCACGCTCGATCCCTCGGGCGAGGAGGCGACCGGCTTTTGGTATCTGTGGGAGGCAGCGACCCTGCCTGACGAGCACACCGGCGAGGCGACCGCACACTGGATCGGCGGCACTTATGACGCCCGTTTCCGCAAAGTTGACGGCAAGTGGCGCTTCAGCAAGATCGAGCTAAAGCTCAACATGTCCACGCCGATTGCCCAGGGCTGGGTCAAGAAGCGCTGGCCGGACGGTACGCGCAAGCAGCCCTACTTCGTCAATCTGAAACCGGGTGAGACCTATTACTGGTGCAAGTGCGGCAAGTCCGCGACGCAGCCGTTCTGCGACGGCTCTCACCAGAGCGGCAAGGTCGAACCGGTATCGTTCAGCGTGGAAGAGGGCGGCTTGCAGGCCGTTTGCGGCTGCCGCTATTCCAAGACCAAGCCACTGTGCGACGGTTCGCACCTTAACCTCAAATATGACTGGTCGCTGCTGGGCAAGACCGGTCCGGATGACGCCGCATGACAACCACACTCGACGTCTCACCGCTCAAGCCGGGATTTGGCAGCGAAATCCGGGGTGTGGACCTTGCCAGTGCGGATGACGCCGGCCTGGCGAGCGTGGTTGCGGAGTTCCACCGCACAGGCGCGGTGGTCCTGCGTGGGCAGCACCTGAAGCCGGAGCAGTTCGTCCGCTTCGGCAAGGCCTTCGGCGATCCCGAAGGCCATACCCTGCAGGATTTCACACTCCCCGGCCACCCGGAGGTCTACGTCCTTTCGAACCGCAAGGAAAACGGCAAGCCGGTGGGCGCACACAACGATGGTATCGGTTGGCATACCGATCTCAACTATACCGCGCAGCCCGTGATGTGCACGATGCTCCACGCGATAGAGGTTCCGCCCGAGGGCAGTGATACGCTGCTGGCCGACCAGTGCGCCGCTTTCGCGGCCTTGCCCGCGGAACGTCAGGAGGAACTGTCCCGCCTCAAGCAGATCCACAGTTTCGAATATCTCGCCGCCACGCGCAGCGAAGGGCGCAAGGAAGTGCCGCCCGAGGTTCTCCGCGCCAATCCCGACGTCGCCCATCCGCTGGTTCGGACCCATCCTGCCGATGGACGCAAGGCGCTGTGGGTTTCTAGCTGCACGCCGGGTTTCGTCGGCTGGTCAGAGGCGGAAAGCGCGGTGCTGATCGATGAGCTGATTGACTGGGTCACCCAGGATCGCTTCGTCTATCGGCATAAGTGGCAGGTGGGCGATGTGCTGGTATGGGACAACCGCTGCACTTTGCACACAGGTACTCTGTTCGACGACACCCGGTACATTCGCGAGGCGCTGCGCATGTGGATCAAGGGCGACAGGCCATACTGATGCTCTCGCCAAAGCCGGAATCGGGCGACTGCCGATGAGTGTCTGCGTGTTCGGCTCGCTCAGTCTCGACATTGCGCCGCGCCTGCCCGAGCGCGCGCACGGGGGTCAGACGCTCCTGGTCGATAACAGGACCGAAGTGGTGGGTGGCAGGGGGCCCAATCAGGCCATAGCCTCGGCGCGCTTCGGTGCCGTCACCGCGATGGCGGGTGCCGATCGGCTGGCACTTGCAGCGCACGGTCTGGAAGCCGTCGGCCCGGACACCCGAGTGCTGCTGTGCCAGATGGAAACGGACATCGCCGCGATTGCCACGCTTTTTCGTAGCAAGGAGGCGGCATCGGTGCGTAAGATCATCCGTGCTGCTCCGGCAGTGGCCCAAGGCGCGGAACTGTTCGACCTCGCAGATATGCTGATCTTCAATCAGAGCCAGTTCGCGTCCTTCCTCGGTCTCGACCGCGAGCCTGAGACCGTTGAAGACCTTTATGTCGCGCGGCGGCTGCTGACCAAACCCAATCAGGCAGTCGTGGTCACGCTTGGCCCCACCGGGTCATCTGCAATATGGGAGGACCGGGCGATTTTTGTCCCAGCGTTCACGGTAGACGCCGTCACCGATACGAGCGGGGCAGGGGACTGCTTCTGCGGTGTTGTCGCCGCCTGCGTCGATCTGGGGATTGGCCCCGAGGACGCGCTTCGCTTTGCCAATGCCGCCGCCGCGCTCTTCGTACAGGCCCATGGTGCGGCCCCGTCGATCCCGCATCGCGCTGAAATCGACAGCTTCCTCGAAGCGGCCATTCCGCGATGACCGACCCGACGCTGATGAGCGCCGTCGAGCAAGCACGCCTTGTGCGCGAGCGGCAAATCTCGCCCCGCGAACTAGCGGACGCGACGATTGCCCGGATCGAGCGGCAGGAGCCGATGCTCCACGCCTTTTGCGCCTTCGATCCTGAGCGGGTGCGGCTGGCCGCAGGGGCGGCGGAAGTCCAGGTGATGCGCGGCGATCCGCTCGGCCCGCTCCACGGCGTACCCGTCTCGATCAAGGATCTGATCTGCACCAAGGACTATCCAACCCAGTGCGGGTCCGCCGCATACGCGGGCTTCACGCCCGAAGAAGACGATATCTGCGTCGCCCGCGTGCGCGCAGCCGGTGGCGTGATTCTGGGCAAGACCAACGTTCCCGAGTTAGGCTATGCCGGAATGGGAGAGAACGAGCTGTTCCCCACCACCACCAACCCGTGGGACCGGCGAATGACACCGGGAGGGTCGAGTGCGGGCAGCGCGGCTGCGGTGGCCAGCGGCATGGGCGCACTTTCGATCGGCAGCGACGGTGCGGGATCGGTGCGTGGCCCCAGCAGTTTTTGCGCATTGTTCGGGATGAAGCCGTCTTTCGGGCGCATCCCGCTATACCCTGGCTGCCGCGATCCGCGTTACCCCGGCATCAGCAGTTGGGAAAGCTGGGAGCACCTGGGCCCGATGGCGCGCACCGTGGCCGACGCAGCGCTGCTTATGTCGGTGATCGCCGGCCCGGACATGCGGGACAGGCATTCGCTGCCGGCGGGCGATGTCGATTGGACCGCAGCGCCCGCCACGCCCCTGCGCAAGCTGCGCATTGCTTTCACCCCGGACTTCGGCTTCTCTAAAGTCGATACCCAAGTGCGCGACATTACCGCGCAGGCAGCGCAAGTCTTTGCCCAAGATCTGGGGTGCGAACTGGTTGAGGCCAGTCCGCCGCTTGCCGACATGTGGGACTTGTTTCTTGCACTGATAATGCGCGATTCCGACCTTGTCGGGATGCGCGCACTGGCCGATGCCGGCAGGATCGCGCTGCCTGGCCTGACGCAAATGCTTGCGCATCCCTGGAGCGCGGAGGATTTTACCAACGCCTGGGTCCAGCGCCAGCGTGTTCAAAATGCGATTTCGGGCTTCATGCAGGAATTCGATCTGTTGTTGACGCCCACGGTCTCGACCCCGGCCTTTGCGCTGGGGAAGTTCGGCCCCGAAACGATCGAGGGCCTGCCAGCGCACGAGGCCAATAGCAGCCCGTTCACCTATCCATTCAACTGGACCGGCCAGCCCGCCGCGAACGTTCCTGCCGGCTGGACCGTAGAGGGACTTCCGGTCGGGCTGCAGATCGTCGGGCGGCACCTTGACGATGCGACGGTCTTGCAGGCTGCGGCGGCGTTCGAGGCGGCACAACCCTGGGCGCACCGTTGGCCGGACATGGTGACGGTCGGCTGAAGCACCGGTCGCATCGCTCAAAAGGAAACTGGCGAGATCGCGGTTCTACCGGCTCGCGTGCTGCCTTACAGGGTCACGCCGCGTTTCCAGATGCCGATCGACCGTTCGTCGTTGCGCTCGTTGCAGGTCAGTTCGCCGCTGGCGATCGCAATGATGCGGTCCAGAAGGACATCGGCAGCGAGCGCTATGCCGATGTCGAGCGCCAGCGCCGCGTCGAAGTCTATCCAGCCCGGTTTGCGTTGTGCCAAATCGTGGTTCGAGGCGATCTTCATCGTCGGCACCGGGCTTCCGAGCGGGGTGCCGCGTCCGGTTGAGAACAAGGTGAGGGTGGCCCCTGCCGCCGCCAGCGCGGTGGTCGATACGGCATCATTGCCCGGCGCTTCCAAAACCGTCAGTCCCGCGCGCGACAAGTGTTCGCCATAGCGGATCACGTCGCACACGGGAGCCAACCCACCTTTCTGCACGGCACCGAGCGACTTTTCTTCCAGCGTGGTGATGCCACCGGCGATATTGCCGGGGCTGGGGTTTTCCGAAACAGGCTCGCCGTGATCCAGGAAGTAGCGCTTGAAGCCATTCACCAGCGCGGCCAGCTTTTCGAATACCTCGGCGCTTTGCGCGCGCTCCAGCAGCAAGCCTTCGGCGCCGAACAATTCGGGAATTTCGGTCAGGATCGCCACGCCGCCCGCCTGCGTCACCGCGTCCGCCATCCGGCCAATCAGCGGGTTGGCGGTGAGGCCGCTCATCGCGTCTGACCCGCCGCATTTGACGCCGAGGCGCAGTTTGGACAGCGGCACCCGTTCGCGCTTGTCCATCGCCATGGCGGTCAGAAGGTCGGCAATCAGCGCTTCCCCGGCAGCGAACTCGTCGCCTTCGGACTGCGCGCGCAAGATTTTCAGGCGATCTCGGTGCTGCCTGGGGATGCGTTCGAGCAGGGCGTCGAGCTGGTTGGATTCGCAACCCAGCCCCAGCAGCAATACCCCACCCGCGTTGGGATTGAGCGCGAGCGATGCCAGGATCGCCGCCGTCCCGTCCAGGTCCGCTCCCAGTTGAGAACAGCCGAATGGGTGATTGAAGGCGTGGACGCCATCGACCGCGCCGTTCGCCGTCATCGCGCTGAGCATCGCCTGGCCGCGCACCGCAAGCCGCTCGCCCAGCCGACCGACGCAGCCGACGGTGGGCAATATCCATAGCTCGTTGCGGGTGCCGACGCTGCCGTTCGGCCTCACATACCCCTGAAAGACGCGGGCAGGCGAATTCGCCGTCGGCGCGATGACCGGGCGGGCGCCAGCGAAGCGATAAGCCTGCTCACCGGAAAGGGCGGTTCGCAAGTTATGCGAGTGGACATGCTCGCCCGGTGCGATGTCTTGCGTCGCGTTGCCGATCGGGGCGCGGTAGCGGTGCACCGGTTGCCCGCACGCGATGCTGGCGATCGCAAATTTGTGACCTGCCGGCACTGCTCCCAAAAGTTGCACCCGGCGATCACCGAGCGTCACGACGTGCCCTGCATCGAGCGATCGAAGAGCGACGGCGACGTCGTCCTCTTCGGCGATCTGGAAAGCGTCTGCGGTTCGAGCGGCAAGGGGGACGAGAGTTTCTGCCATGGTGTTTCGATACTTCGTTGCCTGCGCCGGGCCAGCATTCGCGCAGCCGATTTTAATTGACACCGGTTACCACCGCAATAGCGTTCGGTCCAATAAATGATGTCCGGGAGAGCGGAGTGGAGATGGATCGGCGAAGGGCTCTTGGCGTTGCGCTGGGGACAGCAGCGCTTGCCTCAAGGCCAGGCGGGGCGGGGGCGGGAGTTTCGGGCGATCTTGGTCGCGCCTGCGGGGCGGTATCCGGCAATGGCCGGCCATACCGCCGGGGCTTCGATAGCCAGCGGATCGCTGATCTGGGTGACGGCACGTTCCTGAACCCAATCATGGCGGGTGACCATCCCGATCCTTCGATCATGAAGGACGGGAAAGACTATTACATGACCTTTTCGACCTTTGATTCCTACCCCGGCCTCATCATCTGGCGCTCGCGCGATCTGCTGAACTGGCAACCGATCTCTCCCGCGCTGACGAAGAACGTCGGGTCGGTTTGGGCGCCCGATATTTGCAAGCACGGCACACGGTATTTCATCTACTTCGCCGCGAAAGCCAGCCCCAACGCCACGTACGTGATCTGGGCCGATCGTATCGAAGGACCATGGAGCGATCCGATCGACCTGGGCTTGCCGGACCACATCGATCCAGGCCATGCGGTGGGCGAAGACGGATCGCGCTGGCTGTTCCTTTCAGGCGGTGACCGCATCGCGCTGAGCGAGGATGGCTTATCCACCATCGGGGTCGTGGAGCACATCCACGATCCCTGGCGCTATCCTGACGAATGGGACGTCGAGGGGTTCTCCCCCGAAGGCCCCAAGATCGTGCGGCACGCGTCCTACTTCTATCTGGTGACTGCCGTGGGCGGCACTGCGGGACCACCCACCGGACACATGGTGATCGCCGCGCGCTCGAAATCGATCCACGGACCTTGGGAGAATTGCCCGCATAACCCGATCGTGCGCACCACCGATCGCTCGCAGCAGTGGTGGTCACGCGGCCATGCGACCTTGTTCGAAGGACCGGACGGGGACTGGTGGTCGGTCTATCATGGTTACGAGCGAGACTTCTGGACGCTGGGCCGCCAGACGCTGCTCGATCCGGTGACCTGGACCCAGGATGGCTGGTTTCGCATGGAGGGCGGCGACTTGTCTGGCCCGATCCGTGCGCCCGTGGGCGGGACCAAGTCTGGCCCGCATGGGCTGGTGCTGTCCGATGATTTTACGACGCTGGAGTTGGGACGGCGCTGGAATTTCTTCAAGCCGGCGAAGGACGAGGCACGCCGTGCGCAAGTTCGAGACAACTGCCTGCACCTTGCAGCCAGCGGCACCGCGCCGGCCAATTCCTCGCCGCTTCTGCTAATCGCCGGGGACCAAGGTTACCAATTTCAGTGCGACATAGAGATCGATGCCGGCGCGACTGCGGGCCTATTGTTGTTCTACGATCAGCAATTGTACTGCGGTCTCGGCTTCGATGCAGCGCGCTTTGTCACCCACCAATACGGGGCCGAGCGCGGCCGACCCGCCAACCCACATGGTCGCCGCATGCTGATCCGCGTGCGTAACGACCGCCATATCGTCTCTTACCACACCAGTGGTGATGGCGGGCAGACGTGGAAGCGGTTCGACCGAGGAATGGAAGTTTCCGGGTATCACCACAATGTCCGGGGCGGGTTCCTGATGCTGCGACCAGGGCTTTACGCAGCCGGCCAAGGAGAGGCGCGGTTCCGGGACTTCCGGTTTCGCGCCCTGTAACCAGGCAAAGCCTGATCAGGCAAAGCCCACTGTTCGAACCCAGGCGCGCCAAAGCTCGGGCCAGGCCTCCACCGGCTTGCCGATCGTACGGCGCAGCCCGAAGCCATGGCCGCCATGGGCGAACAAGTGGGTCTCGACGGGAATCTTGCGCGCCTTCAGCGCCGCGCGCAGCAGGATGGTGTTCTCTACCGGCACTACATCGTCGTCTTCGGCGTGGAGCAGGAAGTGGGGCGGTGCGTCGCCAGGCACGTTGCGGTCGGGCGAATGGGCGGCCTCCAGCGCCGGGGTAGGAGAGGCGCCCAGCAAGTAATGGCGCGATCCCGTATGGGCGATGGCAGGGTCCATGCTCACCACCGGATAGAGCGGTGCCGCTAGGAACGGGCGCGCAGATAGCTTGTCCGCCGCGTCGACCGGATCGTAGAGTTGCGCTGCGAAACGCGCCGCCAGATCGGCGCACAAGTGCCCCCCTGCAGAAAAGCCCATGGCCGCGACCCGCTCGGGATCGATGGCGAAGTCCTTCGCGCGATGGCGGATCAGGCGCATGGCGCGCTGGGCATCGACCAAGGGAGTGTCGGGGCCGCTCGACCACCCCTCGCCAGGCAGGCGATAGAACAAGACGAAAGCCGTGAAGCCGCGCGCGGCCAGCCAGCGACCGATCTCGTAGCCTTCCTTATCCACCACGATCCATCGGTAGCCGCCGCCCGGCGTAATCATCACGGCAGCGCCGTTGGGGCGATCCGGACGAAATACCACCATGCGGGGGCGGGAGATGCCTTTTACCGACCGGTCGGTCACAAGGGTGTCGGTGGAACGCTCGTCCACGGTCTCCACAAGCGGAGCGGCCAGTTTGGCGGGCGGGCCTTTGGGCCAAAGATCGATGGTTTCGCTGGGCTGCGGCAAGCCGGGCGGCAGCGCCTTGGACGCGGTCGGCGGCGGCGTCTGGGCATGGGCGCGAAAAGCTGCGCCGGTTGCCAAAGAGCCGGCAATAAGCGCCCTTCGGGTTAAATCCATCGCTGATCTCTCGCTGGTCGAAGCAAAAAAGTGGCGTGATCCATCACATAATCCGACGGATCACGCCATCAGGGAGGATATCAGAACTTGGCGCGCGCGCCGAACTGGATGGTGCGGCCGTAGTGGTTGTTCTCGTAATTGCGGTTGGCGTAGGTGTCGGTGAACCGATAGCGGTAGGCATCGGTCAGGTTGTTGCCATCGACCGACAACTCAAGCCATTCGGTGACTTTGTAGCGAACCGCGGCATCGACGCTGGTGTAAGCGCCGTAGCCTTCGAAGATATTGTTGGTGCCGCTGGTCGCATCGACGAAAGGACCACGGTAGCTGACCGATCCACGAATGCTGAATTTCCCGTCGTCGTAGTAGACCGTGGCGTTCCAGGCGCGCTTGGAAACGCCCAGAAGAGTCGAGTTGTAGACTTGCGACACGCCGGTGAGGGCGCAGGCGCCCGTCGTCGCATTGCGGGTGCAGGCGGAAACGGCCGGGCCGGTGATGGTGTAGTCCGCATTGCTCTTGATGAGCGTCACGTTACCCTGGAAGCCCATGTGGCTGAACACCCCCGGCAAGAAGGTGAAGGGCAACTGCAACGCCACTTCGATACCTTTCAGGCTGGCACCCGAGCCATTGACTTGCGAGGAGACGACGTATTCCTGGTTCGGGTCATAGTTGATGTACGCTGGCGAACTGGGCGAGAGTACCGAGCGATCCAAGCCAAGCTGCGGCAACGTGGCGACATAAGTGCCCGAAACCGGGAAGCTCTCGATCTTCTTGACGAACGCAGCCACCGAGAACAGCGCCTGGGGGGCGAAGTACCACTCGACCGAAAGGTCGAAGTTGGTCGCGCGATAAGGATCGAGGAACGGGTTGCCGTACGTCACGCGGTAATTGAACCCATCAACCGAACCGCCCGGATTGAGATTGCCGAGCGAAGGCCGGGTAATGACCTTCGCGATCGCACCGCGCAAAATCACGTCGTGAGCCGGGTAGAGCGCCAAATTCATCGAGGGCAGCCAGTCATCGTAGCTGCGTTGCACGGTGCCGGCGATCCCAGCCGTATAGCCCGTCGATCTCTGATTGGTATGCGCGTAGCGGATGCCGGCGTTACCGGCATATTCCAGGCCTAGTAGTTCGCCCTTCACATCGAATTGGAGGTAACCGCCCGAGGTTGTTTCTCGGACCTTGCGGTTCGACCCCAAGTCCTCGACCGCGGTGCGCTCGTAAAGGTTGGTGTAGTCTGTCGCAGCGGGAATATCGGCCACCAGCCAGGAACTGGTCGTGCCGTTGGGTTGTCCCGCGTCACCCAGGTTGACCAGTTGCGAAATCGCCGATGTTACCGGCAAGCCGTACGTGGTGGACGAGCAAGTCGTCGTACCAAGGATCAAGTCCGGCCGGCCATTGGTGCTGCAGGCCACGGTGTCGCGCTGCCACAACTGGGTGCGGAAATCGTACCGGCGCCAAACCGCGCCAGCTTTGATCTGAAAACCGTCCACTACGTCCCATTCGGTGCGCAACTGGCCGGTCTTGAAGCGGTTCTTCGTATAGGACGGGCGGTCTCGAACCTCGGCGAGTTGGAAGTTCGCTGGGTTGGTCACGTCGATACCGTACGTCAGCGTCGGCGACTTCATGTTCGAATAGTCGTAGCTGAAGCCGTTGGCGTTGCGGCTGTCATAAGCGATCGTCGTTTCGACCGGGGTCTTGGCATTCGACTGAGACATGCCGCCCAATGCCGTGAAACGAAACTTGTCGGTTACGTCCTGGTCCCAGGTTGCCCCGACTTGGTAGAACTCGGTCTGGGACTTGCGCAAGTAACTTTCGGTGCGGACGTAGGCATTGTTCAGCGTGGCGCTGACCATGTTGCCATTGCTGTCGTACACGGGATTGACGACATCGATGCCGCGTTCGTTGGAGCGGGCGAGCACTTCCAGCCACTGCTCGCGACGTTCCTCCTTGAACGAGGAGTACAGCCCATCGATAGAGATCTTCGTACGGTCGGTCGGCTCGAACTGGATCGAACCCGTCAGCCCCAAGCGGCGGCGATCGTGTTCGACGATGCCGTAGCGCGGGATGCGCGGATGGAACGACGTCGCAGCGGCGTCGCATGCTTCCGACGGACGGTAGGAGCCGCCGGACCTGACGGGGGTTCCACCAGTGGCACCGGGCACCGAGTAGAAGCACGGGGTGCCGTTGACCGAGTTGAAGTATGACTGGGACCAGCGCACCGTGTTATTGCCGGTCTCCAAAGTATCGGTGTGCGAATAGGCACCCGACAGAGCAATGCCCAGCGTGCCGGCCTCGTTTTTCCAAGACAGCATTCCCGCGATACGCGGGCCGACGTTCTTGGACAGATCGTTGTATGAACCTTGCACGTTAAGCACGGCGGTCAGGCCGGTCTTGCCCGAAAGCGGACTGCCGGTGTTGAGATCGACCACTGCGCCCAGAGACCCTTCGTCGAGGCTGGCTTCGGCGGTCTTGTGGACGACGAGACTGCTGAACAGTTCAGAGGCGAAGACGTTGAAATCGAACGCGCGGTCGCGGTTGGCCGAAGCGCCATCCGAACTGGTGGCGATCGTCTCCAGTCCGTTGACGCGCACACGGGTGAATTGGGCACCCAGGCCCCGAACCGTGATCGCGCGGCCTTCGCCGCCGTCCTTCTGGATCGAAATGCCGGGAATGCGCTGTAGCGATTCGGCCAGGTTCTGGTCGGGGAACTTGGCCATGTCTTCGGCGACCACCGCGTCCACCGCTGAGATCGACTGCCGCTTTAGGCTCAGGGCCGCTTCCAGTGATTTGCGATAGCCTGTGACGATGATGTCCTGAGCAGTCGCCTCGGGTGTTGCCTCGTCGGCACCTGGCGGCGTCGCGGTTGAGGTCTCAGGCGGCGGTGCATCCTGCGCAAAGGCGACGCCCGGCGACAGACAAGGCAGCGTCAAAGCACTGCCTGCGAAAAGCGCGGCTTTCACTAGCGAAATTCCAGTAGCATGCTGGCGCATGGTCACATCCCCTCACAACCCTTTCGGGCAATTGATACCGGTGTCAAAAGGGAGCGTGGCAACACGCGCTCTGATCTGACACCCTTCTCCCGCCCCCTGTTGAGGAGCAATTCGGCAATCCTAGCGGATCGTCTCCGGTTCCAAAGATCATGCTTGCGAGCTATGGTAACCGGTGTCATTACTGTGTGCCGTAGCGAGGTCGCTCTGTCAAGAACCTCTGCCATTGGGAGATACAACGTGAAAATTAGAGCTCTAGCGAGCCAGATTTTGCTTTTATTCCTGACGCTTGCTCTTGCTCCCGGAACATCGTGGGCCAGTATTGCCGAACCGACGCGCGGGGGTGAAGGCGGTCGGATCATCCGAGTCACGACTCTGGCGAAGGACGGCCCAGGCTCGCTCACGGCGGCGGTCGAAGCCAAGGGCAAGCGTATCGTCGTGTTCGAGGTGGGCGGTGTGATCGATCTCGGGCGCACCGTGCTCGACATCTCCGAACCCTTCCTCACCGTTGCCGGGCAGACCGCGCCTTCGCCCGGCATCACCATCATTCGCGGCGGTATCGATCTGAAAGGCCACGATGTCATCCTCAGCCATATCCGGGTGATGACCGGCGTGGATGGCCAGGCGAAGCTTTCGGGCTGGGAAGCGGACGCTTTCTCCACTGTCGCCGCGCACAACGTGATCGTCGAGCATTGCAGCTTCTTGTGGGCGCTCGACGAGAATATGTCTGCGTCCGGCCCGCGCTTTACCGGAAAGACGGTGGCCGAATGGCGCCAGCACACCAGCCACGACGTCCTGTTCCGCGAAAACCTGGCTGCAGAGGGGCTTGCCGATGCCAGCCATCCCAAGGGCGAGCATTCGAAAGGCTCGCTGGTGCACGATAACACCACCGCCATCACGTTCTACCGCAACTTGTGGGCGCACAACATGGAACGCTCACCGCTGGTGAAAGGCGGGGCGCAAGTGCTGATGGTCAACAACATGATCTACGATCCGGGCCATCGCGCGGTGCATTACAACCTGATGGAACTGGAGTGGGCGGGGCACGACTATGTCACTGGAGAAATCACCGCGATCGGCAACGTCATGCGTGCGGGTAACTCGACGGCGGACGGTCTGCCGTTCCTGACCCTGGGGGGTGATGGCGACCTTGCGTGGTATGCCAAGGATAACATCAACGTCGATCGTTGGGGCAATCCGGCGCCGATGTTCGGTCGCTACGGCGTGACCAAGGCCAAGGTGATCGAGAAAACCGCGCCGATGGCCGCGCCCGATGGCCTGGCGATCATGCCGGCGGCGGAATTGGAAACCAGCCTGCTCGCCTCGGTCGGAGCTCGCCCGTGGGACCGTGCGCCCGATGACATTCGCGTGCTGTTCTTCGTGGCAGAAGGGCGGGGCGGGATCATCGACGATGAAAAGGTCGTCGGCGGCTATCCGCATCCGGTGCCTAGCGAGGCTCCTTTCGTGGAGAAGGACTGGAACCTTACGACGATGACGCCCAAGTCCGGCGTCTATCCGGGTCAGAAGGCCGGCGCCCAGGAAAAGCTGTCGGACCGCGACAAGGCGATGCGGGCAGGGGAGGCGAAGTGATCGCCGCGCTGCTGTTGGCGGCCGCCGCGCCGCCGATGGCGGTGATCGACGAGCGCGATACCGTGCGCGAGGAAGCGCCTCCGCACGGGGGCATCGGGATGAGCACTGCGTATCGCATTTCCGATGCTGTGCCCGCACCGCGCTCGATGGAATTTCGCCGCCGCGTCCTGCACAAGGGCGCGGCGATCGGCGAACACCCGATCGCGCACGACGAGGTTTATTACGTCCTGGCAGGCGAGGGCGAAGTGGTGTCCGACGGCCAGCGTGCGACGATGAAGCCGGGGATGACGGCCTATCTCTACGACGGCGCGGTAGTGGGGATCTGGCAGCGGGGCGAAGCGCCCTTGTCGCTGATCATCGCCTATCCCAATTCGCCAAGGAAGTGACTTACACGCCTGGTTGGACGTAGGGCGCAGTGGCCCACAACTCGCGCTGCCAGCGGCGCGGGTCGTTTTGGATGCGCATCGTGTCGTCGAACATCATCGTTGCGCGATCGGGCAGGCGGTAGGGCGACCATTGGGGCAGCCCTGGCCGTCCGGTTTTCGCAAGGCCAGTGAAAGCCTGCATCATCGCCGCGCTGAGGCTGCGCGCTGCTGCGCCAGTGCCCGAATAGCTGCCCGGCGCGTCGATTGTGCCGAAGACGTAAGGGATGTCGTCGGTGTGCGCGGCGCCGCGCAAGGGATCGATGGGGGAGGTGCGGTCGAGTTGGTAGACCCAGGTGGCCTCGGCACCTGCTGCCGCGCGGGCGTCTGCCTCGATCAACTGGCCCGGCCAGGAGCGGCCATCGGTTGTGGCGGCGTAGTAGATTTGTTCGGGCGACCAGCCGGGCTGGCGGCGGCGATATTGCTCGACGACCCAGGCCGGATCGAGGTCGATCTTGATCTCGGGTTGGATGCGCGCGGGCAAGTTGTCCCACGTCAGGCCACGCAGCTTGGGGCCGCGCGGGTCGAGGAAGGCGCGGGTTTCGTCGCGAGTGTTGCCCAGAATCATTGGGATACCAAGCGATTGCGGCGCGGCGTTCGGCCAGAACGGGTGGCGCGGCAGGTTCGTCATGTCGAGCACCGGGCCGAAATAAACCGGGCCACCCATGATCGGATCGATGGCGTCGAGGCCCTCGACCAAGCGCTCGACCGGCATCGTGCGCAAGGCCTCGATGTGGCCGGGCGCCAGCTTGAGTTTTGCCAACAGCGCTTGCGTCCGGGCCCAGGCGTGGGCGGGGCCGCTGGCCTGGACTTGTTGGCCGCTCATTGTGGCGGCGGTGTGGAATAAACTCTGGGCTGCGGGCATCGCCATCAGGGTTGCGATCTTGGCGCCGCCGCCGGACTGGCCGAACACCATGACCCTGGCGGGATCACCACCGAACGCGGCGATGTTGTTTTTAACCCATTGCAATGCAAGGATAAGATCGAGCTGCCCCAGGTTGCCGCTATCGGCATAGCGCGCCCCGAACGGTTTGAGCCAGGCGTAACCCAGGGCATTGAGGCGGTGGTTGACGGTTACGACGACGACGTCGCCTTGGGCGGCCAGTTTGGCGCCGTGGGTCAGCGGATCGGTGACCGAACCTGTCGTGTAGGCGCCGCCGTGGAAGTAGACCATCACCGCGCGGCGGGCTTTGGGGTTGGCGTCTGGAGTCCAGACGTTGAGGAAAAGGCAGTCTTCTGAATGGGTTGCCGAAGTGCTGGAGCGCTGCGGCGCGATCGGCGCGAACTCGGTGGCCCCCATAGGCACCCCGGTCCACGGTTCGGGAACCGCGCGGGCGAAGCGGGCGGCCCTCCCGTAGCGGATACCTTTGAACGCCAGCACGTCGTGTTCGACCAGATGTCGATAAGGTGTCGATAAGGTGCGGTTAAGGCGCGCTTGCGCCGGAACAGCGGCCAGCGCGGCCAAGGCAGCGGTGGATTTCAGCACTGTGCGACGCGTGGCCTCAGCGCCGGATGTCGCCTCCGCTGGCGGAAAAAGCATAAAGTTCTCCCGGTCCCACCAGAGTCATGTCGCCCGGTTGGGTGTGTTTGAGCACGGTATAGGCCAGGCCCGATTGCGCCATCGTCGCCACGTCCGCGCCCGACAGCCACTCGTGCAGCACGCCCGCCGCATAAGCATCGCCGGTGCCGACGCGATCGACGATGCCCATCACATCGATCTCGCTGGTCTGGTGCGCGCGCTCGCGCGTGTCGACCCGTGCGGCGATGCGATGGTGCCCGGCGTTGACGATGTGGCGCGCGGTTGAGGCGATCACCTGCAGCTTGGGGAACGCGGCGAAGGCGGCCTCGGACGCTTCGCGGCGGCGCTCCGATCCGTCGCCGGAGAACGGCTTGCCCAGCAGCAGCGAGATGTCGCGGTGGTTGCCGATCATGATCGTGGCGCGCTGCATCAGCTCGGTCAGGATCGTGCGCGGATCGCACTCCCAAGCGTCCCACAGCATGGCGCGGTAGTTCATGTCGAAGCAAATCGGCACGCCGGCGGTCTCGGCTGCGGCCATTGCGCTGTGCCCCAGTGCAACGCCGCCAGGGCCGAGCGCCGGCGTGACCCCGGTCATGTGTAACAACCGGGCTCCCTCGAGAGCGGACGCGAAATCGAAATGGTCCGTGGAGGAGACGAACACGCTGCCCGCGCGATCGTATGTGATCGACGAGGGCCTCAAGCCCGCGCCGCTCTCGAGGAAATACAAACCCATGCGCCCCGCCGCGCGGCTGACGTGCGAGGTGTCCACACCCGCCGCACCCAGCGCCGAGCGTGCCTTGTCACCCAACGGCCCGTGCGGCAGGCGCGTCATCATGCTGACCCGGTGCCCCAGCGAGGCCAGCCCCGCTGCAACGTTGGCTTCCGCCCCGCCCACCGCCATGTCCAGGGCATCGCACTGCACCGTCAGCCGGTGGCCGGGGGTGGAAAAGCGCAGCAGCACTTCGCCGAAACACAGGACGTGGCCGGTCGTCATCTCAGCGCGCCAGCCAGCCGCCATCGACCGCCAGCACTTGCCCGGTCACATAGTCTGAAGCGGGTGAGGCGAGGAACACGGCAGCCCCGGCAATGTCTTCGGGGCGGCCCCAGCGACCGGTCGGGATACGCTCCAGGATCTGGCGGTTGCGCGTCTCGTCGCCTTGCAGCGCGGCGGTGTTGTTGGTGGCGATGTAGCCCGGTGCGATAGCGTTCACTTGCACGCCTCGTGCCGCAAGCTCGTTTGCCATCGCCTTGGTGACGCCACCGACGCCGGACTTGGCGGCGGCATAGCTGGGCACCCGGATGCCGCCCTGGAAGGTCAGCAGCGAGGCGATGTTGACGATCTTGCCGGCCCCGCGCTCCACCATGCCGCGCGCTGCCGCTTGGCTGAGGAAGAACAGCGTCTTGAGATTGGTGTCCATCACCGCGTCCCAATCGCTTTCCGAAAACTGGAGCAGATCGTCCCTGCGGATGATGCCGGCGTTGTTGACCAGAATGTCGATCTTACCGAGACCAGCGACGGCTTCGTCCACGACGCGGCCCACCGGCTCGATCGAGGACAAGTCCGCCTTGATGTTCACACATCTGCGCCCGGTCGCCTCGATCAGCGCGATCGTTTCGGCAGGTTCGGAACGCCCGGCGAGCGCCACGTCGGCGCCGGCTTTCGCCAGCGCGACGGCAATCGCCTGGCCGATCCCGGTGTTGGCACCGGTAACCAGCGCGGCCTTGCCTTCCAGGCTGAAGGATAACGACATCGAAACTACTGAAGCTGGCAGATGTCGAGGACGTTCATGTCGGTATAGTCGAGGTTTTCCCCGCCCATGGCCCAGATGAACGCGTACTTCTTGGTGCCCGAACCCATGTGGACCGACCACGGCGGGCTGATTACCGCTTCCTCGTTGGCGATCACGATGTGGCGCATCGCTTCGGGCTCGCCCATGTAGTGGAAGATGCGATCGTTTTCTTCGGGCAGGTCGAAGTAGAGGTAGATCTCGCTGCGGCGGTCGTGGAGGTGAGGCGGCATGGTGTTCCATACCGATCCTTCTTCCAGCACGGTCAGGCCCAGCAGCAATTGCGCGCTCTCGCACACGCCAGGGATCACCAACTGGTAGATCGTGCGCTGGTTTGAATTGGCAAGGTCGCCGCGTGCCAGCGGGTTGGCCTGGTCGAGCGTGATGTGCTTGATCGGGCATGCCTTATGCGCCGGAACCGAGGCGATGTAGAACCGCGCGCCTTCGCCTTCGAAGATCACCTCGGTGCTGCCCATCGGTACGTAGAGGCATTCCTTGGTGTTCATTTCGAAGCGCTGGCCATCGACGGTGATGGCGCCGGGGCCGCCGATGTTGACGATGCCCGCTTCGCGGCGTTCCAGGAACGGGTGGCCTTCCGCGCTCTTGGGCTGGGTCTGCACCGGCAGCGCCAGCGGCTCGGCGCCCGGCACCGCGCCGCCGATCACGAAGCGTTCGTTGTGCGAGTAGTTGAGGTTGACCTTGCCCGCTTCGAACATGCCGCCGACCAGATAGCGCTGGCGCAATTCTTCGTTCGAAACGCACTCCATCATGTCGGGATGGGTGGCGTGATAGGTCTTGCAGAACACTGGATACTCTCCCGCTGGGTTTCGACCGATTGGGGCGGTCGCCTCGGCTGTCACAGCGTTCGTATCCGGATTAGGTAACCGGTGTCAACGATCATTACTCGCGTCTTTTCCGGGGTAGGGAATGGCCGAGGCACGGCGGATCAGGTCGGACAGGAAGAAGGCGGGTTCCGCCGCTGCCGAGCCGGGACGGATCAGTTTGGAGGCTGCCGTGCTGGCCATTGTGCGGATCGGCCAGCGCACTGTCGTCAGCGGCGGCCAGATGTGCGCGGCGATCGCGGTATCGTCGAAGCCGATGATCGAAAGGTCACCGGGGACGTCGAGCCCGCGTCCTTTGGCGGCATGGATCAACCCGGCGGCCATCACGTCGTTGCTGGAGAACACCGCCGTCGGCGGCGCCTTGGCCGAGAGCAGGGCCTCGCCCGCCGCCAGCCCCGATTCGAATCGATACGTACCGCGCGTCATGATCGTGGGATCGGGGGTGAGGCCGGCCTTGGCGAGGCCATCGAGGAACCCGGCTTCACGTTCGGCGGCGGAGCGGAACCCTTCCGGCCCCGCGATGAAGCCGATGCGCCGGTGGCCGATCTGCGCCAGCCACTCAACCGCTTCGCTCACCGCCTGGCGATCGTTCGAGGCGACCAGGTGTGCGTCGTCATCCAGCTTGGCGGATCCCATGCGAACCACGGTGCAGCCCAGATCGCGCGCGACTTGCGCCAGATCGTCGCGCTCCGACAGCGGCGGCAGGAACATCACGCCGTAGAGTCGCTGCTGTTCGATGAACTTGCGCACGTCCTCCACCAGCGTGGGTGAATAGCGATCGACCGGGCGCACCACGAGGGCGAACTCGGTGTTGCGGATGGTGTCGAGGATACCTTCCTGCACGCCCAGCACCATCTGCCCGTTGGGGTTGTCATGGATCAGGCCGATCAGGAAATTGCGGCGCAGGGCCAGGGCGCGGGCCTGCAGATTGGGGACGTAGCCCAAGTCCGCGATCACCGCTTCGACCTTCTCGCGCGTTGCCTGGTTGAGCAGCGGCGAGTTGTTGATGACGCGGCTGACGGTCTTTTTCGATACCCCGGAAAGCCGCGCTACATCGTTGATCGTCGGGTTCTGCGCTTTTGCCATACGGCGTCCTTCTGGTCGCTTGTGTTCCAAGCTGGATTTTCCGACTTGCCTTCGCGTTAGTCGAAAGGCAATATGACACCGGTTACCTAGCTAAGCTTAATGCGCGGATCGTGCGTGCCGGGACATATCGGCGCTTGCGCATCGGCAGAGCAGGGTAGTTGCGGGAGAGCAATGTCTTCCGATGGAATTGACGAAGTTCAGGCCTTGTGATGACACCGGTTTCCGGGATTTGCCAAGGCCGATAACGTGGGTGTGGGGATTGTTTTGAAAGACACGCAACAGGCAATCGCCGAGGCTTTCGTGACGGCGCGGCGCGACGGACGGGCGCTTTCGACTTATCCGGGGCAGGCGCCCGCAGACTTGGGTGAGGCCTATCGCATTCAGGATTGCGCGCTTCGCTTCGACGGGCGTGAGGTTCTGGGCTGGAAAGTCGGCAAGATCGGCCCGCCGCTCGATGCGCAACTGGGCTCCAACCGGCTGGCCGGGCCGATCTTTGACGGCAGCGTGGTGATCGCCGGTGAAGGGCAGGGGCCGCAGATGCCGGTGTTCGCCGATGGCTTTGCCGCTGCCGAAGCCGAATTCCTGCTCCATGTCGCACCCGGCTGGAACGGCGCGGTGCCGAGCGACGACGCCGGTACCCGCGCGATCCTCGACGCGGTCCACATCGGCATCGAAATCGCCAGCTCGCCCTATCCCGGCATCAACGACGATGGTCCGCCGGTGACGGCTTCGGACTATGGCAACAATTACGGCCTCGTCATCGGCGCCGCCCTGGCGGGGTGGGAGACGGTCGATTTCGACGCGATCGAAGTGCGCCTCGCCATCGACGGCGAAACCGCCGGGCAGGCGACCACGGCGACGATGCTGGATGGCCCCTTGGGTGCGGTGCGGTTCCTGCTCGCCCATTTGGCGCAGCGCGGGATCGATTGCCGCGACGGCACCTGGGTTTCGACCGGCGCTGTTACCGGCGTCCATCCGGTGCGTCCGGGTCAGCACGTGCTGGCCTCGTTCGCCGGGCATGGCACCGTCAGTTGCGGTATCGTCGCTGCGTCGTCCGCCGCATCGAACTCTGGGGCCTAGTCGGCTCGGAACAGTCCGCGCATAAACATCACGCGAGCCGGCAGGATAGCCGGTCGCCAAGGGAGCAGGATCAATGGACACGCACGCGGCGGGAATGCCCGCAAGCCAGCCGGTAAAGGCCGGACGCTATCGCTGGGTGGTCGTCGCGCTGCTGTTTGCGGCGACCGCGATCAACTACATCGACCGGCAGATGATCGGCGTGCTCAAGCCGACGCTGGCGGCCGAGTTCCATTGGTCCGAATCCGATTTCGCCAACGTGGTGTTCTGGTTCCAGCTCGCGTACGCGATGGGCTATCTCTCGTTCGGCAAGATCGTCGACGTGCTGGGCGCGCGGCTGGGGTACACCATCGCCATCATCGTGTGGACGGTCAGCCACATGGCGCACGGCTTCGCCACCGGCGTCGTCTCGTTCGCGGCGGCGCGGTTTGGCTTGGGCGTTGGCGAATCGGGCAACTTCCCCGCCGGGATCCGCGCCGTGACCGACTGGTTCCCCCAGCGCGAGCGGGCCTTCGCCATCGGCTTGTTCAATGCCGGCGCCAACGTCGGCGCGATCGTCACGCCGCTGCTGGTGCCGCTGCTGGTGCTGTGGTTCGACTGGCGCATGGCGTTCTTCGTCACCGGCCTGTTCGGCATCATCTGGCTGGCGGTGTGGTGGGCGGTCTATCGCCACCCCAGCGAACACGCCCGCGTCACCCCCGAGGAACTCGCCTGGATTCGCCAGGACCCGGCGGACCCGGTCGAAAAGATCGGCTGGGCGCGGCTGCTGACGGTCAAGGAGACCTGGGCCTATGCGCTGGGCAAGTTCCTGATCGATCCGATCTGGTGGTTCTTCCTGTTCTGGCTGCCGGGCTATCTGTTCCAGCGCTACGACCTCGATCTCAAGACCTTCGGCCTCCCGCTCGCCGCGATCTATCTGATCTCGGATTTCGGCAGCATCGCTGGCGGCTGGATGTCCTCGCGCCTGATCAAGTCCGGGCGCACGCCCAACTTCGCCCGCAAGGTGACGATGCTGGTTTGTGCGCTGTGCGTGCTGCCCATCTGGTTCGTGCAAGGCGTGGACAGCGTGTGGACCGCCGTCCTCATCATCGGCCTGGCGACCGCCGCGCACCAGGCGTTCTCCGCCAACCTCTATACCTTGCCGTCGGACGTGTTTCCGCGCGGAGCGGTGGGATCGGTGGTGGGCATCGGCGGCACCGTGGGCGCGTTCGGCGGCATGGGGATGGCGCTGTTCGTGGGCTATATCCTTGATGCCACCCACAGCTACGAGCTGCTGTTCGCGATTTGCGCCTGCACCTACCTGGTCGCGCTGGCGGTGGTCCATTGGCTCAGCCCGCGCCTGACCCCGGTACGCGTGGCCTGAGCCGGTTCGGCCAGGCGCGCCCCGATGCGACGAACCGCCTCAGTCAGCCGCGCCGGACGCGCCGCTGAACTCTGCGAACGCCGTCCTGATGTCGGCGGCGGCAGCCTCGTCCCGCACGTCGACCGAGACGACGATGCGGCCATTGAGCGCTGCGTCGTCGCGCCCATCCGTGCCGGGCGTGGCGGCGGGGGTATCGGACCCGGCGGGATGATCGCCTGCGGTATTGTCGTCCCCTTGCGCCGAAACGAAGATGTCGGTCCGCTCGATCGCGTATTCCTGGACGAGCCGCTCGACCGTCATCTCGGCATCGCGGCGGGTGGTGAAACTGGCGTTCAGCGTTGTGCTCATCGGGGTTCTCCGTGGAAGGTGTGTGATGCCAACGCGCGGGGGGGCCAGATGGCTGGCGCCATGCGTGCCGGGCCTGCAAAAAAATCGAACACCGCGCGAAGGATAAGTCCGGGCCGGGTCTCATACATCGCAGACCGGGCACTCAATCTCGGCAGAAGGAGGGTGTCACGCCAAGTGGGACCGACATAGCGCTGGCGCGGCGCCGGGCGATCGCTTCCTGGGTTGCGCGAGAGATCGTGCCGCATGAGGCGCGGGTCCGCTCCTGGCTGGCCCGGTCACGCCTCTCGCCCGAGGATATCGACGAAGTGATGCAGGAAGCCTATTGCCGAATAGCCATGCTGCCTGCGGTCGATCATATCGAGCGCCCACTCGCCTACATGTTCTCGATCACCCGCAACCTGCTGCTGCGCCGGTTGAAGCGCCAGCAGATCGTCGTGCTCGAAGCGGTCAGCGAGATCGAGGCATGGCCCGACGACGATACGCCTTCGCCCGAAGAACAAGCCGCCAGCCGGCTCAGCTATGAGCGGGTGCTGGCGATCATCGGGCGGCTGCCGGACCGCTGCCGCAAGGTGATCGAACTGCGCAAGATCGAGGGCTGGTCGCAAAAAGAGATCGCCGCGCATCTGGGCATGACCGAGAAGGCGGTGGAAAAGCAGGTCTGGACCGGGGTTCGCGCCATCCGCGATGCCTGGACGCTGGCCGAAACCCAAAGCGAAAACCGGATGCTGGGCACCGAGCGCCGGGAGGCCCGCTTATGCTGACCTCCCGAGCCGCTCAAGAGCGCGATACCGCCGCGCAGTTCGTGTCGCGCATGGATGGTGATGGGTGGAGCGATGCGGACGAAAGCGAACTGCAAGCCTGGCTTGCGCAAGATCCGCGTCGCCACGGTCTGCTGCTGCAAGTGCAGGCGCACTGGCTGGCACTGACGCCGGCGGATGCCGCGTCCGAAGCCGCCGACCCGCCGCAGATCGAAGACGAAGAGGCCGCACCGGTCTCCTCTCGCTGGGCGCGGCGCGGGGTGATCGGCGCCATGGCTGCCTCTGCCGCGCTGGGTTTCGTCGGCTGGCGCTGGAGCCAGACCCCATCGGCTTATGTCACCAAGCTGGGAGAAATCCGGCGCCTGCCGCTGTCCGATGGGTCGGTGATGACCATGAATTCGGGCAGCGAACTGACGGTGACGATGGCCGAGCAGGCGCGCGAAGTGCAATTGACCCAGGGCGAAGCCTGGTTCGAAGTGGCCAAGGACGCCAAGCGCCCTTTCGTGGTGGCCGCCGGCGACGTGCGGGTGCGCGCGGTTGGCACCGCATTTTCGGTGCGCCGCCGCGAAACCGGGGTCGAAATTCTGGTCACCGAAGGCGTGGTCGAAACCTGGTCCGACGGGGATAGCGGCCTGCACATGCGCTTGCAGGCGGGCGATCGCGCCATGCTGAGCGCACACGCGGTGATCGATTACGAAACCGGAGTGTCCTCTTCGGTCGATCGCACGCTGGCATGGCGCAGCGGCATGATCGATCTGAACGGGCGGACGCTTTACGACGCCGCCGACGAGTTCAACCGGTACAACCAGCGGCAGATCATCATCGCCGACCCGCGCATCGCGCGCGAGCAATTCGACGGGCTGTTCCGTATCAACGATCCTGCAGGCTTCGCCGAAGCGGTGAAGGCCAGTCTTGGCGTGTCACTGGATACCAGCAACCCCGATATCATCCGGGTACAACAATAAAAAATAAATAAAAATCGGAAAATTCAGGAAGGAAAATCGTTTCGTGGGTCTCTTGGTAAATACAGACAAAAAAGTCTGAGGGATTTGGGAAATTGGGAGGGGTAATGAATATTTCCACTTTACGTGGCGCCTTGTTTGCGTCTTCGGCGATCGTGTGCATGGCGGCATCACCGGTCCACGCGGCGGCACAGACCCGGCAATTCGCGATCGATGCCCAATCGGCGGAAACCGCGATCGGCCAGCTTGGTCGCCAGGGGGACATCCAGATCATCGCGGCGCGGCGGCTGACCCATTCGATCCGTACCAATGCCGTGCGGGGCGAAATGAGCGTGGACGAAGCGCTCAAACGGTTGCTGACGGGCACGGGGCTGGTCGCGCGGCAGACCGGGCAGGGCTCTTACGCGATCGTCGCGGCGGCCACCCCGCTTGCCGCGCCGCGCGCCGTTACCCTGACCAATTTCGCAGCGGCCCCGGCGGGCACGGTAGCCCCGATCGCGGCGGCACAGGCAACGTCCCCGGCATCGGCCCAGGCATCCTCGATCGAAGCGCAGGACGCGACGCCGGATGAGCCGGCCACGGCATCGGACATCGTCGTCACCGGCTTTCGGGGCAGTCTGGCTAAGGCGCAGGATCTTAAGCGCAAGGCGGTGAACCTGACCGAAAGCATCATGGCCGAAGACATGGCCAAGATGCCCGACCTCAACTTGTCGGAATCGATCCAGCGCTTGCCGGGCGTTGCCATTTCGCGCGAAGGCGGCGAGGGGCGCAACATCACTTTGCGCGGCTTTTCGCCCGACTTCACCCGCACCACGCTGAACGGCATGGAAGTGCCGGCCAGCAGCGATGGCCTGGATTCCGGCGGCTTCACCATCAACGCCGGCCGCGCGTTCGACTTCCACGTCTTTGCGTCCGAACTGTTCAACCGCATCGACGTGCAAAAGACCCAGCGCGCCTCGATCGAGGAAGGCGGCATCGCCGGCACCGTCGATCTTTATTCGGCCAAGCCGTTCGATTTCAAAGGCTTCCACTTCGTCGCTTCGGGCCAGGGCGGCTACAACACGATGACGCGCAAGATCGATCCGCGCGCCACGGTGATGATCTCCGACACTTTTGCCGATGATCGGATCGGCGTGCTGGTGTCCGCTGCTTATTCCAAGCGCACGGTATATCAGGAAGGGTTTTCCAGCGTCCGCTGGACCTCGCCGTTCATCAATGGCGATAGCTGGGCCGATACCAACCCGACCGTTTCGGGCACACCGGAGAATTGCGGCGCGGCTGACTCGTTGGATTGCCTGTGGGCGCCGCGCCTGCCGCGCGCGGACTTTTTCGGTAACGACCAGAAGCGCCTGGGCGTGACCGGATCGATCCAGGCCAAGCCGATCGATGGAATGCAGATTAGCTTCGATGCGCTCTATTCGCAGCTCGACAACGATCGCTACAGCTACAACTCGATGGAATGGCTGCTGACCCACGGTCCGGCAGGTAACTTCGTGGGCCAGACCCCGCGCTCGTTCACCGTCGCGCCCGATGGCAAGCAACTCGTGGCTGCCGCGTTCGACGACGTGACGTCGTG
This sequence comes from Novosphingobium sp. Rr 2-17, assembly GCF_000272475.1. GTDB lineage: Bacteria > Pseudomonadota > Alphaproteobacteria > Sphingomonadales > Sphingomonadaceae > Novosphingobium. The sequence continues at coordinate 297,202 of NZ_AKFJ01000085.1, forward strand.
GTACGAAAGCCGCCACCAGACCTCGACGTCGAAGTTTACCCAGTTCGTCCTCTCAGGCGATTACGAAGTGACCGACAAGATCAAGGTCGATGCCATGATCGGCAAAGCGCGCGATGCGGCGGATCGCACCGAACTGCGCTTCTACACGCGCTCGGTCCCGCATTACTATGCTTACGACTATTCGGGCAGCAAGGACGTGGCGCAGGTCGATTACGGGACTTACGATCCCAACGATCCGAACAACTTCATCGATGCGACGACCCCCGCCAACCGGCTGAACAACGTCGTGAAGGACAACGTCACCGGCAAGGCCAACGTCACCTTCACGCAAGGGCGCTTCACCGCGCAGGCCGGCTTTGCCTACAACCGCCGTCTGGTGCGGTATTCGGAAGCTCAGGGTGACCTGCCGAACTTCGCGCCGCAGGACTATCTGACGAGCTTCCCGGTCAGCCACTTCGGCGACGGTGTGGTGTCGGGCGGATTGCCGACATTCGCGGTGATCGACTTCGACGCGATCGCGTCTTCTGGCCTGATCTCGTCCAACTACACCACCAACGTAGCTGCGGGCTGGGAAGTGGTCGAACAAACCACCGGCGGCTATGGCGAGGTGACCGGCGAGGTCGATATCGGTTCGATGACGCTGCGGCTCGATGGCGGTGTCCGCTACGTGCGGACCGGCGTGGAATCGCGGGCCGTGATCGCCGGCTCGCTAGTGGAAGTGAAGCGGCACTACGACAACTTGCTGCCTTCGTTCAACCTAGCGCTGAACGTCACGCCCAATGTGGTGGCGCGGTTTGCTTACGCCCGTTCGATGACCCGGCCTGGCCTCGCCTCGCTCAACATCGCTGCCCCGGTGTTCGAATACACCACCCGCACCGTCAGCAACCTGGGTAACCCGGCGTTGAAGCCCTACCTTTCGAACGACTTCGACCTTGGCGTCGAATGGTACTTCAGCAAGGGCGGCTTGTTCGCGGTGGGCGTGTTCAAGAAGAACATCATCAGCTCGCTGACGACCTCGGTGGTGCAGCAGATGGTGCCGCAGGAATACTGGGCCGCGATCTACGCCGATCCGCGGTATGACGCATCGTACCAGGCCGATCCGGCAACGACGCAGTACACCTTCTACAAGACCGTCAATTCGCCCAACGGCAACAGCGTGAAGGGGTTGGAAGCGACGCTGAACGTGCCCTTCACGTTCCTGCCGGGTCTGCTGGCGAACCTGGGCTTCGCGTCGAACTACACTCATGTCACGGCGCGCGATTCCACCGGGCTTTCGCCCAATTCGTACAACTTCACCGCCTACTACGATTCGGGCGAGATGGGCCTGCGTGTCTCGGTCAACAAGCGTGACGACTATCTGCTCAGCGAGCCGGGCGGCAACGGCCATGTGCAAGAGCGCAAGTACGGGCCGACCCAGGTCGATTTGTCGGCATACTACAACCTCACCAAGCACCTGGCGCTCAACATCCAGGGCATCAACATCACCAACGAGAAGGAGCGCATCTACGGCACCGGCGACGGCACGCAGTATCTGGTCCGGGAATACTCGCGGACGGGTGCGCAGTGGTTCGTCGGCGCGCGCTACCAGTTCTAACCTTTAAGGGCCGCCGCCAACCCCTCCGGCGGCGGCCCTCTTTTTTCGCGGGTATGTGGAGCGATGGCTTTGCCGAGATTGAGCGTGATCGCAGCGATGATGATTGCCACAGGCGGCATGATAGCGGTCGCGTCTGCTGCGCGCGAGGTGGATGACAGCTACACGATCGGCCAGCGCTTCGAGCAGTATCGCAATAGCTATCCGGGTATCGCCTGGCCCGCGGTTTCGTGGCGCGAAGGGCAGTCGGTGCTGTTCGACCGACCGTACAAGACCACCGGCACCCGCGATCTGCACATCGACATTTTCCGGCCCGTCCTCGCGAAGGCGAAGCGGCAGGGCATCATCTTGGTCCATGGCGGCGCCTGGCGGGCGGGCAACAAGTCCCACTTCTACGCCTTGGCGAACCTGCTGGTGCAGCGCGGTTACACGGTGTTCCTCCCCGAGTTCCGCTTGTCGCCCGAGGCGGCTTATCCTGCCGGCATGACCGACATCGCCGATGCCCTGGCCTGGGCGCGGCAGCACGCAGCCGAGTACGGCATCGACGCGGATCGCATCGCCCTTGGCGGTGCTTCGTCGGGTGGGCAAATGGCCTCGCTGCTGGCCTATGCGGGGCCTTCCGGCGTGTTCGGCCCCGCACCGGATCGCCGCGCCAATGCGCTGATCGACCTTGACGGCGTGTTAGATTTCACCACGCCACAGGCCTTGCGGTTCGAGAATGCCGCCGGCGACACATCACCTGCCGCGCGCTGGCTGGGCGGGTCTTATGACAAAGCCCCCGGCAAATGGCGCGAGGCGAGCGCGGCGACATACGTAGGGCCTGACGCCCCGCCGACGCTGATCCTCAGCAGCGGCATCCCGCGCTTTACCGAAGGCAAGGACAAGGTGCTTGCCGCGCTCGACCGCCACGGTATCCCCCATCGCTGGTTCGCATTCCAGAACGCTCCGCATGATTTCTGGCTGTTCGACCCGTGGCTGAGCCGCACCGCCGACGAGATGGACGCATTCCTGCGCGATCTACGCCCTGTCCCATCGCGGAGAGTCACGAAATGAACCGGCATATCATTCGGACCATTGTGATGGCGGCTGCTCTCTTCCAGCCCGCAATGACCAACGCGCAAGGCTCTGCGCCGACCGAATATGCCGTGAAACGCTCCTGCGGCGGCGAGGCCGCGCCGTGCTACACCTCGATCACCCGCGCGCTCGACGCTGCCGCCCGCGATACGTCCCAACGCTGGATCACGATCCGCATCGCGCCGGGCGACTACCGCGAAAAGCCCAGCATTACCCGAGACCGCGTGCGCTTGATCGGCAGCAACGCCGGCACGACGCGGCTGCGGTTCGATGCGGTGGCGCAGACTGCCAAGGCTTACCACCGCGCTGGCTGGGGGACGCCGGGATCGGCGACGCTGACCATCGATGCCAAAGATGTAGTGGTGACCGATCTGACGGTCGAGAACACGTACGACTATTTGTCCAACGACGAACTGGCGGACACAGACCCACGCAAGATCGGCAATCCCCAAGCGGTCGCGCTGCTGCTCGATATCCATAGCGACCGAGTACGGCTCGATCACGTCGGCCTGCTGGGCTATCAGGACACGGTGTTCGCCAACGGGGGCCGCGCGATCATCCGCAACAGCCTGATCGCGGGCAACGTGGACTTCATCTTCGGCAACGGCCAACTGCTGATCGAACAAAGCGAAGTGCGCTCGCGCCGCCGCAGCGCGCCGCATGTGCCGGGTGCGTTCCAGTCCTTCATCGCCGCGCCCTCGACGCCGCTCTCGCAGCCCATCGGGATCGTCTTCTACCGCTCACGCCTGACCCGCGAGGCAGGCGTGCCGGACGGCTCCGTGGCGCTGGCGCGTCCCTGGCACCCCACCACCCGCTTCCCCGATGGTCGCTATGCAGACCCTTCCGCCGTAGGGCAGGCGCTGTTCGTCAACTGCTTCATGGACCGACACATCCATCCCGATCACTGGACCGAAATGAACGGGACCGCGCGCGACGGCACGATGACGGCGGTGTTCCGTCCGCAGGATTCACGCTTTGCCGAAATCGGCTCCCACGGCCCCGGCGCCACCGCGCGCAACATCGGCATGAAGTCAGGCGCCCCGTTGGATATAATCGCTATACGGCGCGGATTGATGGCGGACTGGCAGCGTTAGGTAGGCACATGGGCCGCGCAGGGCAGGGGGGCGCTTAGCGCAGATATGCAGTCCAACTGGTCGCCGTGTTCAAACTTATGCGCAAGGACTGGCAACTGGTTCGGCACGGCCCGGTCGGATCCTCAGGGTGCCCCGAATTCCGCGATCAGCCGCAGGCCGAGCACGACCGTCGACCGACGCCCGCCACCGGCAAAGGCACGGCGGACATATTGGAAGTCGGGCTGCACCGACAGGACCGGCCCGATGCGGTCCAGATAGGTGATCTCAACCCCTGTCTCGGCTGCATCCGCGCTATTGCCCGAATCGCGAACCGTCCGGCGCATCGCGCGCGACAATAGCCCTTGCGCGACGCCGAACGAGAATTGCCCGTCGGGTCGCCCCGGTATCAGCCCGTTTGCGAGCAGGCCTGCCTGAAACCCGCCGCGAAACGGCGTCGTCTTGCCGTCCGACACGCCGGCACGGAAGAACAGATCGATACCCCGGCTGTCGTCGCCCCATACGCGTTGATCGACCAGGACATAGGCGCCGATGGCGGTCCGCTTGATGGGATCGCCGTTGGCGTCGCACGCGCGTAAGTCGTCCTGTTGCCGCGTATAGCGCCAGGCGCCGACCGCCAGCTTGCCGTTTGTCCGCACACCCGCCTCGGCGATCAGGAGCGCGCCGTCGCGCATCTTGAAATCGATCCCCGGCCTATCGCCCAGCACACCCGCCCGCGCATTGACGACGGCGGCGCGGACATAACCGGATTTGGCGATCGCCACGTTCAGCCGCGCGGTCAGCGCGGTCGAGGGAAAGATCGAAGGCCCATTGGGGCCCGTCGCCGAGAGTTCAGAGCCGATACCAAACGCCGGGGCCACGAGTATTCCGGCCGCATCATTCTGATAGAAATCGACGTTCAGATCGGACAGGCCGACCAGCAGTGCGGCACGACCGCCGGCAATGTCCTGCTCGATCCACGCGTCGTACAGCTTAATGCGCCCCTCGGGGACTTCGATATTGTCGACGCCCTGCAACGTCCCCGCAAGCGCGTTGATCGATCCCCCGTGGTTGCTCAGCAGATGCAGATGCACCCGCGCGCCGCGCCAGCCGACCAGCTGGTCCAGGTCGCCATCGGCCGTCACTTCGATATTGTCGAGCATGCGCGTTCCCCGCGCATCGCCACCGGCGACGTTGCCCATAAGATCAAGGACGTAGCGCCCGGCAATCGCAACGGCGGGTGCCGGGGGTTCAGGGACAGGTTCGGGCGCGCTTGACTGACCCGACGCAGGTAAAGCCCATGCCGCGCATAGTAAAAGCGCGGGTCCACCAAATCGAGGCAACGTCATAATCTTCACGAGCTACCCCCGAAAACTCCAATCACGCCTATTATAGGACTGGAATGGTGCCCCAGTACGGACAGGACAGAGAAACATGACAATGCCGAAGTCGAGTGCGAGCGAGGCGAAGTCGCTGACTCATGCGATCCGTGTCGCGGGCATGGGCCTGTTGGGACTGATGCTGCTATGTGGCGCGACCGGCATCGGCGCGGCGTGGATGCAGACCGCCGCGCTGGATTACCAGGTTGGGGCGACGGCGCTGCTCGCCAACCATGAACACGCGGACATGATGCACGACGCCATCCGCAGCGACGTGCTCGCCAGGTTCCAGGCGGAGGAACCCGACAGCGCGATCAAGCCCGACGATATCCAGAAAGATTTCCGCGAGCATATCGCCTCACTGCGCGAAGGCATCGCGGTTGATGTGGCGTACACCGGCGACGCCGCGGTCACCGCGGTGACCTCCAAGCTGGCGGAGCCGATGGAGGCCTATGTCCAGTCCGCGACGCAGATCATCGATAGCATCGATCGCGATCCGGCCGCCGCGCGCGCGATGCTGTCGGGGTTCTTCGATCAGTTCCGCGCGCTCGAAGAGTCGATGGGCGCGGCGTCGGACGCGATCGAGGCTAATTCGACGCAATCCGCTAAGAGTGCCGAGGGGGTCGGCACGATCGCGATGATCCTGCTCGTCATCACGCTGGCGGTCGGCATCGCGGGGACGCTGGCCTTCGTGACAGCCGCGCAGCGCAGGGTTGTGCAGCCGATCGTGGTCCTTGCAGGCACGATGCGGGCGCTCGGCGATGGCAACCTCGCCGCCGAGGTTACGGGGGCGGATCGCGGCGACGAGCTGGGCGACATGGCGAAGGCCATGCTGGCGTTCCGCGACCAGCTCCAGGCGGCGGAGGCCGCGAAACAGGCACAGGCGGCACTGATCGTCGACAGCCTGGGCACCGGCCTCATCGCGCTGGCGCAAGGCGACCTCACCGTGGAGGTTGTCGCCGATCTGCAAGCGCCGTTCACGGGGCTCAAGGACAATTTCAACAGCGCGGTCGGCAGCCTGCGCGGGTTGATCGGATCGGTGGCGCAGGGAACGATGATGATCCGCACCGGATCGCAGGAAATCGCGCTAGCCAGCGAGGACCTCGCGCGGCGCACCGAAGGCAATGCCGCCAGTCTCGAAGAAACCGTGGCCGCGATCGTGGAGATGGACCAGCGGCTCAAGGCGACCGCCGTCGCCGCAGGGCGGACCGTCGAGCGCGCGGACGGCGCAATCTCGACGGTTGCCGGCGGGCGCGAGATCGCCGACGAGGCGGTTCAGGCGATGAACCGGGTTAGCGAAAGCGCCAAGGGCATCGACAGCGTGATCGCAGGGCTCGACAAGATCGCCTTCCAGACGCGCGTTTTGGCGATGAACGCTGCAGTCGAAGCCGGGCGCGCGGGCGAGGCCGGACGCGGGTTCGCGGTGGTCGCCGATCTCGTGTCCGCGCTGGCCATGCGCGCCGAGGAAGAGGCCGGACGCGCGCGCGATCAACTGACCGCGACGCAGGCCGATATCGGCACCGCGGTGGAGCGGGTGCAGCGGGTCGACGGCGCCTTGTCCGCCATCTCGGAGGATGTCCGCGGGGTGCACGTGTTGCTCGCCGGGATCGCGGACGACAACCGGGCGCAGTCGAGCGCAGTCACTGAGGTCAATGTGGCGATCGGCGCGATGGACCAAGCGACGCAGCAGAACGCGGCCATGGTCGAACAAACGTCGGCTGCGGCGCGCAACTTGACCTCGGAGGTGATCGCGCTGTCGGAACAGGCGGCAAAATTCCGCATCGGCGGCACGCAGCGCCGCGCTGCGGCCTAGGCCGCTGGGTGTTGTCGTCCGTCCGCGCTGCCTCGATGATCCACCGAGCATTTTTGATTTGGCGAACACCGGCAGGAAGAACTGCATTTGCGCGCAAAGGCAGGCATTCCATAGGGTGACGAGCCCCCCTGCCTGCGGATATGAGTTCTGAAACACCAGGCTTGTCGGGCAGGCTGTATGAACCAAGGCCGGTCGCGCCGGCGCCACATATTTGTTCTCAGGCCGCACCGATGTTCGTAAGGTGCGGATGCCGGCTGATCGGCAAGAGAGATTTATGAAGGCAAAATACGAGCGCGTAGCCCTGGAGGTGGAAAGGATCATCAACCGTGATCTGGAAGGGGAGAGCGCAGAGCGCCTCAAGCAACTTTGCGCTGGAATTTTCGAGAGAGGGGCCGACGGTTCCGTCCGTGAATTCGCCGCTGTGCGTGAAACGATGACGCTGCTGGGCGAAAAGTGGACCGGCCTGGTTCTGTATATGTTGAGTTCCGGTCCCATCCGGTATTCTCTTCTGCGCCGGCTCATCTCTTCGACCGCGAGCCTGGGAGGGGAAAAGCAGGGCATATCGGAACGCATGATGACGCTGACGTTACGGCGATTGGAGCGCGACGGCTTCGCCTCGCGCGTCGTTTTGCCGGGCCCGCCCCCACGTACCGAGTATGAATTGACCCCTCTGGGCAAGTCATTGCACGACGGCCACATGATACTCGTCCGGTGGGCCGAAAACAATCGCCTGGCAATCCAGGAAGCGCGCGATCGCTACGATCAGGCCAAAACGGAGTGACGTACAAATCGCACGTCGCTTTTCAGTCGAGTTAGCCAATGAACGCGTCATTTCCCGCAGTGGTTGGAAATGAGATAGCTATTTGACCCCTCCAATCTCTCCTACCTCATCACGAGCAGATCACTGGATCTACTGATCCTTAGGCATAGCGTTGGAACACGCAGGCATCGCTCGCCGCGATACCCCAAGCTGCTTAGGTCGTGAAATTCTTAAGTCGTTATAAAGACGGCGAAAATTAAGAAATGAGGGAGGAATATGATGCAACTCAGCCTTGGCAATAAAGTGTGCCTGACCGCGCTTGCCATTGCGCTCAGCACGCCAGTGCTGGCGCAAACTGAGCCGCAAACCGACCCGAAGACTTCGCCGGAATCTGCACAAGCCCCCGCCGCACCGTCGCCGGGCGATATCATCGTGACTGCCGAGCGCCGCGCCGTGAACGTACAGAAGGTGCCACTTTCCGTCACTGTCCGATCGGGTGAGGATTTGCGCCAGCAGGGCCGCAATTCGCTCGCACAGATTCTGGAAAACGTCGCCGGTGTTTCGGGTGGCGGGTCATTGGGAACCAGTGGTGGCGGCTCGGATACCCCCGAGACCGGCGTATCAATCCGCGGCGTGCCCTCCAACGCCAGCGCGGCCGGTTCCATCCTTTCCGCCGTGCCGACGACAGCGGTCTACGTCGATGAGGTCTACAGCGGCGTTGGCGGCGGTTACGACATCGATCGGGTCGAAGTTCTGCGCGGACCACAAGGAACGCTGTACGGACGCAGCGCCACCGCCGGCGTCATCACCACGCACACGGCTGACCCTTCGACCGAGGAGTTCAGTGGCTGGGGCTTGGCCGAGATCGGCAACTACGATCTGCGGCACTTGAGCGGCGCAATCAATGTGCCGATCAGCGACACGGTCGCACTGCGCGTGTCCGGCAACCACTTCTCGCGCGATGGCTACGACGCGCGCGATGGCGGTGCGTTTCGCAGTACTGACGGGCGTGCCAAGCTGCTGCTCAAGCCGACCGACAATTTATCAGCCGTGCTCGGTGTGGCGTTTCAGGACAACGTGACCCACACCGGCGAATACTCGCTTCAAGTCACCGCGCCGGATGAATTCACCAAAGTGCCGATCGACATCGCCACCGGCCACAACCGCTTCCGCCAGTACTGGGCGAACATCAATTGGGAACTGGGCGGTATCTCGCTGACCTATATTCCCGCCTATCGCACCTGGCATCAGGATGCCGACATTCTGGTCGCTAACGGACCCACCGTTCTGGCGCAAAGGCAGTACACGCCGAAGGATAACTTCCTGACGCAGGAACTACGGATCGCCTCGTCCGACAGCGCCAAGTTCACATGGCAGACGGGCGCTTTCTATTACGACAACAAGATCGAAAGCCAGAACTCGGCAGAACTTCAATCGAACGGGGCACTTGCCTACTCCGGGCTGACGCACAAGACGACCCGAAACCTGGGTATCTATGCAGAGGGCACCTATCACTTGACCCAAACGCTGCGCTTCAGCGGCGGTCTGCGCTACGATCACACGTACGTGCGTAACGAACAGGATTACACCGCCAACCTTAACTTCGGCGCCGGCATTCCCGGCACGCCAGAGTTTTCGTATCCTGAAGTTCTTGTCACCAAGTCCGTATCCGGCGACGAAGCGACGAGACGCTTCAACAACATCACGTATAAAGCGCGTCTGGAATACGATCTCAACCCGGACAGTCTGGTCTACGCATCGGTGGCGAGCGCCTTCCTCCCAGGCGACGTGCAAGTGGCGTCGGGGGCTGACAACCAGCCGATTGTCCTACCGTACAAAGAAGAAACGCTTACGTCTTATGAAATCGGCAGCAAGAACCGTTTCTTCGGCGGCGTCCTTCAGGTCAACGGTGCGCTGTTCTTCTACGATTACGGCGGTTACCAAACGGCGGTCAATATTGGCAGCGCCTTTGCGCCCTCGTTCATCCAGATCACCGCTCCTGCCCAGATGAAGGGTGGCGAGGTCGAAATCTTCGTCCGGCCTGGTTCGCAGGACCGGCTTGGCATCAACGCCAGCTATGTCGATGCACGCTTCGTAAACCGCTCAGAAGCAACGAAGGCATACATATCGCAAACGCGCATTCCGAATATCCCATCGACTTCGGCCAATGCGTTCTGGGAGCACCGCTTCGACTTGGCCAGTGGTTCGACGTTCACGCTGCGCGGTGAAGTCGTCTACCGCTCGTCGTATGACCTAGCGGCCATCTCGGCTGCGGACAAAGCGGCAGGTGGTCTCGATTACGTCAAGGCGGACGATCAGGTTCTGGGCAACGTGAACCTCAATTGGACCTCCGCCGACAAGCGCTTCTCGTTGAGCGGGTACGTTCGCAACGTGACCAACTCGCGAACGGCCAGCACATTGTCGGTCCTGTCCATATCGCCGTCGCTATCGATCACGGGGACTCGCACCGATCCGCGCACTTATGGTATCGTTGCACAGGCCAAGTTCTGACCCATCCCGATCGATGTTCCCCCGCCTGTTTTGAGGATGGGTTCATCGTGTGGGCGGGGCAGTAAATGGCACAAGGGTTCAGAAACAAAGGAAAATTCATGAAGCGATCGCATTTGTGCCTACCCGTTGCGGGAAATAACGTCGCGGGCAAGCGCGGCACTCGCCAGGGATTGCGGCGGGTGCTGGCCGCCGGCGTTTCGCTGATGGCGGCACTTACGATTTCGCAGACGGCCCTGGCCGGAACGCCGGCCGCCGATGCCAATGTCAAGCTTGTGCAGACGTTTCTCGCAGACGTCCGGGTGGCGACCTTCCAGCATCATGATCCCAAGGAAATCCGTAGCGTCAGCGAGCGCTATATAAGCGGCGATTACGTTCAGCACTCTGCCGGCATGGAGCCTGGCCGGGACGGCTACATCGACAGTATGGTCAAGCTTGCCAAAGGCCCTGAAGCGGGCGGTCCCCCGATGCCGCCTATCGAGGATCTGTATTGGATCGCGGACGGCGACAAGGTTGTGTGGGTATCGCGCATCCAGTTGCCCGGCCAGGACAAGCCGGAATTCATGTTCAATATGATGCGCATCCAGAACGGCAAGATCGTCGAGCACTGGGGCAAGTAATTCTTCTCCGCCCCGGACAGGACATGAAGCCGGGGTGGTGTCATCCAGAGCTTGAACGCCCGCCTGCGTGGCGCGCAAGCTCTGTTTGGCAACCCGGTGAGTAGTTACGAAAAGGCTGGTCCCCCACAGCGCCGACACATCCGCGATGCGCTGATTTGCCGCTCGAGTTCAGAACCGCGCGGTCAGGACCAACCCGTAGGTGCGCGGATCGCTGAGAGTGACGGTGCTGGCTGTGACGATGAATGACGAGACCACCGTGCTTAGCTTGTAGCGGGTGTCTGCGACATTGCGGATATAGCCAGTCAACGAGAACCTGCCGCCGTCAATGTTCAGGGAAGCGTTCAGGTCGCCCGTCGCTCGCCACCCCAGGTGCGTATATCCTTCGTAGCCGGTATCGACGAACGTCTGGTCGATCGTCGACACGTTGTAGCTCGAATTGACGTGCAGAAAGCCGCTCAGCATCAGCGATGCGCCGTCTTGCAGCGCAATGGTGTGGCTATAAGAGGTGTTTACTCGGAACGGCGGCACGCCAGGTACGCGCTTGAACGGGAAATAGGGTGCGGCGGTGGTTGGAACGTCGTGATAGTTGGCGACGCTGTATTCCGCACCAAGCGAGAACTGGCCCCGCGCCCACGGCTTTGCCAAAACTTCCAACTCGACACCGCGCGCATGGACCGGGATATTCATCACCGTGAATGCCGACGGCGCACCGGCGGGCGCAATATTGATATTGGTGACTTGGTAGCCACCGTAATTATAGTAATACGCAGCCGCGTTGACTTGTAGCTTGTCACCGGCAAAACGGTTTTTGCTGCCAATTTCATAAGCCGTGAGCGTCTGTGCCTTCAAGTCAAGCACTGTCGGCTGGTAATTGGCGTCGGTGGTGATGCTGACATCCCCCGGCGAAAAGCCGCTGGAAATCGAGGCATAGACCAGGTTTCGCGATGACAAGTCGTGCTCAAGCCGCGCTTTGAAGGTCACGTTGTGATACTTGCGAGTGCCGTCCTGAGGTTCCAGCGAAAGGCTGCTGTAGGCGCCCGTGAACGGGTCCTGCGTGGTATAATCCTGGCTTGCCACGATCTTGGTGTAATCATAGCGCAGACCACCGGTGAGCCGCGTTCCGGCGGCAAATTCCCAAGTGGATTGCGCAAACAACCCGATTTCGGTGGTGTTCTTGCTGGTCAAGGTACGTTGGGATACGCGATACGGTATGCCAGTAACTGGATTGACGTCTTCGGTCGTGTTCGAATTGCTGAGCGCGTTATAGTAATAAAGAGCGCCGACTTGCCATTTCAAGGCAGAGGCGTCATCGGATGACAGCCGTATTTCTTGTGTGTTGAAATAGTCTTTGGGTGTTTTTACCGTCTGGTTGAATGCGAGCGCGCCACGGGCGTATCCCACCGATTCGTTGTTGAAATCGCGATAGGCCGGAATGTAGGTCAAAGTGGTTGCGCCCAGATCCAGCTTGAAGACCCCCCACACCTGCCATGAACGGTTCTTGCCGGGGCCGACCGGAGCATCGCTGAAAACGAACTTATCGGGGCTTACCTGGTTGATCGCAACACCGTTGCTCCGCGATTTGTTATCTTCGATCGCAAAGCCCACCATTGCCGAAAAGCCGTCCGTCGGCTGCAACAGAACTTTGACCCGGCCATCCAGGTTGCGGCGATAGCCGCCGCCATTGTCAGCGTCATAACTATCGCGCTGATAGAAGTTCCCCGACGCGCGCACCGCGATCTTGTCAGTCACGATCGGCACATTGACCGCGCCGGCCAGATGCTTGGTGTCGTAGTTTCCGACTTCACCAGTGAAGTCAGCTCCGAGATACTCCAACTGCGGATCACGGGTGTGGATCGCAAGGACGCCTGATGTGGCACTGCGTCCGTAAAGCGTGCCTTGCGGTCCTCGCAGCACTTCGACGCGGTCGATATCATAGTTGCTGCCAAGCCCGGCATAGACCTCGTCGACATAGATCGCAGCTGCGGAAGCTGCAGAGGTTACCCCGTCACCTTGGGTGGACTGGATACCGCGAATAGTCAGGCCGGAGGATGGGTTGTCGGTGCCACTGGTGTTGCCGAACTCGGTCACGCCGCCCAGCACGCCGGGAACGTCCTCAAGGATGTTCTTGAGCTGGTAGCGGCCCTGCGACACGAGATCCTGTCCGGCACGGACCGTGATCGCCGTTGCGGTCTTCTGCGACGTGCTTTGGCGCCTCTCGGCGGTGACGATGATCTCTTGAAGGGTGTCTGCGCTGATATAGCCAGCCTGCCGAGTATCCCCGGCCGGGTCGCCAGCCGTCTGGTTTTGCGCTTGCGCGCTGACCGAAGTCATCAGCAGTCCCGCAGAAACCAATGATGTCGTCGCCAACAAATTCTTCATCATAAAATTAACCCCCAAATCGTTTTTTTATAATAATCAAGGCAGTATTATTGACCGCTCATGTTGCCGTGTGGGCCGTCACCTGACCGCCGGTTCGCCTTGCTTGATGCGATCAAGGCAGACGTCCTCGCGAATTTCGTGATTGTCTCGCCGATAGGTGACGACCGTTTCCCAGGGACGCGTGAACGTGTCCGGATCATCGAAGCGAATGCGGTCCTCCAGCAGATCGGGTCCGCGCAACGTCAGTCGCTCGGTAATCGTCAGCCGTTCGCCATGCGGCAGGCCGGAATTATCGATCAGCGTCGTCGGCCGCAGGTTGGTGGTTTCGATGACGAGCGTCTTGCCTTCCCACTTGCCGGTTGAAATTCCCATAGGTCCGTTTGGATCGCTCAGTTCGGGCATGGCACCCCCAGGCATGCCCAGACCGGGCAAGGGCGGCGGCCCTCCCGCAGCGTCGCCGGGCGCTTCTGGACCGCCAGGCGGTGGCATCGTCGGCGGCCCCGCCCCGGCTCCCGGTGTTCCCGGCAGCGCCAATTCTTGGGGCTGAGCCGGTTGGTTGGCCCGAGCGTCGAACAGATAGACGATCCGCGCCCACCAGTTCCATTCGTGCAGGAAAGCGATGTAAGGATCGTTGACCACGATTTCGAACGGCGAGTTCATCAGCATCATGCGCGGAGTGCCCGCCGCCGCGCACCATGTCGTACTATCGAAGGACGTGTCACCTCGCTTTCGCGCGGACAAATGCGCTTGATACGCTCGGTTCGCCTGAGGGGTGAGCGGCGGGGCTTCACCCTCTGATGTTCGCACCGCGTCTACCGGCTTCTCGATCCGCCAGACCCCGTTCAGCGCGGTGTCCTGAGCCAACGCCGCCTGTCCCTGCAAGCCGAGCGCAGCGATGGCGGCAAGCGTTGCAAGTGCTGCGCCTCGTAGCAAGCGTCCCCGGTCGGCGCGTACCGTTCCCAGCCCAGTCATTGCGGCGGAACCCGCTTGAGCGTCGGAATTGCATCGAATGGGGAGGATGCCTTCGGATCGGCCGCCACGCTGCTCAGTACCTTGCCGTTAGGTAGCGTGATCGTCTTGATCGTGCCGTCAGGCTTGCCATTGCGCATGGGGGCAACGACCACCGTAACCTTGTCTCCAGGGCGGATCACGTCCTTGGTCCAACCCTGCCGCGTCGCCGTGGCCGGTGTACCCGCCTCGATCGACCACTCGACTTGTTTGCCGCTTGCCGACGTCACCACCAGTTGCAGGTAGTTGTGGGGGTTCGCCCACTGAAACGAACGCACAGTGCCCTTCAGCACGAGGTTTTGTTTAAAATCATACAAGGCGGTCGAATGGTGGGCCCACGCGGCCGTGCTCGCCGAGGCGACGAGGGCGGCGGCGCCGGCCATCCTGCAAGCTAAAGCAAATCTCATCGGGATTATCCTCGTCAAAAAGCAGTTGCGACAAGCGCAGGGAAAATCATGGAGAGGGCATGGTCTTGGGCGGCACGCAGACAACCTTCTCGGCCGAAACGCCATTCACGATCGGTCGTGTGCAGGTCGGCTTGAAGAAGTCGTCAGGGAAGGTGAGGTTGTCAAAATCGTCCGCGCGGGGATTTTCCGAACAGTCGTAATCGCGAATGCGGGTTCCGGGCGCCTGCAGAAATGTGCGCGTCACCGTGAACGGTTTGGTGAAATAAACTGGATCGGTAATAGTGTATTCGATCTTCAAGGATTTGCCATCCTCCCCCTTGGTCCAGCGCTCGACGACGTGCGCCTTGTCGGATTGAGGATTGCCGATTTCGTCGATCTGGCCGCGGCCATTATAGCCGATCGTATCGATCACCAGCGTCGGGCCTTCCCAGTGGGCGACCGAGTCTCCTGAATACGTGGGCGCCACTTTTTCGGGATGGCCGCGGTCCAGGTGGATGAAACGCACCTCGCGGTCTTCCTGCGTAATGACGCTGATCTTCTGGGGCGTTTGCATAATGAGGATCGGAGATTTCGGTCCGATCGCAGCAGCGGTCCCTGTCGGCCTGCAAGTCAGGTGGGGGCTTGCCATCGAATGCCCGGCTTTCACCAGGTCGATGCGGTCGGCCATCAGGTTCTGGCCCTGCGGCGTGTAAGGCAGATCGATACCCAGAAACAGGCTCATGCCCGCATTGCGCCAGGCGCCGGTCAGATCGTGCGGGTCCGCAGCATCGGCCTGCGCCGCGCTGAACGGGAGCATTGCCGTCGCGGCGATCATCAAGGCGCGCGCCGTCAACCCGAAAACCAAGCTGGGTTTCATCATTGCAATTCCTAGAAAAACGTTCGAATCCACGCAGTTCGATCGAAGATCGTCGCGCTCGATCAGCCAGGCGGTGGCGGTAGATCGGGAGCCGGGGGAAGCTTCAACTGGCTGACCGGGATCTTCAGGTAATCCGGCAAGGGCGTCGGCAAGTCGTCGGGGTCCCAATGCTCGACCAGCTTGCCGTCTTCCATGCGCCACATGTTGAAGAAATACGTGGCGTAGTATTGGCCGGGAGCGCCGGGCACTTCGTGCCAGTGCTGCCCGACTGCGACCACCGTGTCGCACTGGGCTAGGACCTTGTAGGTGAGGTTATCGGCAGGCCGGCCTGGTACAGGTGCCATCGGTCGACGCATCATGCCTCGAACCTGTGGCCCTAGTTTGCCCAGCATCTGCATGGCTTGAGCAGTGGTCACATTATTGACTTGCGCGAACCGCACGATCTCTGGGTTATGCTGGACGTAATCAGCGGCGGTGATCGAATTAAGCCCACCCGGCGCTCCTGGCCGAGCGCTGGCCGCTGCAGTGACGATCGCCACATTGCGCTTCTCTTGCTCGGCCGAACATTCCGGCGACGTAGCCACTTGCGCCGCAGCCGGCGTAAACACAGCGTCCAGCATGGCCGGAACGGGCTGCAGGAATGAAGCGGCTGCGGCACCCAACGCGCCGCCCGCAGCAAGCAAAACCAATCCCTTGAAATGGGATTTGCCGACAACGTCGACCATCATCACCCTCCGCTTCCGGCACCTTCGAGTGCTCGTTTTCGTTGGCATCCGGTCGATTTGGCTGACCGTCCAACTGATAGACAAGCAATGGCACGCCCAAAATATGTCGCAACAGTTTAAATGTAATTTTACCCTACAGATGTCGGAACTGAAGGTATCTTTACGTTTCTTTACACTGGGCGATCAATTTTATTCTACTGGCGAGGCGCTTTCAGCTTCGGACAAGATAACGCTTTCCTACCCTACCAAGTTGGTCCGTGTGCTGGCGTTGATCGAACCGGCACGCGGAAGCGAGATCCGCATCGCCAGGCCACCTTCTGCCGCTGTTCGCGCCTCGATCGTTCCGCCATGGTGCCGGATGGCGTGATCGGCGATGGCAAGGCCCAATCCGAATCCGGTAACGCCGGTCTCGTTGACGTTATCACCACGCTTGAACGGCTCGAAAATGGCGGCCAGCAAGTCATCCGGCACGCCCGTTCCGCGATCGGTCACCTCGACGATAAGTTCGTCGTCGCGCACGGAAACTTCGATGTCGATCGCGGTTTTGGGCGGCGCATACTTGATGGCGTTACGGATGATGTTTTCATAGGCGCGGTAGAGAGTCTCGCCCTCGGCCATCACGACGAAACTGCCAGGCGGGGTATAGACAACCTCGCATTGCTTGGCAGCCGCTTCGAAGCTGGCATCGTCGATGATCGCCGTCAGCAAGTCGATCACGTCGATGTGAGTGGGCTTGAGATCCGTGGCGCCTGACTTTAGCCGGGCAAGCGTTAGGAGTTCTCCGATCAATTGGTCGAGCCGCTTGGCCTCTTGCTCTACGCGCGCCATCATCGCCGGGGCATCACCCGGAGACTGGCGCAGTAGACCGATCGCCACTTCCAGCCGCGCCAAGGGCGAGCGTAATTCATGGGAAATATCGTGGAGCAGCCTTTCCTGCGTCGCGATCACATTTTCGAGTTGCGCGGTCATGCTGTCGAACTCGAGCGTAAGGTCGGCGATCTCATCGCGACGCCGTCCGACCAGGGGGTGGAGCCTGGTGGCGAGGTTTCCTGCGGCCACATCCCGAAAACCGCGCGTCAGGTGCGTGAGCGGGCGCGCCAGATACCAGGCGACGATACCGCTGACCACAAGGCTGACCAATAAGCCGGCAATGATGGGAGCGATGCGATCGAAAGCCACGAACTGGTGCCCGCGGAATTTCAGCCTGTACGTCACGCCGTCAGGAGCGGTAACCAGCAAGGGCGGGGCGTTTTCGGAAATATCGCGCGCGCCGGCGACCCATCGCCCATCCTTCGTGTATAGGGACAGTCCGCCGTCGCGTTCATCCTGCGCCAGTAGCGAGCGAACCGCATCGGGACCGCTTCGTTGGATCAGCGCGTAGACCCGGACCGGCTTGTCGAGGGCGGGCGTGTCGAGACTGGATGCCGGCGCGGTCCAATGAACGTACCCGATACCGACGAGGAACGAAGCCGCCGTCGCCAGTGAGAATGCCGCGAACAATTTCCAGAACAACCGGCCGCTATGAAACCAGCGCCGCACCGCCTGGGGTGGCCCAAGTCCGAACACCGGCGCGCTAATCCTTGGCAAGCTGATATCCTTGCCCGCGAATTCCCAAAATCCAGCTTTGCCCGTCTGCGCGCGGCCCCAGCTTATGCCTGATACTACTGACATGAACGTCGATCCGTCGATCGTAGGCAGTCAAGGGGCGGCCCAATGCCGCAAGCGAGAGCGTTTCCTTGCTGACGACATTGCCGGCATTTCGGGCCAGCACTTCCAACAGGCCGTATTCGGTGCCGGTAAGGTCTAACGGGTTTTGGTGCCAGGATGCTTTTCGCGTACCTGGCCACAAGACGAGTTCGCCGGAGCGCACGGGTTCTTGCGCAGCCGTGCCGTCCGCGCTTGCAGCAGTGCGCCGCAATATGGCGCGCAACCGCGCCACCAGTTCGCCCGGCGAGCAAGGCTTGGGCACGTAATCGTCAGCGCCCAGATCGAGGCCGGAGATGCGGTCCACATCGTCACCACGCGCCGTGAGCAACAGCACCGGGATATTGCTCTCCCGCCGAATTCGGCGCAGCACTTCGATCCCGGTGACGCGTGGTAGCATGACATCCAGTACCACGATGTCGAAACGCCCCGAAAGCGCTTCAGCTTCACCGCTCCGCCCGTCATGGACGGCGGATACGCCGAACCCCTCCCGGACGAGATACTCGACCAGCATCGTCGTAAGTTCGCGATCATCGTCGATGAGGAGGATACTAGGCATCGTCTCCGGTTCTTGATGCGGGAGGAATGCCGGCTACCGTGCCACAATCCTGAACACTTGCGAGCACTCTTCTCAAAATTACCTGTATATTATTTCAAAAGGCCGCATTCACGGCCATCTCACGCAACCATCGGGAGGCGATCAGCCTCTTGTATTTAATACTGACGTTCCGCCGACAAAGTTTTCAAATCAACATAATGAACGCGCGCCTGGGCTAGGCCAGGCGCGCGCGACAGTATTCAGTCGGCTGAAGGTAGCGGGCCCATACCCGGCGGCGGGCCCATGCCGGCGGGCGGCGGAGAGTCCCAATGCTCGTCCGCCTTGCCGTCTTTCATGCGCCACATATCGAAGTGCGTGGTCGTAGTCGTCTTGCCGGGGTTCTTGGCGTCCGGCTCTTCCTGGACGCTGCTGACGATGACGTAATCGCCTTCTGCCACCACGGAGACGATGGGGTCCATGAGCTTGGCCGTCACCGGCCTGGGCTTCATCATGGTGAACATCTTCTTCATTCCCGCCCGGCCCGACGGAATGAAGCGATTGTGCTGGATGTAGCGTTCGGTCAGATATTGATCGATGGCATCGGTGGTGGTGGCTTCGGGAATATCTTTGAGGATGTGATAGGCAATCTGCTTGTTGGCGTCCAATTTCGGATCGCTGCTATGAAACAGTGCTTCGGCGTCCTTTGCCGCGACGACGGGTTCGCCAGCGAAGGCGGCGCTGGCCGGCAGCAAACATGCGATTCCCAATGCGCAGTACCAATGAATTTTCATTCTACTCTCCTCGTAATTTGGTTCGGCAAGACAATTCAGGATAATTTCTGAGGGGTATCGCTCCGATCAGAACCTTACGCCGACCACGAAGCCATAGGTGCGCGGGTCCGATAGGGCCTGCGTGGCGAAGGTCCATTGATCGGACGGCACCGGACCGGAGAAGCCGGTCGTGGTGATGGTTCTGGCGACGAAATAACGGTTGTCCGTGATATTGCGAACATAGCCGGTAACGCTGAAGCGATCGTCGGCAGAGGTCCACGTGGCGTTGACGTTGCCGATGAATTCGGACCCCATATGGGCGTACTTGTCCGCCCCGACGTCAACCTGCTGCTGGGTAACATCGGTAATGTTTCGAGGCGACAGATAACGTCCGTCGGCGCGGAACCTCAAGTTCGATCCGCCGGCGAATGTAAACACGTGTTCGTAAGTCGCGTTGGCCGTAAAAGGAACAGCCGTGGAAATCGTATCGTTCGCTACGAATTGCGCAAACAATGCCGACTTGTCCACATAGCGGGCATGGGTATAGGCAAAGTTCAGCATCAATCGATCGGCGCCGGTAATCTGATACACGGCATCCATCTCGAAGCCATACGATTTGACCGGTACGGACAAGGTCTGGAAGACCGGATTTAAGGGGTTGGGAGAGACGTTTATGCCGGCGGTCTGATAACCGCCGTAGTCATAGTAATATACTGCCCCGTTGACTTGCAGCCTATTGCTCAGGAACCGGTTCTTGGTGCCGATTTCGAAGGCAGTGAGCGTCTCCGCAGCCAATACGACCGGGCACGGAGCATTTGTCGGTGCGCACGTGGTCAGCGAGACATCGCCCGGCGAGAAGCTGGTCGCGACAGAGCCGTACACCATATTCGACGGCGTCAGGTCGTTTTCAAGGCGGATCTTGTAGGTCCAGTTGTGGAACTTCTGGGTGCCAAGGTCCGCCGGCAGCGATGCCGTCACCAGGTCTTCGGGCAGGCCGCTAGGATTGGTGGCGAGCGCAATGTTCGAAGTGTAATCCTGAGCCACCTGCACTTTGGTGACATCATAGCGAAGGCCGGCAGTCAAACGCAGGTTGTCGGTGAACGGGTAGGTCATTTCACCAAAGATACCGAACGCAGTCGTGTGCTTTGTAGTATCGGAAATGTACGCGTGCGCTCCGTTCGAAAATGTATTGGAATTGAACGTCCGCAGGTCGTTTTTGTAGTAAAGCGCGCCAGTCTGCCAGATCAGTTTAGACCCTGAATTCGAAGCCAGCCGGAGTTCCTGCGTCCAGAAGTTATCCTTCGGGGTCTGCTTGGTTTGGGTGCCGCTGGTAAACCCGGTGAATATGGCGTTGGAATCCTGGTGCCATGTCCGCAGCGCAGGCAGATAAGTCAGCGTCGCCCAACCCATGTTCCAGTGAGCCTCGGCCCAGTATTGGCGGCTCTTGACGGTGCCCGTCCCTACCGGACTGTCCTGGAAAGCGATGATGTCAGGGTCGGTGGTTTGCACGTCTCGATAGGTGTATCCACCAGTGTGGTTGTTGGGGTGGACGGCCT
>NZ_AKFJ01000086.1 GCF_000272475.1 Novosphingobium sp. Rr 2-17
CGCCGCCATTCATATCTGGGCGGCATCAGCCCACTCGCGTTCGAAGCCAAGGTGGCTTAATGAGATAGGTGACCGGCACAAAACCGTTACAAGTCCAGTGGTCCTGTGGATCGGTTCGGAATCGGGTTTCGTCAAATTTCCGAGTAGTCGTTCAAAGAAAATGAAAAAGGATGTGACGTCCCAATCCCAATGGCGCCGATAGGATCCCCAGCATATTCTTACTTACTCAGCTATCTCAGAGAATTACCTCGCGCAAAGGCGAGACTCCGCTTCGAAGCCGATCTACAAGCAAGCCCCGAGCAGTCCGCAAGCGTGAAAATCCACCAGTCCGGCCCCCGAAAAATTTTACGCTCCAGGCTTGGAGTGGCGATTTATGCGTCCTGCCCGACAATTATCTGGCGAGGGAACCCGTCCGATCCAATTTGACAGTGATTGCGCCATCAGCCGAACGGGTGACGATCGTTCCGCTCGACAGCGCGATGCCGCGAAGCGCCGCGCCCTGATCCTTGATCGGGAAGCTCCCGCTAACCCTGACCCCTTTCAGCGCTTCGCGATCAAACCCGACCGGGGTCACGCGATAGCGATTGAGTCTGCCGAGCACACTGACCAGATCTTCGTCCACAGCTTCGATCCAGCCTGATGTCCAGACGCCGATCACGGTTGGATCAACGCGCGTTCCTTTGATGACCCGATCGCCTCTAACCAACGCTCGGTCGCCTGGGGCCAAAGTCGCACAACCTCTGGCCGCCCCAGAAATAGGACAAACCCGGACGGTCGACTTAGCAACCTCGACGACCATCGTTTGGTTGGAGATTTCGACGGAGTAGGCGGTGCCCATGGCCTCCGCCGACCCGAATGGAGTCTCGACCACGAACGGCCTTTTTCGTCCGTCTCGTACCTTGGCGAACACCCGTCCGGAAATTAGCCTGACGTCGTCTTGGCCGCTGCCTTCATTCACCCGAACGGCCGTATCAGTGTCCAGCACGATGCTGCTGCCGCTTCCCAGCGCGAGCACCTGCTGCTGCCCCCGACCGGTTTGGTGGTCCGGAAAGCGATCGAGGAGGGAGTCGAACGGAACGGCGACGCCGGCAACGCCGATCGCTGCGATAAGACCCGCGCCGAAGAGGACGGTTTTCCGAATGGATCGGCGACCGGGCTGGTCCAACAATTGTTGAAGCGCTTCGCGTTCGGACGAGTCCGAGTGCTCGAGCCGATCATGAAAGCCGCGCATTCGCTCGAACGTCTGCCGGTGCGTTTGGCTTTGCGCGCACCAGGCTTCAAATGCAGCACGGTCGGAAACACTCACGTCGTCGGAATCGAGCAGACCGATCCATTCCGCAGCCGCGGAGATAACTTCCTGCGATACTCGCTCCGACAGATCTGCCTCCTCAATCCGACAGCAGCGCGTACATCCGCATCGTCGCTGTCACGATATGCCGCCGAACGGTCCTGGCCGACATGCCAAGAGCGTCCGCGATCTCCTGGTGGCTGTATCCTTCTAGGCGTCGTAGCAGAAGAACCTTGCGCGTCGCTTCGGGCAGCGCCTCGATCAAGGCCAGGACCTGATCGAGAAATTGGACGGCTTCAAGGATTCGTTCGGGCGTCAGATACTCCACGGTGGCGTGGCGAATGGCGTGAGTATCGAGTACGGTGCGCTCGATCGCCCGGCGGCGGACATCGTCGATGAGCAGGCGCCGCGCGATTGTCACCAGATAGCTTCGGGGTGCCGATGGGGCGGCTTCCGGCAGTCGCTCCAGCAATCGGCAGAATGTATCCTGGCTTATCTGCGCGGCCCAGTCAGGACAGCGCAGTCTGCGCTCGAGCCATGCGGTCAGCCATTCCCCATGGCCGACATAGAGGCTTTCCACCGTTCCGAATGTTGCCTCAGCCGTCACTTGTCCGCCGGAAAAATCAAATTCCAATAGTCGCGCAGTAGCAGCTAATGCGAAGCGTTCGCAAGAATAACTCCTGCCGCGTGTCCGCTTTTTGCTTGGCGTTCGTCCTGGAGGGCGAAAGCATCATCGAAGGGGGTTCATATGACTATCCGCAACTGGAGCGTCGCGCACGCGACGCTCGCCATCGCATTGTCCGCAATACCAGCTCTGGTAATACCCCTGCCGGCCGCTGCTCAGTCGCGCGCCGCTGTCCTTGACCTCGATCTACCCGCCGGACCTCTGGACGCCTCCTTGGTGCGGCTGGGTCGCCAAGCCGGCGTCATGATCGTCATTCCGCCTGAGCTCGCCCGTGCCAAGCGTACCGCTGGTCTTCGCGGCCGGCATCCTATCGACCAGGCGCTTGAGCGGCTTCTGCGAGGAACCGGCCTTCGTGCGACGTCCGATGGCGCCGGCGGCTTCGTCGTCAGCCAAGCCGTATCGATCGCTCCGCGGCGGCGCGCGGCGCCCGTCCCACCAGCCCGTGCGCCGATGCTTTCAGCCAACCCGGTGTCAGCACCCGAAATCGAGGAAATTGTTGTGAGCGGTTACCGGGCCACCGAGCAACGCAGCGTCACCAAGACACCGCAAGCGCTGAAGGATACGCCGCAGTCGGTTTCGGTCGTCACCGCCGACGTGATCGCCGACCGAGGCGCGCAATCGCTCGCCGAGGCGATGTACTTCATTCCCAACGTCGTGACCTTCAATGACGGCGCCACCGGCGGCGCGGGCGGCGGCGGCAACAGCCTGGGGGTCGAGTACAACATCCGCGGCATCTACGAGAGCGGACAGCTCAATTATCGCCGGGTGAACGGACTTCGCACGCATAATCGCGCCAGCATCGACCTCGCCGCGCTGGAACGGGTGGAAGTCGTGCGTGGCCCGGCGTCGATGTTTGGGGGAGCGGTGCCGCCGGGCGGGATCATCAACCTCATTCCCAAGCGCGCATCGGAAACGTTCAAGGGCTTCGTCACCGCCCGGGTCGGCAGCTATGACGCCAAGGTTATCGAAGCCGATGTCGGCGGCGCGTTGACCAGCGACGGCGCCCTGCGGGGCCGCATCGCTGGTAAATATGTCGATGAAGGCTCCTGGATCGATTTTCGCGAAGGCGATCTCTGGGTGGTAACGGCGGCATTGGGCGCCGACCTGACGCCTGACACGACCATCGACATCACCGGCAGCTTCCAGCGCCGAACCTTTGTCGAAGGCGGCTCCTTCGCTATCGGCGACGATGGTTGGATCCCCGACATCCCACGTTCCCGCTTCGTAGGCATCCCAACGCCTCGCTCGGAAGGAGAGCTGGGCTGGATCGACGTGGAACTGCGTCAAGCTCTCGCGTCCGACTGGATGCTGACGGTGCGCGGCCGGTACGAGGATGGCTTCAATGCACAGCGCGCCACGGAATTCAGCTACTATATCGATCGCGAGGCGGGCCTGGCTTCGCTTAACAAACTCAATCGCCGCTACTCCTATGATACGTTCGCCACCGATATCTTCGTATCGGGTGGCCTGCCCCTGTTCGGCCTGACCAGCAACTTCGTGTTCGGCGCCGACTATTTCGACAACGACGAAACAGTGTACGGCGGTCGCACCAGCGATGTCGCCACGATCAACATTTTCGATCCCGATTATGGGACGGATATCGGTACGTTCTCGAACGACCTGGCCGCAACCTACGCGAGCGGACAGTCGGGTTGGGGCATCTATGGTCAGGCGATCGTTCGCCCGGTCGATCGGCTAGCGGTGCATCTGGGGGGACGATATGACTGGGCACGCACGACCGCCGGCCTAGTCGCGGCGACGCGGCAGAAGAACAATGCGTTCACCGCCCGCGCGTCGCTAACCTATGAGGTCACCGACACTGTCACTGCTTATGCAACCTATAACGAGTCCTTCATTCCATCATCGGGAACGACAATCGAAGGCGATCTGGTTGAGCCGGAGACGGGCTATCAGGTCGAGGTCGGTCTGAAGGCTTCGCTGATCAAGGACAGGCTCAACGCCTCGATCGCGGCTTATAGAATGGTGCGCGGTAACGTCGCGACCTACGATCCACGCAGCGGCACCGGCGAGTATTTTGTCATCGCGGTGGGTGAGCAGGTGCATAAGGGGATCGAGGTGGAGATCGTGGGATCGCCGCTTCCGGGGCTCCAACTCGTCGCTTCCGCTGCCTGGCAGGACGCGAGAGTCACAAAGAACAATGACGGGATGGAAGGCACCATCCCCTATGATGCCCAAGAGTTCACCGCCGCATTCCTTGCGACCTACGAATTGCAGTCCGGCCCTCTCAAGGGGCTTGGGTTCGGCGGAAGTGTGCGCGATCTCGGGAAATATTATCCTTACACATATCCCCAGAACTTGCTGGCCTATAATCCTCCGCCGATCGTTGATCTTCAGATCTTCTATCGAGGCATCGAGAAATGGGACTTCCGCCTCAATGTCTTCAATATCTTCGATGAGCGCTATCTGAGTTCAGCGAGCATCTACGGTTCGAGCACCTTTGGCCGCCCCCGTTCGGCCATGCTGTCGGCCAGCCGACGCTTCTAGTGGTCAAAACCCAACGCTTGGTACCCGACGCGGGTACCTACGGGAACGGCGAGAAGTGGTGGTTAGGCGACGGTCTGATTTTGGGTAGCGAGCACAACAAAGCGGACTCTCGCACGTAATAGACTAACTCTATCGGCCTTTAGCGCAAAGAGCCTGCCCCTTGGGGCCGGAGTCTATACGATCGAAAAAGCCTTTGTCTTTCGCGCTGCCGTCAAAAACAGAACCGAAGAAATGATTTTGCGAACCGCTTTTTTCGGCAAGATAACCACGGAACTTCCCGTCTTCGGTCGCACGACGCACGCTCACGCCATCGCGGCGCAGCAGTAGTGGGCCATTGCCTCGGACCTGCGCGGCGTTGCCGCCATATACGCCCCACCAGTGATCGGTTGATCCGCCCGGTCCCTCAAACCTGAAGACAGTGAAATCCGGTCCCCTTTCGATGAATGCTTTCTCGTTTTGAGCGAGTTCAACCCACGCTAATCCAGCACAGACGCCGCCATCATGAGTGGGAGCTGCCCCGGGCTCGTCAGCAGCGGCGGCGAGCAACAGAAGTATCGGTAGCACACTCTTCTCCCCTAGAGTGCTTATCTATGTCAGGCGATGAGAATGGCAGAAACCGCGGTCGACATGTATGCGCTCTAACGTCGACAACTGGCTGAAGCGGCCTGACGACTTTTGACGAATTAGACTGCTCAGCTATCCTTGGAGCAGGGCTAGCGTAGAATACCTTATAGTCGGTATCGAAATTTTACGTAATGGCAATGCTGAGTTCTAGGCAAAGATTTGCGATTTAACCGTTCGACGACCGATCCGAGCCATACCACCGCCGCCGGGATGGTTGAAAGGGCCGGCGGCGTCGCGTGGACGGCGCTCGAATTTAAAGGCGGCGGCCTGCTGAACCATGCTCTGAATCCGCGCCGAGAGATCGCTGGCCGCTGCCGATGTTTCTTCGACCATCGCGGCGTTCTGCTGGGTTGACTGGTCCATGGCGCCAACCGCTGCAGCGATTTCGGATACCGCTTGCGATTGTGCTTGGTTGTCGGTGACCATGCCGCCCAGCAGGTCATGAACGTCACCAACGTTGCGTGCGATTTCGGCAAGCGATGTATCCACATGCTCGACTGCCGCGACCGCAGTCACGATCTCCATCTGGGCAGTGGTCAGCTGGTCACGCGCACTTTTCGCTTCTTCCTCCGCCCGCTGCGCAAGGGCGGAGACGAGGTCGGCAACGACGGAAAAGCCGCGCCCTGCGTCACCGGCGCGACCGGCCTCGACTGCAGCGTTCATGGCCAGAACGCGCGTCTGGAATGCGATCTTGTCCAGCCCCTCGATGACGGCATTGGTTCCTTGTGCACTGGCGGTTACGCGCGACATCGCCTGAACGGCTTCAACAGCAACCGATCGTCCAGACGCGACCGTTGCGAGCGCAGTGTCGGCGCGGGCGATTGTGTCTGCCGACGCTTTGGCGGCTGAGCGCAAGCGGGTGTCGATCTGCACGAGTGCCGCGCTCGTCTGCTCTAGGCTTGCGGCATTGCTTTGAGTGCGTCGTGCCAAATCCTCCGAAGCAGTCGCGATTTTGCCAGCGCCCCCTTCAATATCGGACGCGGTTTCGACGACAGTCTTGATCATCGAACGCAACGTGCCGACCGCGCTGTTCAGGCTGTCTCCGATCTCGCGATACGAGTCCGGAAATTCGATGTCAGCCCTCCGGGTAAGGTCGCCGTTACCCATGGTCCGCACTACGTCGGCAAGCGCGTCGTTGACGATCTGCTGTTCGCTGGCCGCTGCCGCGTCCGATACGGTCCGGGCCTCAGACGCGCGTCGGAAGCTATCGACAGCGACGGCGATGCTCCCCAGTTCGTCGGTGCGATTGACGAAGGGCACCGATGCGGGTTCGCCCCGTGCCAAGGCCGCAGTCGTTGTTGAAAGCGATACGATTGGTGTGACGACGCGCCGCAATAGCATCGCACAGAATGCCGCGACGCAGCCGACAATTATCAAGCCAATAATAGAAAGCATGACCAGCGCCCGGTGAAGGGCTTTGGCGGCGCGGTCAGCGAGGCCAGCTTGATAGGTTATCGCGCGTTTGACCAGTATGTCGATAGCCCTGCGATGTTCGGAATAGGCGCTAGAAATGCGGGTATAGCTGCGTAACATCGCGGGGCGATCGTTTGCGCGCGCCGCCGGAAGATAGCGCTCCTCGATCTCCGTCCAGAATGCGTCTGCTGGCGGTTTGCTCGCTGCCAGCGCCGCAAAGTTTTCCGGGTCGATTCCTGCTTTCGCCCAAAAGTCGAGGCGCGTGCGATAATCGTCGTGGAGTTTTGCCAGCCGCTTCGCCGCCCCTGCCTGGTCGGCCGGATCGCGAAGGAGGAGCGTAGCTTCAAGATAGGCTTCGATAACATAGGCCGGCGGAGGCAGGACATCCGCCACGAGGTCGGACGTCTGTTGCGACTGCGTCTGGATGGGGCCCCCCATGCGGATCACGTTAATGCGCGATCCAGCAAAACTCGCGGCCAATATGATCATTATCAGAAGCGTGGCACCGCCAGCATGTACGAACTTCCTTATCGTCATTCCAAACTCCAAGGGCGTTACGAAAGGGTTGACCCTTTCTGTCGCCTGCAATCCGAAATATATTATAGTGGGTGCTGCGGCGGGGTACGCCCGTGAACGCATTCCTCTAATGGGAAAGCAGCTAAACCAAGGTTGCCGACGCTACACGATTGGGTCGACTGCCGGCTAAGGATGTGCATTTCTTGGTTTTGCAGACCGCCAGTTTTGCAGACCGCCAGTTTTTGCAGCCTGTCCGCTTCTGGCGATCGAAAGGGACAAGCGGGGAGCGCTTATCGAAATGCAGCCCCCGACCCGCTCGGCGCAACCTTGTTCTATAATGAAAGGGAATGCAGTCGACACGACGCGCGATAGGGGAATGCCGTGCCGATCCAGCAACAGGCAATGGAGCCTGCCGAAGACTGTTTGATTGATGCCCCTACGGCTGCTCAGCAGGCGATCGACATCATGTTGAGCATTATGTCCGATGGTCTAGACCATCCCGAACTGTGGATACTGGTGCCGGCAATCGTCGCTGAGAACCCGCTTATTCCCCAAGCTCTGCACCAACGTTCCACAACCGAGCAAAGCGTTCGGCTGCGAGTGCAGATGCAGATGCTGCTGGGTCTGTCGATCGCCGCAGGTGGCTCGCCTCGCGACGCGCTCGATGGCCTCATGCCACTGAGTGCCGGTGAAAGTCAGAATGTCCAAGTGCAAGGTGTGCTGTTCCACCTGGAGGGTTTGATAGACCCTACGAACCCGAAATATCAGTTGACCGGAAAAGTCTGCTTAAGGCCGTTCATCGAACTCGACGTACTCGAGGGCACGACGCATCTGTGCTGCGCAAGCTGGCTACCCACCTCGACCGGCAATCTTGCCGGTACACCGTGGCGCGACGTCTGGAATGGCGATGTGGCCCGCGCCATTCGGACCAGCATGCTCGATGGGTCTTATCGGTATTGCAACAAGCGCACTTGCCCAACGATCCAGAGCAGCCAGTTCCGTACGATCGAGGAGCTTAAAGCTGATCCCCAATGGAGTGACATTGTCACAGGCAGCGAAACGATCATGGCACGGGGTCCGGAAATACTGAACCTGTCCTATGACCGGACGTGCAACCTCTCATGCCCTAGCTGCCGAAGCTCGGCCTATGCCGCTGACGAACAGACGCGGATCAACTTCGACACAATGCAGCAGAACGAGATTCTGCCGCTGCTGAAGAACGCCAAGTCCGTATTTGTAACGGGATCGGGCGATCCGTTTGCGAGCAAGAACTTCCGCCGGCTGATGGAGCAGTTGGATGCGCAGGAGTATCCGGAACTGAAATTCATCATAATGACCAACGGCATGCTGCTCACGCCGCGACAGTGGGCAGCGTTCCCCAGCCTCCACAAGCGGGTGGAGTCGCTTCGGATAAGTCTGGATGCCGCGACCGGTCCAACCCATGAACTCCTGCGTCGCGGTGCGCGGTGGTCCGTGATGGAGCAGAACCTGAAATTTGCGGGCGAATTGCTGAACGACGGTCTGATCGATGACTTGATGATCACGTTCACGGTTCAGTCCGAGAACTTTCGCGAAATGGGAGATGCTGTAGATTTAGCCCACCAAATCGGTGCGAGCCATGTCTATTTCGGCCGCATGACAAACTGGGGTACATTCACGACTGAACAATATATGCAAAAAGCAGTCTTCGTCCCTGGTCATCCCGACCATGAAGAGTTTGTTGCTGCTTGCTCCGATCCCCGCCTGAGGGACCCCATCGTTTCCCCGAGCGATCTCGATGAGTTTTTCAAGACCCCAGCCGCGCGTGAATGGGATGCCACGGCAAGTATCGCCCGATGAAGCGCGCGAAAATACCGACGCGCGTTATGGCGTAGATGGGCGGAATCTGCCGAAACAACACTCCTCAGAAGGCTCGCGTTTAGGGAATGGGCGAGTCTGGCGGAAAGCCACCATCCCAATTTCGTCATTGCGAGCGCAGCGAAGCAATCCAGGGCATCGAGCCACGACGCCCTGGATTGCCGCGGACCTACGGTCCTCGCAATGACGAAGGATGGTGGAAAGCAGTCATTTGCGCACAATCTTCGCCTCGTCGCTCTGTCCGTTGGCCGCGTCGGGGGAGATCACAAACTCTTGGGAGCCACCCCCGTCAATCGTGCTAAGCTCTGCTCGATAAAGTTGGCCGACGCGTAGCAACTTAGCAGAAGAGATTTGCTTGGTGCCGGTCGGAACTGTCCCATAGACAAGCTTACCTATATCTCGACCGTTATATTCCAGACTTTCGAGTTGCCAGACTGTCGGAGTTTCACTCGAAAGCTCCACGATGGCCAGCCGCGTAAAAGCTACAGGCTTCCCGTCGTCAAAGACAAAGACGAGTTTACCGCTCTCCAGCGACAAGTGGATTTCGTGGCTGTAGGTGCAACCACCGACCAAGAGGGCCATCGCGGCCAAACCAACCTTAAAGAGCCTTACCACCTGCATCGCTCACTCATCGGGCCGAAAGCCAATGTCCGCAAGTGGGCGGAATTTGCCGAAACGGCACTCCTCAGAAGGATCGAGTTTCGGGAATGGCCGGGTCTGGTGGTTAGCTGCCATTGCTGAGTGTGTCGCGGATAGCCTTTAGGGCAGCGAAGAACCATCCGATGCCGAACACAATTATGATCGTGATCGCACACCATCCTAGCCAGTCGCCAGTGCCGAAGACTGAGCCACATACTGCAAGCGCAACGCACGCCAGTATGGACGCTGAAGCCCGCGTGATCCCCACTTCGCCAAAGTACAGATCGCGCTCGATCAAACGCCAATCCTCTGGAAAACTGGCAAATGGCGTAAGCCGAGGCAGAATACTAAGTCCGAGGCTTCCGTCGAGGAGTAGCATAATTCCGACGAGGGCGGTCGGTAGCTTGAGGATCTCCCCAAGCGGCAGCAGACAGGCTCCGGCGAACACAACGGGTCCCAGTAGGAGGGTGAACCACGGCAGTCGGAAGCTAATCATGCCCTTCCTTTAACTTGACCCACCGCATGTTCGCTAGTGGGCGTAAACGGAAATGCAACCTGACCTGCTGCCGGAATTGATGGACCGGCGGGGCAGGGTAAGCGCTCCGATCAACGCCGGGCCGATCCTGGACCAGGGCGGATCGAAATTCGGCCCTAGAGCGTGGCCTCTATCGCGCGAGCTACTGCCAGGGGGTCTTCGGCGCGGCTGATCGGGCGACCGATCACCAGCACGCTGGCGCCGTTGTCGCGCGCCTCGCGCGGGGTGACTGTGCGCTTTTGGTCGCCTTTGGTTGTGCCGTCCGCCGGGCGCAGGCCGGGGACGACGAAATAGCCGTCCTTCCATTGCTTGTGGACAGCGCCCACTTCGTGACCCGAGCAAACGATGCCATCGAGCCCCGCGGAATGGGCGAGGTCCGCCAGCCGCAGTGCCTGTGCGGCTGGATCGGTGCCCATGCCGATCGCGGCAAGATCGTCGCCGTCCAGGCTGGTGAGCACGGTTACGGCCACGACCTTGCAGTTTTCTCCGGCAGCGGCCTTGGCGTCTTCCATCATCGCTCGCCCGCCAGCGGCGTGGACGGTGACGATCGCGGGTTCCAGCACGTGGATGGCTTGCATCGCGGCGGCCACGGTGTTGGGAATGTCGTGCAGCTTCAGGTCGAGGAAGATCGGCAGACCCAGCTTGTGCAGTTCATGCACGCCGTGGTGTCCGTGCGCGTAGAAGAACTCCATCCCCAGCTTGATCCCGCCGATGTGCCCCAAAACCTTGCGCGCCAGCGCCTCTGCAGCGTCGAGGCGCGGAAGGTCGAGAGCGAGATAGACGGGATGGTGCGACATGGATGCTTACAAGTCCTTGGGAGAATACGTATCGAAGGTCGCGCCTTGGGTGGCGGTTGGCGCTGGCGCTGCCGAAGGAACGATCGGCGTTGGCGTGGCAGTAGCCTGAAGCGACTTTTCCAGGGTTTCGATCCGGCGATTGAGGCGCCAACGCACCGCCCGCAGATACAGCCACACCGGCAGCATCCCGAACGCGAAGAATATCAGCGCGATGACCCCGACCGGCCATTCGAAATGGAGATAGTTACCATTGTTGAGCGGCCAGAAATTCACGGCCACCGTCGTCCAGTTGATCGCGATGAAGGCCACGAGGATCGCGGTGATGACGACCCAGCTTATCGTTCGGATGATCTGCATAGTTACTCCTGCTTTTCCCACGCAGAAACGACATGCTAGGCGTGAAGTTTCTGCAAGGGAAGAGAAGTGCGCTTTACGAGCGATTTAGCCCGCAAAGGGCTACTCAGCCGAACACCCGTGCGAAGATCGTATCGACGTGCTTGAAGTGGTAATCGAGGTTGAACTTATCCTCGATCACGTCGGCCGGAAGCGCCTTGGCGACATCCTCGTCGGCCTTTAGCAGTTCGAGCAGTGACAGCTCGCCGTCCGATTCCCACACCTTCATCGCGTTGCGCTGAACCAGCCGGTAGCTTTCGTCGCGGCTGAGGCCGGCTTGCGTCAAGGCCAGCAGCACGCGCTGCGAATGGACCAGGCCGCCCATGCGATCGAGGTTCTTCTGCATGCGGGCGGGATAAACCAGCAGCTTGTCGATCACGCCGGTGAGGCGCGCCAGTGCGAAGTCGAGGGTGATGGTGGCGTCAGGGCCGATGAAACGCTCGACCGAGGAGTGCGAAATGTCGCGCTCGTGCCACAGCGCCACGTTCTCCATCGCCGGCACCACCGCCGAGCGGACGACGCGGGCAAGGCCGGTGAGGTTTTCGGTCAGCACCGGGTTTCGCTTGTGCGGCATGGCCGACGAGCCCTTCTGGCCGGGCGAGAAGTATTCTTCCGCTTCCAGCACTTCGGTGCGCTGCAAGTGGCGGACCTCGATCGCGAGGCGCTCGATCGAGCTGGCGATGACGCCCAGCACCGCGAAGAACATCGCATGACGATCGCGCGGGATGACCTGGGTGGATACCGGCTCGATCGCGAGGCCGAGCTGGTCGGCCACGTACTGCTCCACCACCGGATCGACGTTGGCGAAGGTGCCTACCGCACCGGAAATCGCGCAAGTCGCAACTTCTTCACGCGCCGCGATCAGGCGCTTTTTGCAGCGGGCGAACTCGGCGTGCGCTTCGGCGAGCTTGAGGCCGAACGTCACCGGCTCGGCGTGAATGCCGTGGCTACGACCGATCGTGGGGGTGTACTTGTGTTCCTGCGCGCGGCGCTCGATCGCGGCCAGCAGCGCGTCGAGGTCGGCCAGCAGGATGTCGGCGGCTTTCACCAGTTGGACGTTCAGCGTGGTATCCAGCACGTCGGAGCTGGTCATGCCCTGATGCATGAAGCGTGCTTCGGGGCCGACTTGCTGGGCCACCCAATCGAGGAAGGCGATGACGTCGTGCTTGGTGACGGCTTCGATCGCATCGATCGCGGCGACGTCGATCTTGGGGTTGGTCGCCCACCAGTCCCATAGCGCTTTGCCGGCGCTGACGGGCACGGTGCCCATCTCGCCCATCTTGACGGCGGCGTGGGCTTCGATTTCGAACCAGATGCGGTAGCGCGCCTCGGGCTCCCAGATGGCGGTCATCGCGGGGCGAGAGTAGCGGGGCACCATGGGCAGACTCCTTGAACGTCAGGTCGAACGTCAGATGGGGGTGCCGCTAAGCTGGGCGGCTGCGAAAGGCAAGGGCGGGGGTCAGATGAGGCCTTTTGCCCGCAAGCTGACATACCCCTCGCGCCCGATCACGATATGGTCGTGTACGGTCACGCCCAGCAAGCGCCCTGCCTCGGCGATGCGGTTGGTGATGTCGATGTCGGCGCGGCTGGGTTGCGGCGAGCCGGACGGGTGGTTGTGGACCAGAATCAGCGCGGTCGCCCCCAAGTCCAGCGCGCGGCGGATCACTTCGCGCGGGTGGATCGCGGCTTCGTCGATCGAGCCTTCGCCCACCAGATCGTCCAGGATCAGCATGTTGCGCGTGTTGAGATAAAGAACGCGCACGCGCTCGACCGTCAGGTGCGCCATGTCGATCGTCAGATAGTCTATCAGCGCCTGCCACGATGCGATCACCGGCGCCTCGCGCACTTTCTGGCGGGCGAGGCGCGTCGCGGCCACCGTGACGATCCGCAGCGCCGCCGCCGTCGCTTCGCCCATGCCGGGATGCGCCGCCAGAGTGCGGGGATCGGCCTGCAGCACGCCTGCCAGCGATCCGAATCGCTGCAACAAGCTGCGCGCCAGTGGCTTCATGTCCCGGCGGGGGACGGCTTGCATCAGCAGCAGTTCGATAACCTCGTGATCGCCCAGCGCGTCCGCCCCGCCTTCCAGCAAGCGCCGCCGCAGCCGACCGCGATGACCGCTGGCATCGTTGCCGGCATCTTCGCGCTTGCCTGGATCAGGCGCGGCGGGGTCGTCGAATAGGGGGGTCTGATCTGGCATCGGCGTACAAACAATTGCCTTTCCTGGGCTCTCAGCGCAAGTGATGGACCAATGGCGGAGCAGGATGACGAAGCGGAGGCTGTACCGGCGGGGCTGCCCGGAGAGCGGCCCAAGAGGCAGGCGGGCAAACGGCGCAAGATCGCTGCGATCATCGTGGTTGTCGTCGTTGCGGTTGCCGTACCGGCATGGCTTTTGCGCAAGGATATTGCCGACGACCTGATCGCCCGCCAACTCGACAAGATGGGCTTGCCGGCCCGCTACGAGATTACGCGAATCTCTCCGCAAGAACAGATCATCCGCAACCTGGTGATCGGCGACCCGGCGCGGCCCGATCTTACGGTGGACGAAGTGCGGGTGGCGACGCAGTTGTTCTGGGGCATTCCCGGCATCGGTCGCATCACCGTGGTCCGCCCGCGCCTCTACGGTAGCTATCGCGGTGGACGGGCCAGCTTCGGCAGTCTCGACAAAGTGCTGTTCGGTGGGAAGGGCAGCCCATTCCAACTGCCCGATCTCGATATCGGCGTGGTCGATGGCCGCGCCTTGATCGACAGCGATTTCGGACGCGTGGGGGTAAAGCTCGACGGCCAGGGGGCCTTGCGCGGCGGGTTCGACGGTAAGATCGCAGCGATCACCCCCGCCTTGGCGGTGGGTGGATGCCAGGCGGGGCGCACCACGTTGTATGGCCGGATAACCGTTGCCGATGAGCGCCCCCGTTTCAATGGCCCGGTGCGGACGGTCGATCTGGCGTGCCCCGCGCGTGCGCTCACGCTGAAACAAGGCAGCGTGCAAGCCGACCTCACGTTCGACAAGGCGCTGGATGGCGGCGAAGGCCAGCTTGGCCTGGCGCTCGGCTCAGGGGCTTACGGCACCACGCGGCTGGCGGGCGTTACCGGCAGCACTCGGTTCGCCTATCGCCGCCGTGTCTTGACGACCAGCTACGACCTGACTGCCCGCGATCTGGTCACTCCGCATGCCATGGCAACTTCGCTTTCGTTGACGGGCCAGGCCCGCACCACCCAAGCGCTACGGCACTTCGACGTCGAGAGCGATCTCAAGAGCGCTGGCCTTTCGCTGGGCGGCACCCCCCAGCGCATACTGCGCGACGTGGAGAAGGCGGGCGCGGGCACGCTCGTGGCAGCGCTCGCCGCGCAGTTGCGCGGCAACCTGGCACGCGAATTGAAAGGCAGCACATTCGACGCCAACCTGATCGTGCGACGCTCTGAAGAGGGGCTCAGCCTGGTTGCGCCTCGCGCTGCCTTGCGTGGACGAAGCGGGGCTTCGCTGGTGGCGATTTCCCGGTTGCAGGCGCTGGTCGGGACGGGCGCGCCACACGTCACCGGCAACTTCACGACGGGCGGGCAGGGGCTGCCGCAGGCTTGGGGGCGCATGGAAACGGATGGCTCGGGCGGCTGGTCGCTACGCGCGTCGATGAACGACTATCGCGCCGGGACTGCGCGGATTGCCGTGCCCGGACTCACCCTGACACAAGGGCGCGATGGCGCGCTCTCCTTCACGGGGCAAATGTCGTTGAGCGGGGCGCTGCCGGGCGGTCAGGCGCAGAACGTGCGCTTGCCGGTGGAGGGACGCTGGGCCGCCAATGGTGATCTTTCGCTGTGGCGCAGTTGCACGGATATCGCGTTCGATGGCTTGCGCCTTGCCAACCTCACGCTCGAACGGCGCAAGCTTAGCGTTTGCCCGGCTGGAGGCAGCGCGGTGCTGGCGAGCCGCAACGGCGTGTTTACGGTGGCGGCAGGCGTGCCTGCGCTCGACGTGATCGGAAAGCTGGGCGAAACCCCGATTCGCATCGCCTCGGGCGCAGTCGGTTATGCACAGAACGGTAGTGCGCCGGGTGTGCTCAAGGCGAGCGCACTGAAGGTCACGCTGGGGCCGACCGCCACAGCCTCGCACTTCGCCATCAGCCGACTGGATGCGCGAATCGGCAAGGACGTCACCGGTACGTTCGATGAGGCGGATCTGGGCCTCTATGCCGTGCCGCTCGACCTCAAGCAGACCTCTGGACGGTGGCGCTATGCAGGCGGGGTCGTTTCGGTCGAGGACGCGCGCTTTACGCTGGTGGATCGCCAGCCCGTTCCTCGCTTCCAGCCCATGGTGGCCCAAGGTGCCTGGCTTCGCCTTGCCGACAACAAGATCACCGCGCAGGCCCTGCTGCGCGAACCGACCAGCCAGCGCGCGATCGTGCGCGCCGACATCGCCCACGATCTGACTACCGCCACTGGGCACGCGGACCTGGCGGTGGACGGCATCCAGTTCGACGAAAAGCTCCAGGCTCCCGCGCTGTCCAAGCTGGCCGAGGGCGTCGTATCCGCCCTCAAAGGCGTGGTCACGGGCAATGGCCGAATCGACTGGAACGAACGGGGCATGACCAGCCACGGTCGCTTCGCCAGCACTGGCCTCGATTTCGCAGCGCCCTTCGGTCCGGTGAAGGGGATGTCGGGCGAGGTCGAGTTAACCGACCTCCTGGGCTTGGTGAGCGCGCCGGACCAGAAGCTGTACCTGGCCTCGATCAACCCAGGTATCGAGGTGACCGACGGCGTTCTGTCGTTCCAGATGGAGCCCAATTTCCTGCTGCGGGTCAATGGCGCCAAGTGGCCGTTCATGGACGGTACGCTCACGCTCGATCCCACCACGATGCGCGTGGGCGTGGCTGAGACCCGTCGCTACACCCTGCGCGTAACCGGCCTCAATGCCGCCAGCTTCGTGCAGCGCATGGACGTGGCAAATCTGGCCGCGACCGGCACGTTCGATGGCGTGCTGCCGCTGGTGTTCGACGATGCGGGCGGCCGGATCGAGGAGGGTTCGCTTACCTCGCGCCCACCGGGCGGCAATGTCGCCTACAATGGAGCGCTGACTTACAAGGACTTGTCGACGATGGGCAACTTCGCCTTCGACGCGCTGCGCTCTGTCAATTACCAGCGGATGGAGATCGGTCTGGGCGGATCGCTTTCGGGCGATATCGTCACCCGCATCAGCTTCGACGGGCTGAGCCAGGGCGCGACGGCCCGGCGCAACTTCATCACCCGCCAAGTGGCCAAGTTGCCGATCCGCTTCGTCGTCAACGTCAAGGCGCCGTTCTTCAGCTTGTTCGGCTCGATGCGCTCGCTCTACGATCCCAATTACATCACCGATCCGCGCGAACTCGACTTGCTCGACGCCAACGGAAAACCCCGTCCTCACACCCAGGCAGATACCGCCGCGACGCCTCTGGCGCCTGCCCCGGATATTCAGCCTCCAGTCAGCGAGAATGAACGATGATGGCTTGCGAATTGACCGAAAGGCCACCCGCTGCGACAACATCCTCCATGATGCACGGGGGAAGAGAAGCGCGACGGTTCGGCACCCGGTCTGGCTGGCGCGCAACACGCGCCGCGAAATGGATTGGAAGCGTGATCGTGGGGTTGAGTGCAATGGGTCTGGCGGGGTGCATCCAGGTGACTGCTCCCGACAAGCCGATCGTGATCGAACTCAACATCAACATCCGGCAGGAAGTCGTCTATCGTCTGGCTGCTGACGCAGCCAAGACGGTCGAAGAAAACAAGGGCATTTTCTGATGAAGACCCGTTTGATTGGCTTGATCGTCGCTTCGGCGATGCTGGTATCCGGCGCGGGCATGGCCCAGGCCGAAGGCCGTAGCCCTGCTTACGTCGCAGCACGCGCCTCCGGGCAGGTGGGCGAACAGCGTGACGGCTACCTCGGCGTCGTCGCTGGCGGAGGCGACATCGCCGCGATGGTGCGCGACCTCAACAACCAGCGCCGGGCCGTCTACACCAGCGCTGCTGCTGGCAAGAGCACGATCGAGGAATATGCCTTCACCACCGGCTGCAAGCTGATCCGTGACACCAAGCCGGGCGAAAAGTATCAAGGCCTAGATGGTTCATGGAAAACGCGCGGTGCGGGCGCCCCTGAGTTGGATTCGCGCTGCCCCTGATTCGAATCACGCGTGCTTTTCTTTGCGAAAAAGATGAGCCGCAGCGGGCCAGACGGCAGTCTTTCTGGAAGAACTACTGGTGACTTCGGTGCAGACGCAAGCAACCGCTATGGTTGACTTCGCATAGCCCCCACCCTAAGGGGCGGCTGCCTTGGCGGGCAGCCGTTGTGCACGTCATTCGTTCCTTCGTTTTCGGCAGGAGCCATGACATGAGTGACGAGCCGCCCACCCAAGGCCCTGTTGGCGAGGATGCGCGCATCAACGCGCTCGACGATCGGCTCAAGGCCCTTCGTGAGCGAGAGGATGGGCGCAACCGGCCGGTGGCGGGCGTGGAAACCGATGCGAATTATCGCGCCGGCAGCCGCGTTCTCTCCGAGCTGCTGGGGGGCGTTGTTGGCGGACTGTTCCTGGGGTGGTTGATCGACCACTTCGCCGGAACGTCGCCTTGGGGTCTGTTGGTGATGTTATTCCTTGGAATATTCGTCGCTTTCAGGAACATAATCCGGATTTCGAACCGGCGCCCAGATTGACTTTTCGGGTCTTCCCCGAAAAGCGTTGAGCGTCGTCGTTCATTGCGACTTCAAGTTCGCGACAAGGGGGTATTCGCGTGGCAGCCGAGGGCAAGGTCGATCCGATGCACCAGTTCCAGCTGGAAAAGCTGGCGGGCGCGGACTGGAATATCGGCGGCTATAATATCGCCTTTACCAACAGTGCGCTGTGGATGGCGTTGTCCACCCTCGTGCTGATCGTCTTCGTCGCCGGTGGTCTGCGCCGCCAGCAAGTTCCTGGTCGTTGGCAGATGGCGGTGGAAACCTTCACCGGCTTCATCGACGGCATGCTGGCCGCCAACGTCGGCAAGGCAGGCAAGAAGTATGTTCCGTACATCTTCTCGCTGTTCATGTTCATTCTCTTTGCGAACTTCCTCGGCCTGATGCCGCTTGGCGTGTTCGGCGTGCATCCCTTCACCTTCACCAGCCACTTCTCGGCAACCGGTGTATTGGCGGTGCTGTCGTTTTCGATCGTGCTGATTGTCGGTTTCGCCAAGCACAAGCTGCACTTCTTCTCGCTGTTCGTGCCGCACGGTACGCCGCTGGTGATGATCCCGCTGATCTTCGTGGTCGAGCTGATCTCGTTCCTGGTGCGCCCGTTCAGCCTCGGCCTGCGACTGTTCGTTGCGATGATGGCCGGCCACGTTCTGCTTGAAGTGCTTTCCAGCTTCGTCATCAGCGGCGGCAACGCCGGTCCGGTGCTGTTTGCCATTGCCGGCATTCCCAGCTTCATCCTGATGGTCGGCATCTGCGCGCTCGAGCTGCTGGTTGCTGGCATCCAGGCTTACGTTTTCGCTCTTCTCACTTGCGTCTATCTGAACGACGCCGAGAACCTTCACTGATCTTTATCGCCAACAGGGTTTACCAAAGGGAGTTTTTGAAATGGACGCAGAAGCTGCAAAGCTGCTTGGTGCCGGTTTCGCCGCCATCGGCGCCGGCCTCGCCTCGATCGGCGTGGGCAACGTTTTCGCCAAGTTCCTCGAAGGCGCACTGCGCAATCCGGGCGCCGCTGACGCCCAGCAGGGTCGCTTGTTCATCGGTTTCGCCGGTGCCGAGCTTCTGGGCCTGCTCTCGTTCGTCATCGCCGCGCTGCTGATCTTCACCTGATCACCACGCGCTGCCGAGTAAGGTGCGGCCATCCTGACCCTTGGGAGGATGGCCGCAACCTCGGCTGATACGTATTTCCGGCTTCTTCGAGACGCATCGCACTAATAGGGCGGACCCATGCCTCAGATCGCTCAGCTAGGCGAATTCTACTCCAGCCAGATATTCTGGCTGTTGGTGTTTTTCGGCATCACCTTCTTCGTCGTCGGACGCGGCATGGTGCCCAAAGTCATGGATACGGTCGCCTCGCGCGACAAGCAGATCGCCGATGACCTCAAGGCCGCCGAGCAGGCTCGCGCCGCCGCCGATGCCGAAGAGGAAGCCTGGCGTGCTCGTGAGAATGCCAATCGCGCCGTCGCGCAGGGCTTGATCGCAGATGCCCGCGCCAAGGCCGCCGCTGAAACTTCAGCCCGCCTTTCCGCCGCGCAAGGCGTAATCGATGCCCGCGTTGTCGAGGCCGAAACCCGCATTGCCCAGGCTCGCCGTTCGGCTGCTGCCGAAATCGAAGACGTCGCTGCCGACGCAACGCGCGACATTCTCAGCCGCGTCGCCGGCCTTTCGCTCGACGAAGCCGCAGTTCGCGCCGCCGTGAAGGAGAACCTGGTCCATGGCTAATTCCGTCCAGACCGCGCTCGACCATGAAGCTGCCGAAGTGACGGGCGCATCTGCCGCTCCGGGAGTGGAGCATGCCGGAACCGAGCATGCCGAGCCGATGCTGCTCGGCTTTGCCCCGCCGGTGGCCGTTGTCAGCACCTCGATGATCGTGCTGCTCGCCATCCTAGTATGGAAGGGCGTGCCCAAGCTGATCGCCACCGGGCTCGACACCAAGATCGCCGAGATCAAGGCGCAGCTTGCCGAGGCCAAGACCCTGCGCGCAGAGGCTGAAGCCTTGCGCAAGGAATATGCCGACAAGATCGCCGGGGCTGAGCATGATGCAGCAGAGATGCTCGATCACGCCCGCCACGAAGCGCAGGCGATCATCGCCAAGGCCGAAACCGACGTAGCCGAAGTGATCGTCCGGCGCGAAAGGATGGCTCAGGACAAGATTGGCGCTGCCGAGCTTGCTGCGGTTACCCAGTTGCGCGCCCAGGCCGCCGCCGCCGCTGCGGCTGCCGCCAAGGGGTTGATTGCCTCCAACCACTCCGCCACCGCCGACAAGGCGCTGGTCGATCAGGCGATCGCCGGGATCTGATCTCTCACCTGTGGGTGATGCAAAAGGCCTCCGTCTTCGGGCGGGGGCCTTTTTGTATGCTTGATCCGCGACGCATAGCGGTTAGGCTACGCGAGATAATAAAGGAGAGGCTGCTTATGTTCGTGAAGTTCACCGGATCCGATCGCACGCCGACCGCCATCAATGCCGCGCAAGTCACGTTCGTCTCGCAAGTCTCCAGCGGAACCCGCATTCGCTTTGGCGAGGGCCGGGCGGTGACGGTGGTGGAGCCGCTGGAGGAAGTGATGGAGCGCCTGAACCACACGCTCTCTTTCCCGGCTCCCGAGATCACCTAGGAGTAGAAGACGGCCCCCAGTGACGATTCGTTGAATTCGTCACTGGGGTGCTGCATCCCCCGCGATGATGGAACGACATTGCCAGCCTAGGTGCTGGCATCGACGTCAGGTGCTGTTAGGAACGGCATAGGCGTGGATATAGTCGATCGCCATGCTGCCGCGGGGAGGGGAGATGGTGGGCGGATCATGGGCCCACGGACCGCCGACAGCGAGATTGACCAGCAAGTACATCGGACGGTGCATGTCCGGCGGCGTTGGTACGCGCGATACCTGCGAGCCATCGATGTAAAAGGTGATCGAGCGCGCATCCCACAGCATCCCGTATCGGTGGAATTGCGTGGCAGCGGTGGGCACGGTAATCTCGGCATGGGTATAAGCAGGCTTGGCCGCCCCTTTCGGGTGGGAGACCGTGCTCATGTATATCCGCGAAGGTTCGCGGCCGAGTTGCTCGAAGATGTCGACCTCGGGCGGCCATGTGCCGTCGGCGGGGAGCAGCCATATGGCCGGCCACATCGAACTGGTGTCGCTCAAGCGGGCGCGGACTTCGAAATAGCCGTACTTCTGCGCGAAAACGCCCTTGGTATTGAGCTGGCCCGAAGCGTAGCGATAGCCCCACATCTGGCGGGCGGTGGCGGCGTCAACCGGGCTGGCGGTGATGGTAAGAACGCCGTCGCGAATCGCGAAGGGGTTGAGGTTCAGCGGCTTGTTGCCTGATCCGCGAAATTGCCGATCGACGTAGATCTGCTTCTCCTGGTTGGTCGGGAGGGTATATGCGGCCAGCCCATGGTTGGCGAAGGTCGTGCGCCACGCCCCGCCTTTACCCTGGCCTTGACCCTGGAAGCGCAGCTCCGAAAAATCCTCGGTAAAGGTGCGCGTAAGGCCTGCGATGGGAAGCTGGCGCTCGAGCGGGAGCCCCTGGAGGGCCGGCCGCGAATCTGGCTGGGCCAGCGCCAGGAAATCCGGCCCCGCGATGGCGACGAGCAA
Source organism: Novosphingobium sp. Rr 2-17 (assembly GCF_000272475.1). Lineage (GTDB taxonomy): Bacteria > Pseudomonadota > Alphaproteobacteria > Sphingomonadales > Sphingomonadaceae > Novosphingobium. The sequence continues at coordinate 21,538 of NZ_AKFJ01000086.1, forward strand.
GCCGATGGCGCCGACCAGTAAGGCCACGCTGCTGAGCGAAAGGGCGACCCGATAGCGCAACCCTGCACGCACGATCCCATCGCGGGCTGCCCGGATCATGCGGTCTGCAGCAGAATGTCAGGGTTCAAGGCCGGCATGGCTTGGCGGGCGATCCATGCAAAGGCCGCATCGTCCGGGCTGGTCTCTTGTGCGCGGAGAACTTGGGCACCAAGCGCTGCTCCATCGGCCAGTTTCGCCCGCGAGCGGCTATCGACTGGGGCGCTCCGTAACTCCACGCCTATGCCATCATGTTCCAACTGTGCGATCTGGGCCAGCAGCTCGGCGTCGCCGGAAGGATCACCGATGACAAGAGCCTGAGGTGGCGCCTTTGCCGATGACAGGGCGACGGGGAAAGCCAGGCGTCTTGCCGCGCCTTCGAGACAGGAAGACGCGAGCATCTTCCACGCGGCGGGGTCGGCACCCAGAGCCCGAGCGATGCGGCGCGGGTGGCGGGTTTCGGGCCTTCTATCGCGCGAGCGTGACGCAGCGCCGCGCGGATGCCGTCTTTGCGTGCGGCGATCGCCGTGCGAAGCGCGTCGTCTTGCGCAGACACCTTGAGGTTGTCAGCCAAGGCCAGCATAGCCGACAAGTCTTTCACGCTATGCCGGTGAGAGGTGGAGCTGCTGTGGCGGCGATAGAAATAGGTCGGTTCCGGAAGATATTCGAACGAAGCGCCGCGATCCATCAGCCGCGCAACGAGATCGTAGTCCTCGGCTATGCGCAGGCGCACATCGTACTGCACCGCATGGGATCGCAGGAACGCCATGTCGAACAGCGGCTTGAGGTATCCGGCGCTGACCGCGTCTCCGGCGGCGCTGTTGGCGCGGACGTAGTCGGCCAGGCCGATGCGGTGCGGTTGCGTCCATGCGCCGCCGTCCGCGAACAGCCAGCTCGATAGACGATCGGCATTGGTGCTGAACGACACCATGTTGGCCGCTACTATGTGCGCGGAGCGGGCGTGCGCCTGTTGCACCAACCGTTCGATGTGGCGCGGGTGGAGCACATCGTCGCTGTCCAGGATCGCTGCCCATTGCCCTTGCGCGGCGGCAAGGCTGGTGTTGCGGGCAGCGGAAAGCCCGGCGCGCGGGCCATCGAGGACACGTACCCGTTCATCTGCAACGGCGTGCGCTTGCGCAACTGCGCGGGTGGTATCGGTCGATCCATCGTCAACCACCAGGATATCCAGCGCCTTGTAGGTTTGTTCGCGGGCGGATTGCAACGCGGCGCCGATGTACGCAGCGGTATTGCGGGCAACGACGAGTATCGACACGAGAGGGGTGCCGTCCGAGCTCTGGTTCATGCGGGCGCAAGCCTCCTTCGGCACTTTCGCGCAAGACCGGGGCCACCTCCAAAGTGGACTCCCTTGCAAGCAAGCGCGATCGCGACGGAGACGGGCCGTTCTATTTGCCCCTCACCGTCGCGTTGAACAAGCCAGCCTTAGAACGTGAAGTCACTCTGAGTTAGCGCCATTCCGGACAAGGATGTGACGTGGACTGTCTCGTAATGCTGGGTTGTCACATCGTAGAGTTTGTAAACGTAGACATTGTGACCGCTGCCGTCGGAGTACACGCCCTTGCTGTAGGTGGAGGTGTCCAAGGTGAAGGTGGAGCCTGTACCAAAGCCTTTGAACTGCAGCACGTCGCCTCCGGTCGTGCCGGCGCCGTCGAAGTCGAAGACCTTATCGTAGCCTTTGTTCGTCGCGTCGATGTCACTGGCAGAGAGCACGAACGTATCCATTCCCCCGCCTCCGGTCAGAAAGTCGTTGCCCTTGCCGCCGTTCAGGGTGTCGTTGCCCCCGCCGCCGCTGATGTTATCGGCGCCGCCCAGCCCGGATAGCACATTGGTGCCCGAGCCGCCCGTAATCGTATTGGCCAGATCGTTGCCGGTGCCGTTGATCGCGCCGTTGCCCAGCTTCAAATTCTCGACATTCGCGCCCAGCGTGAAGGAAACCGAGGCGTGGACCGTATCGGTGCCTTCGTAGGCACGTTCGACGACAGCGTCGTCAATACTGTCGATGGTGTAGCTATCGTTGCCCAACCCGCCCGTCAGCTTGTACTTGCCGCCAACACCGCTCAGGCTATCGGCGCCGTCCGTCCCGTTCTTGAGCAGGAAGGTATACGTTTCGGGAGTGACGACCTGTGTCAAACCGCTGCCCGATGCCACTTGTTCCAGCGTATAGGCGTGAACGTAGTCGATCGAGTACGTGCCGGTCGTGGTGTTGCCAGGCGAACCGCCCCAGCCGCCAACCGCAAGGTTCACCAGCATGTACATCGGCTTGTTCATTGCCGCGGGAGTATCGACCTGGCCGACCTCTACACCGTCGATGTAGTATGTCAGGTGATCCTCATCCCATAGCACGCCGTACTTGTGAAATTCAGTGGCAGCGGTGGCGATGTCGATCACTTCGTGCGTGTAGGCTTTCGTCCCATTGGTATCGGCGATTGACGACATCCAGATCGTGGTGGGGTCACGGCTCAGTTGCTCCATCACGTCCAGTTCGGAAGACCAAGTGCCATCGGCGGGCATCAGCCAGAACGCCGGCCACAGTCCTTGGTTCGCAGGTAGCTTGGCGCTGATTTCGAAGTAGCCGTAAAGCTGCGAAAATGTGTCTTTGGTGGTCAGCAGGCCGGAAGCGTAATCGTAGCCCCACATGCTGTCTGATTGGGAGTCGGTCACCTTAGTGGCCGTGATGTTGAGGACGCCGTTGCTGATGCTGAACGGGTTGAGGCCCAAGGAGGTGTCGCTCGTGCCCTTGAAGGTGCTGTCGACATAGACCTGCGCTTCGCTGTTGGATGTCAGCGTATAGGCGTTGATGCCGGTGAGCGCGTACGTGGTCCTCCACAAGCCGCCGTTGGATTGGAGCGACAACGAATTGAACTCGTCCGCGAAGGATAGCGACAACGTGCTGGTGTCGATCGCCAGCTTGAAGTCTGCGGCGGTGAAGTCCGAAACTTTGTGGTTGCTGAAGACCAGGCCTTCGCCGGTTGAGAGCGTCAATTTCACGTCATTGCCGACTTGCGTCATCCGGCTCGTCACCTGATCGAAAGAGGTGAGGCCGAAGCCGTCGAGGCGGACCGAATCCACGCCGTTCTTGAAATCCGTGACGACATCGACGCCGCCGCCCTTGGCCATGACGAAGATGTCATCGCCATCCCCGCCGATCAGGACATCGTTGCCACCCAGGCCGTTCAACGTCTGGTGCCCGCCCAGGCCGATGAGCACATTGTCCAACGCATTGCCGTAGCCGGTCGTGTTGGTCAGCGAGAGGGACAGGATCTCGACGTTGTCGGGCAGCGTGTACGAAACGCCCGAGCGGATCATGTCGATCCCTTCGCCCGCCAGTTCGGTGACGGTGCAGGACTTGTCGTACACCTGATAGGTGTCGTCACCTTTGCCGCCGGCCATCTTGTCGCTGCCGCCGTTGCCGAAAATCCAGTCGTTCTTGACTGTGCCGGTCAGGGTTTCGCCGCGACTGGTCCCGTAAATCGATGAATTGCTGGCGGCCATGCCACCGAGAATCTTTCCAGCGGAATTGCTGTATTTATTGGTAAGCATTACTCTGGAATCCCGTTCACCCAAGGAGATTTGATCAATCCTTGATTATTTTTAGAACGGTGAGGGAAATGCGGATGGATTTATCAATGTTATATGAAAATAAAAGTATGAATCTTTTGTATAGAATATGGTGAGAGTTTATACTTATATATTAATAAATAAGTATTTATGCATATATTCATGATGTAGCCAGTGTGCGCAGGGCGCTATATCTGATCCGGGAGGCATCGGCGATGCTGTCGATCGCGGAGCGCAGAGGCGGCGCGACCACCTTTTGAAGTATCGTCGCGGCAAGGATCACGATCACTCCGGCCAGAACGAAGGCCGCACCGTCCGACATGCCCGTGTGCTCCTTCAGGGCGCCGATGATGCTGATCCCCATCACTTGGTGGAGGAGATACAACTCGTAGGACACAGCCCCAAGGAACCCCAGCACGGGAACGCGAACGCGGGGGTTAAAGCGCGCCAAGGCAAAGATCGCCATCGCGCTCAGACCGATCAGCGCTTGTGTGAAGTAGGAGACCGCGCCGTCATAACTGATGGTTTGGAATGCGAAGGAATGAGCCCACAGGCCGGCGGCCAGCAGAATGATTGCAGGCATGGTCCGCCGTTCGTTCATGCCGAACCATGCCGCCATGCCGATCAGGAAGAAGCCGATGTAGTGTGCCAGCAAGACCTTGTCGCCAAGGCCCGGCGCGATGCGATACGCGATCGGGGCGATCACGCCGACGCCGGCCAGCAAGAGCCAGAAACGCTCGCGCAGGGCAGCATATCCGAGGAAGACGAAGAAATAGAACTTGGCCTCCACCGTCAGCGTCCAGAATGCGCCGTCTGTGTATTTGAAGCCTAGCTCGTTCGGCAGCAGCAGCAGCGTGGCGGCAAGGTCGCCAAGGCTCGATCGCAATTGCCATGGCCCGGCCCATAGCGGGATGAGGAACGCGACCACGGCCGCTACGGCATATGCGGGGTAGATGCGCCGGAACCGGCTGAATGCGAAGCGCCAGCCTGAACCCGCCCGCAGCACGCTCATGCTGATGACGTAGCCCGATATCATGAAGAACACCTGGACCCCGAAGCCCCCGATCGCCCAGTCGCGGCTATAAGCGTGATCCAGATGCAGCAGGTCTCCTGCGAAATCCGGCGGGGACCAGCGGATGGTGTAGTGAAACGCCATCACTCCCAGCACCAGCAGCCCGCGCAGAAGGTCGATCCCTTCGTTGCGCCCGGAGCGATCCGGGGGGGCGGGTAAAGGTCCATTCCGGGGCAGTCCCGTGGCTTGCGACGAGGCTCCCTCCTGTACGGTTTGGGCAAGCGGCGGTGCCGTGGCCAGATCTTTTCCGATTGGTGACATCGATGCTTCAGTCCCGCTACCCGCATTCACTTGCTTCATCTAATCACCGCGTCGACGATACGGCTAAGGCGATATGCTCCGTTCTGGCGGCGCTGATTCTGTTCGTTCATTTCGGCAGCGCGTTCGGACCGGCGATCCCGGTGGTGTCGCTGGGGGCGGCAGTCGCGATCTTCGTCATCATGCGCGATCGGCTGGACCAGACGAGAGGCTGGGCGTGGTTGCTGGCCTTGCCGCTCTTGGCCCTGCTTTCCTCGATCTGGTCGACTTCGCCGTCGGTGACGCTGTATTACGGCGCGCAATTGCTCATCACGGTGCTGTGCGCCCTGGCGATCTGGCTTGCGAGCGACCCACGAACGTTTCTGCGGCAGTTGCTCGCAGCGGCGACGGCGATCTGCGTGGTCTCGATCGTGGGAGGACAAACCGGCCCTTCGGTTACCGGGCCGGTCCTGATCGGCGTTACCGGCAGCAAGAACAGCATGGCCGCCGCCGCCCAGATCGTGCTGCTGACCGGACTTGCCATAGCCGTTGATTCCCGTCAGCCCCGAACGTGGCGTCTTGCCGGCGTGGCGCTGGCGCCCTTGGGGGTGTGGCTCGTTGCCACCACTCACGCCGCTACGATCATCATCCTGTCGATTGCAGCGCCTGTGCTTTACGTGGCGATGATGGCGTTACGCGCCGCCCCTGCCAAGCTGCGCCCCTTTCTGCTCGCGGCAGTACTGGCGATGGGGCTGGGGCTTGCCCCCGTGGCGAACCAACTGGGCGATCTGTCGAAAGACTACACGTTTCAGACGTTCCACAAAGATAGCAAGCTTTCGGGCAGAACCTACCTTTGGAAAGTAGCCGAACAGAAAATCGCCGAGCGGCCTTTCCATGGATACGGCTATAAGGCGTTCTGGATGAGCGGGTCGATCGAATCGATCGGGTTGCTGCGCTCGCAAAGCATTCGCGATCCGCGGACGTTCAGCCTGCATCAGACCTATCTTGAAATTTGGCTGGACACCGGCTTGATCGGTCTCGTCACGCTCGTTGCCACAATAGCGGCAGGGATTGCTGCTGCGCTGTGGCGCGTGGCGAAAGGCGAGGGGGGAGCGGCGGCGTTCGGCGCTGTCTTCCTGATATTCCTGGTCGTGCGCTCCTTTGGCGAGACGTTGATCGTGTCGTTCTACCCCTATTGCACCATCGTCTACGTGTTGATCGCATTCGCACTGCTCGGCCCGGTCCGCGCTGCCTTGCCGCAGGCGCGCACGCTCCGCAGAAGGCAGTTCTATCTTCGCAACCCGCCGGACCAGCCGGGTGCTTTACTGCCGTCTGCGCTGTGATTGCTCCGTTTGCGACCCGCTCTTGGTTGCGTTTGCCGCTCCATTCCCGACTTTGTTGCACTGCATCAAAAGGTGTTTAGTCGCGTATGCACCATCCTGAACGCCTGAATGGAAGTATCGAGATGGGTTTTATCGCCAACATCCAGGTTCTGCGCGCGGTGGCGGCACTGGCGGTGGTCGTGTTTCATGCGCGGAACCTGACGCCGATCGGAAGCTGGGTGTCCTTCGATTTCGGCAACGCGGGCGTCGATATCTTTTTCGTGATGAGCGGCTTCATCATTGCCCATGTCACGAACAGATCGACGCCCCTCACCGTGCGTTCTTTCCTCGTCCGGCGCGCTGTGCGGGTCGTGCCGCTCTATTGGCTGCTGACGCTGTGCGTATTCACAGGGGGGCTGATCGCACCGGGTCTTGCGGGAACTGGCGGCGTGCCGGTCTTCGCAGACCTCATCCGCTCGCTGGCGTTCGTTCCTTACTGGAACCAGGCGGGGGCGATGCTGCCGGTTCTGTTCATGGGCTGGACGCTCAATTACGAGGTTTTCTTTTATTTCGCCTTTGCCCTGGCGTTGCCGATCCGCCGTGGCCGGTTGCGGTTGCTGGCGATCAGTCTGGTGCTGGTCGCGCTGGTTCTGGCCGGTCGCCTATGGCATCCCGCCTCTGCGCCCTTGGTGACATACACCGATCCGCTGCTGATGGAATTCGTGGCCGGAATGTGGCTATCCCAGCTCTACGCCGCGATGCCACCGCGCGCGAATCCCCGGCCCGTGTTGCTATCGGCTGTGGTTGCGTTGGCGACGGGCTTTGCCGTGATCTTGTTCAAGGACGATCTGTGGCCCCACGCCCCCCGTATCCTCGCGTGGGGCGCGCCGGCGGTTCTGATCGTGGGCACCGCTCTTGCCCTGGATCGGTTGGGCCTGAAGCTGTCGAGCCAACCGCTCATGCTGCTGGGCGATGCCAGCTATTCGCTCTACCTCACCCATCCCCTGGTCATCAAGGCGGTCACGCTGGTCTACCGCCGGCTGGATATCGCCTCCAGCGGCGTGCATCTGGTCATGATGCTTGCAGCCTGCGCGCTTTGCATCATTGTGGCCGTGCTGGTGCACCTTTTTATTGAGCGCCCGCTGATGAATGCTCTGCGCCGGTTGCTGCTGCCCCAGCCGGCTCCCAGCAAGAAGTTGCCGCTGGCCACGCTTAGCCGATAAGCCCGCGACGACGAAGTGAGGCGTAGATCAGCGGATATCTAGCGAGGCGATGCGTCCTTCCACCAATGCAAATTTGTGATCGAGCATGATGGGGCTGTTGGGGAAAGCTCCAGATATTTCGGCGCTAACGACGAGCGCGTCACCACGATCTTGCAGTCCAAGCGGCCGCGCGACAAACGGCGTCTTGGCATGGGTGTCAACGCGCCAAGCCCTGATCTCTTCGAGCCCGTTGTAATCATGCGCCTCGTCGTGAACGTGGGCATCGGCCGTAAAGATCGTGCTCAGCGTCTGTGTATCGGCATCGGGTGCTGCATCGAAATAGGCAGCAACGGCAGGTGGAAGGTCGAGCACGGCTGAATCTCCTGGGTCGCGGCGCAGCGTGCGTTGCGATAGTACAGAGATCGGCGTAGCTAACGATTATGGCAAGAACGCACGAAAAAGTGGGGTACTTACCCGAAGGTAAGCTGCCAGAGCATACGCCGATGTCTGCCGCAAAAGGCGTTGAAGACGCCATCCGCATGCTTGAGGGGCGGTGGAAGCTGGTAATCCTGTTTCACTTGTTCGGCGGCACGCTACTACGCTTTTCCGATCTCGAACGCGCGATCCCGGCCATTTCGCAGAAGATGCTGATCCAACAACTACGCCAGATGGAAGTCGACGGCATCGTCACCCGCACTGTCCACCACCAAGTGCCGCCCAAGGTCGAATATGGCCTTACAGACTGGGGCCAGTCGCTCTGCCCGGCACTGGACGCGCTGCTGAAATGGGCTGAGCGGCGTTGAATGGCTGGGTCTTAGGAACCACGAAGCAACCGACTGAGGCCCGGCGATAGGCCGCTGCGGGTCATCGGTCCTGGTCTCAAAACTGGCGCTCCGTTTTCCGGGTGGCCGTCGCGTGCCGGCAATGGTGGATAGGCGACGTTGGGACAAGGGGCAGGAATGATGAGGATGGGCCGATTGGGGGCTGTCAGGCTTGGAGCTATGGATGGCGACTTGCTGCCGTTCCCTGAAAATTCAATCGTATGCTGAAAGCGGCCTAAAGGCACCTTGTGAGACGGGGAAATTCTAGCTTTAATGAAGGTCATGGGCAGTGTTCGTAAACCTTTCGTAATCCGTTTAATGCTGGAACTGGCGATCATCCCAATCGGGCTTGTATCGCTTTTCGCGCTGTTCGTCGGGCTGACCTTTGGGTTCAATCTCTGGCGTTTGGATATGCCGTTGGTCACGGTCGGGTGGCTAGCGGTAGTCCTTGCCCCAGTTTGGTTTTACGCGTTGCTGAAATGGTCCGAGAATTCGAGCGGGCGAACAGTGGCCGTTGCATTGCTGGTGGCTCTGCCTGCGATCTGCCTAGCTTGCCAGGTTTTCTGACTCGACGAATGGAAGCGTTCCGGACACTTTGGCCGTTAGCGTCCCCGGCGCTGTTCGCTAGTTCCCGTCGCCGGTCGACCCGCCGCCTTTCGGAGGTTGGCCGATTGCGGAATGTCCGGCTTACCGGCGGGTAAGAGGCGATAGCCGCCGGTCCTCTTTAGGGCAGTCGACAAGATCGTGGGCGGAAATAGCTGCCTGTCGCCCATCGACCATTTTTTGCCGTTTGAAGTGAGTGTAACGCTGCCGAAAAGCAGGCACGTTCAGCTCCTCGTCAATATGCTCTCCAAAAGGACGACCAGCGCATTTCCCATATCCTTCGGAGATTCGACGTAGCTTGATTGGGGATAAAAATCATGTGGTCGAAAACCAATCCCTAATGATGCGATGGATATTTGAGAGTCTGATATAATATGGCCAACTACATCATGCAGATGATCGGCTAGATACGTCGGCCCGTTTTCTAAGAGCGTAGAGTCATCCACTGGCGCTCCGTCAGAGAGGACGATCAATATCTTACGATTTGCTGGATGGTCGATGAGGCGGCTGGCTGCCCACTGGATTGCTTCACCGTCAATATTTTCCTTCGTCAGATCATGGCGAAGCATTTGCCTGTAAACCCATCCGCCTGTACTGGCACGGTTGTCAGTGGCACTGCGATATATGATGTGCAACAGGTCATTCAAACGCCCTGGGTTGCGAGGCCGAAATCGCCATTTCCACCGTTTGCGGGAGCGACCGCCCTTCCAACGCGAAGTGGTAAATCCCAGCACTTCGCACGAAACACCAAGGGTAAGCAGGAACTCTTGAACGATGTCTGCGGTCGCAGCCGAAAATAGCATTTTCTGGCCTCTCATCGATCCTGACTGATCGAATAAGAGCGTGACCACTGTGCCGGTAAGTTGATCTTTGCTCAACTGGCTTCTGATACGGGCATCGGCGTCGGCGGCCATTAGATGAAGCTGTGTTCTCCAAGCAAGGAGACCCGTCTGAACCACGTCCCAAGCATCAGCCACGGCCTTGGCATTCGCGGTCGTTAATGGACCAAGAACCTGATCAAGATGATCGGCATCGATCTCAATATCGAACTTGGTCGTGTAAGGTCGATAGACGGGAACAGGCATAGCAGCAGGTCTAACGTGGATCAGGTCGCGTCGCCAGTAACCTCACGTCTGTTTTACAGGAGGTGCGGCCCAAAACAGGTCAGTCCGCCATCCACCCGTCAGCGCAGTTTTCGCGTTCGATTTCATGCGGATATAGAGCGGACTGGCAGCACCGGCGCGACTCGCCACGCCTTTGACCCGGCCAAATCGCCGGGATGGTGGGGAGCGGACCTAACCTACCATCCTAATTCTTGGTCAGACGGTGATTGACCATAGTGGATGCGCGGCAAGTTCGACCAGTCGGTGACCGCCAAAGCGTCGTACGCTAATTCTATGGATGACTCCACGAATTGGTCCTTTGGCATACGGGCAGCGCGGCCGCGAGAGATCACATCGCCCCAATGCTGAGCATCTTTGGCGCTATCCGCCTCAATGGCGATACAAGCCACCCATTCTCGATTTTGATCCGTGGGATCGGCAGAGAAATCATTAAACCACGCAGAGTAAAGGAACTCGGTCATTGCCTATTTGAACACGCTGACTGAATGTCCGCAATGGCGTCGACGGCCGACCGACGGCTTTTTATAGTCGAGTGGTCAGCGTAAATCTGAACGAATGGCTGTTTCCGGGAACCGTAAATGGGCGTAGGCGGAAGTCCAGATTGGTCGCGCTAGACGCGAGTTGCTTCTCTTGATCAGTTGGACCAATAGCCATACGATGGTTGCGCTCAACGTGGGCTAAGACCGTAGCTGGGTCCTTCCACCTCCCCTTACGCCACGGATAGATTGGCGTGGATGAGGTTCCTCACGCCAGTGTGTGTGGCAGGGCGACAGGGCGCCTGATATTGCCCGCCACTTGACCCGTGAGGACGGCTTTGGCTCGCGTGCCACGTTGCCTGTTCCCTGACATTCGAGGACGTAAGCCGGGCGAGGATGGTTGATGACTGTCTTTCGCCGGTCTGCGCACCAGCGTTTCTTCGCCGTTCATTCAGGCCGCCATCATGCGCTGAGCCTGAGGACCGTTTGCCGCTTTCATCATCACTTGGTCTGGGTGCTCGCCGTTTCAGATGGCTACCCCCGCCATTGGGTGACCCATTTCCCGCCGTAGTCAGCGCTGCTCCGATGGCGCGGGGGGCAGGGGCATGGCGGCTTCCAACGCCTGGCGTGTCCCGGCGTCCCTTATCGGACGATTGGATGTCATGTTGCCGCTGAGCAGGCCGTCCAGGGCTGACAGGGCAGGCGTCAGCAACGGGATGTCTCCGGCATGGCGGACGCGGTCGAAGTGGGCGTCGGCATCGTAGCGTCGCAGATCCGTCACGAGCCGTGGGCCTTCCAGCAGTCCTGCCGCCGCCAGCAGATTGGCACGAGCGACATATTCGTCGGCGACGATGCTGGTATAGCTGTTGCGTAAGTTGAGTAGATCACGGGCAAGGTCCAGGACGTCTTGCGTGCTAAGGTCGCCGGCCTTTTGCTGGATCAACGCGCCTTGGTAGGCGCGCTCTGCCGCATCGATCGCAGTGCGGTAATTGGCCAAGGCCAGCCTGAGCGAGGCGAGATCGTCCCATGCCGCGCCCACTGACTCCCGCGTTTGGCGGTAGGCGCTGTCGATCAGGCGTGTGTCACTATCGTTGCTTGCTTTGGCTTCTTCCACGCGGGCATGGCGAAGGCCGCTATCGAACAACGTCTGGGTGACGACAACTTGCCCGACGATGCTGGTCGAGCGAAGCTGGTCGTTGAACGGAGACAACGAGTCATAAGCCAGCGAGCCTTGTGCATCCACGCGCGGCCCATATTCGGCCCGCCGTGCCTCCACTTGCGCGCGGGAAACCCGCTCACGCGCGAAGGCGGCGCGGATCACGCCGCTGTTCGTGTCCGCATAGGAGTAGGCGCCTTCCAGCGATAGAAAATCGATCGTCAGTAGATCCGGCGGCGCAAGTTCCCCGGGGGCAGCGCCGACGTACTGGAGAAACTGCTTCTGAGAGACGCCGAGCTGGCCTTCCGCTTGCAGCAGTTGCGCGCGGCCCTGTTCGACGCGGGTACGCGTTTGGTCCAGGTCCGTCATGGTGATATCGCGTACGCTGAAACGGGTCTTGTTCTCTTCCAACTGCTGTTCGAGGAGAATGAGGTTTTCACGCGCGATGGCGACGGCCTGCGCATCGCGCCGCACCCCAACATAGACCGACACGACATTACCCATGATCTGCGCTTCGGTGACGCGCAGCGATTCACGCTGATATTCCGATGTCGCCATGGCTCCCGCTTGCGAAGCGGCATAGCGACCGGCGCCCCAGATCGGTTGCGAAAGGACCAGGTCTGCGCTGCTCGCCCATCCCTTGGCGCCCAGGAACGGGCCCGCCGTGGTCTGTTCGCGAACCCGCGTGAAGGCGTAAGTGCCGGACGCGGTCAGGGTAGGGCCCAGCGAGGATCGCGCTTGTGCGTAACCGAAGTCAGTCGATCGCGCTTGCGCCCGCGCTGAAAGCAGCGCCGGATTGGTCGTATAGGCAAGGGCGATCGCTTGCGTGAGCGTACCGACCGATGCGCTGGCGGCCGGCGCTTGCGTCGATTGCGCTTCGCCCACCGTCAAGCTGCGCGCCGCTGTCGTCGCTTGAACGGTGGGCAGCCGACTTTCGACATTGTCCATCTCGTCGCTGGGTTGCGCCCCGCGAGCCGCAGGCGAACCCGGATTGCTTCCTAAGGTTGTTACCGAGGATTGCGCTTGGGAGGCGTCCAGCGCTTCGCGAATGGCGGCGGGCCGGTGGTCGGATGCTGTTGTGTCCACGACGGGACGCGCGTCTTGAGCCAAAATCGGCGTGGCGATGACGAAGGGGAGCCAGCCGGCAGTCAGCGCCGATCGCAACGAGATGGTTTTCAATTGCCGTGTCCCCTTGGCCGACGATGCGTAAAACGCAGCCGGAAACATGTTTTGGATCGCTGTAAATTCGCAACGGACCCCGCGAACCTTTGCGTGCCCGAATGATACGGCCCGCGCGGTTTGGGACGAACCGCAGACGCGTTCAAATCCGATCAATCGGCGTGGACGGCTTAGGAAAAAATCAGGGAACCTCGTAGGCAATCCGCGGCGGTTCCATGGCGCGTGCCTTGGGCATCGCGATGATCCAGCGGTTGTCCGGAAGCCCGAGATTTTCGTCTACGGAAGCTACTGCAGCGCCTTTGATTGGTAACGCGCCGCCTTTGTCACCGCCCGAAAGCGATTGGCCGTGCGATCCGAGCACCGGACGGGCCGCATCCGCTGCGACGTCTTTCGCGTCCATTACGGCGAGGGCGGGTATGTCCTGCGTTGCGTCACCGACATAGGCGGCGTTGAAGGAGGGAGGGCGACCGAAGCTGCCGGGAAGCCTGTAGAAGATGTGCCGACCGATCGTCACGGTCTTAACCAAGCCACCGGCCCAATAGGGCACGACATAGTCGGCGTGATAATGCGTGGCGAGGCCGACGGGAGCATAGACCGCACCTGCCACCGCTTGCTCGGCGATCCGCTGCACGCTGGCCCATACCGTCGGCGAAGGTTTGCGCTGCATCGAGCCATCGCACGTGAACGTGAACTGGCAGCCGGTCGATCGCTCAGCGCCTTGATAGACCACGCCGCATACGCTGTGCGGGTAAAGTGGGTGGCGCATCCGGTTGAGCACGACTTGGGCCACTGCGCGCTGGCCCTCCGCCGGTTCGAATGCTGCTTCGTAATAGATCACGGTGCTTAGGCATTCGACTGCGCGATCACGATCCTGCGCGGCCGTGGGCGGGATCGTGAAACTCCCCGCAGGCGGATTGGGCTGGGTGGAAGCCGGGCGCGCGGCATTGGCCGCCATGGCTTGTTCGCTGGTGATGGCCTGGAGCAGGGAAGGATCGCCCAGCGTCAGCTTATCCGGATCGATAACGGGATCGTTTCGGGCCAAAGATGTGTTCGCGGGCCTGAGCGTGCCGGCAGGCTGCGTAGGCTTTGCGCCAGGCAAGCCCTGACTGAACACGGGGAATACGAATACAAATACGATGGCCGCCAACAAACCCGCGATGCACAAGACAACCAACGGTCCTTTGCGCTGGGTTAGACCATCGGCAGGCAGCGCATTCAGGGACGTTTGCACGGCCATGCCTCTTTCAGCGCGACGAGAGCGACCGAGGACGCTTGGCCTTCCGCGAACTCGGGATGGGCCGCCACGTAGCTGGCGAAAACATCGCTCAAATCCTGCTGTTTGATAGTAGCCGGCGCGCAGAACTCCTTGTGTTTGAGCCACTGTTCGTAGGCGCGGATCGTATCATGCACGCCGGCCAGGTAGGCAAAGCAATATGTTACCGCGAAGGCCGAAGATTGCCGGCATTGGCCGGATAATTGCGAGGCGGTGAGAAACCCGATCGAGCCGTCAGGTGCTGCGGAGGTGGCGGGCGCGGGGGCCTTTTGCTCGTTCGGTCCGCGCTCGTTCGATTCAGGCGCCGCCATGGCTCCGTGAGGCGCGAGGGCAAGCACCATGGCAGCAGCGCCTGCCACGCCCCAAGCCCGAGACGGCCATCTTCGTCCGTCCGCCACGCGAAACATCCTTTCATTCCACCGAAACCGCCAGATCATAAGGCGATAGAGGCACACACTCGCTCTCTTCTCGCGTCAGTATCGGCCGCTTGGGCCTGCTCGCAATGGCAGGTTGGATCGGGATCGGAGTAGATATGGTCCGGTCGTAGAGCGTAAAAAGCACATCAACGGCCTGCAGCACCCGCGAGCGGGGACTTGTTTGGATGATATGGCCTTGATCGGCCCCTGCGGCACATGCGCGATTAGGTGCGTTTCCGATGCTTCCATGGTCCCGGTCGGGCGGCTTCACCGATACAGTTCGCCAGGAACGAACGCAGGGGAGCAGTCACACACGTGAACGGGGAGCACTATGGCGCGTCTTGGTATGCAGCCGCGGGCAGTTGGATGGGCCTGGTCGTGCTGGCCTGTCTGGCGTCGCCGGCCTTTGGGCAGACGATGGCGGTTCCAGATGGAACCGGGGTGCTGGATCGGCCACGGCCGGAATTTGCGCCCATAGGCGGGCGGATTGGCTCGTTCTTCCTCTTTCCCCGCTTCGATTTGTCGGCTGAGGGCACGGACAATCTGCGCGCGACCAAGGACGATCGGATCGCGGATGTCGAACTGGGGGCTGCGGGCAAGATCGCGGTCCAATCCAATTTCAGCCGCCATGCGCTAGCGCTCTCGGCGGATTACGCCCGCACGGTGCATGTCGAGACGCCCAGCGAGAACACCTCTCGCTATGGCGCGCGCGCCGATGGCCGCTTCGATTTCGAACGGGGAACGTGGCTGGCGGCCTCTGGCAGCGCAGAGCACGGGTTCGAGCCGCGTTCCAGCTACAATAGTCTCAGCGCCGCCGCGCGACCGGGACGATACGATCAACTGGCCGGCACCGTCGCCGCCGAGCGGACCTCGGGCCGGGTGACATTGGGCGCCAGCGCTGCCGTCACCACGCTGCGGTATGACGACGTTGCGTTGACGAGCGGCAGTGTGCGGTCGCAACGGTATCGTAACTTGAATCTGTACTTGGTGGACGCGATGGCGGGCTACGAATTTCGTCCCGGTATCAAGGCGATTGGCCGTGTCACAGTCAGCAAGACCAACTACACGCTCGCCGCCACTTCGCCGTTGCAGCCGTCGGGCCTCGATCGTGATTCCAAGGGCGTTCGGATCGAAGGTGGCTTGCGTTTCGAACTCACCAGCCTGCTCGTCGGTGAGGCAAGGGCAGGCTATCTTACCCGCGACTACGCTGACCCTCGTTTGAGGGACACATCCGGCTTTTCCTTCGGCGCAGACGTTTTGTGGAACGTGACGCAGATGACATCTTTGCGCCTAAAGGCACAAAGGCGCATCGACGAAGCCGCATCGGTCAACATCGCCGGATATCGAGTGACCGAGTTCGCTTTGACCGCAGACCATGAATTGCGTCGAAATCTGATCGTTTCCGCAGGGGTTAGGCAAGCGACGTTGTCCCCGCTGGGTCCGCAGGACGACAGCCACGAATTCGCGGCGGATGTGGCCGCACGCCTGTTGATGAGCAGGCGCGTATCCATGCGCGTGAATTATCGGCACGCGCAGCGAACCTCACCCCAAGGCGGCAATTCTTACCGGGAGAACCGGTTGGGCGCGACATTGCGACTGACGTTTTAGTGGTCAAATCAGACGCTTGGTGCCCATGTATCGGGCGAAGCCCCGGGGAAATGGTCGAAAGCGGGGGGAGGGCCGGTTTAGGCCGCCAGGCCCTCATAGCGGCCACTCGCTGCGGGGCGCGTTGTCTCCGAAAACGATCGGAAACAACGGCAGATCAATCTGTTTGCATGATCGCCATTTCCAAACCGTTCGGGTCAACGAAATGGAAACGTCGCCCACCGGGGAAGCTGAAGATCGGCTTGCTCACGGTTCCGCCGGCTTCACTTACGGCCGCCTGAGCAGTTTCAAGGTCTTCTACCAGCACAACCGGCAGCGGTGCGGTGGGTGCCTCGTCCATGTCGCCTTGGAGGCCCAAATCGACGGTGCCGTTCATGGTACAAGAATAGCTTGGGCCAAAGTCGGTCAATTCCCAGCCAAACACCCTTGAGTAGAAGGCCTTTGCCGCGCCGAAATCGGCTGCTGGAATCTCTACGAAGTTGATACGGGCCATGTCGATTATTCCTTGCGCATGCGTTTGGACGGTAAACCTGAAATGCAACGGGCCACCCATGACCGGAGAGTGTCGGGCGTTGACTGCATCGCTTCGGGTACGAGTACATAGGACTTGCTTGGCGGTTGGTCAGGCGCATAGCGAAGAGGCTTGGCACCCGGCAGCGCCAGCAACGCTTCGCGCCCTTCACCGGTCAGCTTGAGCGCTAATCCAACGTCCGACAAGGAGGCGAACGGCTTGCCCTCGGCATAAGCCATGATCCCGCCGAACATGGATCGAAACGCGATGTCGAGGTCAACCGGAGCCGCCTCGGCAAGCGTAACCTGCAACAGCTGGGGATCATGCGTCATGGCGTTCCTTACGTGTCCATAGCATGGAGGTTGCCGGCTTCGAATGCCGACATCGTGGCCATTAGCGTCGAGCTGGATTTGCCAGCGTTGCACCGACCCCGCCTGATGTTGATAAGATTCGCCCAACTCTGCAACGGCTTATAAAATCTGTCCGCCGACAATAGGCCCTTAACTTCCTCAGCCCCGTCAGTTCGAAAGAAGAGCAGTTGCTTCCCCACTTTTACGGAGCAAGTCCAGCCTTTGCAACATGCGGCTCACGATCTCCCGCCTGATAAGACTGGCCGCAACACAGATAAACCGCTGTCCCGAAGCCATGCTAAGGCGCGATACTTCGGCACCCCAGCGGGAGGATAAACCTGGTTCGCCCACAGTCGCCTATCGCCGTCGAACAGCAGCCTTTGCATCTCCCACCCCCGGCCGACATAAGCGCGGAAGAGCGGACCGCAGTTCGTCGGCATCGACAAAGAGTTTACGGCGTTTTCGAAGCAGGTGGAATCACCTGCTGACTCGGAAAACGCGGCGAAACAAGATTCTAGAGCAATCGAGCCGATGCAATCGGATCAGAACTTGCTCTAGCGGATCGATGTCGTGATGGCTCATCATCTCTCAGGCGTCATAGCAGTCACCCAAATGGACGGCGCACAGCGATCTAGCAAAATTCCACCGTCAAAGCCGTGCCCCGACTGGACTCGCGCTGGCAGAACCTGCCGGTGGGCAGTCGCCCAGTTGCAGAAATGGACGGTCTGTCCTGATTGCAGACGCTTCGTAATTTTTGCGAACAGGCTCGATGCGTCCGCCGCTGGAGGATTGCTGAAGGCGATTGCGGCTTCTCCGTTTCACACTTATTCTCGCTCGGCGCTTATCGTAGGATAAGCAGCCGAAGCGAGACGGAGCGCGGCAACATGAGAATTGATGATTGGGTGAATCCGGGCTTGGTGAAATCTATTTTGACTTTGGCGCTGCTGATATCCGCATCCGGAGCATCCTCTCAAATAGAAACTGAACTTGGAAGTAGAATACCGCACGCGTCCCCTGCAGAAATTCCTTCGTCTAATCTCTCAGCGCAAGATAGAGCGCGTGCAACCATAGCCGCTTTCTCTACGTGCTTAGTTTTGCGGTCTCGCGTTGCGGTCGAACGAGTTCTGTCCCTGCCAGCTACAGATATGGCTACAACCAAAGCGCTATCAAACCTCGCCACTTCAGACTGCTTGCGTGCCGGCAAGTTGGGGATGGCGCCGTCACTCTTGCGAGGTGGATTGTTCAACGCGCTTTATCGCAAAGACTTTTTGCGAACGCCGCCGCCCCTCTACAATAAGGCGCTCAATTACCATCTGGACGTCAGTGACCCAACTTCTCCGTCCGCTCAGTCCTACATTGCTCTTCACGAGTTCGCAGATTGCGTCGTGCGATCAAATCCAGTGGATAGCCGCACAGTCGTGATCTCTAGCGTCGCTAGCGCGCAGGAAACCGCGGGTTACAGCCGATTGGGGCCAAGCCTGAGCGGATGCATCACGGTCGGGCAAAATTTGAGCTTCAGCAAAACAGTGCTATCGGGAATTATATCCGAAGCTTTGTACAGGCAGTCTGCAAGAAAATAGCATATCTTATAAGCGGGCTGCCTTTTGAGCAATTTGGCGGGCGCAGCCAATACTGCCATAATCGTATTCGCGTTGCCGTTCTGGCTCGCATTGCGCGCCGTTTTTTGGTGATTCAGAACGACCGCTCCCCACCAGGCCAAGCCATTCCTTCCCGCGACTAAGCGGCCTGTCGGCAGTCGCCCACTTGCAGACATGCCGGTTCACCTTGATGGTGGCAGAATGATCCGCAAGATACTCGCTATGGCGCTTCTCGCCGCTTCCTTGGGAGGATGCTCCTATAGCTATGATCTGATTGTGGCAGTCCAGAGCGGACATATTACAATCGGTGTTGACCCTGCGTCATCCCAACGCCCATCTTGCCTACGCAAAATCTATGTTTACGCAGAGGACGAGAGAGCCGTTACTTGGCGCGAAAGCGTCAGCTATGACGATGACTGCGCAAATAAGTTCCCGCTGACATACGGCCAAGGCCTGGGTGGCAAGCATCAGGGGGATAGGGGCGAAGTCACTGCAAAGGCTTTGCGACGAGAGACGATTTACGAGGTGAAGACGACAACCGGAGCCACCGGATACGGGTATGGGCGGTTCATTATCCACGAAGATGGAATGGTTCAAAACCTGCCAGCAAAGCTTTTCTCATCGGACGCAGGCAATTGATCAACGTCTGGTTTCCACCATCCTGCGTCATTGCGAGGGCCTTAGGTCCGCGGCAATCCAGGGCGTCGTGGCTCGATGCCCTGGATTGCTTCGCTGCGCTCGCAATGACGAAATTGGGATGGTGGCTTTCCACCAGACTCGGCCATTCCCAAAACTCGATCCTTCTGAAGAGTGTCGTTTCGGCAGATTCTGCCTATTTTTTACCGTTGCACGTTTCCAGGGTCGTACGCGATAGTGGCCGTTTAGGGCGGTAGTTATGCTAAGCGCGAACGGGTTATGGCCTAATAATAGGAAGACACGCCTCGTTTGCCGTGAACTCTCAAAAACCTTATGATCGAACTTGTGATTGTAGGCCGCCTTGCCCGTTCATTCGGTCTGATTTTCGGCTGCTCCGTGTCTGAGAGCCGTCGGTAGTCCTGCCCCATCGCCGCTGTCGGCCTAGGTGGGCGGTTGCGCCGGCTTCACCGAGCGGATAGGTCAATCAGTGGCCTGGTCCCGCTATCGCTCCTTCGGCCCGTCAAGCGCCATCCTGGTGGGCTGCCACCACTTCGGTGTGGACGACATAGCGCCATGGCCCGCGTTGGATGGCGTCGAAGGGAAAGCACGTTACCAAGTCCAGCCGCTCACCCATCATGGCGTCAGGCGCGGCGTAGCGATCCCAGCGCACGACGCTGGTGCCGGTCACGCGATAGCGCCGGTTCAGACCCAGACGCGTCTGTAAGGTGACGATATCGCCGGTGTGTAGGTCGTGCAGGAAGCGGAAATGGGTGTCGCGATGGGCGGCGATGACGGCGGTTCCGCGCTCTCCGATCGCTGCCGCACTGGGCAGCAGTGTCGGGCCGAACGCCAAGGCCTGCCCGGAACCGCTGTCCAGTATGACCCGCGACACGCCCAGGCGCGGCACCGAGAGCCGGGCGAGCGGGGTCATGTCCGCCCACGGCCATGGCTTGAGCGGTTCGTGGGCGGTAAGGCTGCGCTCGAATGCCCGCTCCAGCAGCACTTGCGCGACGGCGGCCTTGGCCGGAACATACAGCCCCCGTCCGATCTCGGCCACGCCCGCGAGGCACAACCCCAACAGCAGCAGCATCAGGAGGCCACGTCCCCGCGCGGCCTCCTTCATGCGAGCGGGCGAAAGCGACAGCGCCGCCCGGATCATGCCGCCCTCCGACGCAGCAGGACGGCGAGACCCGTCAGGCCGACCAGCAGGAGCGCCAGACCTTGGCCAACCAGGCCGAGGAAGCCGGTGGCGGTCTGCGGGAGGTCAAGCGCCTGGCTCTGCATCGCTGCGGCGTCGCCAGCAGCATCGGCGTCCGGCCCCGCCGAGGCGGCATTCTGTCCGAACAAGGTGTCGAAGTCCCAACCGGCGGGTAGATTGATCGGCAAGTCCTCTTTCGTCAGGGGAGTGCCTTGCGGGCGCGACGGCGTCTGGTCCACCGCGACGAGGCTGGTGCGGCTGGTGACGATCCCGCTCTCCATGCCGATCCGCTCGACTTCGGCATCGGCCTTGGCATCGTCGAGCTTGCCCAGCGCCCGGTCAGCCTCGACATCGGTGATGCGGCGATGCGCCCACAGCTTTTCCACTGCCGGGCTGGGCTGGGCGCGGGTGAGATCGACGCGCTTTTGCCAGAGCTTGCCGCCGATGGTGCCGCTGACGGTGAGGGTTCCGGCCAGATGGTCGGTGCGCCCGACCAGCACCAGCGGACGCCCGGCATAAACGTCCGGCAGGCGCGAGGTCGTCAGGTCGAGCGAGCCGCCCTCGACCCGCACCGACAAGTTGCGCACCGCCGGGTGACTGAGCACATCGAGCAGCGGCATCATCTTCGCCGCGACTTCGCCCGGTGCGCCGACATGGGTGTAGACCCCGCCGCCGATGGTGGACATCCGCTCCATCAGATAATCGTTCGGCGCGGAGCCGATGCCGACCATGAAGACGTGGCTGCGCCCGCCGTCGTCGCCGATCGCGGCCATCATCTCTCGCTCGTTGGAGATTTCGCCATCGGTTAGGAATATGATCTGGCGCAGCGTCTCGGGATCGTTGCCGCCTCCGGTTGCGGCATCGGCTAGCGCTGCCTTGAGCGCGGGCAACATCTCGGTGCCGCCTTGCGCTTCGAGCGATCCGGCGAAGCGTCGGGCAAGGTCGACCTGGTCGGGCGTGGCGGCAACGCTATGGTCGAACAACCTTGTCATGGTATCGTCGAAGCGGATCACGTTGAAGTGGTCCTGCGGCCGCAGCGTGCCCAGCGCGTGGATCAGGCTGGCCTTGGCTTCTTGCATGGATGCGCCCCCCATCGATCCGCTGTTGTCGATCACGAACACCATCTCGCGCGGCGGTGTCGGCAGTCGGGACAAGTCGGCGGGCGGGGTTACCGATGCCATTACGTAGTCGCCCTTGTCGGTGTGCTGCGCGAACAAGCCCAGCGTCGGGTCCGCCGAGGCCGAGCGCCACTCCAGCACGAAGTCACGATCCGCCGGCACGCTTTCGGCCAGTCGGACGGTGCGATCGTCGAGCGGGCCGGAGACGTTCACCTTGTGGTAGCGGCTGATGAGGTTGGCGACATCGAAGCCGGGAGCCAGCCGCACGGCGATCGAAGTGGGGTTGAGCTTCACCCCCAGTTTCGGGTCGAGAACGGGCGCGGAGGTGACCGCCTGGGCATCCACCACTGCGCTTTGTCCGGTCAACGTGTGCGGCGGGACGTAGCGCGGCCCAACCACCAGCGGCAGGCGCAGCGAGAACGTGCCATTGGCTTGAGTCACCGGCGCCTGGTACTCGATCGAGATCAGCACCGTCTCGCCGGGGCCGACGTTGGCGACCAGCGTGGAGAACATATTGGGCCGTTGTTGCTGCACTAACGACGCCTTAACGCCACTTTGCTTGGCCGCCTCATACGTCGCCATCGCCTTTTCGCGCGGCTGGATCTGGCCGACGGTCACCCGCTGGCCGACCACCATCTTGAGCGAATCCACCGCGCCATCCTGCGGCAACGGATAAAGATAACTGGCCTCCATCCACTTGTTCGAGGTGTTGCGGAACGCCTGGGTGACGCGCACGCGGGCCACTTGGCCGGTCACCGTCACGTCCATATCGGTGCCCAATCGGACAGCGGGGAGGGCCTGAGAAATACCCTTACCTTTCAACAACAAGACGCCCGCGGCGGGAGCATCATCCGGCGCAGCCTCGTCGGCGGCAGCGGCGGCGGTGGCGTTGACCGCCAAGGTAGCGGGAGCGCCCAGAGCAAGCACAATCGCAGGGATCAGGGCGCGGCGGAGAGTGAGGGGTTGCGGCATGACAAGGCTCCATCGAAAGATCGGGAGCCATCCCTCTATGCGCACGACGGCACGCACAGCCACGAGCAGTTTCGGCCTGTTCCCGCCAGTCGATGTGCGCAATGACGCAAGCCTACGCGACGATTGACGAAATGTCCGGATTTGTGCGCATATGTGCGGATGACCTTGACCCTAAGCGACGATACGCCCGATACTGAAGTAACCGGATCTGGCCTGGAAAGCGCCGAGATCGCTCGCCAGGTGCGCGAGGAAATCGCCCGCCGCCGCATCTCTCGCCAGGCCTTGGCGGACATGGCACGCATCAGCCTATCGACCCTGGAGAAAGCGCTGGCCGGCAAGCGCGCCTTCACATTGGCGACGCTGCTGCGGATCGAGGAAGCTTTAGGCGTTGGCCTACGCTCTGGCACCCATGCCCCAGCACCTGTCGGCGGAGAGGTCGCCCCCGAAGCTCTGGGCGCCTATTCCAACTCAGCGGTGACTTGGCTGGAGGGGCGCTATCTGACCGTCAGGCCCAGCTTCGGCACACCGGGCGGCTTGTTCGCTTACCTTACAACGATCCGCTGGGTGCCTGAGAAAGCGTGCCTCGGCTTCGCCGAATCGGGCCGCTCCGATTCCCGTTTCGAACAGATCGGCCAAGTGTCGATGCCCAACCTCTCTGGCCACATCTATCTGGTGACCAACGAGCAAGGCCAATATCGTCTCGCGATCCTGTCACGCCCGACGATCGATGGCAGCCTGTTCGGCATATTGACGACGCTGGAAGTCGGAAACGGATCGCAGCTCGTACCGGCAGCAGCCCCGCTGGCCCTGCGCAAACTGGCGCAGGGAGAGACCGGGGACCTCGGCCTCGTTACCGCCGACATGCCGCACTTTGCGGCTTATCGAGCGATGTTGAACCGCTCGATCGAAGGCGATTTCGCAAGGCTGCATCTCTTGGCGTAGGCGAGAGAAACGCTCTAGCGACGACGACCGAATATTGCGCCTCGAACAGCGGCAGCTAGATCGCAGGGTGTTAGGATTCGGAGGTCAGCGGCGACGGCACAACGTAGATCCAGCCATCTCCTATTCGCTCAAGATGGCCGCTATGCACCGCAAAACCCATTTGGCGCAGTCTGCCGCGCACGATTTCAGTTGTGGGATGCTGGCCGGCGAGGTGTTCGGCCCAGAACACAGTAGGGCAACCCTTCGCTATCTCCTTCGAAGCTGGCGGGGCGAGACCGAACCCATAGCTGCGGGCGACCCAATTGTAGGCATACGGGAAGACTGCTCGGTTCTCGATCGGAGGCATTTCCCGAACGGGCTCGTTCCAGCTCATAGCCACATGCACGATCGTACCGGGGCAATTGGCGACGATCCGCGCGATCGCCGCGCCCGTTCCGTTCCAGCTCGGCCGCGCCAGAGTGCGTTGCAAATTAGCGTGAATGGCGAACAAGGCGCCCGCAACCATCAGCAGATCGATAGCGACCGCCACCGAGCCCGCCACGCATTCAACGACCGTCACCACGCCGGTGGCTAGAAGCATGGCCATGGGAGCATGCAGGCTGACCAAATATCGGTCGATCACGAACGGGCGCTGCAGATGCGCAGCCACTAAAACCACGATCGCCAACACGATACCAACGCCTAGAGTTACGGCCAAACTTGCCTGATCAGACAACCGGCGGTCTCTCAGCACCCTCATGCCAAGGATTGCCAAGCCGGTCACGCCGGTGACTGTGAGCGGCCAATTGGCGGCAAGATTGGCGACGATCTCGTTCTCGATCGCCCATCTTGCACCATCAAGACCCGCAGGCACCCAGAAGTTCTGGGTGTTTTGCGCAATCGCTCCGAGCTGGAGCGCCATGATGCCCACAAATGGTGCCGCTGCGATCGTGCCAGCGACCGCCAGCTCTCGGGTGCCACGCCAGTCCCGCATCAATAGCAGGCGCAAACCGAAAGCTGCACCAACGGCCCCTACGATCATGGTGGCAGCCAAGTGCACACTCAATGCCACGGCAAGAGCGAGGGTCAGGAACACCAGCGCCCGAAGCGAGCGGGGCGATTGGTTCGGGCGAGCCAGTTCGGACAAGGCGGCCACGGCAACCGCTGCGGCGACGTACGCTAGGAAATTGGATCGAAGCTCGCTTACTCGATCGATCGCCGGCAAATAGCTGGCAAGCGCTATGCCATAAGGGATGGCGAGCGAACGAAATGCAGGCCGGGTACGGTACAGTAAAAGAACCGCCGCACCGCCAATTACGAAAAAGGCCAAGTTCACCGTCCGCCGCTGGACGAACGAGTCTCCCAGGAAATTCGTCGCCCAAGTCAGAAAGTAGAAGAGCGGCGGGTGATTGTCGCCGAGCCAGACGGGCCACAGCGACGACAGCCCTTGACATGGCCGCGTCACATAGTGGGTAAAAAATTCGTCGTACCATGGTCCTCGCCCGCATATGGCCGATACCATAGCAACGACCAGTACCACCACGAGTAGAGTAAGTGCGCATATGCGTACCGTTTTTGCGCGCGACATTGAGCCAGCGTACTCCCTGCCGATCGGTATTGCTATCAGGCTGACGTGTTCGAGGTCTTATCTGACGGGGGGCGCAACCTGTGGACCCGGGCCGAACCTTGACCGTGGCTTGGACGCGCCGCCCCAGACCCCTTTCAGCCGTGCCGGGTCTCGGCCAGATCGAGGTCGCGGGTGAGTTTGCGGATCGTTTCGCTGCCGATCTTGCGATTGCGGGCGAGTTCCAGCAGCTTGGCGCGCTCGGCTTTGATGCCCACCATTCTGAACTCGGCCATGAGTTGGTCCTCAGCGCGGGTGAGGTCGGAACGTTTGGTTGCCAGCGCGTCGATGCGTTCGCGATAAAGGTCCATCATCCGGGTACCGGTGGCGACGTAGAAATCCGGGTCGTCGTGGCGTTCGGCGAGTGCGTGCTGATGGCGCTCGATGGCGCGGATCGCGGCCTCGGCAGTGGCGGTGCGGGCAGCGTCTTCCTCGGCTTGCTTCGAGGGTTCGGCAGGCATCGTCAGGCCTTGCAGCAGCGCGGGCAGGGCAACCGTTGCGAGGATCAGCGATACCACGATGACGCCTGCCGCAAGGAAGATGGCCAGGTCGCGTGCAGGGAAGGGGGTGCCGTCGTTCATCGTCAGCGGCAGCGTCAGCACACCGGCTAGCGTGATCGCGCCGCGCACGCCCGCGAACGAGGTTGCCGCGACCAGGCGCCAGCCGGCGTTGCGCACCGGGTCGGTGCCACGCCGGCGCAGGATGGTGAACCGCAGCGACAGCCAGACCCAGGTGAATCGCAAGGTCGCCAGTCCGGCCACGATCGCCAGCACATAGACCCCCAGCCACCAGGGCGAGCCGTGGCCGGTAGGTGCGACGGTTTCCTGGGCGTTGCTCAGGATGCCCGGCAATTGCTCGCCCAGCAGCACGAAGATGATGCCGTTGAGGGTGAACTGGATCGTGTCCCACACCGAATTGCGCCGCATGCGGGTGACCGCCAGCGCCTGGCGCGAGATTTCGGCGAACGTCATGGTCACACCCGCCGCGACCGCCGCTAGGATGCCCGAGGCGTGGATGTGCTCGGCTAGCAAGTACGAACCGAAGGGGATCAGCAGGCTGACCAGGATCTGCGATCCGGTATCTTCGCCCCAGCGCTTGGTGACCCAGGCCTTTGCGCGCGATACCGCCAGCGTCACCAGCACCCCGATCGCGAGGCCGGCGCCTGCGACCCACAGGAAATTGACGGCTGCGCCTGAGGGAGAGAACGTGCCGGTCAGCGCAGCGGCGATCGCAAACCGCAGGCATACGAGGCCGGAGGCATCGTTCAGCAGCGATTCGCCTTCCAGGATGTGCATCATCCGCTTGGGGATCGGCACGCGCGCGGCAATGGCGGAAACGGCGATCGGGTCTGTGGGCGAGACGACGGCGGCCAGCGCAAAGGCGACGGCCAGCGGCATTTGCGGGATCATCCAGTGGATGAACAGCCCCATGCCCAGCACCGTAATCAGGACCAGCCCCAGCGCCATTTCGACCACCGTCGACAAATCCTTTAACAACTCGTCCTTGGGAATGCGCCAGCCATCGAGGAACAGCAGCGGGGGCAGGAACAGTAGCAAGAACAAGTCGGGATCGAGTTCGACGCGGTGCGAATTCGACAGGCCGATCACCGTCCCCAGCGCGATCTGCACCAGCGGCGTGGGGATAGAAATGGGCAGCATGCGCGCAACGGCGCCGCTAACTACAACGGCAAGAAGCAGGAACAGGGCAGTCGAAACGGCGTCCAAAAAGCGGTCCTTGGGGTTTGAGGTGGGAGGCGCCCCTAAACTAGGCGGCAATGTCCCGCTGCCGCAACCCCGTTGCGATGCGGCGCAAGGAACGGTTGCAATGCTGGCCTGCGCGATCGTCCCAGCCATACGCCCGTGGGAGTTGGTTGTGCAGTGCGGAACCGCCGGGCTTGTCGGGGTTTAGGGAGGCATTCGAAAACGTCGAAAAAGGGGTCTCGATGTCGTTCTCGTTCACCAAACCCGAAAGACAGCAACATGAAATGGGGGCGGAATTCACCGGAGAGGGAACGCATTTCGCCATCTTTTCGCAGAACGCCGAAGCCATCGAGCTGTGCCTGTTTTCCGATGACGGCGCCGAAGAAGTGGCCCGGCTGGAAATGCCGAGCCGCGAAGGTTCGATTTTCTCGGGCTACATCCACGGCATAAGGCCCGGCCAGCTCTACGGCTATCGCGCCCATGGGCCGTATGAGCCAGAGCAAGGCCACCGCTTCAATCCCAACAAGCTGCTGCTGGACCCTTATGCGCGCGAAATCGCCGGCACGCTGCAATGGGACGATGCGTTGTGGGGCTATGACTTGTCCACGGGCGACGATCTGACCTTCGACGCGCGGGATTCGGCGGCGTTCATGGTCAAGGGCGTGGTTCAGGACCCTGCGTTCGACTGGGCCGGGGACAAGACCATTAGCCGGCTATGGTCGGACAGCGTCGTCTACGAGGCGCATGTGCGCGGGCTGACGATGCTCCATCCCGGCGTGCCGGACGAGTTGCGCGGCACGTATGCCGGCATGGTCAGCGATCCGATCCTGGAGCATCTGCAGAAGCTGGGGGTGACGGCGATCGAATTGCTGCCCTGCCAGTTCTTCCTCGACGATCGGATGCTGCTGGACAAGGGCCTGTCGAACTACTGGGGCTACCAGACCCTGGGGTACTTCGCGCCCGAGCCGCGCTACCTGGGCCCCCAGCGCGGCCACTCGCCGGCGATCAGCCAGTTCAAGGACATGGTGAAGCGGTTTCACCAAGTCGGCATCGAAGTCATCATGGACGTGGTCTACAACCACACTGCCGAAGGCTCCGAACGCGGACCGACGCTGAGCTTCCGGGGAATCGACAACGCCAGCTACTACGCACTTTCGCCGGAAAATCCGCGCTACAGCTTCGACACCACCGGCACCGGCAATACCCTGAGCGTCGCGCATCCGATGGTCTTGCGCATGGTGCTCGATTCGTTGCGGTATTGGGTGCAGGTGATGCACGTCGATGGTTTCCGCTTCGACTTGGCCTCGACCTTGGGGCGCGAGGCGATGGGCTTCGACCGCGAGGGCGGCTTCTTCGATGCGATCCGGCAGGACCCGATCCTGGCCGGCGTGAAACTGATCGCCGAGCCGTGGGACATCGGCAGCGGCGGCTATCAGGTCGGCGGCTTTCCGCATCCGTTCCGCGAATGGAACGACAAGTTCCGCGATACCGTGCGCGGCTTCTGGCGCGGCGACGAAGGGGTTGTGGGCGATCTGGCGAACAACCTCATCGGATCGCCGCAGCAGTTCAACCATTCGGATCGCGGGGCGACCTCTTCGATCAACTTCCTCGCCGCGCATGACGGGTTCACGCTGGCGGATACCGTCTCGTACAACGAGCGCCACAACGAGGCGAACGGCGAGGGCGGGGCGGATGGCCACTCGAACAACTTGTCCGATAACATGGGTGCCGAAGGGGCGGTCGACGACGCGGGCGACGATGAGGGCATCGCCGAGGCGCGCCAGCAGCGTATCCGCGCGATGCTCGCGACCTTGCTGCTCAGCCAGGGCGTGCCGATGATCCTTTCGGGAGACGAATTGGGCAACAGCCAGCAAGGCAACAACAACGTCTATTGCCAGGACAACGAGACCGCCTGGGTCGATTGGCCCGGCAAGGACGACGCGCTTTTCGATTTTTGCGCGAAGCTGATCGCCATGCGTCACCAACACTACGTGCTGGCGCAGGACAATTTCCTGCGCGGCGATCCGGGCGAGGATGGCCGGGTCGAGATCGCCTGGCACCAGCCCGATGGTCGCGCGATGGACGCAGAACTATGGGCGCAGCCGCAGCTCAAGGTGCTGGGCCTGTTCCTGAGCTATTCGGCGCAGGAAGCGTTCGTGGAGGGCGAGCGACCGCTGTTCATCGTCCTCAACGCGGGCGACGAAGTGACCTTCACCCTGCCGACCCACGGCGAACTGACAAGCTGGCACCGCCTGCTCGACACCGCGCGTGAGGATGCCTTCGCGCCGGAGCAAGTGGGCGAGGCAGCCGTCGTCGCTGCCGCCAGCGTCTGCGTCTTCGCGCCGGATTGAGCGATAATGCAAGGACACTACCGCAAAGCCTGGGGGGCCGATCCGCTCGATGGCGGCGGCTGGCGCTTTCGCCTGTGGGCGCCGGACGCCTGCGGGGTCGGCGTAGAACTGGGCCCACGCGCGGTGGCGATGCAGCGGGGCAGCGATGGCTGGTGGTGGGGCGTCGATATCGATGCGACCACGGGCGAGGCCTATCGCTTCGCGATCGACGGCGGGCACTATCCTGATCCGGCGTCGCGCCAGCAGGAGGGTGATGTTCACGGCCCATCGCTACTGGTCGATCCACGCGATTTCGCCTGGCGTCACGATTGGCGAGGCGTCCCCTGGCACGATGCCGTGGTGTACGAACTGCATGTGGGTACGTTCACGGACGAAGGCACGTTCGCCGCCGCCGCCCAAGCGCTGCCACGCCTGGCTGATCTGGGCGTGACGATGGTGGAATTGATGCCGGTCGCCCAGTTCGATGGCGCGCGGGGGTGGGGCTATGACGGCGTGTTGCCCTACGCGCCGCATCCGGCGTACGGCACCCCCGACGACATGCGCGCCTTCGTCGACGCCGCGCATGGGCTGGGCATCGGCGTATTGCTGGACGTGGTGTACAACCACCTCGGCCCTTCCGGGAACTACCTGCCGGCCTGGTGCAAAGGCTTCATGCACCCCGATCGTGCTTCGCCCTGGGGGGAGGGGATCGCCTACGAGGAGCGCGCCGTGCGCGATTACTTCGTGGACAATGCGCTGTTCTGGCTGACCGAATATCGCCTCGACGGTCTGCGGCTGGATGCGGTCCACGCGATCGACGACCGCTCACGCCTGCACTTGCTCGACGAACTGGGCCAGCGAGTGCGCGCGTTCGATTGGGGCCGACCGATCCACCTCGTCACCGAGGACGACCGCAACCTCGTGCGCTATTTTGAGCCCGAAGCGCCGTTCACGGCCACCTGGAACGACGATTGGCACCACGCGGTCCATTGCCTGCTGACCGGCGAGGACGAAAGCTACTACGCCTCATTCGCGCGCGACCCACTCGCCGATATCGAAATGGCGCTGCGTGATGGCTACGTGGTCCAGGGGCAGCCGCGCGAGGGCGATCCGCACCAGCGTGGTGAACCTTCCACGCAACTGCCGCGCACGGTTTTCGTCAACTTCCTGGGCAACCATGACCAGGTCGGCAACCGTGCACAAGGTGAGCGGCTGCACCATCTGGTGTCCGATCGCACCGCCTATCGCGTCGTCACCGCGCTGACTTTGCTGGCGCCGTTCACGCCGATGCTGTTCATGGGCGACGAATTTTTCACCGATGCACCGTTCCAGTTCTTCGTCGATTTCCAGGGCGATCTGGCCGATGCCGTGCGCAAGGGCCGCGCGGCGGAGTTTGCGCAATTCCGCTCTTTCGGCGGCCCGGTGCCCGATCCGACTGCACCTGAAACCTTTGCAGCCTCAAAGATTGGCCAGCCCGAACGCGACGAACAGCAGGCCCATGCCGCATTCGTCCGCGATCTGCTGGCGCTGCGCCGCGCGCATGTCGTGCCTTTGCTGGCGGCAAACGCCTTGCCCGTGGCCGAGGTGACGCGGGACGGTGCTTTGATCGAGGCGACTTGGCGCTTCGGCTCCAAAAGGCTGCTGCTGCGTTGCTTGTTGGGAGAGGGGACGTTCGCTCCGCATCCCGATCCGCTGGTCGTGATCCGTGGGGATGACAGCGCGTTCGCGTTTTCCGCTGCAGTCGAAAGCGAGTGAGTTCCATGCCAGAGTTCGCCCCGCCTCTCATCGCCACATATCGCCTGCAGTTGCGCGATGGCGTGGGCCTCGACCAAGCCCGCGCTTTGCTGCCCAGGCTGGTAGAACTGGGCGTGAGCCACCTCTACCTCTCGCCGTTGTTCCGGGCGGCACAAGCTTCTACCCATGGCTACGACGTGATCGACCCCAACGAAGTCGATCCGGTGATTGGTGGGGAAACGGCCTTCCTCGAACTGGCGGACGCGGCGCGCGCGGCTGGTGTCGGTATCGTGCTGGACATCGTGCCCAACCACATGGGCTTTACCCCGCAGAACCCCTATGTCGCGGACGTGATGCGGCATGGCCGCGAGAGCGAATACGCGCCGGTGTTCGATATCGACTGGGATCGCGGCAAGCTGCATTTTCCGGTGCTCGATGGCGCCTTGCGCGATGTTTTGGCCGCTGGGCAGATCGCGCTTGGCAAAGGCGGCGCGTTGGTCATTTATGGCCAGGACTACCCGCTGCGCGATACCGCACTGGCGCGCACGCTCGCCGAGCAAGGGGAACTGGACGAAGCCGCGCTCACCGCGCTGCTGGCCGAGCAATATTGGTCGGTGGGGGATTGGCGCACCACAGCGAACGCCATCATTCATCGCCGCTTCTTCAATATATCCAGCCTGATCGGGGTGCGGCAGGAAGACCCGGCGGTATTCGCACTGACCCATCGCTGGATCGTCGCGCAAGTCGCTGCCGGGCGGGTGCAGGGCCTGCGTGTCGATCATGTCGATGGCCTTGCCCGTCCCGGCGGCTATCTCCATCGCTTGCGCCAGGCCGTGGGTAACGTGCCGGTGTGGATCGAAAAGATCGTCAAGCAAGGTGAGGAAATCCCCCTCAGTTGGCCGATCGAAGGGATGAGCGGTTACGAGTTCATGACGCCGGTCACGCAGCTTCTGACCAACCCGGATGGCCTAGCGGCGCTGCGCGAAGCGGCGACGGGGGTGGTCCCGGCAGACACTTGCGAGGAAGTCCGCGTCGTGCGCCGGGAACTGCTGCAGACCACGTTCGGCCCCGAACTGCGCCGGCTGACCGATACCGCCTTGGCCGCGCTGGGCCGTTCGGCGGATGGTAGCGCAGAGATCAGCGCGTCGCTGACGAAGCTGTTGGTTGATTGGCCGGTCTATCGTTCATACACCGCAGATGGCGGCTTGCTCGACCCGAACCTGGCGGTTGCCGGCGATCCTTTGCTCGACTTGCTGCGCGGCACCGACGATCCGCACGCCCGTGCCTTCGCCGCGCGGTTCGAGCAGCTTACCGGCGCGCTTACCGCCAAGTCGGAAGAAGACACGGTGTTCTACCGTGCGGTGGCCTATCTGCCGTTCTGCGAAGTGGGTGGGGAGCCGGACCTGGCGCCGATCACGGGGGAAACCTTCGGGGCACAGATGCAGGCGCGGGCCGGGCGCAGTCCGCTGGCGCTCAATACCCTGTCCACTCACGATACCAAGCGCACCGCCGATGCGCGCGCGGCGATCGTGGCGCTCAGCCATTTGCCCAACCTCGCCCGCCGCCTAGCGTCCGGCGCCATGGAGCGCGCCGCGGACGCGGGTGTCGCACCACGCTGGGGAATTTACGGGTTGCAGGTCGCGCTGATGATGCGCCACCAGCCCGACGCCGCCGCCCGCGTGTGCGAGCATATCGCCAAGGCTATGCGCGAGGCAAAGGACGCCTCGTCTCACGAGGCTCCCGATGAAGCGGCGGAGCGGCGGGTAGGGGAGTTGTGCCTGGACCTTCTGACCGCACTGACCTCTCACGCACTTTGGTCTGCCCAGGAAGAAGCGCAGTTCGACCGTGTGTACGCCCAGGTCGTGCTGGCACAGGCCGCGCTGCATCTTACCGCACCCGGCGTGCCCGATCTCTATCAGGGGACCGAGGGGGTGGTGATCGGGCTGACCGATCCCGACAATCGCCGCGCGGTCGATTGGGAACCGCCGCTTCAACGAGACACGCTGGATGGTCGCAAGCGGGCGCTTACCCATGAACTCCTCGCGCAACGACGCCAGCGGCCCGACCTTTTTACGCACGGCGACTACGAACTGGCCAATGAGGGCGATCGCTGGATCGTGCGCCGATCCTGGGAGGGCGAAAGTGCCGAATGGGCGATCGAAAAGCCCGGTGCGGAGACCTTACCTTCCGTCTAAAGCGGTCAGATCACGTCCGGCGAACGCGGATGTGCCTTGCTTCATATTCTACTAGCGATATTGCGGTCTCACGTGAAAGCGGCGAACTGCCGCAAGCGAGAGGGATTTCCTGAGATGGCGATTACGGCGGTTACGAACGGCTCGGGGAAGGACCTGGGCGACGAAGGCGCGAGTGGCCATGTCGATGCGCCGGAACTGCGCTATTTCGTGATGTCGCTGTTCTTCATCTTCGGCGGGATCACCAGCCTCAACGACGTGATAATTCCCAAGCTGAAAGAGCTGTTCACGCTCAGCTACACCCAGGCGATGCTGGTGCAGTTCTGCTTTTTCACCGCTTACGCCGTGATCGGGGTGCCGGCAGCGATGCTGGTGCGCAAGGTCGGCTACATGCGCGGTGCGGCGGCGGGCTTGGTCATCATGATCGGCGGGTGCCTGGCGTTTATCCCGGCCTCGCAGACGGCGACGTATTGGCTGTTCCTGGCCGCGTACTTCGTGCTGGCGACCGGCGTGGTGGTCGTGCAGGTCGTGGCCAATCCGCTCATCAGCCTGCTGGGCAAGCCGGAGACCGCCAGTTCGCGCCTGACCTTCGCGCAAGGCTTCAACTCGCTGGGGACCACGATCTTCCCGATCGTGGGTTCAGTGCTGATCCTGGGCAGTCTGGCCAAGGTTTCGGCCAAGGATCTCTCCGGGCCAGCGCTCGACGCCTATCGTCGGGCCGAGAGCGCGGCGATCGTTCATGGCTATCTTGGCATTGCCGTCGCCCTGGCGCTTGTCGCCGTCGCGGTATGGCTGTTCCGCAATCGGCTTCCGGCTGAACGTCACCCGGATAGCAAGGGCTTTGCCGGGTTCGACCTGCTGCGCCGTCCGCGCTTCTCGTATGGTGCACTGAGCATCTTTCTGTACGTGGGCGCCGAAGTGTCGATCGGTTCGCTGATCGTCAGTTATCTGATGCAGCCGCATGTTCTGGCACTGCCCGAACAATCGGCAGGCAAGCTGATCGGTTTGTACTGGGGTGGAGCGATGGTCGGACGCTTCATCGGATCGGCCGTGCTGCGGGTGCTCAACCCCGGCGTGGTGCTGACCTTCAACGCGTGCTTGGCGATCGCGCTAATCGCACTGTCGATCAACACCACCGGTTACGTCGCGGGCTATGCGCTGCTGGCAGTCGGGCTGATGAACTCGATCATGTTCCCCACGATCTTCACCCTGGCGTGCGAGAAGCTGGGCACTCGGGCAGCGGATGGATCGGGCATCATCAACGTCGCCATCTGCGGCGGCGCGATCATACCGCTGGCGACCGGCGGCTTGGCGGACCTTGCCGGTGGCAATCTGGGGATGGCCCTGCTGCTGCCCGTCGCGTGCTACGCCGTGATCGCCGGGTTCGGATTGTTCGCCAGGCGCCCGGCAGCGGGCTAAGGCGTAACGCCTACCGCGTTGCAGGCTCGCACGAAAAAGTGCGTGGCGCACCCTGGGGTGCGCCACGCAAGTGGGAGGTACTCGGTAATGACGCGCCGAGGCGGCGTCGAAGTGAAGCGCGGCTTCCGGTCCGCGCTGTGGTCGCGTGTCAGAAAGCTGACAGATCGACCGTGGTGCGCCGTGTGGCAGCGCTCACTTGCCTATCCTATTTAGACGATGATTCAGGACCGCGCCTGTTATGTACGGTAGCAAAGCCGTGATCGGGTTCGTTAAAGCGGTTGAGGCCGCACGTTACTGGTGTTCAGGAAGGTGTACGGGCCCGTCCGCTTACCATGGCGGACCTTGTTCACACCCGCTCGCGCCAGCCTTATCTCGTTGAGATTGCGAACGTTACACTGCGCGTTACAGTTGTAGAGAAGTCGCGATGCAGCCGATTGATGGGCACCGTTCCGCCCTGCTGTTCGCCCAGGGGTGGCTTTAGAGCGTTTTCGAAGCAGGTGGAATCACCTGCTGACCCGGAAAACGCGGCGAAACAAGAGTCTAGAGCAACCGAGCCGATGCAATCGGATCGGAACTTGCTCTAGCGGCCCGCTCGGCGAATTAGCGGCGCTGCATTTCTTCGGGATGCCAGATGCCTGCCGAGCGGATCGGCCTTGCCACGATCAGCGAGCTGCTCAGGTTCACGCTGCCCAGGGTGCGAACTTCGTACAGAGCCTCGAACGCGTCGCCCTTGGTCTTGGCGGCGATTTCGGCGAGTTGTTCGGGATCGACCATGATCTGTGCAGCTTGGGCCACCGCCGCATCGCGCGTGCCCGAGATGATCATGATGCGGTTGCCCGAGGGGCCGGGAATGCTGGCGATATAGGCATAGTCGCGCTGGGGGGTCTTGCCGTCGGCGACAACGGCCCAATCGGAATCGAACCTACGCCCGTTGGCTTTGTCGATCAGTTCGTCATAGTTGCCACCGATCTTGAAGCCGGATGCGCGGAACAAGGGATCGCGCAAAATCCCCAGGCCGCTCAGGAATCCGACGTAGATAACGTTGGTGTTCTTGAGCATTTCTGGGGTGACCTGGGACATGCGCGTCACTTGTGGGCGTACGCCGGTCTTCGAGCCAGCGCTCGTCGCCACCGGCAGCAATTCGCGCAGGGCCGGCCCGATGCTGACGGGTAGATACGACAAGTCGAGATCGAGGTAATGATCGCGCGCGTACGGATTGGTCATCCGCAACACGTCGAGCTCGTCGCGCGAGTTGATCGAGAAGTCCCGTACCAGACGCGAGACGTTGAAGGTGTCGGGTGAATCGCCAAAAATGTAGTAATCGCCGCCGACGATGAAGCTGGGGTTACGGCTGCGTGCGATCGGCTGCCACACCGGGCTGCGGACGATCGCTGCCGACGGATCGGCGCCGCCCAGCAAGGGATAAGCCAGCCACCCGCCGGCGTTGACCAGCAGGAACAGCCCGGCGACGATCCAGAAGCGGCTGAGGCGCGGCTTGCGCGCTGGTTCCGGAAGGAGTTCCGGCTCCGGACCGGCTTCATCCGGGTTGACTGCGGGTGCTTCTGGTTCCGCGCCTCGGGCCAGCGTAAGCTGATATTCGCCCAGCGGCAGCAGGATGCGGTCTTCTTCGGGGGCAAGCTTGGTGTTGAAATCTTCGAGCTTGCGGCGCAGTCGGTGGATGTAGACCCGAACCGAGGCGTCCTGCATGATGTCGAAGTTGGAATCCTTGCCGAAGACCTCTTGCGCGATCTCGATTTCCTTGGGGATCCGCCCGGCGAGCGAGCTTTCCAGCAGGTAATCGAACAAACGGATCAGCGGATCGGAACGGCCAAGCCTGCCGCTGTCACGCAGGCGCGCGGCGCCCGCGATCAAACGCTCGTTATAGTCTTCGCCCCTGCTCTCCATGCGGCGTGAGTACCAGTCGTCGGCCTCGCTTCAAGCGAAAAGGCACAAAAAGGGACCGAAGTTGCCCTCGGTCCCGGATCGCGGCGTCAGAATATGCGCCGTACCGATAGCAGCAACGTGCGGCCCATCGCGTCCAGATAGTCGCGCTGGTAGGCATAGGGTGTATTGCCGTTGGCGTCGGTGACGTGCTGGCGAGTGTTGAACACGTTTTCGACCGACAAGCTGACCCGCATTCCACGCGCCCAGGCTTGGCGGCGGAAACGGTTCTGGAGGTTGCCGAACACCCGCAGGTCCAGCGTTGCCAGCGATCCGAAGTGCAAGTCTCCAGAACTCGACCCGCTGGACTCGCCCGAAATCGACGTGGCGCTTTGCCAATTGCCTTCCAGCCGCATTCCAAGGCCATTGTCGGTCAGGCCCAAGGTCGCGGTGACTTTGTGCTGCGGGGTGGCGTTGCCAGTGATGGTGCCGCCGTGAAGCAGGTCGATCGTCTCGCCCCCTTCGGTCAGTTGCACGTCCTGACGCAGCACCCAGGTATGATAGATCGAAGCCATCAGCCGCACGCCGTTGTCGCTGCCGCCCGAGAACCCGCGCCCGCCGCGTCCGCCAAAGCCGCCACCAGGGCCGCCGCCAAAGCCTCCAGGACCGCCGGGGCCACCCGGGGGCGGGCCAAAGCCATCCGGGGGAGGCGGCATGCCATCGGGCGGGGGCATCCCATCGGGTGGTGGGCCCATGCCGTCAGGCGGCGGCGGGAAACCACCGGGCGGCGGAAATCCTCCGGGCGGTCCGTCCTGCGGGCGCTGGCCCGTCACGGTGATGTCCTGACCGGTGGTGCCCGTCGCGTCAGGCGACGGGGTGGGAGTGGCTCCTTCGGTTGCTTCACCCTGAGGTGGGGTCGGCGGCATTCCAGGCGGCGTTTCGCCAGTGCCTTGGCCGGCTCCCGGGCGCACCCACGGCGGGAATTGGCCAGCGGGACCGTTGCCATCGCCGGGCCGCCAGCGCGGGAACTCGGGCCGCTTGGGCTTGCGCAGTTCGGCAGAAATATTGAAGCCCCAGCGCACTTGCTCGGTACGCTGGCGATAGACATTGACCGGGCGGGAATCGACTTGCGTCAGCGTGCCGTCGGCATCGCGGGTAAAGCGGTCCGGGAAGGCATCCTCGACTTCCTGCGTCACCGCACCCAGGCTCATGATCGCATTGCGATTGCGGGCATTGACGTAGTTGGCGCTGAAATTGAGCTTGGGCGTGTTCAGCAACTGGGCGTTCAGACCCAACTTGAACGAGTGCCGGTCGTCGGCCTTCAAGTTGGGGTTGCCGCCGGTCACGCTGGTCACCAGTACCGATTGCCCGGCGACGTAGTCATAGACGCGCTGGTTGCTGGCGGTGGTCGTCGGGTCACTGAGTTGGGATACCGTGGGCGCGCTGCGATCCTCGTTCATCGCCGCGATGATCGTGACACCCTTGATCGGCGTCCAGTTCAAGCCGTAGCCGAAAGTACCGAGAGTGCCGTAGTCCGATACGTTGGTCAGTCCGCCATTGAAGTTGAGGCTGAGCGTGCCGATCGCGCCCAACACGCCCCGGCTCTTGCTGGTCAGCGGGACGTCGACGCTGAGGCGCGTGGTGGCGTTGGTGCGGTTGGCATTGCTGCTGCTTGTCACGCTATCGCGCGTGGTTTCCGATCTCTGCTCGGTGAAGTCGCCGCCCACGGTCAGGCTGACGCCCAGGTCGCCGGCGGGGAGGGGGAGCAACTTGCCCGAGATCAGCGCGCTGGCGCTGCCGGTGTCGGTATTAGACTTTGCCCGGTTGCCCCGCACATTGCCCAGGAGGCTGGACGGCAAGGTGCCGTAGGGATCGACCGTGGGATCGCCTGCATCGATAGCGGCTTGCAAGTCTGCCAGATCATAGCCGTTTTCGGACCAGGTGTCCGATTCCGAATGCGTGTAGCTGCCGATGACCGACAGCTTCCACTTCTTCGAAAGATCGACGTTGACGGTCGCGCCTACCGCCGCGCTGCCGCTGTCCGTCGAGTTTTTCAGCGCGCGATCGTTGAGATAGCGCGTCACGGTTTGGTCGCTGCCACCCGAGAACGGATTGCTTGCCGGAATGGACAGTTCACCGGACGCCAGCCCGTTCAGCGCATCGCTGGTCTTGTACGTGCCCTTGAAGTTGAGCGAGAGGTTGGCGTTGGACGAAAGTTGGTGCGCGTAGCTGGCACCCAGCGTGTAGTTGCGGGTCGAGGGCTGGAGCGTCCGGTACTTGCGGTCATCGGCGATGCCGTTGACGTCGCTGACTTTGCTGCTGGGATCGGCGACGATGTCGCGGTCGCTTTCCAGGATGGAGGCCTGTGCGCTCACATGCGCGATCAGGTTGAATCGATCGTTGTCGCGGATGCGCGTCACAGTGACGCCGCCCGAACCCTGGCCACCGCCGCCTTCACCCGACATCCCGCCGCCCAGGCTGAGAACGTGCGATTTGAACCGCCGCTTGAGGATGATGTTCACCACTTTCGACTGGGCATCGTAGCCGTACTTGATCGCCACTTCCTCGGGCAGGATATCGACGCGCAGCACCGATTCCACCGGCAGATCGCCGACTTCGTTGATGCCCGAAATCCGCTTGCCGTTGACCAGCACGACCGGGCCGCTGGAACTGTCCCGCCCGGCGATGCTGGTGGTCTGGTCCGAAATTGCGTCCAGCAAGTCGCTGATGGAATCGACGCCGAGCGAGGAAATCTCAGCCTGGCTCATCTTGTTTTCGGCAGGAATGTCGCCGATCACCGCGTCTGGCGGAACTTGGCCGGTGACGACGATCTCGTCGGTCGAAGCGGATGGTGCTGCCGTTGAAGCAGGTGGCGACGCCCCGGCGCCAGATGCCTTCTGGGCCTGCGCCGCGAGAGGCACTACGAGTGCGCCGGAGGCAAGTAGCATGGCGAC
Organism: Novosphingobium sp. Rr 2-17; assembly: GCF_000272475.1. Taxonomy (GTDB): domain Bacteria; phylum Pseudomonadota; class Alphaproteobacteria; order Sphingomonadales; family Sphingomonadaceae; genus Novosphingobium. Next base: position 60,774 of record NZ_AKFJ01000086.1, read on the forward strand.
GCGACCGCAATAGCGGCGCAACTGGCGTGGATGTTCCCTCATGCGGACTTCGCTACTGCTTGCGAGGCGCTCGCAATAGTCTTCAGTCGTAAGAAATTGTATGAGCAAAGGCGCAACCGCGCCGTTACGTTCTCTAAGTTTCCGGCAATACCTGATCGGCAAAGCCCCAGCCGCGCAAATTTCGGGCGCGCTCGACCAGTGTGTCGGCGTCGGCGATGGTAAAGGGGTGCGCGTCCTTCATCCCGTCGAGTTCGTCCCAAGCTATTGGCAAAGCAACCCGGGCGCCGGGGCGGGCGCGGACGGAATAGGGGAGCACCGCAGTAGACCCGCGCTGGTTGCGCAGCCAGTCGATGAAGATCCGGCCCTTGCGCTTGGCCTTGCTCATCGTCACGACGTAGCGGTCCGGGTCGGCGATGCTCAGCGCTTCGGCAAAGCGGCGGGCGAAGTCCTTGTGCGTTTCCCAATCGTGCCCGCGCCGCAGCGGCACCACCACATGGACGCCCTTGCCGCCAGACAGCATCGCGAAGCTGATGAGGCCCAGGTCTGCCAGCCGCTGGCGGATTTCGCGGGCACCGTGCTTGCAGTCTTCGAAGTCGAGGCCTTCGTCGGGGTCCAGATCGAAGATCAGCCGCTCGGGCTGCTCCACCGCGTCGGCCTTGGATTCCCAGCCGTGGAATTCGATCGTGCCCATCTGGACACACGCGACCAGGCCCTCGGCATCGTCGAGACAGAGGTAGTCCTCGGCTGAGCCGTCTTTTTCGCGGATGGCGATGTGGTGGACGTGTTCGCCGAAGGTGCCGCTATCGTGCTTCTGGAAGAAGCATTTCTTGGCGCGGCCTTGCGGGCATCGCACCAGGCTGATCGGGCGACCCGCCGCGAACGGCAGCATCAGCGGGGCGATCGCGGCGTAGTAGTCGGCCAACTGGCCCTTGGTCTGGCCGCTTTCGGGGAAGATTACCCGGTCGCGGTTGCTGACGTGCACGTCGATCGCGGCGACCGGGGCGGGCTGAGGCGTTTCTGGCGTCACGCTCTTGGCTTTCTTGTCAGTGCGCAGGCCCAGGAAGCTGCCGTGGCGCACGCGGCCTTCGGCGGTCAGTTCGGCGAAGGCCACTTCGGCGGCAAGCTCGGGTTTGACCCAGGTGGCGCCGCGCGCCTCCACGCGATCGACCTCCAGCGCCGCCGTCTTGCGCTCCAGCTTCTTCAGTTTGGCCGCAAGGTCGCTCAGGGTTTCGGCGTTGAATCCAGTGCCTACCTTGCCGCGATAGATCAGCGTGTCGTCCTCGTACTGGCCCAGCAGCAGCGAGGAGAACGGGCGGCGCTTGGCGCTGGATTTCGACCAACCGACGATCACGAATTCCTGGCGGCGGGTACACTTGACCTTGACCCAGTTTTTGGAGCGCCGCCCGGAATAAGCGGCATCGACGCGCTTGGCGATGATCCCTTCCTGGCCGGCCTGGCACATCGCCTTGAACAAGGCCTCGCCCGCGCCGATCACATGGTCGGCCACGAACAACGGCGGCTGCGCTTCGGCCAGCAGTGCTTCCAGCCGCTCCTTGCGCTCGATGTTGGGCAAGGCGGTGAGGGTTTCGCCGTTCAGTTCGAGCAAGTCGAAGGCATGGTATTCGAAAGCGTCGCCCGCCCCTTGTGCGCCGTGACCGCGCTTGAGCACGTTCTGCAGCGCCGAGAAGCTGGGATTGCCGTCCGCCCCGCGCGCGATCACTTCGCCGTCGATCAGGCAGGGCGGCAGGTCCAGCGCGGCGAGCTTTTCCACCAGCGGTGCGAACTTGTCAGTCCAGTCCAGCCCGTTGCGGGTATAGACGACGACCTTGTCACCCGCCGCCGCGATCTGCGCGCGATAGCCGTCGAATTTGATCTCGTGCATCCACAAGTTGCCGGTGGGGACGGCATCGACCAGCGTCGCCAGTTGCAGCGGACGGAAGGCCGGGGGCTTGCCGGTGGTCTTGCGTTTCGCAGGCGCGACCTTCTCGTTGCGCTGCGCCGCCTGGTCCATGGCTATGGCAAAGTCCTTGCCTCGCTTGCCCTTCAGCGAATGGACGCCGGCCTTGTCAGCCTCGATCTGCGCCATCGTGCGTCCGGTCAGGACGCTGGTGAGCGCTTCGTCCACCAGCTTATCACCCTGGATCGCATCGCTATCGTTGACCTTGCGCAGCAGCCAGTTCTCGCGCTTTTCGCCGGGGCGGCCCTTCATCCGCACCAGCAGCCATTCGCCCTTCATCCGCTCGCCGGACAACGTGAAGTGCAGGTGGCCGTCGTCCAGATCCTTGGCGCTTTTGCCGGGGATCGGCGCCCAAGTGCCTTCGTCCCACAGCATCACGGTGCCGCCGCCGTATTCGCCCTTGGGAATGCCGCCTTCGAACTCGGCGTAGGACAGCGGATGGTCCTCGGTCCGCACTGCGAGCCGCTTGTCCTGCGGGTCGGCGCTGGGGCCTCTGGTCACCGCCCAGGACTTGAGCACGCCGTCCACTTCCAGCCGGAAATCCCAGTGCAACCGGGTGGCGGCGTGCTTTTGGACGATGAACAAGTTGCCGGCCTGGCTTTGTGCCTGCTTGCCGGCAGGCTCGGCGGTCTTGGCAAAATCGCGCTTGGCGTTGTAGGTCGCCAGCGGATCGGCGGTTTTGGCCGTACCAGTGTTTCCCGCCGATGTTTTCGCCTTGGCCGCCATGGCTCAAGCGCTCTTGCGCGCAGCTTTGGCGGCGGGCTTTTTGGCCGGTGCCTTCTTCGCCGCCGGTTTTTTAGTCGCGGCAGTTTGGGGCTTGTCCGCTGCCTTGGCGCCGCCGGTATCGCCCACCGATTTTTTCAGCGCCGCCATCAGATCGATGATGTTGCCGCCGCGCTTGTCCGGCTCGCTCGTGTCTTCCAGGATGCGCTTGTTGCTCTTGGACTTGGCCTTCTTGTCGATCAGGCGGTGGAGCGCATCAACATAGCGGTCGTGGAACTCGGCGGGCTTGAACGGCGCGGTCTTCTTTTCGATCAGGGTGGTGGCCAGGTCCAGCAAGTCGGCATCGGGCTTGGTTTCCTCGATGTCGCGGAAATAGCTTTGCGCCTTGTGGACTTCATCGGCGTAGCGCAGCACTTCCATGACCAGGCCGCGCCCGCAGGGCTTGATCGAAACCAGTTGCTCGCGACCGCGCACCGCCAGTTGCCCCAGGCCCACCTTGCGCGATTGGCGCAACGCCTCGCGCAGCACGACATAGGCTTCCTCGGCCAGATCGTCCGCCGGGACCACGAAGTAGGGCTTTTCGTAATAGAGCACATCGATCTCGTCGGCATCGACGAACTGCACGAGGTCCAGCGTCTTGCGGCTCTCGATCTTGACCGCCTCGATCTCGTCTTCGTCGAGCAGGACGTAGTTGTCCTTGGTGATCTCGAAGCCCTTGATGATCTCGTCGCGATCGACCGGGCCGACGCCGGGCGCGACCTTTTCGTAGCGGATGCGCTGGCCGCTGGGCTCGTGAATCTGGTGGAACGCGATCGACGGCCCCGACCGGGTGGCGGGGTAGACCTCGATCGGGATCGAGACGAGGGCAAGGCGGATCTGCCCTTGCCAGTACGCGCGTGCAGCCATGGCGAAATCTCCTTCCCCCTCAAGCGGCGGAAGGGGCGAGTGGTTCCCGGGGCGCGGTGGGATGGGGTGGGTGCAAATTTGGCGGTGCGGGCTAGGCGTGGTGACACATTCCGCTGACTGACTGAGTGAGCGTTGGCGTTCAGGTAGGCGGAATTTGCTAAATTGGGGCGAATACGGGCAGTCAGTTTATCCTCATTGTAATTTGCTATTCCAAAATGACTGATCCACCTTGTTCTAAATTTGGACACATATTCCAAAGCGCAATTTCAGGGGGTAATTTTGGCATTTAATTGGACTTGTCCACATTGCGGTCGAGATCAGTCGGTCGTTGACAATAGATGCCATGCGATCGAGCAAAGGATTGTTGTTGGTGGCACAATCGAGGGCGACGTAAGTTTATGCGGCTTTGCGATCGGATGTTCCAACCCTGATTGTAATAGATTAAGCTTAAACGTTAGTGTAAGGCCGGATTTACAACGTGGCTTTATTGGCCAGAAAATCGCTTACGATAAGCCGCCAAGATATTTTCGTCGCATTATTCCTGAAAGCAATGCGAAGCCGCAACCGGAATATATACCATTTGCTTTGCGTGAAGACTATCTTGAGGCTTGCTTAATTAAGGATGATAGTCCGAAGGCCGCAGCCACGCTTGCTCGTCGGTGTTTGCAGGGAATGATCCGCGACTTCTGTAAGATCACTAAGGGCCGGTTAGTAGACGAAATTTCTACCCTAAGGGAGTTAGTGGACAACGGCGCTGCTCCTGCAGGTGTGACATCAGAGACTATCGAGGCGATCGATCACGTCCGCTCAATAGGGAACATTGGCGCCCACATGGAAAAGGACATCAATCTCATCGTGCCGGTGGACCCGGACGAAGCCCAGGCGCTAATTGAACTGATCGAGATGCTATTTGACGAGTGGTACGTGGCAAGAAGGTCAAGGCAAGATCGGCTTGAGCGCATTTCGCAAATCGGGACAGAGAAAAAACAGGTGATCGCGGACGCACGAACGTCTCAAAAAGCCCTTCCTACCCCTGACACCGCGACTTGATTGTTAAATCAGATGGTCTTTGACTGACGGTGACGAAGTTGGCGTGTTTGGAAATCCAGTTTGCGGTGAGAAATCGCGAATAGCTGCCGCAACGGCAGCGATGAAGCCCGTCCACGCTCTACCTTTGCAGACGAGGAGCAGGTCATGCGTCCTCTCACTTCGTCATTACGAGCCCAGCGAAGCAATCCAGGGCGATTGGCCATGACGCCCTGGATTGCCGCGGACCTTCGGTCCTCGCAATGACGAGGGATGGCGGGATCAAGCCCTCCGCTAAACCCGCAATCCCCGCAATCCCGGCAACCACGCTTCCACTTGCGCGAAATGTTCCGGCCACGAGGGTGGCGCGAAGTGGGCGATCTTGGCGGTCTGGCGCTGGCGTTCGGGGCTGTCGTGGGTGAAGCGGGCGGCGGCTTCGGCCCAGGCGGGGGCATCGTCGGGTGAGAGGAGCAGGGGGATGTCGCCGGCGATCTCGCGATAGACGGCGAGGTCCGCCGCGATCACCGGGGTGCCGCGTGCCAGGGCCTCGATCACCGGCAGGCCGTAGCCCTCGACGCGGCTGGGCATCAGCACGGCGCGGGCGTGGTCGATCCAGGCGGCCAGCTCCGCATCGGGGCAGTGCGCCAGTTCGATCACCTGGCCGTGGGCGGGGGCAGGGGCGTCGAGCAGGGCGAAGGTTTCCTCGGCCTCCCAGCCGCGCTGGCCCAGCAGCACGAGGTCGGGCGCGCGTTCGCCCAGGCGCGCATGCAAGTGGGCCCAAGCGTGCAGCAACAGGATGTGGTTCTTGCGCCCCTCGATCGTCCCGATGCTGAGGAAATAGGGGCGCGGGTGCGGCGATGCGGGCGAGGGCGGGGTCGGCAGCACTTCGATGCCCAGATGCGCGACCAGGACCGGCGGCAGCGGCAGGCGCTGGTCGCTGGCGAACTGGGCGAGCGCCGCGCCGGTATCGGCGGAGTTGACGATGATGCCGCTGGTGCCGGTCAGCGCGCCACGCATCCGCTGGGTGTGGCGCTCTGCCTCGCCAGGGCGGCAGAACTGCGGGTGGGTGATCGGGATCAGGTCGTGGATCAAGTGGACCGGCCGCAGCCGTTTGGCGGTGAGCCAGGGCGGCAGGGTCGGCTCGTTGAGGCCGGTATGCCCGATGTTGAGGTAAATGCGTCCCGCAACCTCGGGCGGCGCGAGCAAGGCGCGCGGGATCGCCAGCGCGAGGAGCCGGACCAAGCGGGCGGGGCTGAACCCTTCCGGGCCAGCGCCCAACAATGCGAACAGCGCGTCGCTGTCCTTGCCGCGTAGCACCACGCGGCGTTGGCGCCATTGCAACAGGGCGAGCGAGCGCGCGCCGAAATGCGCCATGTAAGCCAGGCAAACGCGGTCGATCCCGGTCGGCAGCCGCCGCCGCCACGCGCGCCAGATCAAGCGGCTGGCATCGAACACGAAGGGCCGGTCATCGGCCTTGGGCGTGCTGGCTGAGTGCAGGCTGACTGCGGACGGGCGGGTGCTCTGCATGGCGGAAGCGCGCTAGCAACCCTGCGGCAAGGTTGGCAAGCGGCGAGCGGCGCTGTACCTTGCCGCGATCATGGCCATTTTCCGTTCCATCCTGCCCCGGCTTCTGCTTTGGCTGTTCCTTGCCTCGCTGGCGTTGAACCTGGTGTTCGCGCTGGCGGACTTGCACTGGCTGACGATCCCAGCGCTGCTGCTGGGCTGGTATGCGGCAGACCTGCTGTCCGGCCTGATCCACATGTACATGGATTATCGCGCCTGCCGCCCGGGGATGGGTCTGGATGCGGTGTTCTTTTTTCCCGGATCGCGCGAATCGCCCGAGTATCAATCGTTGTTTCGTGAGCGGATGGCGCGGCTCAATCCGTTCGAGCGGATCTCCTACGACTTCAAGAACCACCACCCACGGCCCGATGCGCTCGGTCGCAGGAGTGTGTGGCGGCTGATTGGATCGACCGTGATTGCCGCCGCCTTGCCGATCTCGCTCGCCGCCAATGCCGCCGCGCTGTTGCTGCCGCGATGGGGCTTGGTCCTGCCGGGTTGGATGATGGCAGGGCTGTTCGCCTTCCTTGTCGGCGGCGGTTTCGCGCAGTATTTCCACGGCACTTTGCACCGGACGCAAAATCCGTGGTTCATCAAGGCGATGCGCAGCGCGCGGTTGCTGATGACGCCCGCCGCGCATCAGCTTCACCACGATACGCTGCAGCGAGACTTCGCGACGAATTCCGGCTGGTCGAACCCACTGGTGAACTGGCTGTTCAATAGCTTGCGGGCGCGCGGTCGTTTGCCCGACGCCAATCTGGAACCATCGTCCTGACGCTTTGAGCTTCAGGCTGGCGCGAGAACCATCCGACTGCGCCGCCGGATCGACGGACCATCCGGCGCTTCCACCGGCACCAGCAAGCGATCGACGCTGTTTTCGACGAGGGTTCGTGTAGCCGATTCGCTGGCAAGGCCGCCGCGCACCAGGCAGCGGTCGTGCAGGACTTTGCGAAACGCGTAGTAGAGCGATTGGTCCGGCAGTTCCGGGCGGTTCCAGAACTTATCGAGCGATCCTTGGTGGGTGATGCCCGGCACGTCGTAAACGGCGTCGCCCATGACGATCACTGGAATGCCCGCTGACAGCGCCAGGGTGCCGGAGGTGCTGTTGACGCAGACCATGCCTTGCGATTGTTCGGACAGGGCCTGCAAGTCGCCGCCATCGATATGGAAGACGCGACCGTCCAGGCCCAGCTTGCGGCTGCGATGGCGGATGGTGCGGCGCCAATCGCGTATGCCGACATCCAGCGGGTGCTCCTTTATCAGGAGGACGCAATCCTTGGGGGCATACTGCGCGAAGCTTGTCAGCACATAATTGACCGCCATCGCCATCGACAGGAACGGGGAATGGGCGCGGATCTGGTAGTCGCCGGAAAGCTGCAGCGGGAACAGAAAGTATTTTTGCCCCGCAAGCGCTTCCAGCACCTTGGTGGCCTGGCGATCACGCCGACGGCGCAAGGCGAAGCGGCGCATCCAGCCGATGCCTTCGGCGATGATCGAGCCGCCCCGGTGCGAGCGATAGAACGGAAACCGCATGGTAAGCCCACCGACGACGACGCTGTGGTAATGCCAGTAACTGTCACGCGCGCGCCGTCCGAAAGACGCCGTGATCGGCGGCAGGTCCGGAATGTCCGGAAGCTGTTCGGCGGCATCCAGGATGGCTTGCGGGCACCGCTCGAAGCTGGAGTGGCCATTTACGCCATCGCGCTCCAGCGTCATCCAGTCGGGTCGGATATAGCCTTCCTCGAACACATGGATGTGGATGCCGCGCAACCGGGCCAGCCGGGTCGCGCGCATGTGGACCGGGCGGCAATCGCCGAACAGGACCACGTCGGTAATGCCCTTGGCTTGCACGAAACTGTCGAAGAACAGCGGCCAGTCGCGCATAAGCCCGCGATAGGCCAGCACTCGTTCGCTGTCGGGATCGCTCCAGTCGCGCTCGTCGCCGCCTGACAAGTTGATCCGGAATACGCTCGATCCGCGTTCCTGCAACGCCGCGCCCAGCTCGCGGAAGAACGGGCCGGGCGGCCCTTGTAGGAACAGAAAGCGCCGTGCGGACGGGGTAAGCAGCATCGGTTTCATCGTCTGCTCCTTCCTTGCAGCAGCCGGTTCAGGCGACCTTGTATCTCTCGCAGATGGATCAGCGGTGAACGTACCGTCGCTTCTCCGGCCTCGATGCGGCCAATCAACACTTCCGGTTCGCAAGGTAGTCGCGTGACCGGATCAAGGTAGCGCGGATAGAGGATCAGCGTCGCGGCGACAAGTTCGTCGAGGCTGCGGCGGCGGGTGCGGCGTGCCGGGACCGGGCCGAGATCACGGGTCAGACCCCAGCCGGCGAAGAACGGAACGCCGTGGGTGGTCACGTCCAGCCCGCGCAAGAGCGCCTCGAACCCGGCGAGCGATGTCAGTACGTGGACTGCATCGACGCGATGGAGCAGGCTTGCGATCGAGGATGTCCGGTCGATTTCGTCCGCAAACTCCAAGGCATCGGCATCGGGCACATGGCCCTTGCGATGCCCGGCCTCGACATCGGGGTGGGGCTTGAACACGATCCTGGCACCCGGCTCCTGCATCCGCGCGCGGCGCAGCAGTTCCAGGTTGCCCATCCCGCCGCCGCCGGTCAGCACGGATCGATCGTCCTCGACCTGCCCTGTCACCAGCACGCGTCGAACGCCGGGCTGGGCTGGCGTACTGTCCAGGTGCGCCGCGTCATGGCCGTATTTGCTGATGCCGCCTTCGATCAGGCGCACCCGTAAGGCCGCTGCGCGGTCGCATAGCGAGCGGTCGATGATCGCAAACTGGAGGAGTGTTTCCAACCCGCTCTCGATTGAGGGATCGAAATGCGGGCCCGCTGCATCGACCACAATCGACAGCGGTGGCACGCAATTCGCGCCGAGCCCGGTGGAGCGGATCATGCCGTCCTCGATCTCACCGATCCGCACGCCTTGGGCGGTAAGTTTGGCCAAGGCGGTCGCATCACTGCGTGACCGCCAGGCGAGCACACTCGCGTCCGCCTGGGCAGCGCGGGCGGAGCGGGAGCCGGCATGGCGAACCGGGCCAGTGCCGTCCCACAGCAGCGCGTCTGCCGTGATCCGCTTCCATCCCGCCACGCCATGGATCGCGGCGATCGGACGATTGGCCTCTATCAGTACCCGCCACCGGCCCAGCAGAGCGATCGCCTCTGCGATGCCGATCGGAGCGCCGGTGAAGGGATCGCGGTAAACCCATCCCTGGCACAACGTCCGGCGCAGGACATCGTCCAGCGCCGCAGGATCGCGCAACGCCGAAAAGCGGCCTTCGCCCGCCAAATCCAGTGGCTTACCCAGGAGCGCTGCCACCAGTGCCGTCTCGCTATCCGCCTCGCAGGCCACGCGCCGGGCATTCGCCGATGCGTCCCAGGGGTTGGCGCTTTCCCAGAAGGCGCCGCCGACCCGGGCCTGGCGGAGGACATCGGCAAGGTCGGGCGGACAGACGACGTCGCTGCCAGGCGTAGGGGTGGCGAGCGCCGGCGCGCGGCTGCCCGGAAAGGGCGGAATTCGGAGAAAAGGAACTGTTTTCATGTCACTGCGCTGCGCGCGCCATACTGCCTAATTGCCCAGACGTCCCGTGCTATCGTATCGCAGCGAGGTGTAGGGCACCTGGACGTAATCCAGAACGCTATACGCTGCCCTGCCGAAGCCGGAGGTGGAGCGGCCAAACATCAACTCGCCCAGATTGAGGCCGAGACCCACGAACAAGTGCTGCTTGGGGTCTTTCCCGGCGGCGCGGTCGCTTAGCAGAAAGTCGGACGCGTAATAGCCCAGTTGCAAATCGACGAACCGTAGCGGCGAGCTTTCTAGCTGGTGAAAGCACCGAAGGGCTGGGCCATGGCGTCTGGCGGGACAAGCGACGTCAACGCACCAAAAAACGCCCGCGACAAGCGCCGCGCGTTGAAAGTCTTTCATTTTTGTTTTCCATGCAGCCCCGGTGCGCCGTCGTTGACAGCCTCTTCCGATCGCGTCCAGAGCACCGATAAACGACAGGTCGCTTGCAGATCAACCTAGTGTGGTTACCTGGAGCGGCGACATCTGCATGAAGAGAATTGGTCTATCAAGTCACTATTATGGCTTCCGTTGTGGATCATCCAACTTGGAACATCCGCCAAAAGCTTTCTCGACAACCCGTTGATCGGTTCGCGTCGGCTGAACCAGCGCGGCTTGCATCGAGCGCGGGTGCGGATTGCGGGGGCATTGGCGTCCTGGCGCCGTGCACGGCTCGCCAAATACGTGCGCGCAGATTGGCGCGAGACGTTTGACCGCGATGGCTTCGTGGCGATTGAAGGGATTGTGCCCGAGGCGGAGTTTGCCGGGCTGCGCGAGGCGATCCTGGGTTACGAAGGCGAAGCGCGTGAAATGATCCAGGGGGATGCGATCACACGCCGGATGGCAGTCGATCCAGCGATGTTGGAAGCCATCCCGGCACTGCGTACGCTGTTGCGTCGACAGGATGTGCGTGCGTTGTTCCACTATGCGGCCAGCTTCCGCATCGAGCCGCTCCACTACATCCAGACGATCGTGACTCATGCGAATGGAGTGCCCGACGGTGATCCGCAGGAAGCGCTGCACGCCGATGCGTTCCATTCATCGCTCAAGGCTTGGCTGTTTCTCAATCCGGTCGCGGCGGACGAAGCGCCTTTCACGTATGTTCCTGGATCGCACCGGCTGACGCCCCAGCGGCTTGACTGGGAATATCGGCGCAGCCTTGCCGATCCGCGGACGATCGACCGCCTTTCGGCACGCGGATCTCCGCGCGCGCGGCCGACCGATCTTGTTGAAATGGAGCTACCTGGGGCCGCGGCGCTCGCGGTGTCTGCGAATACGCTGGTGGTCGCCGATATGATCGGTTTCCATGCTCGGGGCGGATCGGTAAAGCCAGTGGAGCGCGTAGAGGTATGGTCTTACGCCCGGCGCAATCCTTTTCTTCCTTGGATTTCCGGCGACCTGCTGAGTGTTCCGGGGCTAGCGGAACGGCGGGTAGGGTGGTTGTGGGCAGCGCGTGATGCTCTGGAGAGGGTAGTCGGCCAGCCATGGCGCCGCGTAGGCTTGCGGACACCTAACTCCCAACCGCAAAATTGCGCCGCAATGCGTGATCGACGTATTAGTTCCCCGCAAAAACTCTAATAAGTAATTTTATCTAAAGTGTGGCTGCAAAGCCGCATCAAGATGATGATGCTGCATCAATTTGCGACGGAACGAAATTAAATTTCGGTTACATGAGTTTTCTATTATTTCGCAATTGCGAAAGGTGCGCTATCCCACTCGCATATAATGGCTGTGCCTGAAACTTGGTTGTCGAGTGTCAAAGTGCTCGATCTGGTTAGCTAGGCGCACTGATGGCGTGCCGGCTTGCGAAAGGCGTGGCTTTGGGATCGGTTTTTGTATGAGTGGGAAGACACAGTTGTCTGCCGAAGCATTTATTGAAAGTTATTCAAACGGTACTGTCATTATTGATAGAGCGCGCGAAGTTATAGACCTGGAAGCAAGAACACTCGATAATCTTGCGAATTCTTTAGGTAGTGTTTTTGTTAGGGCCTGCCGCCTGTTGCATGATGCCCGCGGCCGGATCGTGGTCGCCGGCATCGGCAAATCGGGACACATCGCTCGCAAAATTGCCGCTACACTCTCGGCGACGGGTTCTCCTTCGTTCTATTTGCATCCCGGTGAAGCGGCACATGGCGACCTGGGCATGGTCGTGCGTGGTGACGTCATCCTGGCGATTTCCAATTCCGGGAACACGGCGGAATTGCGCGTACTTCTGGAATACGCCGACGCCGTTGGCATTCCGGTCGTAGGCGTCACGTCGTCGCACGATTCGATGGTGTCCCGCAGCGCTGCGGTCTGCGTCATGCTGCCGCCCGCGCAAGAGGCTTGCCCGGTTAACATCGCCCCAACCAGTTCCACCACGCAGCAACTCGCTCTGGGCGATGCGATTGCGATGGTGCTGATGGACATGCACGGGATCGGCCGGGATGAGATCAAGACGCTGCACCCCGGCGGTGAGATCGGCCTACGCCTCGCTTCGGTGTCGGAGCTGATGCACGGCCCGGACAAGCTACCATTGGTCTCCACCGATTTACCGATGGATTCGGTGATCTCGCAAATGACCAGCATGGGCTTCGGCATTGCCGGCGTCATCGATGACGACGGTTGCCTGATGGGCATCATTACCGATGGCGATTTGCGTCGACACTTCAAGGTTCTTGGCGAAGTAACCGCGCTGGACGTGATGTCGCGGAACCCAAAAATTCTGCGGGCGTCGATGCCGGCGCAAGAGGCGTTGCAGATTCTCAACGATGCCCAGATCACCTGCGCCTTCGTCGTTGCTGATGATGAAGAGCCGGTCTGCACCGTTATCGACGGCGATCGTCTGGTGGTGCGCCGCCCGACCCCGATCGGGATCATCCATGTGCACGATTTCCTGCGTCAGGGCCTGTCCTGAAGGGAAACGACATGGCCTCGCCGGCCTTTGCGATCATCATCCCCGCTCGCTACGCGTCGACGCGCTATCCTGGTAAACCGCTGGTGCCACTGGTCGGCGCTACTGGTGAGGCGCGCAGCCTGATCCGGCGAAGCTGGGACTGCGCGATGAAGGTGCCCGGCGCTTCTGGCGTCTGGGTTGCCACCGACGACGAGCGGGTCGCGCGCGAAGTTGAAGGTTTCGGTGGCCAGGTCGTGATGACGTCGCCCGATTGCGCCAACGGCACCGAGCGTTGCGCCCAGGCTGCGGCTAGCATCGGCGATGCAGCGCGGATCGTCGTCAACCTTCAGGGCGATGCGCCGCTCTCTCCTCCCGAAGTGCCCGCCATGCTGGTGCGCCGCCTGACCGAAGATACCCAAGCCGTGATGGCGACGCCCGCAGTGCGCGCTTCACGCACGGTGTACGAACACCTTGTTGCGGATCAGGCTGCCGGGCGGGTAGGGGGCACCACCGCCGTCATCAACCGGCACGGGCGCGCGTTGTATTTCTCGAAGCGAGTTTTGCCGTACCTTCCCGCGCAGGCGGCCGCGGCGGATTTGCCCCCGGTTCACTTGCACCTTGGCCTTTACGCGTATCGTCGTGAAGCGCTGGAGGCCTACGCGGCTGCCGAGCCGAGCGAACTGGAACAGCTCGAAGGGCTGGAGCAATTGCGTTTCCTGGACCTTGGTCTGCCGGTGTCGGTAGTTGCGCTCGACCCACTGGGCTGGGACCCGATCGAGCTCAACAATCCGGGCGATAAGCCCGTGATCGAGGCGATCCTAAGAGAACGAGGCTATTCCTGAACTGAGAAGCCCCTGAACTGAGGGGGCCCCTGAACTGACGAGGCTGGATCTGACTGGCCAGGCCGCGCGCTTCGCTCGCTCACTCAGCCGAGCGGAAGCGCCGGCAGTTGCTTCACCAGCCGGTCTATTGCCACGATCTGTTCGAGGAACGGGCGCAGGCGGTCGAGCGGCAGGGCGCTGGGTCCGTCGCAGAGTGCGGCGTCGGGATCGGGGTGCGCTTCCAGGAACAAGCCGGCAATTCCCACCGCTACGCCCGCGCGGGCTAGGCCGAGGGCCTGCGCCCGGCGGCCATCGGCGCTGTCCGACCGCCCGCCCGGACGCTGGAGCGCGTGGGTGACGTCGAACACGACTGGCGCCATTGCCTTCATCTCGTCCATGCCCAGCATGTCGACGATCAGGTTGTTGTAGCCAAAGCAGCTTCCGCGTTCGCACAGCAGCACCTGATCGTTTCCGGCCTCGACGCACTTGCGCACGATGTGCCGCATTTCGTGCGGGGCCAGGAACTGAGGCTTCTTGATGTTAATGACTTTGCCGGCGCGGGCCACGGCGACGACCAGGTCGGTCTGCCGGGCCAGGAAGGCCGGGATCTGGATGATGTCGGCAACTTGCGCTACCGGGGCAGCCTGCTCGGGCTCGTGAACGTCGGTGAGGATCGGAACGCCGAAACGTTCTTTCACTTCGGCCAGGATTTCGATGCCCTGTGTCAAACCTGGGCCGCGGTAGGAGCTGATTGACGAGCGGTTCGCCTTGTCGAAGCTGGCCTTGAACACATAGGGCACGGCTAAGTCATGGGCGACATCGCTGAACGCCTGGGCGACCTCAAGCGCTAGTTCGCGGCTTTCCAGCACATTGACGCCGCCCATTAGGACCAGCGGATTGTCGTTGGACAGCACCGTGCCATCCGGCAGCGCGACTGAAGGGATCATGCGAAACGGGCGCCTCTAGGTGGATAGAGAAGCGCCCGTTCCATTTGATTGGCCGATGGTCAAGCAATTCCGACCCGGCTGATGCAGCACTTAAACTCGCATCAGCCCAGGCGATCGCCTTATTCGATCGCGCGGCCCAGTTCGGCGTTGAGCCACAGCGCCAGCAGCGTCACCAGTGCGCCCGAGAGCAAGTAGCCGCCCGCTGCGATCAGGCCGAAGTGACTGGAAAGCAGCAGCGCGGCCAGCGGGGCGAAGCCGGCGCCGAACAACCAGGCGAGGTCCGAGGTAAGCGCCGAGCCGGTGTAGCGGTGTGCCGTCGAAAAGCGCGAGGAGATCGCACCCGACGATTGTCCGAACGAGAAGCCCAGCAGGATGAAGCCCAACACCATGAACACCGTCTCGCCCAGTTCGCCGCCGTCCAGCAACTGCGGAGCGAAGCCGCTGAATATGGCGATGCCGGCGGCAGTGAAGCCTAACAGAGTACGGCGCCCGACTCGGTCTGCCAGCTTGCCCGAAGCGATGATGGCGGCAATGCCGAACAACGCCGCAATCGCCTCGATCATCAGGAAGCGGGCCGGCGGGTTCTTGGTGAACAGGAACACCCAGGACAGCGGGAACACGGTGACCATGTGGAACATCGCGAAGCTGGCGAGCGGGGCGAACGAGCCGATGGCGATCGTCCTCCATTCGGAACGCGCGGTCTCGAGGACCGGCGACGGGGCAAGGGCACGTTGCTCGAATTGCTCGGCGTACTCGGGCGTTACCACGATGCGCAGGCGGGCGAACAGCGCCACCACGTTGATCGCGAAAGCCACGAAGAAAGGATACCGCCAGCCCCATTCCAGGAAGTCCTGCGCCGGCAGCATCGAGACGAGGAAGGTGAACAGCAAGCTGGCAACGATCAGGCCGAGCGGGGCGCCGAGCTGCGGCAGCATCGCGTACCAGCCACGGCGGTCTTCCGGCGCGTTGATCGCCAGCAGCGAGGCGAGGCCGTCCCAGGTGCCGCCGAGCGCGAAGCCCTGGCCCATGCGGAACAGCGCCAGCAGCAGCGCCGCAGAGGTACCGATCGAGGCGTAGCCGGGCAGGAACGCGATCGCCGCGGTCGAGCCGCCGAGCAGGAACAGCGCCAACGTCAGCTTTGCGCTGCGGCCATACCGACGATCGATGGCGGTGAAGACGAAAGTGCCGACAGGGCGTGCCACGAAGGCGAGGGCGAAAATCGCGAACGACCACAACGTGCCGTCCAGCGGGTTCAGATGCGGGAAAAACAGCTTGGGGAACACCAGCACCGAGGCGATGGCATAGACGAAGAAGTCGAAGAATTCGGACGTGCGACCGATGATGACGCCGATCGCGATCTCGCCGGGGACCACTTTGTGGCCATCGTCATGGAGCGTGCGGGCGTCCTGTTCGGCGGTGGTCGTCGTCATTTCGGATCGGCTTTCATCATCGTAACCCTTGGCGCAAGCATGCCAAAGAGTGCATATGGAATACACGTCGCAAACGCAGCGCGATAGTGAAGTCTCCTTTGTCACCGATTGCGATGAAGGGGATTGGACAAAATGTCCTATGTGACGCATCGCAGCATGATAATAGGGGGCCACCATGCGCCCAAAACTGGACATTTCCCGCTTCCGGATTCTCCTCGCCGGTGTCGCTCTGCCTCTGCTGCTGAGCGGCTGCAACATGGTCGTCCTCAACCCTGCAGGCGACGTTGCGCGCCAGCAGGGCAACCTGGTCATCATGTCCACCCTGCTGATGCTCATCATCATCGTTCCGGTGATGGTGCTGACCGGCCTGTTCGCTTGGCGTTATCGCGCCGCGAACAAGGAGGCTCGCTACGAGCCGGAGTGGGATCACTCGACTCAGTTGGAGCTAGTGATCTGGTCGGCGCCATTGCTGATCATCATCTGCCTGGGTGCGCTGACCTGGGTCGGCACCCACTTGCTCGATCCTTACCGTGCCATTGCCCAGACTGCGCCGGGCAAGCCGGTTTCGGCCGATGAAAAGCCGCTGGAAATCCAGGTCGTCGCGCTCGATTGGAAGTGGTTGTTCATCTATCCCGAACAAGGCGTGGCGACGGTCAACGAACTGGCGCTGCCGGTTGACCGCCCGGTCAAGTTCCGCATCTCGTCATCCTCGGTGATGAACTCGTTCTACGTGCCGGCGCTGGCGGGGCAGATCTATGCGATGCCGGGCATGGAAACCAAGATGCACGCGGTGCTTAACCACACCGGCACTTATGACGGCTTCTCCGCCAACTACAGCGGCGCGGGCTTCTCGCACATGCGCTTCAAGGTGCGCGGGCTGGACCAGGCCGGTTTCGACGGCTGGGTGAACACCGTGCGCGGATCGGGCAAAGGTCTGGATCGCGCCGGCTATCTCGCGCTTGAGAAGCCTTCGGAGAAGGACCCGGTGCGCTTGTTCGCCAAAGTCGATCCGATGCTGTTCGATGCCGTCATCAACATGTGCGTCGATCCCGGTAAGATGTGCATGCACGACATGGCGGCGATCGATGCCAAGGGCGGCATGGGCAAAGGCAGCGCGATGAGCGTGGCGCGACTATCCTACGACAAGTTCGCCGCGCGCGGCACCGAAACTCCGTCGCAGCGTGAATGGACCCAGCGCTATGTCGCTGCAACGTGCGCGCCGCCGCTCAAGCCGACTCGCGCGGGCGATCCGGCTCTGGTCGATCGCGCTCCGCTGCTGGGCGCAGGGATGAAGCGCCCCGGCGTCTTCACCGCTTCGGACATTGCATTCAACCAGTCGGTCGCTGTCCAGCGTCCGGCGTCCTGATCAGGCATTCCTTCATGACCCAACCGTCCGAGACCAGCGCCCTGCTGGGCCGTCTCTCGTTAGACGCGCTGCCGCTGCACGAGCCGATCGTGGTTGCCACGTTCTGCGCCGTGGCGATCGGCGGCATCGCCGTCGTCGCTCTCCTGACCAAGCTGCGCCTCTGGGGCTATCTCTGGAAGGAATGGTTCACCAGCGTGGACCACAAGAAGATCGGCATCATGTACATGGTGCTGGGCATCGTCATGCTGTTGCGCGGTTTCTCCGATGCCGTGATGATGCGCTTGCAGCAGGCCTTGGCGTTCAACGGTTCGGAAGGCTACCTGACCGCGCACCACTATGACCAGGTGTTTACCGCGCACGGCGTCATCATGATCTTCTTCGTGGCGATGCCTTTCGTCACTGGCTTGATGAACTACGTCGTGCCGTTGCAGATCGGCGCGCGCGACGTCAGCTTCCCGTTCCTCAACAACTTCAGCTTCTGGATGACCACTGCCGGCGCGGTACTGGTCATGGCCTCGCTGTTCATCGGCGAGTTCGCGCAGACCGGCTGGCTGGCTTATCCGCCGCTGTCGGAGCTGGCGTATAGCCCTAACGTCGGTGTCGATTACTACATCTGGTCGCTACAGGTCGCGGGTGTGGGTACGACGCTTTCGGGCATCAACCTGATCGTAACGATCATCAAACTGCGCGCGCCGGGTATGGGCCTGATGAAGATGCCGATCTTCACCTGGACCTCGCTGTGCACGAACATCCTGATCGTCGCCTCGTTCCCGGTGCTGACGGCCGTTCTCGCGCTGCTGAGCCTCGATCGCTACGTCGGAACCAACTTCTTCACCAACGACTTCGGCGGTTCGCCGATGATGTACGTGAACTTGATCTGGATCTGGGGCCACCCTGAGGTCTACATCCTGATCCTGCCGCTGTTCGGCGTGTTTTCGGAAGTTACCTCGACGTTCTCGGGCAAGCGCTTGTTCGGTTACACCTCGATGGTCTACGCGACGTGCGTCATCATGATCCTGTCCTACGTCGTGTGGCTGCACCACTTCTTCACGATGGGCTCGGGCGCCAGCGTCAACAGTTTCTTCGGCATTACCACCATGGTGATCTCGATCCCCACCGGGGCCAAACTGTTCAACTGGCTGTTCACGATGTACCGCGGCCGCATCCGCTTCGACCTGCCGATGATGTGGACGGTCGCCTTCATGATGACCTTCACCGTGGGCGGTATGACCGGCGTGCTGCTCGCCGTGCCGCCGGCCGACTTCGTGCTGCACAACTCGCTGTTCCTGATCGCGCACTTCCACAACGTCATCATCGGCGGCGTCGTGTTTGGCGTGTTCGCGGCGATCAATTTCTGGTGGCCCAAGGCCTTCGGCTTCAAGCTGAACGAGTTCTGGGGCAAGGTCAGCTTTTGGTGCTGGGTCGTCGGCTTCTGGGTGGCCTTCATGCCGCTTTATATCCTTGGCCTGATGGGCGTCACCCGCCGTATGCGCGTGTTCGACAATCCCGATCTGCAGATCTGGTTCGTGATCGCCGGCATTGGTGCTGCGTTGATCGCTGCTGGCATCGGCGCCATGCTCGTGCAGTTCGCGGTCAGCATCTGGAAGCGTGAAGAACTGAAGGACGAAACCGGCAATCCCTGGGGTGGCCGGACCCTGGAGTGGTCGACGAGCTCGCCTCCGCCAGACTACAACTTCGCCTTCACCCCCGTGGTCCACGATCTGGATGCGTGGCACGACATGCAGAAGCGCGGTGCACAGCGCCCTGTCGATGGCTTCAAGGACATCCACATGCCCAGCAACACCGGTGCTGGCGTGATCCTGGCAGGCATCAGCGCGTTGATGGGCTTTGCTCTGATCTGGCACATCTTCTGGCTGGCGGGCCTCGCCTTCATCGCCCTGATCGGCACCGCGATCATCCATACGTTCAACTACAAGCGCGATTTCCACATTCCGGCAGCCACCGTCGCCGCCGTGGAGGATGCGCGCACCCGCCAGTTGGCGGCGGTGACGGGAGCCTGATCCGATGAGCGCAACCACACTCAACGCCGCCGACGCGCCGCTCAGCTTCTACGACCTGGACGAGCACGCGCATCCCGAGGGCCACAGCACCATGCTGGGGTTCTGGATCTACCTGATGAGCGACTGCCTCATCTTCGCGATCCTGTTCGCCGCCTACGCCGTGCTCGGTGGCAACTATGCCGCAGGGCCGGGTCCGAAGGACTTGTTCGAACTGCCGCTGGTGGCCGTGAACACGGCAATGCTGCTGTTCTCGTCGATCACCTATGGCTTTGCGATGCTGGCGATGCAGCGTGATCAGAAGAACGCGACGCTGGGCTGGCTGGTCGTTACCCTGGTGTTCGGCCTCGCGTTCCTGTCGATCGAATTGTATGAGTTCCACCACCTGATCGAAGAAGGTGCCGGTCCGCAGCGCAGCGCGTTCCTGTCGGCGTTCTTCACCCTGGTGGGCACCCACGGGCTCCACGTGACCTTCGGCAGCATCTGGCTGGTGACGCTGATGGTACAAGTCGCCAGCAAGGGCCTGATCACGGCCAACAAGCGCCGCCTGATGTGCCTTTCGATGTTCTGGCACTTCCTCGACCTGATCTGGATCGGGGTCTTCACCTTCGTCTACCTCATGGGAATGCTGCGATGAGCCAAGACCACTCTCATTCCGATGGGCATGGCGCCGATGGGCACCACGCCGACAGCGTGCCGCATGGTTCGCTGAAGGAATACGTCATCGGCTTCGTCCTGTCGGTGATCCTGACCGTCATCCCGTTCTGGCTGGTGATGACCCACCCGCTGTCCAACGGCATTACCGCAGCCATCATCCTGGGCTTCGCGGCGGTGCAGATGGTCGTCCACATGATCTTCTTCCTGCACATGAACGGCAAGGTCGAAGGCGGTTGGTCGATGACGGCGCTGTTGTTCACCCTGATCGTGGTCGTCATCATGCTCAGCGGCTCGCTCTGGGTCATGTACCACCTCAACACCAACATGATGCCCACCCACGACATGAGCCAGATGCCGTGACAAGCGACGACCGGCGCCCCGAGCCGAAGGGCAGGGGCGCTGGACGAAACGGGCCGGTGGTGGCGGCGCTGCTGGTGCTGATCGCCGTGTTCGTGGCCCTCGGCGTCTGGCAGGTCCAGCGCCGCGCCTGGAAGCACGAACTGATCGCCGCCGTGAATACGCGCACGACTGCCGTGCCGGTCGCGGTCCCCGGGCCGGACCAATGGCCCCGCATTACCCAGCAACGCGACGCCTACCGCCACGTCACCGCGCAAGGCCATTTCCTCGCCGGCAAGGACACTCTGGTCCAGGCGGTTACGGAGCTGGGTGGTGGCTACTGGGTGGTCACCCCGCTCGATACCGGCGGGTTCACGCTCCTCGTCAATCGTGGTTTCGTGCCGCAGGACCGCAAGCGTGGCTATGCGCCCGCGCCGCAAGGCGTGGTCACCGTAACCGGCCTGCTACGCGTGACCGAGCCGGGCGGCGGTTTCTTGCGCTCGAACAAGCCCGCTGCCGATCAATGGTATTCGCGCGACGTCGCAGCCATCGCCGCCGCGCGCAGACTGAGCAGGGCAGCGCCGTACTTCGTCGATGCCGACGCTACGCTCGACGTGCCCGGCGGCCCCAAGGGCGGCCTGACGGTTGTGCGGTTTTCGGACAACCACCTGATGTACGCGCTGACCTGGTTCGGCATGGCGCTGCTGAGCGCCTGGGCGATCTACTATGTGCGGCGCCAGGGTGCGGGGGTGCGCGCGTCGAACGAAGGTGATACAGACGCCTCGCAATGATCCAGTCTGAGCCCTTCGCGCCTGCCGCCCCGGATACCGGCGGGCAGAACATGTGGCTCCTGATCCAGTTGCGCTGGATCGCGATCGGCGGGCAGATTATCACGATCGAGATCGTCAACGACATGCTGGGGATCGCCATCCCGGTTCAGCGGCTGCTGATGGTTCCGGCTTTGCTGATGGTGCTCAATCTTGTCAGCGGGCCGCTGCTGCGGCGTCGACGCAGCACCGTTTCCAACTTCGAGATGACCGCTGCTTTGCTGGTGGATGTCGCGGCCCTGGCGGTGCAGTTGTACTATTCTGGCGGGCTGGAAAACCCGTTCGCTTCACTGTTCGTGCTGCAAGTGGTGCTGGGGGCGGTTCTGCTGAAGCCGGCTTCAGCATGGATCATCGCGGCCTCGACCGGCGCAGCGCTGGCTATGCTCAGCGTATATGCCCGCCCGCTGGTTCTCCCGCCCCCATACAGCACCGATCCCATGGCGCTGTATGTTCGTGGCAGCATGGCTAGCCTGGCCTTGATCGTCATCCTGCTGGTCACGATGGTGACGCGTATCAGCCGCAACTTGCGTGAGCGTGATGCGGCTCTCGCGGGCGTTCGCCAACGCGCGGTGGAGGACGATCATATCGTTCGCATGGGCCTGCTCGCTTCTGGGGCCGCGCATGAACTCGGCACGCCGCTGTCCTCGCTTTCGGTGCTGATCGGCGACTGGAAGCGGATGCCCAAGCTGGCGACGGATAGAGATCTGCAGGAAGACCTGGCCGACATGGATCAGGCGGTGCAGCGCTGCAAGACGATCGTCAGCGGTATCCTGATGTCGGCAGGCGAGGCACGGGGCGTCTCGCCGGCCGTGACGACGATGCGCGCGTTCCTGGACGATCTGGTGCGCGATTGGCGCAGTATCCGCTCCCCCGATGCGATCCGCTACACTGACCGCTTTGGAGAGGATGTGCCGATCGTCGCCGACCCGGCGCTACGCCAGGTGATCGGCAACGTGGTGGACAACGCCGCTGAAGTCTCTCCCCATTGGATAGAGATCACAGCATCACGCGCGGACAATTCGCTGGTGCTGGAAGTGGCCGACAGCGGCCCAGGTTTCTCACGCGAAATCCTGGGATCGTTCGGGCGGCCTTACCGCTCGACCAAGGGTAAGCCGGGGGGAGGACTAGGCTTGTTCCTGCTGGTCAACGTCGCGCGCAAGCTGGGCGGCTCCGCCATTGCCGGCAATCGCGCCGAGGGCGGCGCGATCGTGCGGATCACTTTGCCGATCGAGGCACTCGCCTATCGTAAGGAGGCCGCGCGATGACCGTTTCCCCGCTGGTCCCCCAGCTTATCATCGTCGAAGACGATCCGGCTTTCGCACGCACGCTGATGCGATCGTTCGAGCGGCGTGGGTACACGGTCAGCCTGGCGGACAGTCATGACGAATTGCTGGGATTGCTGGATACCGTGACGCCGCGGTTCGCGGTGGTCGATCTGAAGCTGGGCGGTGCCTCGGGCCTCGTGTGCGTGCAGACCTTGCGCGCGCGCCATGCGGACATGAAGATCGTGGTCCTGACCGGCTTCGCCAGCATCGCCACGGCGGTAGAGGCGATCAAGCTTGGCGCAGACTACTACCTCGCCAAGCCTTCGAACACCGATGACATCGAAGCTGCGTTCACCCGCGACGATGGCGATCCCAATGCGCCGGTCGATGGGCGCCAGTCCTCGATCAAGACGGTAGAGTGGGAACACATCCACCAGACGCTGGTGGAAACCGGCTTCAACATTTCCGAAGCCGCGCGCAGGCTGGGAATGCACCGCCGCACCCTGGCGCGTAAACTGGAGAAACGCCAGCTACGGTGAGGTGGCCGGGCAGGGCCGACCACCTCGATCCGCTTACTTCTTTACCGGCGCATCGTCCTTCGACAGCGATTCGTCCGAGCCGACCGCGCTGTAGATGGTCACTCGGTTGCTGAGATCTGCCAGGATCGTCGAAATCTGCGTCTGCTGATAAGTATACAGCGAACGCTGGGCGATGAGCGCATTGAGGAATGTGTCGGTGCCCGCGCGATACTGGTCTTGGGCCAGGTTGTAGCTTTTCTGTGCAGCGGCCACCAAGCGCTCCTGCGCGGTGCGTTGATCGGCAATGGTGCCGCGCCGCGCCAGCGCATCCGCCACGTCCTTGAACGCTGACTGGATCGTGTACTGGTAACTGGCGAGCGCCGCGTCGCGCTGGGCCTTGGCGTATTCCAGGTTGCCCTTGTTGGTTCCGCCCAGCAGATTCATGCTGCCGCTACCGGACACGCTCTTGTAGAAGCTGTCAGAGCTGAACAAACTTCCCAACGCAGTGCTGGTAAAGCCGAGCGCCGAGGTGAGGGATATCTTCGGGAAGAACGCTGCGCGCGCCGCACCGATCGATGCGTAGGTGCCTTCCAGGGTGTGCTCGGCCTGGACCACATCCGGCCGGCGCAGTAGCGCTTCGGATGAGAGCCCCGCCGGCACTTTGCCGATTTTCGTTTCCAATTCGGCAAGCGAGGCAGGGAGCAGGGCATCTTCCACCGGCCCGCCAACCTGCAGTTCCAAGGCATTGCGGTCCTGCGCCACTTGCGTCGTTTGCGAAGCGATATCCGAAATGGCCTGTTGCAGACTGGTTTCTGCCGAAGCGACATCGGACGCACTTTTGAGGCCGGATTTGAACAACGTTGTCGTGAGTTCCAGGGTCCGCTGGCTGCTGTCGCGAGTCTGCTCGGCAAGCGTGAGTAAGTCACGATCGGATGCGAGCGTGACGTAAGCCGTAGCGACATTGGCGACCAAGGTCAGCCGGGCCGAGCGATAGCCGGAATCGGTGGCGAGATAGCTCTGCAAATACTCCCGGCTCTGGTTCTTCAGGCGTCCGAACAAGTCCAGTTCGAAAGAACTGAAACCCGCATCAGCGCTGTAGCTCTTGCTGTTGAGCTGGGTGGCGCTGTTACCAAACGTCCGGCTGCCATCGGCATCCGCCGTAATCGTGGGCAACTGATACGAGCGCTCGACATGGTACTGAGCGCGCGCCGACGCAACGTTGGCGAGGGTCGACCGCAAGTCCTGGTTGTTGGCCAGGGCCCGCTCGATCACCGTCTGCAGGCGCGGATCGGTGAACAACTGGCGCCAGGGCATGCCGGCCTGGCCCGCCTCGGCCGGTGCATAAGCTGCGCCTTGCGGCCATTGCACGGGCGTCGCGGCTTCGGGGCGGACGTACTTGGGCGCCATGTCGCACCCGGCCAGCGCGAACGCCAGCGCGGTGAGGGATAGGAGCGAGCGGCGCATCAGACGTGATCCTCGGTTGTGGCAGGCTTGGCGGCATTGTCCTTCCGGTGGAAGACATTGGCGACCATGACGAAGAACATCGGGACATAGAAGATCGCGAGCGCAGTGGCGGTGAACATACCGCCGAGCACGGCTGTGCCGATAGCGATACGCCCTTGCGCACCCGCGCCGGTCGCGATCACCAGCGGGATGACGCCCGCCATGAAGGCGATCGACGTCATCATGATCGGGCGAAGGCGAGTGCGCGCCGCATCAAGTGCCGCTTGGATCATGTCCCGCCCTTCGCGCCGTGCCGCTTCGGCGAACTCGACGATCAGGATCGCGTTCTTTGCGGCCAGACCGATGGTGGTGAGCAGGCCGACCTGGAAGTAGATGTCGTTCTCCAGCCCGCGCGCGGCGACGGCAGCGACCGCGCCCAGGACGCCCAGCGGCACCACCAGCAGTACCGCGAGCGGCACCGACCAGCTTTCGTACAGTGCGGCAAGACACAGGAACACAACGGCAGTCGAGATCAGGTAGAGGTAGACGGCCTGCCCGCTCGACTGGTTCTGCTGATAGGACAAGTCGCTCCACGCATAGCTGGTGCCAGGCGCCAACTTTTGCTGGAGGACCACCATTTCCTTCATGGCATCGCCCGAGCTGTAGCCCGAACCCGCGCTGCCCTCGATCGTGGCCGATGTACGGCCATTGAAACGCGAGAGGCTGTTGGGGCCGGTGCTCCAGTCCACCGAGGCGAACGATGAGTAGGGAACCATCTTGCTGCTGCCATCGCTGTTGGTCCCCGATGTCGAGCGGATAAACCACTTGTCGAGATCGCTGGGCAACATGCGCGAATCGGCCTGGCCCTGGACGTAGACCTTTTTCACGCGGCCGCGGTCGATGAAATCGTTGACGTAAGTGCTGCCCCACGCGGTGCTGAGCGTGTCCGACGCGTTATCGACGGTCAGGCCCAGGACCGAAAGTTTCGCATCGTCGAAGGCGATGTCCAACTGCGGCGTGTCGGGCAGGGTGCTGGCGCGGACCTGCGACAAAATCTTGTCCTGGTTGGCCGCCGCGATGATCTTGTCACGCAGGCCAAGGAACTTCTCGCGGTCCATGTTGCTCGAATTGAGCAACTGGAACGTAAAGCCGTTCGACTGGCCCAGACCCTGGATTGATGGTGGGGTCAACGCGAAGACTTGGGCGTCGCGAATGCCTGCCGATTCACCCATGATGCGCTGGGTGATCGCATCGGCGGACTGGTCGCTGCCCTTGCGGTCATCGAAGGGAGCCAGCCCGGCAAAGCCCATGCCCGCGTTCTGGCCCGAGCCGTTCAAGCTGAATCCGGTGATGGTGAAAAGCTTGCTGACGCTCTTGCTTTCGGTCTTGAAGATCCTCTCGATCTCCCTTTGCACGACGTCGGTTCGCTCGGCGGTAGCGCCGCCGGGAAGCTGGTAGACCACCATGACCTGACCTTGGTCTTCGGTGGGGAGGAAGCCTGTTGGCAATCGCGTGAACAACAGCACGACGGCGATGATGACCACGCCATACACAAGCAGCCAGATCCGGCGCTTCTTGATGACTTTCTGCGTGGTATCGACATAGCGGCCGGTCATGCGATCGAACCAGCGGTTGAAGCTGCCGAACGCGTTGTCGACCTTGCGCTTGCCCTTCGCAAGCGGACCACGCCAGCCGCCAGCTTGTTCGGCTGATGCCTGCCTTTCGTGATCTTCCTCGTCGCGCGGCTTGAGCAAGTGCGAGCACAGTGCGGGCGAGAGGATCAGCGCGACCAGCACAGACAATGCCATGGCCGTGACGATGGTGATCGAGAACTGGCGATAGATGACGCCGGTCGATCCACCGAACATGGCCATCGGCAGCAGCACGGCGGACAGCACCAAGGCGATGCCGACAAGCGCGGAGCCGATCTCTTCCATCGACTTCACGGTCGCTTCGTAGGGGGGAAGCTTTTCTTCCTCCATCACGCGCTCGACGTTTTCGACCACGACGATGGCGTCATCGACCAACAGGCCGATCGCCAGCACCATCGCGAACAACGTGAGGGTGTTGATCGAATATCCCAGCAGCGCCAGCACCCCGAAGGTGCCAAGCAGCACGACCGGCACCGCGATCGCGGGCACCAGCGTGGCGCGCCAGCTTTGGAGGAAGGCGTACATGACCAGCACGACCAAAATGACCGCGATAATCAGCGTCTCGACCACTTCGTAGATCGAGAGCTTCACGAAGTCGCTGGTGTCGCGAACGTAGGCGACTTTGTAGCCGGCCGGGAGGCTGCCGGAAAGTTCGCTGACCCGCGCCTTGACGGCGGCAACGGTCTTGAGCGCGTCTGCACCGGAGGCGAGCTTGATGGCGATGCCGGCGGCGGGGTGGCCGTTCATCCGGGCTACCGAAGTGTAGCTTTCCTGGCCCAGTTCGACCGTGGCGATGTCGGAAAGCCGAACCACGGAGCCATCTGACATCGTCTTGACGACGATCTGGCGGAACTGCTCAGGCGTCTGCAAGCGCGACTTGGCCTTCACCACCGCGTTCAGCATCTGCCCCTTGGCGAGCGGCTGGCTGCCCAACTGACCCGCCGAAAGATCGACGTTCTGCGACGAAATCGCCGAGGTCACATCCGACGGGATCAACTGGCGCGCCTGCATCTTGGCCGGGTCCATCCAGATGCGCATTGCATATTGCGAGCCGAACACCTGGACGCCGCCGACGCCGCTGATGCGCGACAAGTCATCCTGGAAGTTCGACACGAGGTAGTCGGAAACGTCGCTGTCGGTGTGCTTGTCGAGCTCGTCGTACAAGCCAACGACGATCAGCATGTCCGAGTTCGCTTTGGAGACGGTCAGGCCTTGCTGCTGCACTTCGGTAGGCAAGCGCGAGTTCGCCTGCTGCACCTTGTTCTGCACCTGGACCTGCGCCACGTCGGGGTCAGTGCCCTTGGCGAAGGTCGCCGTGACCGTGGACGAGCCCGAACTGTCCGAACTGGACGAGAAGTAGAGAAGGTTGTCGATCCCGGTGAGCTGCTGCTCGACGATCTGCGTGACGCTGTTTTCAAGCGTTTGCGCCGATGCGCCCGGATACGTGGCGCTGACGGAGACCGAAGGCGGGGCGACGTCCGGGTACTGCGCGATGGGAAGGCTGATGATGCCGTAGATGCCGCCCATCATCACAATGATGGCCAGCACCCAGGCAAAGATCGGGCGGTCGATGAAGAAGCGGCTCATGTTCATGGGATTACTGGCTCAGCTTCGCGGCCACGGCTTTGACCTTGGCGCCGGGGGCAACCTTGCCGGAACCCTCGACGATCAACCTGTCACCGGCCTTGAGACCGCTGGTGATGAGCCACTTGGTGCCGATCGCCTGGCCAGTGACGACGGTGCGTTGCTCCACCTTGCCCTGGGCATTGACGACCAGCGCCGTGCCTTCGCCCTTGGCATCACGCGAGATGCCTTGTTGCGGTGCCAGGATGCCGTTGCTGAGCATACCCTGCGGTGCGACCACGCGCACGAACATGCCGGGCAGGAGGTAACCGTCCGGGTTGGCGAACTTTGCGCGGATAGTGACGGTGCCGGTCTGGGTGTCCACCGTGACTTCGCTGAACTCGATCGTCCCTTCGCGCTCGTACGTCGTACCGTCTTCCAGCGTCAGTTTCACCTTGGTGCTGGACGGCAGCAGATCGCCCTTGGCGAGCGAACGGCGCAAGCGCAGAAGATCGGCGGAAGACTGGGTGATGTCCACATAGATCGGATCGAGCTGCTGGATCGTTGCCAGTGCGTCCGACTGCCCGGATGTGACGAGCGCACCCTTGGTATAGGCGGAACGGCCGATACGCCCGGTGATCGGGGCGGTGACCCGGGTAAACTCCAGGTTCACGGCGTCGCTGCGGCTGGAAGCCTCATACTGGTGTACCGACGCGCGCGAAGCACGCGCGGTCGCCACGGTTTCGTCGAAGTCCTGGGCGCTCACCGCGGTTTTGTCGCTCAGCGAGTTGTATCGCTTCACCTTCGCCTCGGCGCTGTAGAGGGTGGCCTTTGCATTTTCCAACTGGGCCCGCGATGTGTCGAGCGAGGCTTGATAGCGCCGCGGGTCGATCTGGTAGAGCGCCTGGCCGGCGCGCACGAGCGAGCCTTCCTGGAACAAGCGGTCCTTGATGATGCCATCGACCTGTGGGCGCACTTCTGCAGTGGCGACGGCATTGGTGCGTCCGGACAGCGAGGTAGTCACAGTCACTGGCTCTGCCTTGAGCGTGACGATGCCGACCTCGGTTTCCGGCGGCGTCATTTCCTGCTTTTGGCCGCAGCCGGCGAGCGAGACGGTGGCCAATGCCAGGGCGGATGCCATGGCGAGGTTCTGGGCGAAGTTATGGACGTTAGGACGCAACCCGAGGGCTCCTTGAGACGCGATTCTGCTACGATCGGCTTACTACGCGCATTGTGCTCCGCAGCAAGCTACGGAAAAGTACAGCTCGTATCGTCAAGTAGCGCTGCCGGGCGGCTTGTTTCGTTTTGTATCATCGGGGGAGACTAGCCCGTTGGTCATGCCTATGGGTGGCAGTCATGATGCCGCAGAGCAATGGGTCGGAGGGGCGCATAGTCGTTCTTGAGGACGACCCCGACATTCGTGAGCTTATCACCGCGCAGCTTTCGCGTGAACCCCGGCGTGTCGATGCGGTAGGCACGGTTGCCGGCTTGCGGACCACCTTGCAGGACGGGCCGACCGTGGATCTGCTGATCCTGGACCTCAACCTGCCGGACGGTGACGGGCTGGACTTGTGCCGCGAATTGCGCGCCGGCGGCCACGAAGGCGCAATCATGATGGTGACTGCGCGCGAAGGGCCGATCGACCGAGTGCTCGGGCTGGAACTGGGCGCCGACGATTATCTCACCAAGCCGTTCGAACCGCGCGAGCTGTTGGCGCGCGTGCGCAATTTGCTGCGGCGATCGCGGGTGATCGACCAGGCAAAGGGGCAGGGTCGGGGGCGTGTAGCCCGCTTTGCCCGCTTGGGGCCGTGGCGGCTGGACCTCCACCAGCGCCGACTGATGACGGACGATGACCGGCTGGTCATGCTCTCTTCCGCCGAATACCGGCTGCTCTCGCGGTTTATCGAGGCTCCCAACCAAGTGCTGTCGCGCGAAGAGCTATTGCCCGAGCGTAGCGCCACCGTGGCGTTCGACCGCACCATTGACATCCAGATCAGCCGGTTGCGGGCTAAGCTGGCGAGCGAGCCGGGCGGCGGCGATCTGATCCTGACGGTCCGGAGCGAGGGCTATGTGCTGCCGGGGCCGGTTATCTTCGAATGACGTCTTCTGCGGCGAAACATTCGCCCCGCTGGCGCCGGCTTCTACGCTTTCTGCGGGATTATCCGCGATCGTTGGCTGGCCGTCTGGCTTTGGTGCTGGCGTTGGGGATGGCGGCTTCTGCCATCCTGGCGCTCGAAGCGTCCGACCGCTTGCAACGCGCCAATTTTCGTAAGGAGCAGGCTGCGGCTGCGTTCCGCAGCGCTACCGACATCGCCGAGCGTTTCGATCGCGACCCGCTGGGGACTAAAACCGCGCTGGATGAAAATCTCGTGCTCGGCGCGCATCCGGTCAAGTCCGATTGGCGGATGAGCGGCGCCAATCCCGAACTTTCTCGCGAACTCACCTCGCGTCTTGGATTTCCAGCTCAGATCAAGACATTCGACAACCGGACGTGCTTTGCCCAATTCCAGCGCAATCGCTACGCGGCGGGAATGAACATCGACGCGTTGCCCGACTGCTGGTTCGTGCGCTATGTCGATAAGGCCGGAACGGAGCGCCGTTACGTGGTGGACCTTTGGCCAGACCGAAGTTTCTATCAGCACAATGTCGGCCACCCCTACGTCGTCCTCATCATTATCGCCGGGGCCTTGTTGGGGCTACTTGCGGCGAGCCTGGCAATGGCGCCGCTGCGGCGCATGGAAAAGTCGGCACGAGCATTTTCGTTGGAAGTGGACTTCGAGCCGATCCCAGTCAAAGGCCCAAGCGAAGTGCGCGCCGCGCTGGAAACCTTCAATATCGCCCAGGAGCGCGTTCGCGAGGTCATTAGAGAGCGCACGCAGATACTCGCCTCGGTGACGCACGACTTGCAGACCCCACTCACTCGTCTGCGGCTGCGGTTGGAGCAAGTCGAGGACGAGGTCTTGCGCGACCGGCTGGTCGCGGACCTGGCGGTTACCCAGCAACTCGTGCGCGACGGCCTTGATCTTGCCCGTAGCAGCGAGATCCGAGAACCGTGGGCGGTGATCGACATCGATTCTGTGCTGTCTAGCGCGGCGGAGGACGCTGCGGAGTTCGGCCACCGGGTCGTTTTTACGACAGGGTGCGGCGTTCAAGCGCGGGTCAAGCCCAATGCCCTGGGCCGGGCGCTGGGCAACTTGGTGGACAATGCGCAGAAATACGGCGGTAGTGCCGAACTCAGTTGCTGGCGCGATAATGGCGATCTGGTGATCTGCGTGGCGGATCGCGGGCCGGGCCTGCCGGATTACGAATTGGAGCAAGCCTTCCAGCCATTCCGCCGCCTTTCGTCGAGCAAGGGCAGCGGAACCGGCATCGGCCTGGCGATCGCCCAGGCGCAGGCAAAAACCTTCGGAGCGATCCTGACCCTGCGCAACCGAAAGAATGGCGGGCTTTCAGCGGAAATC
Source organism: Novosphingobium sp. Rr 2-17 (assembly GCF_000272475.1). Lineage (GTDB taxonomy): Bacteria > Pseudomonadota > Alphaproteobacteria > Sphingomonadales > Sphingomonadaceae > Novosphingobium. Next base: position 91,703 of record NZ_AKFJ01000086.1, read on the forward strand.
CGAATTCCGGTCAAATCGGTCAGAACTACCGGCCAGGCGGGCCGGTAGTTCTCTTGGCATGGCCCGCCTGACGTAAAGCTTCAGTCGACGAAGGCGCGTTCGATCACGAAGTGACCAGGCTTGCTGTTCGAGCCTTCCTCGAAGCCCATCTCCAGGAACTTGTGTTCGAAATCGCGGATCATCGCCATCGAGCCACATAGCATCATGCGGTCAGTCTCGACGTTGAAGGCTGCCTCGCCCATTCCTTCGAACAGCGTACCGTCCGCGATGAGGGTGTCGATGCGGCCTGTGGTGTGGAATGGTTCGCGCGTCACCGTCGGCACATAGTGCAGCTTGAGTGCGGCTTCCTCGTCCACCAGCGGATCGTCGGCCAGCTTGCTTTCCAGTTCCTCGCGGAACGCAAGGTCGCTCACGCGGCGGACCGAGTGGACGACGACGATCTTGTCGAACATGTCGTAGATATCGGGATCGCGGATGACCGACAGGAACGGCGCCAGGCCGGTGCCGGTTGAAAGCAGGAACAGCCGCTTGCCGGGGACAAGAGCGTCGGCAACCAGGGTGCCCACGGGCTTGCGGCCCAGGTAGATCTGGTCGCCAGGCTGGATTTGCTGGAGGCGGGAGGTGAGCGGGCCGTCCTGCACCTTGATCGACAGGAACTCCAGCTCTTCGGCATAGGCCGGGCTGGCGATCGAATACGCGCGCAGCAGCGGGCGCTTTTCGCCGGGCAGGCCGATCATCACGAACTCGCCCGAACGGAACCGGAAGGAGGCCGGTCGGGTGATCTTGAAGCTGAACAAGTGCTCGTTCCAGTGATGGACCGACAGCACGGTTTCGACGGTCAACGCCGCCGAAGGGACCAGTTCAGTAACAGCGGCAACAGGCTCGCTCATGGCGGACGTGCACTCCTTCATAATCACAATTCATCGCGGTGAGGAGCTTGTGCTCCAAGCCGGCAGCCCTTTGTGGGCCGCAAATATCTACGGCGCAGCCGCTAGAGGGTCAGCAGCGGCATCGTCAATTCCGAACCGCTCAAACGCTGCTTTTCTTTCTATACGCCCTAGCACGGTATCTATCCGCCCAGCCGATAGCCAGCGCGGATCGATTGTATTCACCGGCTTGCGAACATCACAATATAGGGGTAGGGGGTATAGGTACATGGCCCATCTTAATTCTGAGAACAGCGAACTCGTCGCTCGCGTCCGCCGCATTGCTGGACAAGTCGGTGCGGTTGAGCGCGCTTTGCAGGCCGATGTCGGGTGCGCTGACGTACTGCACCTTGTTGCAGCGGTTCGCGGCGCGGTGAACGGTTTGATGGACGAAATCATCGCCGAACACCTCGAAGAGCACGTCGCGGCGCCGGGGTTGGACGATGAAGCCCGCGCTGCTGGTGCGCGAGAGCTGCTGGCGGTCATCCGCCGCTACGCGAAGTAGGCGAAAGAGCATGGCGACCCGGCCTGAAATCGACGGTTATCTGCACGATCACGTTTTCCTCGGCGCTGCGCACGACGACAATGCGCGACGCACCCGCTTGGTGGTGGTGCTGACTGCCGTGATGATGGTCGGCGAAATCCTTGCCGGTTACTGGACCGGCTCGATGGCGCTGCTGGCGGACGGCTTTCACATGGCGACGCACGCCGGCGCTCTGGCCGTCGCGGCGGGCGCTTATGCGTATGCCAGGCGGCATGCCCGCAACCCCGATTTCAGCTTCGGCACCGGCAAAGTCGGCGATCTTGCCGGCTTCGCTTCTGCGATGGTGCTGGGGATAGTCTCGCTGGGCATCGCGTTCGAATCGGTGTTGCGGTTGTTTGAACCTGCTGCCGTGGCGTTCGGCGAGGCGACCGTGATTGCGGTGGTGGGCCTGGCGGTCAACATCGCCAGCGCCTTCCTGCTTTCGGGCGGACACCACCATCACCACGATCATGGGCATCACCACGATCACGGGCATGGTCATGGCCACCACGATCATAAGGACGGCCATGGCGGAGACAACAATTTGCGCTCCGCTTATGTCCATGTCCTGGCTGACGCGTTGACGTCGGTTCTGGCCATCGCGGCGCTATTGGCCGGGCGCTATCTCGGGTGGGTCTGGCTCGATCCGGTCATGGGCATTGTTGGCGCCGTGGTGATCGCACGCTGGTCGTGGAGCCTGATGCGCGATACCGGCGCGATCCTGCTCGATCGTACCGACAACCATGTCGCCGAGGAAATCCGCGAGCTGGTCGAAGCCCCAGGCGACGTGCGCATTGCCGATCTTCACGTCTGGCGGGTCGGCCCGGAAGCCCACGCCGCCATCGTCAGCGTGGTGGGCATCGGGGTGACCGCCGAGGCCATCCGCACGCGGCTCATACCGGTGCACGAAGTGGCCCATCTGACGGTCCAGTGCGCCTGACCAGACTCAATCCATGGGGGCAATTCGCGAGAATGCCTTGATCTTGCGGCCATTTACCGCGACTGCTGGTTTCCCCCGCAGTCCGTGATGGTAGCCAGATGCAGACCAGTCCCCGGCCTCTAGCCGGCAAGCCCCAATCAGCGGGCAAGACTCCGTCCTTCATGGACTTTCGGACGCTGTCCGGCCTGGTCATCGCCGTGCTGTTTTTCATTGCCAGTGGATCTGTCGCCTACACCAACCTTAAGGTGCTGCGGGAGGATACCCACCTTATCACCCATTCGCATGAGGTGATCCTCTCGCTGGAGAACCTGCTTTCCACCCTGCAGGACGTGGAAACCGGGCAGCGCGGCTATCTGCTCACCGGGCGCGATCGTTATCTCGATCCCTATAATGTCGCGCTTGCGGATGTCGCTCCACGGCTCAAGCGCGTGACGGATCTGACCAGCGACAACGTCAATCAGCAGGCGCGACTGGCGATGTTGCAACGGCATATCCAGGCCAAGCTCGACGAACTTCACGAAACGATCGAGGCTCGTCAGAAGGTCGGCCCCGAAGCAGCGCTGGCGATCGTCGTCACCGATCGCGGCAAGGCCGAGATGGACGAAATACGCACCCGCCTGAACGTGATGCAGGACGAAGAAAAGCGCCTGCGCGCCGAGCGCCTGGTCGAAATGGACGGGGCCTATCGCTCCGCCATGCTCAGTGGCTTGATGTCCGCCGTGCTTGGCATCGCGTTGACGCTGGTGATCGGGCTGCTTATCCGCCGCGCTGCCGTTGCCACTCGGAAGCGCGAGTGGCTGCAGGAAGGGCAGGTCGGCCTGGCCGCCGCGGTCCTGGGTGACCAGACGAGCGAGCAACTGGGCGATAGTATCCTGAGCTTCCTCGTGCGCTATTGTGGCGCGCCAGTGGGCGCCGTGTTCGCAGCCGACAGCGGCAGTTTTCGGCGCGTGGCCGCTTATGGAGTTCCCCCCGAGGCCCAGTTGGTCGAGCGGTTTTCGCGGCGGCAAGGCCTGCTCGGACAAGTGGCGGACGATCGCGAGGCCATCGTCTTGTCCGACGTTCCGGAGGGCTATCTGGCGATCGGATCGACGTTCGGCAGCGGTAAGCCGCGCCACTTGGTAATTGCGCCGCTGGCCGCCGATCACATGGTCGAAGGCGTGATAGAGCTTGGGTTCCTGCAGCGCGTGGACGATCAGCTCCTGGCGCTCCTGGCTGAGGCATCCAACGCCCTGGGTATGGCGCTGCGCTCTGCCCGATATCGCTCCCAGCTTCAGCACAATGCCGAAGAACTCCAAGTCCAGAGCGAGGAACTGCGGGTTTCCAACGAAGAGTTGGAAGAGCAGGGCCGCGCGCTGAAGGAATCGCAGGCGCATCTTGAGCAGCAGCAAGTGGAGCTGGAACAGACCAACTCGCAGTTGGAAGAGCAGACGCAACTGCTGGAAGCCCAGCGCGATGATCTGGCCCGCGCCAACGATGCGGTCGAGGCCAAGGCGCGCGATCTGGAAATGGCCAGCCGTTACAAGTCCGATTTCCTCGCCAACATGAGCCACGAGTTGCGTACGCCGCTGAACTCGCTGCTGATCCTGTCCAAGCTGCTTGGTGACAATCGCAGCGCCAACCTGACCGACGAGCAAGTTCAGTTCGCGCGCACGATTGAATCGTCCGGCAACGATCTGCTCGCGCTTATCAACGACGTGCTGGACTTGTCCAAGATCGAAGCCGGGCACTTGCAGATCCGCCCGGAATCACTGTTGGTTGAGCGGTTGACGAGTGACTTGCGCCAAACCTTCCAGCCAATTGCGAAAGATCGCGGGCTCGACCTGACGATCCAGATCGCGCCCGGCAGCCCCGCCATGATCGAAACCGATCGCCAGCGGGTGGAGCAAGTCCTCAAGAACCTGTTGTCCAACGCGTTCAAGTTCACCGAAAGCGGCAGCGTCCGGCTGGAGATCGAGCCGCTAGGGGACGACCGGATCGAAATGGCGGTCGTCGATACCGGCATCGGTATCCCGGAGGATCAGCAGCGCGCGATCTTCGAGGCGTTCCGGCAAGCCGACGGCACCGTGAGCCGCAAGTATGGCGGCACGGGCCTGGGCCTATCGATATCGCGCGAACTGGCGCGCCTGCTGGGTGGTTCGATCCGTCTCAGCAGCATTGCGGGGCAGGGCAGTCGCTTCACGCTGACGATCCCGGTGGCTTACGCAGGTGTCGAGGGTGATGCGGGCCTGCCGTCAGTATCGCCCGCGATGCTGCCCGAGCCGCCGCGGCTTGATCGAACTGCGTCCGAACCGAGCCGGCGCCCGGCGTCGATGCCGCGCCAGGTGGAGGATGACCGCGAGGGGATTTCCGAAGCCTTCACGCCCGGCCAGCGGTTGCTGCTGGTGGTCGAGGATGACGCGATCTTCGCGGGTATCGTGCGCGATTTGTCGCGCGAGATGGGCTTCCAGTGCCTCGTTACCGGAACGGCAGAGGAAGGCCTGAAGCTCGCGCGGATGTACAAGCCGCACGCGGTGGTGCTCGACGTCGGCCTGCCCGATCAGTCGGGCCTGGCCTTGCTCGACCGGCTGAAGCGCGACGTCGATACGCGGCACATCCCTGTCCACATCGTCTCGGGCAGCGATCACACGCAGGTCGCGCTGTCGCTGGGTGCGGTGGGCTATCTCGTCAAGCCGGTGAAGCGCGAGGATCTGGCCGGCGTGCTCCAGGCCTTGTCCGATCGCCTCGTCACCGGAACTCGCCGGGTGTTGATCGTCGAGGACGACGCCGTCCAACGTGACGCGGTCAGCCGCCTGCTTGCCAGCGGTGACGTGGAGACGGTGACGGTCGCTACCGCTGCCGAATGCCTGCAGGCGCTGCGCGGCAATACGTTCGATTGCATGGTGCTGGATCTGAACTTGCCCGACGCCAGCGGTTTCACCCTGCTGGAAACGCTCAGCACCGAGGGCGCTTATGCCTTCCCGCCGGTGATCGTCTACACCGGCCACGATCTGACAGCCGACGACGAGCAGCGTTTGCGCCGCTATTCGGACTCGATCATTATCAAGGGCGCGCGCTCGCCCGAGCGTCTGCTCGACGAAGTTTCGCTGTTCCTCCATCAGGTCGTCACCGACTTGCCCGAGCAGCAGCAGACGATGATCCGCGAGGCGCGCAACCGCGATGCGATCCTGGAGGGACGGCGGATCCTGGTGGTGGAAGACGATGTACGCAACGTCTTCTCGCTCACCAACATCCTCGAACCGCAAGGCGCGGTGGTCGAGATTGCGCGCAACGGTCAGGAAGCGCTGGACGCACTGGAGGCTTCCGCCGGAGATGAGACGCGCAAGATCGATCTGGTGCTGATGGACGTGATGATGCCGGTGATGGACGGCCTGACCGCCACCCGCACCATCCGCCGCGATCCACGCTGGGCGCGCCTTCCGGTCATCACCCTGACTGCCAAGGCCATGCCCGACGATCAGGAGCGTTGTATCGAAGCCGGCGCCAACGACTACATGGCCAAGCCGCTGGACGTGGACAAGCTGCTCAGTTTGGTCCGCGTCTGGATGCCGCGCTGATCGCCATGGACGAGGAAAAGATCGAGGACATCGAGGTCCGCCTGCTGCTCGAAGCGCTGTATCGGCGCTACCACTATGACTTTCGCAACTATGCGCAGGCCTCTATCCGGCGGCGCTTGCGCCAGGCGCGCGAACGGCTGGGGCTGACGAGCTTTTCGGCCATGCAGGACAAGCTGCTGCACGATCCCGCCGCTGCCGCCAAAGTGCTGCGGTTCATGACCGTTCAGGTCAGCGATTTCTTCCGCGATCCCACATACTTTCGCGCCATTCGTGAAAGGGTGATCCCGCACCTCAAGACTTACCCCTCGCTCAAGGTCTGGGTGGCGGGATGCAGTGCCGGCGAGGAAGTGCATTCGCTCGCCATCCTGTTCCGCGAGGAAGGTTTGGAAGAGCGCACGCTGTTCTACGCGACCGACATCAATCAGGAGGCGCTGGAGGCTGCGGGACGCGGCATCTATTCGCTGGACCGGCTCCAGGCATTCACCGAGAACTACCGCGCTGCGGGGGGAACCTCGTCGCTGTCCGACTATTACACGACCGGATACGGCGGTGCTGTCTTCGACAAGACCTTGCGTGACCGGGTGTTGTTCTCGGATCATAGCCTGGTTACCGATGCGGTGTTCTCGGAGGTTCACCTGATCTCCTGCCGCAATGTCATGATCTATTTCGATCGGGCATTGCAGGACCGGGCTGTGCGCTTGTTTCGGGATTCGCTGATCCGCAACGGATTTCTGGGATTGGGTTCGAAAGAGACCTTGCGTTTCTCCGAACATGCCGATGCGTTTTCGGAATACGTGCGCGAGGAAAAGATCTATCAAAGGCGCCAGGGATGAATCCGGGGGTGAGCCCAGGAATGACCGGCGCCACGATCCAGGCAGTGGTCATCGGTGCATCGGCTGGAGCAATTCAGGCGCTGTTGCACATCCTGCCGGCATTGCCCGGCGACTTCGCGTTGCCGATACTGATCGTCGTGCACGTACCGCCGACGCGCAAGAGCGAACTTACCACGCTGTTTTCCGGCCGGTGCGCGTTGCCGGTGCGCGAGGCGGAAGACAAGGAAACGATCGTGCCTCGGACCATCTACTTTGCCCCACCAGACTATCACATGCTGGTTGAGACAGAGGGCATCATCTCGCTGTCGAGGGATGAAGCGGTGTGCTTTTCGCGCCCCTCGATCGACGTTTTGTTCGAAACCGCTGCCGATGCCTGGGGATCGCGCGTGGCGGGCATCGTGCTGACCGGTGCCAACGATGACGGCGCCAGTGGCCTTGCCGCGATCGGCGGCGCGGGCGGGGTCACACTGGTGGAAGACCCGGCCAGTGCTTACTCACGCGCCATGCCTGCAGCCGCGCTGGCGCGCTGGCCCAGGGCCGAGGTGCGATCACTCGATGGTATCGTCGCCTATCTCAAGGAGGCGGGAGCCCAGTGATGGACGCGCGCAAACCGGTGTACTTCCTGCTGGTCGACGATCTGCCCGCGAACCTGCTCGCACTCGAGGCGCTGCTGCGGCGCGACGATCTCGTGCTGCTCAAGGCCAGCTCGGGCGAAGAGGCGCTGGAGCTGCTGCTGCGTCATGATGTCGCGCTGGCGCTTCTCGATGTGCAGATGCCCGATATGGACGGGTTCGAACTCGCCGAACTGATGCGCGGCAACGAGCGCACCTGCCACGTCCCGATCATTTTCGTCACTGCCGGCAGCACCGACAGCCAACGCCGGTTCCGTGGCTACGAAGCAGGTGCGGTCGATTTCATCCAGAAGCCGATCGAGCCCGACATCCTGCGCAGCAAGGCGGATGTGTTCTCCGACCTCTACCGGCAGCGGCAACAAATCGCCGCGCAGCGCGACGAGATCGCCGTCGCCGCCGAAGCGCTGCGCGAGAATGACCGCCAGAAGGACCAATTCCTGGCGGTTCTGGCGCATGAGCTGCGCAATCCGGTGGCTGCGTTGTTGAGCGGGTTGGACTTGCTGCGCCGCCCGAGCCTGGCCCACCGTGCCGATGAAGTGAAGGGGCAGATGGAGCGCACGTTGTTCCATCTTTCGCGCCTGGTGGAAGATTTGCTCGACGTCTCACGCGTCAGCAAGGGTAAGGTCTCGTTACGGCAGGAGCGGATCGAGCTGTCGGAACTTGTGCGTTCTGCAGTCGAAGCCAGCCAGCACAACATGGACGCGCCCCAGCACACGCTGACCGTCACGGCCCCATCCGAGCCGATCTGGCTTATGGTCGATCATACCCGCGTCGCCCAAATTCTCTCCAACCTCCTCAACAATGCCGCCAAGTACACGCCCGCCGGCGGGCGGATCGACCTGACCGTGGCGCTGGTTGGGGGAGAGGTGGAGATATGCGTGTCGGACAACGGTATGGGCATTCCATTGGAGATGCAGCCGCACGTCTTCGAGATATTCACCCAGATCGAGCATCATCGCGGGCGCGATCAGGGCGGGCTTGGTATCGGCCTGGCGCTGGTCAAGCAATTGGTTGCGCTGCACGGCGGCACGATTTCGGTCGCCAGCGACGGGCCGGGAACGGGCAGTGCGTTCACGGTGCGGTTGCCCGTGGATATGGGCTGACCGGCTTTGCGCTCGCTCTAGTCTTTTGTTTCGCCGCGTTTTCCGAGTCAGCAGGTAATTCAGCCGCCTCGAAAACGCTCTAGCGCTGTGCGTTCACAATATCCGCGACATTAAGTAGAGGCCCAGCGCCAGCATCATCCAGTACACCGCGCGATAGAAACCCGGTCCCGGCATTCGCCGCACCAGCCTTAGCGAGGCGACGGTGCACACGATCGCTACTGGAATCAGCACGGCCGACGTCAGCAGGACTTGCGGGGTCAGCGCGCCCAGCGCGATGTAGGACGGCACTTTCAGCCAGTTGATCGCGGCGAACAGCACTGCGTTGGTGCCGACGTAAACCGTGTGCGGCAGCTTGCGCGGGGTCACCCACATTTGGAACGGCGGTGCCCCGGCATGCGCGACCTGGCTAGTGAGGCCGGTGCCGATCCCGAACAACAAGCCGACCCAGCCCGGCGAATTGGACGGCGCGGTGATGACGTGTCCGCGCTCGGCCCAGAGCCGCTGGCCTGCGAATATCACGGAGACCAGGCCGACCGCAGCGGCTAGAATCTCCTCGTTCACGCGCTCTGCGAAGAACCAGCCCAGGCCGATTCCGATGATCGCGCCTGGCAACATCCAGGCAACGACCCACCGGTCCCACTCCCGTCGAAACGACCAGACGCTCACGATGTCCTGGCTGATGAGCACGGGCAACAAGATGCCCGCCGCGATCACCGGCGGCAGCACAAGCGTCACGATCGGCATGGCCAGGGTGCCAAGCCCCGCAAAGCCGCCCTTGCCCATCCCGATCAGGGCAACGGCCAGCAGGCATGCAGCCCATTTCCAAGGGTCATCTAGGTAGATCAAAGGGTGGGGCCTGTCGCAAGGAACAAGCCGCCGCCATGACGAGTCGCGTACGGGTTTTCAAGGCGCGTCGCCGGCATTTTCGCGGCCGACCGGCAGGTGTGCGAGGCGCGTTACTGCACCGCGCCGCCGCCAGTTGCGGTATCCCCGCCCAGCGCTTCGTACACTTGGACTTGCGATACGAGCCGGTTGTACCGGTTCTGCACCAAGCTGCTAAGAGCCGTGCGCGTACGGTTCTGCGCATCGAGAAGATCGCGCAAGGTGATGTAGCCGGCTCGGTAGCGGCGGTCGTAAAGCACTTCGGCTGCTCGCGCGGCGGTGTAGTTCTGCTCCAGCGATGTGGCTTGCAAGATGTACTGATCGCGCTCGGACAAGGCGGTTTGGGTGTCGCGCAGCGCATCGTAAAATGTCTGCCGGAAATTCTGCACCGCGATGTCGTAGTCCGCGCGCGCAACGCCGATGCCGAGGCGAATCTTCTCCGGGTTCAGTTCCGCCACCGAGATTGCGGCGCCCAGGCTGGCGAACGGATTGCTCAGGAAGCCGAGAAGTCCGGTGCTGCTGGAACCCAGGGAACCGGTGAGCGATAGCGAAGGGTAATAGCTGGCCGCCGTCGCGTCGCTGGTCGCCAGGGTGGAGCGCAGGCGCAGTTCGGCCGCGGCAAGGTCGGGGCGGCGCGAAAGCAACGAGGCGGGGAGGCCGGGGGCGATCGTGGGCAAATCCTGCGTCGGTAGGGTTTTGATATCCTCGCCGGTGTAGTCCTGCTGGTTCAGCAGCGCCGCCAGGGTCTTGATCGCTTGCACCCGCGCCTGGATCAACTGCGTTTGCGCCGCTTCTTGCGAGGCGACGGTCTGTTCGGCATCGCGCACGTCGATGCGCGAGATCGCGCCGGCGGCGTATTGCTTGTTCACCAGGTCCAGCAGGCGGCGCACATAGGCGATGGAATCCGCGCCGATGGTGATCTGTTCGTTCGCGTAACCCAGTTGCCACCAGGCCTCCGCCGTGGTCGCGATCAGCGAGAGGCGGGTGGAGGCGAGGTCTTGCTCGGTGGCCTTTGCGGTCCACGAGGAGGCGTCGGCCTGGGCGCTCAGCTTGCCGAACAAGTCGAGTTCCCAGGAAGCATTGAGCGAGCCACTGCTACTCTTCGACCATGGAGTTCCTCCGTCGAGCGCTTTGCTGGCAGACGACGAGGCACTGGCCGATCCGCTGGGGAACAGACCTTGCCGCGCCAGCGCCGCAGACATCCGCGCCTGCTTCAGGGTCAGGCCGGCGGCGGCCAAGTTGGCATTGCGCGCAAGGACTTGGTCCACCAACGCGGTCAGGCGTGGGTCGTCGAAGGTGTTCCACCATTGCCCGCCCTGGGCCGCGCGGACGCCCAGAGGGGTGGCGTCGAAGCTGGTCGCGACGGGCAGTTCCGGCGCGGTGTAGCGCGTGTGGGTGAGCGAGGCGCAGCCGCTCGCCAGCAATGCGATGGCGGTCGATAAGGTGCAGATAAGGACGCGTTTAGGCACTGTTATCAATCCCGCGAGAGGGCGTCGACCGGATCGAGCCTTGCGGCCCTGCGCGCCGGAAGGAACCCGAAGACCACGCCGATCAGGGTGGAACACGCAAAGGCGGCAACGATCGAGGTCGTCGAATAGATGAGCTTGAAGTTCGAGGGCAGGAACGAGAACGCCAGGCCGACCAGCATCGACAGGCCGACCCCGATCACGCCGCCGACCAGACATACCAGCACGGCTTCGATCAGAAACTGCTGGAGGATGTCCGATTGCCGGGCGCCCACGGCCATGCGCACGCCGATTTCGCTGGTGCGCTCAGTGACCGAGACGAGCATGATGTTCATCACGCCGATACCGCCGACGATGAGCGAGATCACCGCGATCGCCGCCACCAGCAAAGTCAGGGTCTGGGTGGCGCTGGTAATGGTCTGGCGGATTTCATCGGAGTTGGAGATGAAGAAGTCCTGGGTGCCGTGGCGCTTGGTCAGCACTTGCGTCACGGCGGCGGCGGCGGCATCGGTCGATACGTTGTCGGCCATGCGGACCGAGATGTTCGACAAATAGGTTTGTCCCAGCATCCGGCTCATCACCGTGGTGTAGGGGGCATAGACGGTCAGGCTGTCGCTGCCGCCAAAGCCTTGCTGCTGGGTGCCGACGATCCCGATCACCCGCATGGGCACGTTGCCCACCACCACGACTTTGCCGATCGCTTCCTCGCCGTTGGGGAACAGGGTCTTCTCGGAATTCTCGTCGATCACCGCGATTTGTTCGAGCTTGCGCACGTCGGAGGGGTCGAACACGGCGCCTTTGAGCAGTTCCAGGCCGCGCACCCGGAAGTATTCGCCGCCCACGCCGCTGACTTGCGCCGTGGCGGCAACGTTGCGGTAGCGCGCAGTGACGCTGGTCGAAACGCTGGGAGTGACGCTATCGACGTAGGAGAGTTCCGCCAAGGCGCTGGCATCGGAATCCTTGAGAGTCTGGATCTTGCCCGATCGCATGTCGCCAAAGCTTTTGCCGGGGAAGATCGTCAGCGTATTGGTGCCCAGCGTGGAGATTTGCGACAAGATGCGCTCTTGCGAGCCACGCCCCAGCGCCACCACCGACACCACCGAGGCGATGCCGATGATGATGCCCAGCATTGTCAGGAATGTACGCAGCTTGTGGGCGGCCAGGGCCAGCACCGCCATCCGGAACGCCTCGCGAAAGCGATCGACCGCTTGCTGGAAGGCGCTGCCTGCAAGGACCGGTCGCTCGCGCACGGCGCGCACCGGCGCTGCTTCGCGGCGGCGGTCGGCGATGATGTCACCATCGCGAATCTCGATGATGCGCTCGGCGTGTTCGGCCACCTTCATGTCGTGGGTGACCAGGATGATGGTGTGGCCCTCGGTGTGCAACTCCTGGAGGATGCGCATCACTTCTTCGCCGCTGGCGCTGTCGAGTGCGCCGGTCGGCTCGTCGGCGAAGATCACCTCGCCGCCGTTCATCAGCGCGCGCGCGATTGAGACGCGCTGCTGCTGGCCGCCGGAAAGCTGGCCGGGGCGGTGGCCCATGCGCTCGGCCAAGCCCAGCCGCGTGAGGATCTGGCGCGAGCGTTCGCCGCGCTGCGCACGCGCGGTTCCCGCGTAAACAGATGGAACTTCGACGTTGCCCGCAGCGCTCAGATCGCCAAGCAAGTGGTAGCGCTGGAAGATGAAGCCGAAATGCTCGCGCCGCAGCGCCGCCAGTTCGTCCGGCTCCAGATCGCTCGTGGCGCGCCCGCTAACCTTATAGGTGCCCGACGTGGGCCGGTCGAGGCAGCCCAGGATATTCATGAGGGTCGATTTACCCGAACCGGACTGGCCGACGATGGCCACCATTTCTCCGGCGGCAATCGTCAGGTTGATGTCCTTGAGCGCAGCGAATACTTCGTCGCCCGAAGGATATTCGCGGCGCACATGCGTCAGTTCGAGAAGCGGCGCCGGGGTGGCGGGAACATCGTTCATGATCGTTGGCCCCGTCAGAACATGCCTCCGGGCGGACCGCCACCCGGACGTCCACCGGCGCCGGCCTTGGCCTCGCCGACGACGACTTGCTCGCCTTCCTTCAGGCCGCTCAGCACTTCGACATTGACGTTGTTGTCCAGCCCGGTGCGGACCTTGCGGCTTTCAATCTGCCCGTCCTCGGTTTTCACCCGCACTGGATAAGTGCCGTCCGGGTTCTTCGCGCCGAGCGCGGTCGAAGGGATGAACAGCGCGTTGGGGTGGCGGGCGAGAACGATGGTGACTTTGGCGGTCATCAGCGCGCGCAGGCGGCCATCGGCATTGGGCACGTCGAACAACGCATTGTAATAGATCGCCGAACTGGACGTCGATGACGAGGAACTGCTTGTCTGGGTGCTGGAATTGACCTCATCGACGATCGATTCCGGTGCCGGCTCGACCAGCCGCAGCGTGCTTTCATACTTCTTGTCGGGGTCGCCCAGGATGGTGAAGTACGCTGGCTGACCCTGCTTCACGTTGATGACGTCAGCTTCGGACACTTCGGCCTTGATCGTCATCTGGTCCAGCTTTGCCAGGACGACGATGGTCGGTGCGGATTGGACCGCGTTCACCGTCTGGCCCTGCTTGGTGACGATCGCGACCACGACGCCATCCATCGGCGCGGTGATGCGGGTGAACCGCAAGTTCACTTCCGCCGTGTTGACGGCCACTTGCGAGGCAAGGATCTGCGCCTTGAGCGCATCGTAGCTGGCCTGCGCCGCCTGGAAATCGGCCCGCGCGGATTCGAAATCGGCCTGCGATGTCGCCTCGCCCGCCCCCAATGCCTGCTGGCGGGCATACGCCAGCTTTTTCTGAGCCAAAGTCGCGGCGCTGCTGGCAAGCTGGGCCTGGACGTTGGCAAGATCGGCTTGCGCGGTCCTCAGCGAGTTGGTCGCGGTGCGAGCATCCACCTCGGCGATCAGATCGCCCGCTTTGACGGTATCGCCGATCGCGACGTTGAGCTTTTCGATCCGCCCGGAAGCCTGCGAGCCCACGCCGACCAATTGCCCCGGCTCCAAGGTGCCGGTGGCCTCGACAGTCTTCTCGAATGTCCCGCGCTGTACTTTGGTAGTCGCAACGTCAGGCTGTTCCGGTGCGGCCAGGAACAGCTTCCAGGTTAGGAAAGCAAGTACCAGCACGAGGACGACAGCGCCCACGATAAGGAAACGACGGTTTTTCAGCATGATTTTCCGATTGGAGTGTCCGGCCCAAAGACGAACCAGGACGCTATGCGGACAGCGCTGCTGCGTAAATCCAACAAAGTGTACTTTTTTGTACAGGTTTAAACTTCGATCGCTCAACGTCGAGTACGATGTCTCCGACGCGATGTTGGTATACGCCAACGCCTGCGCTCGCGACGGTTCAGAACAACGCATATACGGCGGCTTCAACATCACCGACGCGGCGACCGGGCCAGCCGCGCACATTCAAAACGTCGATCTCTGCGGACTTCTAAGCGTTTGCGTTTCCTGACAGGCCAGCCGCGAAAAGCTGGCTGTTGGTGGGCGTAGAAAATCTTGGCGTTGACCTGAAGTTGTCGACCAAATAGGTAGAGAGCGTCCAAGCGGAACTGGCCAGGTTCGTTTGGAGACACCATCTGGCCCGCGGCTTTTGAATGGGAAGCAGCTTGCCCCGCGTCAACAAAGGCTAAAGCGCGCGATGCTTCAGGCGACCACGCCAGGCTCGTGTTCCCCTCACGGCTACGATGAGGTGATACGATGCGTATGATGAAGACCCTTTGATCTCACGGCAGGAGCCGGGCCCTCGTTCCACCGAACCGGGCCCAGCCTGAACGCACGCGTTCTCGCGCCGCCCTCCCGTGGGCAACGCGAGGCCCGGCTCCTGCCGACAGATTTCATCGGATGAATTTGCATTCCGCTTTCACCGACACCCGTGTGCAACGAGAGGTAAGACGTACTGCGCGACGATTGATTATTTCTGCGAATCCTAATCCACCTTTGGCGGCCCGCGCATGCGTTGGCCGCCTTTTTTGCTTCAAGCCCCGTCCATCGCCAACTGAGAGCGTCCATCGCCAAAAGGGAGCGGCGGAAGGTATCCGCCGCTCCCTTTGCGCTTTCCCATCGATCCTGTGGATCGCGTAGTTCGGTAGATCAGGCGGTCTCGCCGGCGGCGAAGCGACGTTCGCGGCGTGGTTGGATGCGCACGGTTTCCCCCAGCGTCGGCGGGGCCAGCGATGCGTCGAGGTCGAACTCGACCACGCGCTCGTTGCCATCAATCGTGCCTTCGACGCGCCAGTTGCCGGCCTTGCGGAACACGTTGTCCACCAGCACCGGCAGGCCGCCGTCCTGCACCAGTTCGATGTCGTGCGGGCGCACATGAAGGCCGCCGGGAAGCTGGTTGGTCTCGCCCACGAAGTTCGAGACGAACGGGCTGGCCGGCTCCATGTAGACTTGCTCGGGCGTGCCGACTTGTTCGATCTTGCCATGGTCCATCACCACCACGCGATCCGCCAATTCCAAGGCTTCTTCCTGGTCGTGGGTGACGAAGATACTGGTCAGGCCCATGCGGGTGTGCAGATCGCGCAGCCAGCGGCGCAAGTCCTTGCGGACCTTGGCATCGAGCGCGCCGAATGGTTCGTCCAGCAACAGCAATTGCGGCTCGATCGCGAGCGCGCGGGCGAGGGCGACGCGTTGGCGCTGGCCGCCCGAGAGCTGACCCGGATAGCGGCTGCCCAGGCCTTCGAGCTGAACCAGGCGCAGCAGTTCGTCGGCGCGCGCGCGGATCTCGGCCTTGGGCGGACGACCCTTGCGGCGCACGGAAAGGCCGAACGCGACGTTCTCCGCCACCGTCATGTGCTTGAACAGCGCATATTGCTGGAACACGAAGCCAACGCGGCGCTCGCCCACCGAGCGGTCCGAAACGTCTTCGCCGTCGAACAGAACTTCGCCCGAGTCCTGGAATTCGAGGCCGGCGATGATCCGCAGCAAGGTTGTCTTGCCCGAACCCGAAGGGCCGAGCAGCGCCACGAATTCGCCGGGCTGGATGTCCAGGTCGATGCCATGGAGCGCCGCGAAACTGCCGAAGCGCTTGGTGATGTTCTGGACGCTAATCAATGCTTTGCGCTCCCATGAATGTTATAGCGCCATTCCAGCACGGTCTTGGCGACGAGCGTCACCAAGGCCAGCCCGGCCAGCAGCGAGGCGACGGCGAACGCGCCTACGAAGTCGTATTCGTTATACAGGATCTCGACGTGCAGCGGCATGGTGTTGGTCTCACCCCGGATGTGGCCAGAGACGACCGAGACCGCGCCGAACTCGCCCATGGCGCGGGCATTGCACAGCAGCACCCCGTACAGCAGGCCCCAGCGGATGTTGGGCAGCGTCACCCGGCGGAAGGTTTGCCAGCCATTGGCGCCCAGCGACAGCGCGGCCTCTTCCTCGTCCTTGCCTTGCTCCATCATCAGCGGGATCAACTCGCGCGCGACGAAGGGGAAGGTAATGAACACGGTTGCGAGCACGATGCCCGGAACCGCGAAGATGACCTTGAGGTCATGCTCGGCAAGCCAGGGGCCAAGAAAGCCATTGGCGCCGAACAGCAGCACGAAGATCAGGCCCGACACCACCGGCGAGACCGAGAACGGCAGGTCGATGAACGAGATCAGCAGGCTTTTGCCGGGGAACTGGAACTTGGTGATCGCCCAACTCGCAGCCAGGCCGAACACGAGGTTGAGCGGCACGCTGATCGCGGCGATCAGCAGTGTCAGCTTCATGGCGGAGATCGCGTCGTCGGTGGTGACGGCATCGAAGAACGCGCCGATCCCTTGCTTCAGCGCTTCGCTGAACACGGCGACCAAGGGCAGCAGCAGGAAAAAGCTGAGGAAGGCGAGCGCGATGCCGATCAGCACGAACTGCAGCGCGCGGCTTTCGGTGGTTGAGTTGCGCGCGCTCATGCTCCGTATCTCCGGCGATGGACCGCTTGCAGCACATTAAGCGCCAGCAGGATGGCGAACGAGGCGAGCATCATGACCGTCGCGATCGCGGTGGCGCCGTTGTAGGCGTATTGCTCAAGCTGGGTGACGATCAGCAGCGGTGCGATTTCGGTGCGACCGGGCATGTTGCCCGAGATGAAGATGACTGAGCCATACTCACCCACGCCGCGCGCAAAGGCGAGCGCGAAGCCGGTCAGCAGTGCTGGGAAGATCGCGGGGAAGATCACGCGGGCGAAGGTCTGGAAGCGATTGGCCCCCAGCGTCGCGGCGGCTTCTTCCACGTCCTTGCCCAGGTCCGCCAGCACCGGCTCGACCGAGCGGACGACGAAGGGCAGGCCGATGAACACCAGCGCCACGGTGATGCCGGTGGCAGTGAACGCAATCTTGATCCCCAGCGGATCGAGGAACTGGCCGACCCAGCCGCTCGGCGCGTAGATCGCGGTGAGCGCGATGCCGGCAACTGCGGTGGGCAGGGCGAACGGCAAATCCACCAGCGCGCTGACTATGCGGTGGCCCGGGAACGTATACCGCACCAGCACCCAGGCTACGAGCAGCCCGAACACGGCGTTGACCAGTCCCGCCGCCGCCGCCGTGCCGAAGCTGAGGCGATAGGCGGCCAGCGCGCGCGGCGAGAAGCCGACCGCGAGGAATTCGTGCCAGCCCATGCCGGCGGTCTTGAGGAAGATCGCGGCGATCGGGATCAGCACGATCAGCGTCAGCCACGCCAGGGTGAAGCCAAAGGTCAGCCCGAAGCCGGGCAGCACCGAAGGCTGGCGCCAGCTACGGCGTCTTGCGAGGGGAAGTGCGGTCATCTGCAGTGGTCTGCTCGATCGATCACGTTACTTCTTGATCGTGGAGACGCGGTCGAACACGCCGCCATCGTCGAAGAACTGCTTCTGGACCTTGCGCCAGCCGCCGAAATCCTTGTCGATGGTGACCATCGGCACTTCGGGGAAGTTCGCCTTGAACTGCTCGGCGATCTTGGGATCGCGTGGGCGGTAGAAGTTGCGCGCGATCGCGACCTGGGCCTCGGGCGTATAGAGATAATCGAGGTAGGCCTTCGAGACTTCTTCGGTGCCGTGCTTCTTGGCGTTGGCGGCGATGACTGCCACCGGCGGCTCGGCCAGGATCGAGATCGAGGGCACGACGATCTGGAATTTGCCCTTGCCCAGTTCCTTCTCGGCCAGGAACGCTTCGTTCTCCCAGGTCAGCAGGACGTCGCCGATGCCACGCTCGACGAAAGTGGTGGTCGATCCGCGCGCGCCGCTATCCAGCACGGGCACGTGGGCGAACAGGTTCTTGACGTAAGCCTCTGCGGCCTGGTCAGACCCGCCGACCTTGCGGCCATAGGCATAAGCGGCCAGGAAGTTCCAGCGCGCACCGCCGCCGGTCTTGGGGTTGGCGGTGATGACTTCGACGCCCGGCTTCACCAGGTCGCCCCAGTCCTTGATGCCCTTGGGATTGCCCTTGCGCACCAGGAACACGATGGTCGAGGTATAGGGCGAGGCGTTGTCGGGGAAGGCTTTCTGCCAATCCGCCGGCAGCAGCTTGGCCTTGTCGGCGATGGCGTCGATGTCATAGGCCAGGGCGAGCGTGGCGACGTCGGCATCAAGGCCGTCGATGATCGCGCGGCTCTGCTTGCCAGAACCGCCATGGCTCATCCGGAAGGTAACATCCTGGCCGGTCTTCTTTTTCCAGTATGCGGCGAAGGCGGGGTTAATCGCCTCGTACAGCTCCCGCGTGGGGTCGTAGCTGACGTTGGTGATCTGGACCTTTCCGTCCTTGTTGCCGCTGCTGCCCGAACAAGCGGGAAGGAGCAGGGCAAGTCCCAGGGCGGCGGCGCGCAGGGTCGCAAATCGGGTCATCGTCTTGTCTCCTGGCGGTCTGGACGAACGAGTTCGGACGCGGTTCATAAGCAATGGGTTGGTGAGACGCCAGCGCTTAGCAGGCGCCCCGCGGGGTCAGAGGCGGTCGGCAGTGCTCGCAATCGGTTGGAAAACCGATGCGGCGCGAGACCGTTCCCCTGAACCGCCCCGTGAGAACGGACGCCTGTTCATGCGATTGCGTGCTTTTACTGCCCACCAGCAAGGCTCATAAAGTCAACCTATGAAGTTGACAATCAGCCAGCGGCAAAAGGTTGCCTTTGCCCAACCATAAGCATTCTTTCCGGTGGCAAAGCTTGGACCGGGGGCCAGCTTTGTTGCGCCGGCCCCCGGTCTGTGCCGTCAGAAGTCTTCGGTGTCGATCGTCGCGCGCATCGTGTCGGGATAGCGGTGGCCGGTGACGGTCTGCTGGTTGACCAGCGCGCTGGCCTGATCGAGCACTTCGGGTGCAACCACCAAGCCGCTAGTCGCGTGGTTTTCCTGCCAGTGAGCGATCGTCCGCGTCCCCGGAATGGCATGCAGGTGGTCGCCGTGGCTGAGCACCCAGGCCAGCGCCAATTGCGCCGGTGTGATGCCAGCGTCAGCCGCCAGCGCATCGAATGCGTCGATCAACTTGATGTTGTGCGCCCAGTTATCGGGCAGGAAGCGCGGGTGGGTGCGGCGCAAGTCCTGGTCGGTCAGCGCGGCGACATCGCGCACGCCGCCTGCCAGCGCCCCGCGTGCGACCGGCGAGAAGGCGACGAGGGCGATGCCCAGTTCGCGGGTGGTCTCCATCACGCCCAGTTCGACATTGCGTGTCCACAGCGAAAATTCGGTCTGGACAGCCGCCATGGGATGCACGGCGTGCGCTTCGCGGATGTGGGCGCTCGACCATTCCGACACGCCATAAGCGCCGATCTTGCCCGCCTCGATCGCGCGCGCCATGGCGCCGACCGAATCCGCGATCGGCACTTTGGGGTCGAACCGGTGCATGTAGAACAAGTCGACATGATCGGTGCCCAACCGCTGGAGGCTGGCATCGAGCGAAGCAGTGATGCTCTCAGGCGAGCAATCGATGCCCCGGCGCGGCCCTTCGACGATGATCCCGGTCTTGGTGGCGAGCAGGAACTCGTCGCGGCGATCCATGATCGCGTCGCGCAGGATTTCCTCGCTGACGCCCTTGCCATAGATGTTGGCGGTGTCGAAGTGGTCGCACCCGCCGTCCAGCGCGGCGCGGAACAACGCCACGGCGTCCTCGCGGGCAGGCGGGTTGCCGTAAGCCCAGGCGACATTCATGCAGCCAAGGCCCACGGGGTTCACCGCGCGGCCGGCGAGGAGCCGTGTTTTCGTCATGTCAGGACCAGCCGTCCTGCGCTTCGAGGCTTTGCGCCAGTTCGCCGATGACGCGGTAGCAATCGAGCACCTGGCCGATCGACGAGTTCGGCTCACGCCCTTCGCGGATGGCGGCGACGAACTCGCGGTCCTGCAGTTCGATGCCGTTGTTCGACACGGTCACGCCGGTCAGGTCGATCGGCTCTTCCTTGCCGTTCACCAGATCGTCGTAGCGCGCGATGTAGGTGGCGGTGTCGCCGATGTAGCGGAAGAACGTGCCCAGCGGGCCGTCGTTGTTGAACGACAGCGACAATGTGCAGATCGCGCCGGTCTCGGCCTTGAGCTGGATCGACATGTCCATGGCAATGCCGAGGTCCGGGTGCTTCGGCCCCTGCAGCACGTTGGCGGAGACGATCTTGCCGCTCTGATAGGCGAACAAGTCGATCGTGTGCGCGGCGTGGTGCCACAGCAAGTGGTCCGTCCACGAACGCGGCTGGCCCTTGGCGTTCATGTTCTTGCGGCGGAAGAAGTAGGTTTGCACGTCCAACTGCTGCAAGCTCAGTTCGCCCGCGACGATCTTGTTATGGACGAACTGGTGCGAAGGATTGAAGCGGCGGGTGTGGCCGACCATGCAGACCAGGCCGGTTTCCTGCTGCTTGGCAACGACGGCCTGAGCATCTTCCCAGCTATCCGACAGCGGGATTTCGACCTGGACGTGCTTGCCGGCATCCATGCAAGCGATCGCCTGTTCGGCGTGCATCTGGGTGGGGGTGCACAGGATCACCGCGTCCACATCGGGCAGCGCCAGCGCTTCGGACAGCTCGGTGCCCGAGTGCGGCGCACCGTACTTGGCGGCGACTTCGGCGGCCTGTTCGGCGCGGCGGCTGATGACCGAGGCGATCTCGACGCCATCGACGTTCTTGAGGCCGTCGAGGTGCTTTTCACCGAATGCACCGGCGCCGACGAGGGCAATACGCATGGATTTCTCCTTAGAAACTCTGTGAGTGGTATGGCTAAAGAATGATCTGTTTATCCACCAGCCTCGTCATTGCGAGCGTAGCGAAGCAATCCAGGGCAGCATAAACCGCCCTGGATTGCTTCGCTACGCTCGCAATGACGAAGTGGGAGTTTTTACCATCAAGGCGCCGCGATGGCTTCCTGGGCGGCGGCGTTGTTGCCTTCCATCGTCGGGCTGGGCGGCACCGTGTCGTCCACGGGTTCGAGCACGACATGGCCGATCGCGGTGTTGGAGCAAGGGACGTGGTAGTGGCGGTGGAGTGACTTGGTGCTCTTGCCCAGCGCGCCGCGCATGATGAGCCACATGACCATCTCGATCCCTTCCGAGCCAGTCTCGCGCAAGTATTCGATGTGCGGGATGTGGCGCAGCTTCTGGGTATCGCCCACCAGGCCGTCGAGGAACATGTTGTCCCACTCGGCATTGATAAGCCCCGCGCGCGGACCCTGGAGCTGGTGGCTCATGCCGCCGGTGCCCCAGATATGGACGTTAAGATCCTCGCCATAGGATTGCACCGCGCGGGCGATCGCTTCACCCAGCAGCCAGCAGCGGTTGCCCGACGGCGGCGGATACGTGACGACGTTCACCGCCAGCGGGATGACCTTGGTCGGCCACGCTTCGGGCGCGCCGTACATCATCGTCAGCGGCACGGTGAGGCCGTGATCGACGTCCATCTCGTTGATGATGGTCATGTCGAATTCGTCCAGCACCAGGCTTTGCGCGATGTGCCAGGCGAGGTCGGGATGGCCTTCGACGTCGGGGACCTTGCGCGGTCCCCAGCCTTCGTCGGCGGGCTTGTAGCGTTCGCCACAGCCGATCGCGAAAGTTGGGATGATCTTCATGTCGAACGCGGATGCGTGGTCGTTATAGACCAGGATCACGACGTCGGGCTTGTTCTCCGGCTTGGCGATCCACTCGCGCGTCCAGTCGTAGCCTTCGAAGATCGGAGTGAAATACGCGTCACGGTCCTTGCCGAAGTCGGCGGCGACGCCGAGCAGCGGTACGTGGCTGGACGCGATACCTGCGGTTATGCGTGCCATCTTAGCGCTTGTCCCTGATAGAGCGGACGCCTTCGGGCGAGCGGCCGCCGGCGTTCATCATCGCGGTGTATTCCTCGACCGACATGCCGGTCATGGTCGAGACGGCCTGCACGAAGCTCAGGCCATCGGTGGAGAACACCTTGGCGAGAAAGTAGATGTTGCCGCCAAGGTCGAGCAGGCGATTGTAGTCGCGCGCCAGGATGGCGTCCTTCTGATCGTCCGTCAGCGGCCATTCGTCGAGATAGGCGCGCTGATCGGCCAGCCAGCGCGTGCGGTTCTCGGCCTTCATCAGGCTCATCGCGAACTGGTTGATGTGATAGCCCTTGCGCGCCCGCGCCGCCGTGTAGACGCGGGTTCCGGGGATGTCTTCGAACTCGCCGAGATATTCGTGGATGTCGGTCATGGCCGTTTCCTAACCAGCGTTTCTTAAAGCCCGCGCGCCTTCAGCTTCTCGTCGAGGCGCGGGAAGACTTTGCGAGTGTTGCCCTCGAAGATCGCGTGACGCTCTTCGTCGGAGATATCCAGCGCATCGACGTAGCGCTTGGTGTCGTCGAAATAGAACCCGGTGGTGGGGTCGATGCCGCGCACCGCGCCGACCATTTCCGAGCCGAACAGGATGTTCTTGTTGGCGATCACGTCGGCCAGCAAGTTGATGCCCGGCTGGTGATAGACGCACGTATCGAAGAACACGTTGTTCATGATGTACTCGTCCAGCGACGGCTTCTTGAGCATGTCGGCCAGACCGCGATACCGGCCCCAGTGATAGGGCACCGCGCCGCCGCCGTGCGGGATGATGAAGCGCAGCTTGGGGAACTTGGCGAACAAGTCGCCCTGCATCAACTGCATGAAGGCCACGGTGTCAGCCGCGATGTAGAAGCCGCCGGTGGCGTGCATCGCCGGGTTGCACGAGCCGGAAACGTGGATCATCGCCGGCACGTCCAGCTCGGACATGACTTCGTAGATCGGGAACCAGTATTCATCGGTCAGCGGCGGATGCTCGAAGTGGCCGCCGCCCGGATCGGGGTTCAGGTTGCAGCCGATGAAGCCGAGTTCCTCGACGCAACGGCGCAGTTCCTTGATCGAAGCGGTGAGGTCTGCCTTCGGGCTTTGCGGCAGCATGCACACGCCCACGAAAGTCTCTGGGAACATGGCGACAACGCGCGCGATCAGGTTGTTGCAGTGGAACGCCCACTCCTCGGAGATCGCCTGATCGCCGATGTGGTGCGCCATCGCGCTGGCGCGCGGCGAAAAGATCGTCAGGTCGGCGCCGCGCTCGGTGATGAGCTTGAGCTGGTTCTGCTCGATCGTCTGGCGAATGTCCTCGTCCGAAATCTCGGGATAAGGCGGGATCGGTTCGCCGGCCTTGAACGCGGCGATCTGCGCCTCGCGCCACGCATCGTGGGCCTTGGGCAGGACGGTGTAGTGGCCGTGGCAATCGATCACGAGCGACATGGGCTCAATTCTCTTTCTTGGTGGAAGACGAAAATGCGGGCGTGGCGGCGATCGCGGCCAGCTTGGCCTTGAGGCCTTCGGGCGGCGGGTTGATGCCCAGCTCGCCCAGTTCCTGTTCCCAGGCGACGGTGCCGCTGCTCATGCGCGGCTCCAGCCCGAGGTCGGAAAGCGTACGGCACACCTCGCGCAGTTCGGCGGCGCGGCGCTGGCCGTGGACGAGGATACGGTCGAAGCGATAATCGGCGCCGCTGGCCCAGTCGCTGCCGAAGCTGCCGAGCACTTCGTCGGTCACGCCGGCACGCTCGCAGGCGATCACGCATTCGGCGGTCAGCGCTTCCATGCCTTTGTACATGACCGAGCGCAGCATCTTGATGGTTGAGGCGCGGCCGATCTCGTCGCCCACTTGCTTGATCTTGGTGAAACCGGCGGCGGCGAGCAATTGCTCTGCCTCTGCCGCGTGTTCGCCCGAGATGTTGAGTGGCACGTCCAGCGCGGCGGGATGGACCGGCGCCATCACCGCCACATCGACATAGCGCTTGCCGGCAGCGGCGAGCGCCTCGGCAGCCTCGCGCTTGGTGCCCGGCGCGACCGAGTTCATGTCGCAGAACAAGGCTTGCGGGTCGATCAGCCCAGCGGCTTCGCGCGCTACCGCAAGTGCCTGGTCCGCAGTGACCAGCGAGAGCACCAGCGAAGCGCCGGACAGAGCCTCGGCCAGACCTTGGCAGACCGTGACGGACACTTGTTCCATCACCGAACGGCGGGCAGGGGCGATATCGAACGCAGTGGCGCGCGAACCCCAGCCGCCGGCCTGTGCGAAAGTGAAGCCGGCCTCTCCAAAGCCGATAAGGGCGATTTGTTTTGTCATTGGTTCAGAGGTGGCCCTGCTGCCCATTCATCGCAAATCGGAACTGCTTGTCCGCGATAACCTGTGCGTAATCGAGGGTGGGAGCCGTGCCTGGCGCAAGCCCAGCCGATGGTTAGGCCGAAGCCTCATGCCCTGCGGCTGCTTCCAAGTCGGCGAAGAATTCAGATTGCACTTCCGTTGGGCGCAAAGAGGCGCGCGTGGTCATGCCGATCTTGCGGGCGAATTCATCCGGCAGGCGTGCCAGTTCGGTCAGCCAGCCGGCTTCGAGTTCGAGCTTTACCTGATCGGGCGAGAGCAGGGTGAGCGAATTGCCGCCCATCATAACCTGGCGGATCATCATCACCGACCCGCTTTCCACCGGCACTTTGGGATGCGGTAGGCCCTTGGCGTCAAAGTAGCGCTCGAAGCTATCGCGCAAGGGGGTGCCGCGCGGGGGCAGGGTAAACGGATAACGACCGATCTCGGCCAGCGTCGGCGAGCGGTCGCCAAGGGCGAGGGGATGGCGCGCCCGCGAAAAGATCGCGGGCAGGTCGTTGAATAGTGGGTGCTGGACGAGGTCGGATTCGAGCAGCGGATCGCGCAAGCCGCCGACGATCACGTCCAGCGAACCGTTGCGCAAGGGCTCGACCAATTCGGCCCGCGATCCCTCGACGATCCGCAAGCGCACTTGCGGGCGGCGGGCGAGGAAGCGAGCGACGGCCAATGGAAGGATGCGCGCGCGCGAAAGCGGCATGGCGCCGATCGCGATCGATCGCGTCTCGTAGCCACGCAGCGCCTGGATTTCGGAAATGCCCGCTTCCAGCTCGACTTGCGCCAGCCGGAATTCGCGCGCCAGCGAGGTGCCGGCCTCGGTGGTGATGACGAACTTGCCTCGCCGCACCACCAGTGGTCGGCGCAGCGCCAGCGCCAAGTCGTTGACCGCCCGGTGGATGGACGGCAGCGACAATCCGGTCTCCTGGCTGGCCCCCGCGTAGCTGCCGGTCTCGGCCAGCGCCAGCATCGCCCGCAGCCGGGACATGGTGACGTGGGGGCTGCGAATATGGGCGAAGGCCGCAGTTATGCGGGCGGACAGAACGCGGCCTGCCTCGGTGGTAATCATGCCATCGTGGCGGCGCTCGAACAGCGGCACTTCCAGCGCAGCTTCTAGCCGGGCCAGCGCCTGGGTTATGGCTGGTTGGCTCAACGCTACGGCATTGGCAGCAGCATTCACTGTCCCTAGTTCAGCGATCTTGCCGACTGCGCGCAAGTGCCGAAGGTTTAGGTCCCATATTTCCATATCGGTTGCTTTAGCTAAATTGAATAGCGGTTGGCAACCAAGGTTTATGGGGTGAGGTAATTCCTGGCTCATGCGTCATGCAGGCCATGGAACGAAGTTACACCCTCGCTCGTCATTGCGGCTATCTAAGGGGTCGCAGCACTATGCTAGTGCTGGCGCTGCTCAACGCTGCTATCCCCAAAGGCCTATCGACAACCCGCTCACCGCATGTTCGTCATCCCCGCGTAGGCGGGGACCCATCTGGTGGCGGTTCGTGTTGACCGACCATCAGTTGGGTCCCCGCCTACGCGGGAATGACGAGGTTGGGAGGTTGGCTCCGGCCTCGGCACAAGGCCGAGGCCGGAGCCGCACCGTCACTTACGCCGGCAAACCGACGTAGTTTTCGGCGATTGCGGTCTGCGCGGCGCGGCTGCTGGAGATGTAGTCCAGTTCGGCGACTTGCATCGCGCGCTCGAACGGGCCGTCTTCGGGGAAGCGGTGCATCAGTTTGGTCAGCGACCAGCTAAAACGCTCGGCCTTCCACACGCGGGCCAGCGCCTTGTCGGAGTAGGCAATGATCGAGTCCGGTGCGTTCCGGGCGAAGAAGCCGGTCAGCGCTTCGGCGGCGTAGTGCACGTCGCTGGCGGCGAGGTTGAGGCCCTTGGCGCCGGTCGGCGGCACGATGTGCGCGGCATCGCCGCATAGCAGCAGGCTGCCAAAGCGCATCGGCGCGAAGATGTAGGAACGCAGCGGCGCGATCGACTTTTCGATCGAGGGGCCGCGCGTGATGTTCGCGGCCGCCTCAGGGCCAAGGCGCACGGCCAGCTCGTCCCAGATGCGATCGTCGGACCAGTCCTCGATCTTCTCGGTCAAGGGCACGTCGACATAGTAGCGGCTGCGGGTGTGGCTGCGTTGCGAGGCGAGGGCAAAGCCGCGCTCGTGGTTGGCGTAGATCAGCTCGTGGTTGCACGGCGGCACGTCGGACAGGATGCCCAGCCAGCCGAACGGATAGACCTTCTCGAACTCGGTCGAGACGCTGGCGGGGATCGACTTGCGGCTGGGGCCGTGGAAGCCGTCGCAGCCGACGATGAAGCGGGCATCGACGCGGTGTTCGGCGCCGTCCTTGGTGTAGGTGACGTACGGCGCGTCGCTCTCAACATCATGCAGCGCGAGGTCGGAGGCGGAATAGACCACTTCCAGGCCGCGCGCCTCGCTGGCTTCCATAAGGTCGCGGGTTAGCTCGGTCTGGCCGTAGACCATGACTTGCTTGCCGGTCAGTCCGGCGATGTCGATGCGGATCAGGCGCTCGCCATCGGCGAGGTTGAAGCCATCGTGCGGCAGGCCTTCGGCCTTCATCCGCGCATCGAGGCCGAGGCGCTCCATCAGCGAGACGGTGATCTGTTCCAGCACCCCGGCGCGAATGCGCGAGAGCACATAGTCGCCCGTCTGGCGTTCCAGCACCACGCAGTCCACGCCCTCGGCGCGCAGCAGGTGGCCCAACAGCAGCCCCGAAGGCCCCGCTCCAATGATCGCGACTTGTGTTTTCACGGAAAAGAACCTTGCTTGAACAGGAAAGTGGGGGGCTGAAACGGAAAGTGGCGGCCCTTCGAAAAGAGCCGCCACCGTCGTTAGAGTAGGATCAGATCGGGTAGTGGCCCGGCAGCGTCTCGACCGTGATCCACCGGGTTTCGGTGAAGCTGTCGATGCCCTGCTTGCCGCCGAAGCGGCCGTAGCCCGAAGCGCCGACGCCGCCGAACGGCATCTGCGCCTCGTCATGCACGGTCGGACCATTGACATGGCAGATGCCCGACTTGATCTGGCGGGCGACGCCGAGGCCCCGCGCGGTGTCGCGCGTGAACACGGCAGCGGACAAGCCGTACTGCGTGTCGTTGGCCAACTCGATCGCGTGCGCTTCGTCACGCGCGCGGATCATGGCGACGATCGGGCCGAAGCTTTCCTCAGAGTACAGCTTCATCGCGTCGGTCACGCCATCGACCACCGTTGCGGGCATCAACACGCTGTCGGCGATGCCGCCGGCGATGATCTTGGCGCCGTGGGAAACGGCGTCCTCGATCAAGCCGTTGACATGGGTGACGGTCTTCTTGTCCACCACGGAGCCCAGCGGCGTGTTGCCTTCACGCGGATCGCCGGTCGCCATCGAAGCAGCCTTGGCGGCGAACTTTTCGGCAAAGGCGTCGGCGATGGCTTCGACGACGATGATCCGCTCGGTCGACATGCAGATCTGGCCCTGGTTCATGAACGCGCCGAATGCAGCGGCCTTGACCGCTTCGTCCAGGTCAGCATCTTCTAGCACCAACAACGGCGCCTTGCCGCCCAGTTCGAGCAGGCAGGGCTTGAGGTGCTCAGCCGCGCGCTTGGCGATGATCTTGCCGACGCCGGTGGAACCGGTGAAGTTGATCCGCTTCACCTCAGGCGCATCGATCAGCGCACCGACGACTTCGGCAGCATCTTCGGGCGCGTTGGTGACGACGTTGACCACGCCATCGGGGAAGCCGGCTTCGGCGAAAGCCTCGATGATCAGCGCGTGAGTCTGCGGGCAGATCTCGCTGGCCTTGAGGATCACCGCGTTACCGCAAGCGAGCGGCACCGAGATGGCGCGCACGCCAAGAATGATCGGCGCGTTCCACGGCGCGATGCCGAGAATGACGCCGACCGGTTCCTTGAGCGCCATGGCGATGCAGCCGGGCTTGTCGGACGGGATCACCTCGCCAGTGATTTGCGTGGTCAGCGCGGCGGCTTCGCGCACGGTGCCAGCAGCCAGGTTGAGGTTGAACATGGCCCAGCCGGCGGTCGAGCCGGTCTCGGTCATCATCGCTGCGACGAACTGGTCCTTGCGCGCTTCCAGCCCGGCGGCCGCCTTCATCAGCACGGCGCGCCGCGCGTTGGGACCCATGGCCCCCCACGCGACTTGCGCGGCGCCCGCCTTGGCGGCGATCGCCGGAATGTCCGACGCTTTCATCGCCGGCGCGCTTGATGCGACTTCGCCGGTCAACGGATTGATACGTTCGAATTTCATCAAAAACTCTCCCGGAAGGGTCGGCCCGCTCAAGCGGGCTCGACCGCGCGCATATTGTTCACACATACAGCAATGCCGGGACCGGCAAAGCTGACGACTTCGACTTCGACCACTTCAAGGATATCGAGATCCGCGATCGTGTTGACGATGTTGAAGGTCAGCGGCAGTTGCTCAAACGTCGCCTTGTGCCAGGCGACCGTGCCCTTACCGGTCCAGCGACGATATTCGAAATCGTCCATCGTGATGTTGGCCGCCGTGGTGCCCTTGGGCGCGCCGGTGGTTACATATTCCGCATCCGCGCCTTCACGGCCGAACGGGCTCGTGCGCGGCATGTACTTGTAATACAACTGCGGACCACCGTGCTTGCCCGATTCCGGGAAGATCTTCTCCGGGTTTTCCTCCTCTACGAGATCAGTCAGCGCGATGTCGAAGAACTTGAAATCCATCCAGCTGGCAGAGCAGGTGGCGGTGCCCTTTTCCTTGTCCCAGTCAATCTCGGGGATGTCGGCGAACAGCTTGGAGAAGCCCAGTTCCTCGCGCCCGGTCATGATCGCATCGGGGCGGCCTTCCCAGATCACCGGGCAGAAGCTGCCCTCGATCGTTTCTTCCTTGCCGCGATAGGTGACCGGAAAATTGATCGTGACGATGCCGTAGCCGCGACCGGCCAGCCAGTAGAGGTTGCGGAACCAGGCGCACGATACCTGCAGAATCGGCTCGCCGCGCAGCTCGAAACCGGGCGGGAGCAGCTTTTCCAGCTTGGCAGCGTCTGTACGAACGGCGACGCGCATCCAGTCCGAATTCATCGTGCCGGTTTCTTCAGGTGTCCACATCCGGCCTTCGGGATGCTGGCGCGGACCGATGGCAGGTCCGAAAACCACCGGCATGCGGTAGCGCGAGTTGGCGTCCAGCTTGGGCATTTCTGTCTCTCTCCACATAAATTCGGCATGCAGTCGAGCCGGCGCGCACTAAAGCAACGCAGCTCCGAACTCACGACGCACGTGGTCTAATTGGTCAGTTTTGAAACGTCTAGTCATTTTCGGTCAGTTTAGTCACGCTAGCGGCTCGCCGATTTTGTGGCGCTAAGCTGGCTACCGCCGTACGCGCGGAGTCGCTGGACGGGCACCTTGCACAAAGTGCATTATTAGGCGAATGAGATCAATTGTGACTTAATGGGCTAATATCATGACAGGTGCGGGTGAGGCGAAAAGGGATGGAGAGTCGCGGATCGACCGCCGGCGGCTGCGTACCCGTTCCGCCCTTCTGGGGGCCGGGCAAAAGTTGTTCGCGGATCGCCATATCGACGGCGTGACGATCGACGATATCGTCGAGGCCGCAGACGTCGCCAAAGGCAGCTTCTACAACCATTTCGACGGCAAGGAGAGCCTCGCCGACGCGATCATTGAACTGGTACAGGGAGACTGTGAGCGCGAAGTCTTCGCGGTCAACCTCGACATCGAAGATCCATCTGTCCGGGTAGCACGCGCAATGGCCGCGTTAATTCGTTATGCCCGCCAGCATCCCGATCGCTATCAGTCAATGGTCAACCTCGCCAAGCGCCGGGCGGATATCAATGCTCCGATCAACGCCGGTGCCCGCCGCGACATTGGCGCCGGCATCGCATCGGGCCAGTTCGCCGGGATTTCGGTAGAGATGGGCGTCATGGTCATGTTGTCGATGATCGCACAGGCAGTGGACTATATCTCCACCACGCCAAACGTTCGATCGCACAAGGCAGTGGCACGCGAGATGGCCTTCATGCTGCTGCGTGCACTGGGAGTGAACAGCGAAACGGCCGGCTCGGTGTCGGAGATCGCCATTGCCGATCTTTTCAACACCAAAGGCTGATGCCGCCGCAGCTCGCCAAGCGGCGGGCTAGGATGCCGGGCTTCCGGCCAGCCTAACCCGCAATTCTCGCGCTCAGAGCATTTCCTCGATATCGATCGAAACGGCAGTTGGGCCGGCCGGCAGCAAGCTGCCCACGAAAATTCGCTGGTTGAGCCACGCATACTTGTCCCCGGCGACTTCGAACGTGGGCCGGGTCTTGGCGTACCAGGCGCTCATATCGATCGGCTCGCCTGCCAGGATACGCGCCATCGTGGCAGGATCGCCGGGCTGCAGCCCGTCGTTGGTGATCATGATGAGCGTGCCATCGTCTGCTTGCAGCGTGTAGCGCGCCCAGAGGTAGACGGTGCCATCGGGACGTACGAGGTTCCAGTCCGCGCCGCCCGGCAATACCTTGCCGGATAAGCGCTCGCCGGAAAATGACCCGCCAGTAATGGGAATGACACGGCGATGGCCGGCCGGAACAGCACCGATGTCCAGCATCGGCCCTAGTTCTACGTCGATACGAAAAAGATGGCGCGTGTCAGCCATAACGGTTCCTCCAAGATCGCACGGCGGCCGCACAAGCGACCGCCGTGTATCGGGATCGTTAGCCGACCGGCTGCGGTTCGCCAATCGTGGGACGGTTGGGCATGTCAGGACCCCATTGCACGCCCAGCAACTCGTCGATGGAGCCGATGCCGCCACCATCTGCGGTGCGCAGTTGGTCGCCATCGGTCCAGTGCTCGATCTCGTGGCCGTACGGGTCCATCCAGTAGTCAAACACCTGGCTACCCAGGATATGGCGGCCGATGCCCCACTTGGTCTGGTGACCCGCATGCTTGAGATAGTCGTGCCCGGCCATCAGATCGTCCAGGTTGAGGACTTCGAAGGCCGAGTGCATGAACTCCGGCGGAGCGCCTGGGCGTTCGAGCAGGAAGATCGTGTGGTGGTCGCAAGGCTCGTCGCCACGATCGCAACGCATGAAGGCACCGATCGCGACTTCTGGAACCGGCTGAATTTCGTCCGAGGTGACGAAGCCAAAACGCTCCTTGTACCAGGCTTCCGAGGTGCGGAAGTTGGTGACGCCGAACACGCAGTGGCCCAAACGCTGGACGTGGGAGGCACCCTTGGCGACGCGACGGAACTTGGCGACGCGCGGGTATTCGCGCTCGTAGTTCCACGGTTCGGCCTTGGGTTCGTAAGCCACGACAGTGTGCAGTTCCTGCTCGGCGATGGCTTCGATCAGGAAGCCATCAGGATCGCGCAGACGCACGACATAACCGCCACCCGGTGCGTCCAGTTCTTCAACTTTGACGCCGTCATGTGCTGCCAGCGCTTCGAGGTCAGCGCGGTCGCGCACCCAGATGCCCAGAGCAGCGAAACCGGCCTCGCCTTTTTCGCTCGCATGAAGGAACGGCGCACGGCCTTCGCCGCGCATATAAAGCTTGTCTGGGTTGCCGCTTTCGACTTCGATCATACCGAAATCGAGCAGGAAACGGCGCATTACGTCGATGTCCGGCACGGTGAAGCGGACATGAGCGACATCATAAGCGCGGGCAATGCTCACAGCATGTCTCCCTGACGTTCCAAACCTTCGATCGCGTACGGACGGCAAGCACTGCCGTGGCCATTCAATCCCACCATGGTGTTGTTCCCTTTGGCTCCTCTCGGTCGCGCAACCGCGCTGACCTTACTTGTACTATTTAGTCATATTTGACCGAATAGTCAACTGGGTGCCAGTCCCGCCGGGCGCAAACCTGCCCCGCGCGAACCGCAAGGCAGGCTTTATCCAGGAGGCCGAGGTACGCCTTAGAAGGTTACTTTGACGCCAACTTTCAAGGTGCGCGGTTCCACTACGCGACTGAGACGGCCATCGGTCGGCTCGCTGTCGAAGCCGGGAATGTAAGAGGTATAGTAGTAGGCGATGTCCTTGTCGCGGCTGTTGAGCACGTTGAGCAAGTCAGCATAGACCTGGAAGCGCCCGATCTTGCGTGCGCCGCGCAAATTGACGACGTTGCTACCCTTGTCGCGGACCGAGTTGTCTTCGATCAACGGATACGGGCCAAGGTGGCGCAAGCGAACGCTGGCTTCCCACGGGCCCTTTACGAACGAGATCCCCGCCGACGCGGCGTTCTCGAAGGCGTTGGGAATGTAATCGCCATTGTCGTAGCGCGCATGGCTGGCGGTATAGCTGGCGTCTAGCGCCAGCCAGGGGAACGGCCGCCAGAAACCGACCAGCTCGTAACCACGCCGGGTGCTGGCCTCGGTCGGCTCGACCGCGTTGGAATCGCCCACGAAGCGCAGCTCGCTGCCCACCGAAAGCCACCAGTACGTAGCAGTCAGGCTCAGCGACTTGTGCTGGAAGCGCACGCCCAGTTCCTTGCCGGTGCCCTTGACCAGCACCGGAACCGGCGTGGTCGTCACGGCGCCGCGCACGTCGTTGGAGTGGAAGCCGCGACCCCAGCTAGCGTAGACTTCAAGCTCGTCGAATACTTTGTAGGCGGCCGAAAGCTTGGGGGATACGAGCGAATCGTGCCCCGAACCTTCGCCCAGCGCAGCCGCTTCGGCGTCCAGGGCATTGACGGAGTAATGGTAGTAATCGCCGCGCAGGCCGCCGGTCAGGCGCAGCCCCTCGAACGGCTTCACAGTCGCTTCGGCGAACAGCGCCAGCGATGCTTCTTTGACCGAGTAGAAGCCCAGGGATTCAACGAATTCGCGCGCGTCGGTATGCGCGACCCCGACCTTGCTGATGTCGTCGTAACGGTTTTCGGTGCCGATCGTCAGGTCGACCATGTCGGTGACGTGCCAGGACTTCTGGCCGGTCATCCCGTAGACCATGCGCTTGTCGAACTGGTGGATCTGGGCGCTGCTGCCATCGGCGCTGGCGTACTCGGGGTTCGAGTACATGTTCCAGTTGTAGTACTGGGCATAGACGTTCGCACGCCAGTCATCGCCTGAAAGCTTGGCATTGGTAATGATGCGGGTGGTCTCGCCCTTCGCGGTGGAATCGGGCGAACAGAACACGTCCTTGCAGTACGACGATCCAATGATCCGTTCAGGAATCTGCTCGGTCGGGCGCCAGGTGCCGCGATAGCCATGCACCGTCAGTTCCAGGTCTCCGAAGCCCACCGGCTTGGCGTACTTCACGAAACCGGCGTAGTGCTTCAAGTCCTCTGGCTGCTCCCAGGGACCATCGTAGGTGCGATATTCACCCACCATCGTCAGATCGCCGCCGCCCAGGTTCCTGATCGTGCCCCCCGCCGCAATGCGACGGTGCCCGTAAGAGCCCGCCTCGACCGAGAGCCAAGGCCGATCATAGCCACTGATCGTGGTCATGTAGGCAGCGCCCGCCAGCGCGAAATCGCCGCCGTCAGCGCGATAGGGGCCTTTGCGGAAGTCTTCCTGCGCGATGATTTCGGGTATAAGGCCGTTGAGGTCGAGATAACCCTGACCGTGGCCGTGAGTTCGAAAGTTCATCTGCACGCCATCGATATAGGTCGTGAAGTCCGAACCATGGTCGAGGTTGAAGCCGCGCAGGAAGTACTGGTTGGCCTTGCCAGTGCCCGAATGCTGGGCCGCAACCATGCCGGGGACGGCCTCTAGCAGTTCGGCGACGCGCAGCAGCGGACGCACCAGCAGGTCGGAACCGCTGATCGTGCCTTCGCTCGCCGCATGGGCGACACCGATCTTGGACAAACCACGCCCGAAGACGACGATTTCCTTATTGGAAGTTTCGGTCGTGCCGCCCGAATTGTCGCCGGCAGACGGAGCCTGGCCGACGGGCGGTGCGGCAGAAACACCGCTTTCGACCGCTGGCTCGCTAGCCTGTGATGCGTCCTGCGCATAGGCCGCGCTGCTTATTCCTACGGCGCCGTAAAAGCACGCCAGGCTCGCGACCGCGAGCCGGCTGACTGAATGCAACATCTTAAAAGAAACTCCCCTGATTGCCCTATCCCGGCTCTTTGAAGCCAGGGCGAACGAGCGGCACGCGCTGTCCCGTCTTTTATCGAGGTCGACATGATCCGGATTGAAACGGAACGCATGTACGTTACCGTTCGATCGCGCGTTCATTAACAGAGCAAAATGCGGCACATTTCCGTGAGATTTTAGGGGGATTCACATTGGACCCTTCGCGAATACCCGCTAATGAGCGCCATGGCTGCCGAACAGGATCTTTTGGAGGCAATCGAAGCGGTCCGGGGCAGTCCAAAGCTAGGACGGTCGGGCCACTTGAACCGCCTCTTTTCGTTTCTTGCCGATTCGACCCTGGCGGGCCGATCCCCCAAGGAATCGGAAGTTGCGATCGAAGTGTTCGGACGCGATCCGGATTTCGATCCCACTCGCGATGCGATTGCCCGAGTTTATGTCCATAAGCTGCGCCAACGCTTGGCGGAGATCGGCGAGGACGCCGGCCCCAAGCTGACGATCATGCGGGGCGAATACCGCTTGACCCTCGTCGACGCGATCGAACCCGAGGTGGAACCGGCAGAACCGATCCAACCCGTGCCGCCCCGTCGCTATCCGCTATGGGTCGTTCTGGTCGCGATGGTGGTCGCGGCGCTGGCGGTCGCCAGTATTCCAGTTTGGATGCCCGACACATCCGGCCCGCGCATCGCTGCAAGCCGATCGCCGCTGTGGGCCCAAGTGATCGACAATGGCAAGCCGACCGTCGTGGTGCTGGGCGACTATTACATCTTCGCCGACACCAGCCCGGCAGACGGTCGCTCGCGCCTAGTGCGCGAATACACCGTCAATTCGCCGATGGACCTCGACAAGTTCATTCTCGAAAATCCACAGCGCGCATCGGGTTACGAAGACCTCGATCTGCATTACCTGCCGGTGGGGAGTGCCACTGCGCTAATGAGCGTGTCGAATATCCTGTCCAGCGTCAAAGACCTGAAGGTCATCCCGTTGTCCAGCCTGACGCCGACGATGATGCGCGACGACAACATCGTGTACATCGGTTACTTCAGCGGCTTGGGCCCGTTGCGCGATCCGGTCTTTGCAGGCTCGCGCTATGCAATCGGGGAAACCTACGACGACCTGATCGATACCAAGACCGAGACCCGCTTCGAAAGCGGCGGCGGCATCCCTGATCACGACAAGGCGATGTACGCAGACTTTGGGTATATCTCCACGTTCCCTGGCCCCGCCGGCAACCGCTTCGTCATTATCGCTGCGACCAGAGATCCAGGTCTGACCCAGATGGGGCCGACTATTGCGACCCCCGCGATCCTGGACCAGATCGGCAAGAGCGGCGGCAGCGACTTGGCAGCCGAAGCGCTCTACGGGGTCCAAGCCTTGAGCGAGACCAACTTCGATGGCCGCCTGATCCGCGTCAGCCCGCTAGACAAGAATCTGATCTGGAACGAAAGCAGCAGGCCGACCAAGGCCTTTCCCGACGGTTAAGAGAATCAGACGCCAGCGATCCGCAGCGCGGATTGTTCAGCAGCAGCGGCCGCCACCTTTCCCGCCATAGCGAGCCTCTTGCCGTTCGCGAAAAAATGCGATCCGATCCATCGCCGGCTCGTTCGGGTGCCGCGCCGCCATGTGCGCCAAGTAATCATCATAGTCGGGCAACCCGACCATAAGCCGGCCGGTGCGGCCAATCAGGGTTAGGAGTGCCCTCAAACCGTGCATGTGGCTCGCCCGTCGATCTCATGCGTCGTCGGCTCGGGGCTGCGGCGCGATTGCAGGCAGGCGCGCAATGTGAATCCGAACAGGATCACCACCACCGCAACGAAGATGCCCACCAGCGCTGCGTCGATGCGGTCGTTGGCGATGATCTTCTCCATCTGCGCCAGCGACTTGGCCGGGGCGAGCAATTCACCTCGCGCCAGCGCGTCCGAGAACTTCGATGCGTGCGCCAGGAACCCGACCTTGGGATCGGGCGAGAACAGCTTGAGCCACCCGGCTGACAGCGTGCAGATCAACAGCCACGTCGCCGGGGCCGCCGTCACCCAAGCATAGCGATCCTGCTTCATGCGGAACAGCACCACCGTGCCCAGCATCAGCGCCATCGCCGCCAGCATCTGGTTGGAAATGCCGAACACCGGCCACAGCGTGTTCACCCCACCCAGCGGATCGGTGACACCCTGGTGGAGGAAATACCCCCAGGCAGCCACGCAGATGCCGGTGGCGATCAGCCCCGGCGCATGGCCCTTGCTATCGCGAAAGCGCGGGAACGCCAGCGCCAGCAAATCCTGCAGCATGAACCGGCCTGCCCGCGTCCCGGCATCGACGGCGGTGAGGATGAACAAAGCCTCGAACAGGATCGCGAAGTGATACCAGAACGCCTTCATCGCCGGCCCGCCGACCGCGTGCGAAAATATCTCGGCCATAGCCACCGCCAGCGTCGGCGCACCGCCTGTGCGTGAGATGATGGTCTTTTCGCCCACATCCCTGGCAGTCTGGGTCAGCACCTCAGCCGAGATCGGAAAGCCCATCTGGGTTACGGCGCTGGCGGCAGACGCGGCATCGGTGCCGACCACCGCTGCCGGGCTGTTCATCGCGAAGTAGACGCCCGGATCGAGGATCGACGCGCCGATCAGCGCCATGATCGCCACGAACGCTTCCATCAGCATCGCGCCATAGCCGATAAACGGCGCGTCCGCCTCGGTCGCGATCAGCTTGGGCGTGGTGCCGCTGGCGATCAGCGCGTGGAAGCCAGAGACCGCGCCGCACGCGATGGTGATGAACAGGAACGGGAACATGCCGCCTGCCCACACCGGCCCGCCGCCGTTCACGAACTGGGTCAGCGGCGGCATTCGTAGCGTGGGCGCCATGATGACGATGCCAATCGCAAGCGCTGCGATCGCGCCGATCTTGAGGAAGGTGGAAAGATAATCCCGCGGCGCCAGCAGCAGCCACACCGGCAGCAACGAGGCGACCGCGCCGTAGCCGATCAGCAGCCAGCACAACTGGATCGGGGTGAAGGTGAACACCGGCCCCCAGACCGGCGAAAGCGCCACGCTCTGGCCGAACACCAGCGCCGCCAGCAGGCCGACGAGACCCAGGATAGAGACTTCGCCAACCCGGCCCGGGCGTATCCAGCGGGTGTAAACCCCCATCAGGATCGCCAAGGGGATCGTCGCTGCCACGGTGAACAAGCCCCACGGGCTTTCGGCAAGCGCCTTGACGACGATCAGTGCCAGCACCGCCAGGATGATCACCATGATCAGGAACGCACCGACCAGCGCAACCACGCCCGCAGCCTGCCCCATCTCCATGCGCACCAGTTCGCCCAGCGAGCGCCCATCGCGGCGCATGGAGATGAACAGAATCATGAAATCCTGCACCGCGCCTGCCAGCACCACGCCGAAGATGATCCATAAGGTTCCGGGCAGGTAGCCCATCTGCGCAGCGAGCACCGGGCCTACGAGCGGGCCAGCGCCGGCGATCGCCGCGAAATGGTGGCCAAACAGCACTCGACGGTCGGTCGCGACATAGTCCAGCCCGTCAGCACGATAATGCGCCGGGGTCGGCCGTGAAGGATCGAGCCGCAGGACGTGCCGTGCGATGTACAAGGCGTAGAAGCGGTAGGCGACAAAGAACGAGCACACTGCCGCAACGATGATCCACAGCGCGTTCACTGGCTCGTCGCGCGAAATGCCCAGGGTAACCAGCGCGACAGTGGCGGCCAGGGCCATGGCGATCCAGATCAGTCTATGCATGCGCTCCGCCCTCTCCTCCGCCGGCCATCCTGGCCGATCATGACTCGGGAGCGTTCTGCGGTGGTGGTCCCAGCCCGTCAATGCCAGGCTTGGCTACCGCCCCTTAATCTTTGGAAAAACAAATGCCCGGCTCCTGCGTGCAGAAGCCGGGCCTGTTGGAATGCGTGGCTTGAATGTTGGCTCAGGCGAAGGGAGCGGAG
>NZ_AKFJ01000087.1 GCF_000272475.1 Novosphingobium sp. Rr 2-17
AAACGGGTGTTCAACTTGGGTTAGGCGGTGAGCTGCTGCGCTCACGATACACCGATGCGCTGGAGATCATCACGATGCGCCGCGCCCGCCCTTCTACAGCTTGGATCAGTATCTCTGCTTGGCGACGGTGATAGCAGGTGGCGTCGACTACGAGATCGAAACGCCTATCGCGAAGCGCTGTCCTTACAGCGTCAGAATCGTTCCGATCTACCGTAATTTGTTCGTTCGCACCTGCCGACCGTCGATTGCCGCGATTGAGGACCGAGACATGATCGCCCAAGGCCGCAAAATGTCGAACGATGGCGGCGCTGACAAACAAGGAGCCGCCGGTAACGAGTACATCCATCGTTGATCTTTCCCCATTTGTAGCCTGACAGGCGATGCGGCTGCCGGTCGTGACGACCACTTGGAACTTTGTATTTGTTCAACACCTTTGCGGCAAACAAATGCTCATGAAGCAGCGGACGTTCTGACGTAATTCCGTGCTAGCAGGTTAGCCGGTTTAACGTGGATCATAATCAGTTGAGCATTATCAATTTGAAGAATGCGACCATCTGAAACTAACTGTGCAGTCTATTGGGGGAAGCTGTGCATTGACGTTAAGATTGCTACTGGCCGCAGGCAGAATGCAGCTGGCGTTGACGCGCCATAATATCGAGGATCTGCTACCGGTCCTCGTCATTCCGCTGCTGACCCTGCCATCGATGGCGATCCTCCTCCATTCTGGTCGAGCCGATCTGGCGCCCTTGGCCCTCAGCGCATCGCTGCTGATGACCATCGGACAGATGGGGTTCTTCGTCGCGGGCGAAGTCGTCTCCATGGATCGACGCCAACAATTGCTGGATATCATCGTAGCCAGCCCGGCCTCCTATGCCGTCATTCTGCTCGGGCGAGTGGGTGTGCTTACTGCGCTCGGCATCCTCGGATTTGCGGAAGGGTGGTTGATCGCCTGGGGTGTTTTCGGCGTGCATGTGCCGATCGTCCATGGTGGACTGCTTGCGGCGACGCTCCTCGCGACTGTCATCGCCAGCACCGGGACAGCGTTGCTGTTCACCGCGCTGTTGGGGTTGGCGGGCACGACCCGCACCTTTCAACATGCCGTGAATGGGCCTTTCTATCTGCTGGGCGGGGTGCTGGTCCCAGTAAATTTTCTGCCCGTATGGCTTCAACCCTTTGCGCCGCTCACCTTCTTCTACTGGGCCGCTGGATTGGTGCGCGATACGCTGAGACCAGGGCCTGTCGAAGATGCGGCGCTGCGTTTGGGCGCAACCGTCGGGCTAGGGCTGGCGACGGGCTTGATCGGAATGTTGGTGATCGGGCGGATGCTGAGCCGACTGCGCAGCGACGGGACGCTATCACTGACATGAGCAACATCCGCATCATGCGCCACGCCTTTCTGGTCGGCATCCGCGACTTTCAGATGTTCTGGACCTGGCGGACATGGAACTTCGGTTGGCTGGCGCGCATCCTTACGAGCGCGGCCATATGGGTACTGATGGGCCGGCTGACCGGATCGCCACAGCAGCTCGACTATCTATTGATAGGCAATGCGGCCGTCGCGGGTGTCGGCACCTTCGCCATCGCCGCCGCCGTGTGGGATAGGTGGGACGGCGTCTATCCGCTGCTGGTCGCCTCTCCCGCCAGCCTCGCACCCACGACAATCGGACGGATGGCGGTATGGATATTTCACTGGCTAGGGTCGTCCGCCGCCACGTTCGCCATGCTGATCCTGGCTTTCGGGTGGCGGCCGCCGCTGCACGGACTGCTGCTCGCGCCGGTGGGCGTGGTGCTGCTGTCGATCGGCACATTCTGTCTGTCGGTGTTCCTCGGCGCACTGGCAGGCGCGGTGCCCGCGCTGCGCAACATCCTTATCAACCTGCTGACGACCGCGATTATCGCATTTTGCGGCGTGTCCGTCCCCGTCAGCTTCTGGCCAGCGCCGGTGCAATGGATCGCGGCGATCCTGCCATGCACCCATGGTGTCGCCGCAATCCGGCTGATGATGGCGGACGGCCCGGCGGCCGTAATCCTGTACGAACTGGGGCAGGAGGTGGCTGTCGCCGCATTCTGGCTGGTCCTCGCGCTCCTGGCGATCGATCGCATGGCGGAACGCGGGCGGCGCGATGGGTCGGTTGAATTTGGTTAGATGGGACGGGCATGACGGCGGTAGAAACAAGGACTCTGGGCAGAGTCTATGCTGGCGGCGTCCGCGCGTTGGAGGGACTTTCCCTCTCCATCGAACGCGGCGAAGTTCGCGGCCTGCTCGGCCCCAACGGTGCGGGCAAGACGACACTCGTCCGCATCCTCTCGACCATATTGCTGCCCAGCGAGGGACAGGCCTTTGTCCTTGGCCATGATGTCGTGCGCGAAACCGCTGCTGTACGCGCTGCGATCGGCATCGTCTTCGGCGGCGACAAGGGACTGTACCCGAAACTGACCGCGCGCCAGACTCTCGACTATTGGGCCGCACTCTACCGCGTGTCGGTGGAGGAGGCACGGCGCAAGGTGCCCGCCCTGCTCGACCGCGTCGGCCTCGCGACCCGCGCCGACGACCGGGTTGAAACCTATTCGCGCGGGATGAAGCAGCGCCTGCACCTCGCGCGCGGGCTGGTTGGGAATGCACAGGTCCTATTCCTGGACGAGCCCACGATCGGCATGGACCCGATCGCCGCCCGAGACTTCCGCGCGCTGATTGGCGAGCTGCGTGGCGAAGGTCGCACCATTCTGCTCACCACCCACGACATGGCGGAGGCGGAAGCTGTGTGCGACCGAGTGGCGCTGATCGACCATGGCCGTCTGCTGGCGGTTGAAACGCCGGAATCGCTCAGCCGGCTTGTTTCCCAGCATGAGCGCATCGATTTCGAGGGGGACGAACGGATCGCAGAGGCTGTCAAAGGCCTGCCCGGCGTTGTGTCGGTGAAGCCGGTTCTTCCCGCTGGGTTCCGCGTGGAAGTGGCAGATTCTGCCATTGTGCGCAGCGTTCTCGCCCTGCTTGTTGAGCAGGGTGTGACCAGCGTCAACACCTCCCGGCCCAGCCTGGAGGAAGTCTATGTTCATGTTGTCGGTGATCGCGGGCTAAAAGTCTGACACGGACCAGCTCGATAGGGAGACCTGCTTGCCACGTCATGCCTTCATCCTCGGTGGAACAGGTCAAATTGGCCGTGCGGTAGCCAGCAACCTGCTCGCTGCCGGATGGATTGTGTCGATCGCCTCTCGGGGCCTGCGCTCGCCACCAGCGGAACTCACCGCCTTGGGCGCAAAGTTCGTGGCGCTTGACCGGGAAAGCCCAGGCGAGTTGGCCCGCGTTCTGGGCGATGGTGCCGATGCGCTGATCGACGTGACGGCATATAGCCCCGCTGAAGGCCAACAGCTCCTTGACGTGCAGCGCAGCGTCGGCGCGCTGGTGGTCGTGTCGTCGTCCAGCGTGTACAGGGACGATGAAGGGCGGGCGCTCGACGAGGCCGCACAAAACGGCTTTCCTGAACTCCCTGATCCGATTGCCGAGACGCAGCCAACGGTTGTGCCTGGTGACGCGACCTATTCGACACGCAAGGTTGCCCTGGAGAATCTGTTGCTCGACAAAGCCACAGTGCCAGTCACGATCCTGCGTCCCGCCGCGATCCACGGCCCCGGCTCCATCCATCCCCGCGAATGGTGGTTCGTCAAACGCATATTGGATGGTCGTCAGGCGATACCGGTGGCCTATGAGGGGAAGAGCCGCTTTCATACCTCATCCGTGCTTAACATCGCCGAGCTGGTCCGCGTGGCCCTCGATCGGCCGAGCACCCGCATCCTGAACATCGCCGACCCCGCGGCGCTGAGCGTCGCCGAGCTCGGCTCCGCGATCGCGCGACACATGAGCTATGCGGGCAAGTTTGTGCCACTAGCCAGCGACACCTTCCCAGCGAAGATCGGGCGCACGCCCTGGTCCGTGCCGCGACCGTTCGTGCTCGACGACAGCGCGGCGGTGGAGTTAGGATACAGGCCGGTCACGACCTATGCCGAAGCGGTGGGCTCGATATGTGACGACCTTACTAACG
This sequence comes from Novosphingobium sp. Rr 2-17, assembly GCF_000272475.1. Classification (GTDB taxonomy): domain Bacteria; phylum Pseudomonadota; class Alphaproteobacteria; order Sphingomonadales; family Sphingomonadaceae; genus Novosphingobium. The sequence continues at coordinate 4,041 of NZ_AKFJ01000087.1, forward strand.
CGAAGGCCGGCGAGGACTGGCAATCTCAATTCCCGATCCTTGCCAGCTACCCCTATGATCTGTTCGATTATAGCGCGGAAGATGCGTTTCTTGGCGAAAGGGCGGATGGAAGCCGATGATCGCGATCATAAGACCTTATCGCGACCCGGACCTTGATGCCGTCACCGCTATCTGGCTCGATAGCTGGCGCTCCACGGGAATTTCTTCGCCCGTGACGCTCGAAGATCTCCGGGAGAGGTGGCCAAATGAACTCGCCAAGGGCTGGGTCGTGAACGTGGCACTGCGAGGACCGGATATGGCTGGATTTATCGCTACCCATGGAAATTGCATCGAACAGCTCTTCATCGCGCCTGCGTTTCAGGGGCAGAGGATCGGCAAGCAATTACTGGATCATGCGAAGCTTCAAATGCCTGCGGGATTCCATCTCACTACGGCTCGGAATGGCCGAGCCGGCAAGTTTTATCAGCGTGAAGGCCTGACACCGGGTGTCGAAACGATCCATCCTAGATACGGCCATCGGGTAATCGAGTATCGCTGGCGATAGGATGGCTTGCGAGGTCTTTCTCATTCGCCACGGCGAAACAACTTGGAATGCGGAGGGGCGTTTCCAGGGCGCGCTGGATTCGCAGCTTACGACCAAGGGGCGCGCGCAAGCCGACCATATCGGTCGTGCACTAGCCGAGATACTGCAAGAGACAGAAGGGCCTCACCTACATGTGAGCTCGCTCGGACGGGCACGCGAAACCGCCGCCCTCATCACGCCGCATCTTCGTGGCGCAATTGATACGCGGATCGAACACAGATTGCGCGAGGTTTCGATCGGCTCTTGGGACGGCCTGACCCCCATCGACATCGATGCCGGTTGGCCAGGGTTGCTGGACGGCTCGTCTCCCTTCGATTGGTTCTTCAGGTCGCTGGATGGAGAGACTTACGACGCCGCCGTTGAGCGGGTCCAAGACTGGCTGGCAGGTTTGAATGGCACCGTGATCGCCGTCTCGCATGGGCTATTGGGCCGGATCATCCGGGGAACATATCTCGGCGTGCGGAAAGAGCAGGCGCTTCAACTGCCTGTTCCGCCAGACGTTATCTGGCACCTACACTCCGGCAAAATCGACGCTTTGCCTACGGGCTAATCAGGCAGGTTAGATAGGTCAGGTGCCGGCGCGCCGCGCTGGAACGCGAGAAGGTCGAGAGACGGGGGTTCGGCTCCGGTGACGATCGACAAGCCGGTATGAGCCTGGCTGCGATGATGGGTCTGATGGTTGAAAAAATGCAGGAGGATGTCAGCAAGCACCTGTTCCTGCGGTTGCCCCGACGTGGTGTGGTACGTATGCCGCCTGCTGAGTGTTGAGGCGTCATAACCGCTCACCACGGCGATGATCCGTTCGTCTTCCACTACGCGCGCCTGAGCCAGGTCATGCAAATTATCATGAACAATCGCATCGAGCCGATCAGGATGTTCTCCCTCGCCGGTAAGGCGCTTCAACCATAGTCGGTCCACGCCCAGAAGGTGGTTGAGCGTGCCGTGCAAACTACCAAAGTACAGCCCGATCGGCCGCCTATATGCTTCGTCGGGGAGTGCCGCAACGGCACCATAGAGACGAGCATTGGCCCATCTATTGTATCGGGCAAGCTGCCCAAAATAGTCTGCTTCCATCATAGATTCCGCTGGTGTTTCAGCGACCATAACCTAATCCGTTGCCGGAACCCGTGAAATAACCTCACCCTTGGCGACGGATCATAATGGGCGCTGGATTGCTGCCATCCATGAAGGGACTGCATGCGTTGTCGAAGCTCGCGCGCGCCGGCAGCTTGACCGCTGCTGCCGCCGAACTCGGCGTGACGCGCTCGGCCATATCGCACCGTATTGCCGATTTGGAAGGCCAACTCGGCGTCAGGCTGCTCCGTAAGGAAGGAAGAAGCTCCGGGCTGACGGACGATGCCGAAGCGCTGCTTGCCGCAATGGGCGATGCCATTGAACGGATCGAGGCCGCTGTTGAACCTCTGCATCAGCGCCGGATGCAAATTCGGATCAGCACCGTGGCGACATTCGCCTCCCATTGGCTCCTCCCGCGCATCAGCGCACTTCAGGCAAGGCACCCGGATATGATGCTCGCCATCTCTACGACACGGCGGGCCGTTGATCTTAATGATGAAGCGTTCGACTGTGCGATCCGTCACGGCCGAGGAGAGTGGCCTGGGCTAAACGCCACGCTTCTGTTTCGGGAAACCCTGGTTCCCATAGCTATGCCGACGATCATTGATATCGCGGACGCAACGATCATCCGGGCACGGTCGCGATATCGCGACTGGCCGACGTGGTGGGGCCAATCCAAAATGCCGAACATGCCTTCCGACAAAGAATTGATCGTGGACACGCGCGCGCAAGCCCTCGACGCTGCGCTGTCAGGGGCCGGCGTAGCGATGATGGACCTCGCCTATATCGGAAACCATGTCGCGGCGGGCAGCTCCATAGCCTGGCCGATCCGATCCAATTGTCAGAGGGCTATTATTTCGTCCATCGCACGTCCCCTCGTAACGAGCGCCTCATCTCGGCGCTGCGGGATTGGCTGATAGAGCAGGCGAACCCATGACTTCCACAGCGCATAGCAGCCTACGCGCGATCGTGGCGGCGAGCCCGATCCTTAGCACGATCCTGGATCGCTGGACCTCCATCGACCTACCTGATTGCTGGCTCTCGGGTAGCGCCATCGCGCAAACGGCATGGAACGTCGCTTTCGGCCTGTCTCCGGAATATGGGCTTGCCGACATCGATCTGGTCTATTTCGATGATGCCGATCTGTCGGAAGAAGGCGAGGCGCGCGAAGCGGCGCGTATACGAGGCCTGTTTCCCGATCTGCCGCTATGGATCGACGCCAAGAACGAGGCCCGGGTCCATCTCTGGTATGAGGCGAAGTTCGGCTATCCGATCGCGCCATATCAATCGAGCGAACATGCCATTTCCACATTCCCCACGACAGCGGGCGCGCTGGCGATCCGACCTGATGCTGCGGGCCTCTCGATCTTCGCGCCCTTCGGCTTGGATGATCTACTGAGCTGCACGGTACGGCCGAACAAAACACAAATCACGCAAGCGATTTACGATGGTAAGGTGGCGCGGTGGCGATCCTGTTGGCCGCAACTCAATATCGAACCCTGGGATTGCCCCGATGATAAACCATGGGCTTTCGACGAAACGACACTCCAATTTTACAACCGCGAAGCCGCTTCCTAGCGGCCAATACAAAGGATGGCGTGATCCGACGGCTCGACGGATTCATAAAGCTCTTGCCAGCGGGTGCGCGTGTTCTTGATCTTGGCTGCGGCAGCGGCAGAGACACCGAAATTTTGCTCGCCGGTGGGTTCGAGGTCGATCCTACTGACGGATCGCCGGCAATGGCCGCCGAAGCCCAGAAGCGATTGAAGCGACCAGTCAGGGTCATGCGGTTCGACGAATTGGCAGATAGCGGCGTCTATGAAGGCGTCTGGGCGCACGCCAGCCTGCTCCATGCACCCGAGCTCGCATTGGGGACGGTGCTCGCACTGGTGTTTGAGGCGCTTAAGCCAGGCGGGTTGTTCTTTGCTAACTTTAAGACCGGAGGCGCGGCAGGGCGCGACCACCTCGATCGCTATTACAACTATCCCGACCCGCAAGCGCTGATCGAAACCTATTCGTCATCGGGGTCGTGGCAAATACTGTCGTCGATCGAATATGCTGGCACCAGCTATGGCGGCGCTGCCACGCCTTGGATTGCAATCACAGCACGAAAGCCGGCTCCGTCGTATTAGAAAAACTTGCTCGCAGCCCAGCTCAAAGGCGGCTAGCTCACAACGCCCAAAGCATAGGCCCACCATGCATTTCCCCGTTCGAGCCGGCATTTACCCCACATGATCCTGTCGTCGCGCCGCCGCTGGCTGCTATTCGGGCTCGCATTGACAGCAGGCGTTCTCAATCTGATCGACCGGCAGATCATCTCGGTTCTGAAGCCGGCGATCGCGACAGACCTTGGCTGGAGCGACGACGATTACGGCACCCTTGCTGCCTGGTTCCAGGGCGGCGCGGCGGCAGGCTTCCTTGCCGCCGGCTGGTTGGTGGATCGGCTCGGCGCGAAGTGGGCCAATGCCGTGGGCGTCGGCGCATGGTCAATCATGGCGATGACGCACGGTTGGGCAAACAGCTTCTCTCAGTTCGTGCTGTGCCGCATCGGCCTTGGGGCAACCGAAGCAATGGGCACTCCCTCCAACGTCAAGACCATTGCCACGATTTTTCCGTCTAATTTGCGCTCCATCGGGTTCGGGCTTTCCAATGCCATGAACAGCCTAGGAGCGATCCTTGCACCGCTGGCGATCCCGCTGGTGGCGGCCGTATGGGGCTGGCGCGCGGCCTTTGTGGGGGCAGGGGTTGTAGGCTTGGTCTGGGTGCTCGCTTGGTTCGCGGCATCGCGCGGGGTGGACTTCGATGACCGGGCGCCCACGCTGCCGGGCGATGTGGTCACCGGAGACAAGGCATTCCTGATGGAACGTCGGACCTGGACCATCGCAGTCGCCAAAGTGCTATCCGATGCGACCTGGTGGCTTATGTTGTTCTGGATGCCAGACTACTTTCACCGCCAGTTCGGCCTTTCGGGCACGCAGATGGGCCTGCCGCTGGCACTGGCATACTGCGAGTCGGCGGCCGGCTCGCTGCTGGCCGGCTTCTCCGCGAGTAAGATGCTGGCACGGGGAGCCAGCGCAAACCGTACGCGCAAGCTGCTGATGCTGATCTCCGCGTTGTGCGTCGTGCCGGTGCCTCTGGCGCTGGACGTCGATGGATATTGGGCTGCCGTT
>NZ_AKFJ01000088.1 GCF_000272475.1 Novosphingobium sp. Rr 2-17
AGCGAAGCAATCCAGGGCGGCATCAAACTGCCCCGGATTGCTTCGCTGCGCTTGCAATGATGAATGTTGGATCGAGCGCTAAGCGCGCAATTCCACCCACACCGGCGTATGGTCGCTGGCTTTCTCCCGCCCACGATGCGCCTTGTCGACGCCGCAGGCGACCAGCCGATCGGCCAGTTCGGGTGAGAGCAAAGCATGGTCGATGCGAAAGCCGTGGTCGCGCTGCCAGGCACCGGCCTGGTAGTCCCAGAACGTCCACACCCCGCCTTGCGGATTGTGAGTGGCGATCGCGTCGGTCCAGCCATCACCGAGCAAGCGATAGTACGCCGCACGCGATTCCGGCTGCATCAGTGCATCCGCCGCCATCGCCGCGGGCGCCCACACGTCGCGGTCTGTCGGGATCACGTTGTAGTCCCCGGTGACGATCGCCGGCACTTCCTCGGCGCGGATCTGCTCCATGCGGCGGCGCAGGCGTTCCATCCAGCGCAGTTTGTAATCGAACTTGGGGCCGGGCACCGGGTTGCCGTTGGGCAGATAGATGCACACCACCCGCACCCCGAACACGTCCGCCTCCAGATAGCGCGAATGCTCGTCCTCGGGCTCGCCCTCCAGGCCGCGCCGAACCTCGACCGGCATTTCGCCATCGGCCAGGATCGCGACGCCGTTAAAGCCCTTCTGGCCATGCCAGATGCCTTTGTAGCCCAGCTTCTCGAACTCGGCGATCGGGAAGCCTTCGTCTTGAGACTTGATCTCCTGCAGGCACGCTACCGCCGGCCGCGTTTCCTCCAGCCATTCGAGCAAGCGAGGCAGGCGCGCCTTGACGCCGTTGATGTTGTAAGTGGCGATCTTCATCCGCGCCTTTTCGGCGGGGGTAGGCGGTGCGTCAAGGTGGGCGCGTCAGGTTTGGGATGGCAAAAGACGCAGGGGGGCTTAGCCCCCCTACACCCCCATTACTTTTGATGTGCGCGTGTAGGGAAGTCAGCGCCCGATGGCGCGGATTGAAGGCGGCTTCGCCGCAATCATGACTGGCACGACGGCGCGTCCGTAGAGGCTACACCAAACGCCGCCAATTCCGGGGTCTGGGGCGATGGCCCCAGAATCTTCTCTACCTTTAAACGCTAAAGCTCGACCCGCATCCGCAGCCCGAGGCCGCATTGGGGTTCTCAACCTTGAACGCCGCACCGCCCAGCGACTCGACGAAATCGACGATGCAGCCCTGGACCAGATCGAGGCTGACCGAGTCCACCAACAGTTTCACGCCATTGGTCTCTGCCACGGAGTCGTCTGCCTCGGGGCCATCGGCAAGCTCGAAGCGGTATTGGAAGCCGGAGCAACCGCCACCTTCGACGGCAAGCCGCAGGATCGCGGGTTTGCCTTGCTTCTGAGCGATCGCGGCCACCCGCGCAGCGGCGGACGAACTGAGAGTCACGGCGGTGTCTAGCGCTTGGTCCATGTTTGACGATGTAGGCCCGCGCAGGTCACACCACAAGGTGCGCCGCGCGGCGCATCGGGTGTCGCAATCGGCGAAGTGCGATCAGGCCATCTGGATATAGTCGCGCATGGCGGCGGCTTCGGTTTCGATCTTGTCGATCCGGTACTTCACCAGATCGCCGATCGAGACGAAGCCGATCATCCCGCCTCGGTCCACCACCGGTAAGTGGCGGATGCGGCGGCGGGTCATCAGCGAGAGCGCGGCCATCACCGACGTGTCGGGGTCGACCGTGACGGGCGGAGTGGTCATGACGTCGCCGATCGGCATGTCCAGCACGTCGGCGCCGAATTGGCGCAGGCGGTAGATGACATCGCGTTCGGAAAAGATGCCGGCAATCTGCCCGTGCTGGGTCACCGGCAAGGCGCCGATCCGGCGGTCGGCGAGGAGATCAGCCGCTTCGCGAACGGTGGCGGAGGCATCGCAGGTCACTACTGGCCCGCGGCCTTGAATAATACGTCCAATGGTCATCGTCGTACTCTCCCAAGTGGTTTCGCCCAGTGCTGTGCGGAGGCCCCTATTTTGTGGTTTGCCCCACAGGCAGAGTATCACAGGCCAAGCGGCTTCGCTACATCGTCGCAACATCAGGGCAATGCAGACCGCGCGAGCGCCCCGGCCCTTGTGAGAGGCCAGGCCTTGCGAGAGAGTGCCCTAAGGCGCACATAACGCGGAATGAAACGGCGCTCGCCTCTCGATGATCCTCAAAAGGCGGTGCATGCCTGGGCGCGTTACTTGCGGATCATGCGCTGGATGATGGTGTTGACCTTGGGGCTGGTGATCACGGCGATGATCGCGTTGTACCGCTCGAATGGAACCGTCTCGATCCACTTTTACATCGCGACGGCGCTGGGCGTGGGCTTCACGATGCTGCTGGCGTCTGCGCTCATGGGGCTGGTGTTTCTGTCCAGCGGAACCGGCCATGACGAATCGGTGATTGATCCCAAGGATAAGAGCGAGGGTTAGAGTTGGGCGGGTCGTATGACGGTGCCCTGGCAGGGCATTAGCCAAGCGATCCCTGAACGCGCAGTCACCCCTCCGGCGCTTGCAGGCGGTATTGCTCTACGGGCTGGCCGCCGATCAAGTGCTGCTGGATGATCTCTTCCAGCACTTCGGGCGTGCAGGAATGATACCACACGCCGTCCGGCCAGACGACCGCGATCGGGCCGGCGACGCAGATGCGCAGGCAGTCCGCCTTGGTTCGCCCGACACCGCCGCCGGTCTGCGTCTTGGGGCCATCGAGGCCGAGCTGCTTGAGCCGCTTCTTGAGGTACTTCCATGAGGCTTCGCCCACCGCGCGGCTGCAGCATTCGCCCTTCTGCGGTTCTGCGCAAATGAAGATGTGGCGGGCGATGTCGTCGCTGCCGGTCTTGGCGAACGCCTCGCGGGCCTGGGCGATGTCCTTCGATGAGGTGGTCATGGGCGCAGCATCCATTCGGTGGCGTTGGTTACGAAGGCGGGGGGCAGCGGGGTCGGCCCTTGCGGTCCCACTCCGACCATGACCGCGCGGGCGAATACGGCGATGCGCCCGTGCTGGGTCACGAGCTGGATGACGGTATGGCTGGTCCGGCCCAGCGTTTCGATGGCGCAATGTACGTCCACCGCGTCGGGGTAGTGGACCTCATCGAGGTATTCGATCGCGTTGCTGGCGATCATCGACGACAGATCGTTGAGGCTGCTGCGATAGCCGCTGGCGTGATGGAAACGGACGCGGCCATCTTCTAAAAATCCCGCCATCGCGACGTTGTTGACGTGCAAATTGACGTCAAGATCGCCGAAACGCGGGGTGATGGCGCATGAGAAGGGGTAGCGCGCCGGATTGAGCAGCGCGGGATCGGGTCTGGGCATTACCGCGAGGTAGGGTGCGCGCAGGCCTGGGTCCAGACCTGGGTCAGCCCTTCTTGCCGACGATGCGGGAGATTTCGGCAGCGACGAGCCGCTCGACCATCGGCGGCAGGTTCTTGTCCAGCCATTCAGCCAGCGCCGGACGCAGCAGTTCGCGGGTCAGTTGTTCGAGCGAAGTTTCGCCTGAGCGGACGATCTGCGGGGCAACGCCAGGTTCGGACAGCATCGCCAGCGCCGCCAGCGATTCGCGCATCGAGTTGCGAGCGCCGGCATTGACCAGCGCGGGCTCGTCGGCGTCGTCGTGTTCTGGCGTTACGATCTGCGCGGATTCTTCGAGATCGAGCACGTCGTCCTCGTCAGCCGTATCGTCGAATGCTGGGACTTGCTGATCGGGCGCAGTCGTGCGCGGGCGTTCGATGCGGGCTCCGACGCGGTTGTCGCGCGCGATGACGTGTTTGATCGACTGGAGAATCTCCTCGACCGACGGCTCACCGTTCTGGCGCATTATGACGTTAACCTCGTTGGCCCTGTTTCCGCGCTGGCCCTCTTAGAACAAAGCGCGGCGCACGATCAATTATCCCGAATCAGCGATCAGGGCTCCTGCGACTTTGGAATCTCGCCGTCCTGCACCGGCGTGTCAACGGTACGCGTCGATTTCACGACTGGCGCCGGATCGTCGTCGAAGTCGAAGAACTTGCCTTTTACCCGGTCGTAATTGCCTTGCGGATCGTACAGGATGTTGCTGTCCAGGTTGAGATCGCGCCCTTCGGCCCGGCCCATCGCCGCGAGCAAGGTGAAGCCGGCGACGTAGGCATTGCGCCGCGCCTTCACCAGATCGACTTGCGCGTTCAGCAATTCCTGCTCGGCATTGAGGATGTCGAGCACGGTGCGATTGCCCACCGAGTTTTCCGCGCGCACCCCTTCGAGGCTGAGCGAGCTGGCATCGACCGCGGTCTGCGAGCTTTCGATCAGCTTGTTCGCCGCCATATACGAGGTGTACGCCGAGCGGACTTGCGCGATCACGCTGCGCTCGGTCTCGATTTCCTGCTCCATCGTCTGCGAGGCGGTGGCCTGCGCCTGGCGGCGTTGCGCGGCGGGCAGGCCGCCCTGGAAGATCGGGATCGAAAGCTGCACGCCCGCTTGTGCCGAAGAGCCCGATTGCGGGTAAAGCTCCGCCGAGACGCCGCCCAGCGAATTAAGGTAATTGGTGTAATTGCCCGAGCTGAACAAGCTGAGCTGGGGCAGGCGAGAGGCGCCAGCGGTGTCGATATCCTTGTCCGCCGCGCGGGTGCGGGCACGGGCGGCCAGGATATCGGGATTGCTGTCCAGCGCGACGCGCACGGCATCGTCGGCATTGGCGGGCAGGCCGGGCAGCGGCGGCGGCGCTTCCAGGGCTCCGGGTGCATGACCCATGAGTTGGATATACGTCTCACGCGCGGAGGCGAGGTTGGCTTGTGCCGAGAGCGCATCGCCCTGCGCCACTGCGAGGCGCGATTGCGACTGGGCAACGTCGGTGCGGGTGAGATCGCCGATCTCGAACCGATCCTTGGAGGCTTGAAGGTTGGTTTCCAGTACCGCCACGTTCTTGCGGTTGAGGCCGACGATCGCCTCGTTCTGGATCACGTCCATGTAGGCGCCGACCACTTGCGAGAACAGCGAGCTTTCGCTGCCGCGCAAGTCTGCCTGGCCCGCCTCGACGCGGATTTTCGCGGCCTTGATCCGGTTCTTCACGCCGCCGCCGGAATAGATCGGCACGGACAGGTTGACGTCTGCGCTGAGCGAATTGTCGTACTGGGTCGACAACGGATTGGGCTTGAGCGAACGCGTATAGGTTCCCGTAGCGTTGGCGGAGGGAAGGCCTGAGGCGCGGGCGATCGGCACGTTCTCGTCCGTCGCGCGCTGCTGGGCGCGCGCGGCTTCGAGCGTGGGGTTGGTCTGGTACGCGCTGACCAGCGCTTCGCGCAGGGTATCCGCCAGCGCGGGTGCGATGCCCCCTGCGATGCTTGCCATCAACAAGGTTGCCGTCGCGAGCAGCCTGCCCCGCTGCGCCGAACGGCTCATATTCAGAAGCTCCAGCGTTTCGGCGCTGCGAACTCCGGCAGGGTGGGGATGCCGATCTCGGCGAGAGGCAGCAGCGACACGGCGCCGGCCGCCTTGAGGCCCGTGGCAAGGCGGGTGACGCCGCGCACGACCAGGCCTGTGACCAGGCGGCCACCATCGACCAGTTGCGCGCCGAGTGCTTCGGGCAGTTCCTCAATCGCGCCGTCGATCACGATCAGGGTATATTCGCCCGCCGCACCAAGGCTGGCCACCTCTGCCGGAGCCACCGCATCGAGCGATCCGACCATGCCGCGCAGCAGCGTTGCCAGATATCCGGCGCCGTCACCCACCAGCAGCACTTTGTCCTGCGCGGAAGGGTTCGCTTCGGACAGCATCATGCCCTGGACTAGCGGAGCGGCGAGAAAGCGGCCTTCGCCCAGCGGGATCGCGCGGTCGATATAGGCAGCCTCGCGCATGGCGGCAGGCACGAAGTCTTCGCGGGCGACGCTGGCCATCGCGGCCAATATGCGCGGCTCGTTGACGCCGCTGGTGCGCAACTGGCTGACGATCATTGCCCGGCGTGCAGCCGCAGCGGAATCGGCGGCGACGTGGGCGTCCGATGCCTCGGTCAGGGTCATTGTTTGCAGTTCCCTCATGATCTGCGAAAGTCGGGGGCAGGGCGTGCCGGCCACGCTTCACGGATGACGTATTTCCGAGCCTGCTTCTAGGCGAACCCACCCGCGAGGCCAAGGGCTTTGAAGTCGCCTGTCGATTGAATTCGGTGCTTTGACGATGCGCTTTCCCCAGACTATGGCGCGCTTTGGGCAAGAACCCGGGCGCCACGCGCGCGCGACGGGTAACACGATGCGTACAGGGGCGGTAACCTGCCTTGCGAACACGGGAGCGTTCAGACGATGGCCGACATGGTGACTATTCGCGAAGAGGATCTGATCGAGTCCGTCGCGGATGCTTTGCAGTATATCAGCTACTACCACCCGATGGATTACATCCGCGCGCTGGGCGATGCCTATGAGGCGGAACAAGGCCCCGCAGCCAAGGACGCGATCGCGCAGATCCTGACCAACAGCCGCATGTGCGCCGAGGGTCACCGCCCGATCTGCCAGGACACCGGCATCGTCAACGTGTTCATCGAATGGGGCCAGAACTGCCGCCTGGAAAGCGATCGTTCGCTGCAGGACGTGGTCGATGATGGTGTGCGCCGCGCGTACAACCACCCAGAGAACCGCCTGCGCGCCTCGGTCCTGGCCGACCCCGCCTTCACCCGCCGCAACACCAAGGACAACACCCCGTGCGTGCTGTCGGTCAGCATGGTGCCGGGATCGAAGATCTCCGTCGATGTCGCGGCCAAGGGTGGCGGGTCGGAGAACAAGTCCAAGTTCAAGATGATGAACCCCAGCGATTCGATCGTCGACTGGGTGGTCGAGATGCTGCCGCAGATGGGCGCCGGCTGGTGCCCGCCGGGGATGCTGGGCATCGGCATCGGCGGCACTGCCGAACATTGCGTCAAGCTGGCCAAGCAAAGCCTGATGGAGCCGATCGACATGGCCCAGCTCAAGCTGCGCGGCCCCCAGAACGATATCGAGGCGCTGCGCATCGAGATTTTCGACAAGGTCAACGCGCTGGGCATCGGCGCGCAAGGGCTGGGCGGCCTGGCCACCATCCTCGACGTCAAGATCCTCGACTGGCCGTGCCATGCCGCGGGCAAGCCGGTGGCGATGATCCCCAACTGCGCCGCCACCCGCCACGCGCACTTCACCCTCGACGGCTCCGGCCCCAGCTATCTGGAGACGCCCAAGCTGGACGAGTGGCCGCAAGTCCACTGGGCGCCCAGCGCCGAGGCCAAGAAGGTCAACCTCGACACGCTCACGTCCGAGGAAGTGCAAAGCTGGAAGCAAGGCGACCGCCTGCTGCTCAACGGCAAGATGCTGACTGGCCGCGACGCCGCGCACAAGCGCATCGCCGATATGCTGGCCAAGGGCGAGGAACTGCCGGTCGATTTCAAGGGCCGGGTGATCTACTATGTCGGCCCGGTCGATCCTGTGCGCGACGAAGTGGTCGGCCCCGCCGGCCCCACCACCGCGACCCGCATGGACTCGTTCTCCGACACCATGCTCGACCTTGGCCTGCTCGCCAGCGTCGGCAAGTCGGAGCGCGGCCCGGCGGCGACCCAGTCGATCGCCAACCACAAATCGGCCTATCTGATGGCAGTGGGCGGCGCGGCCTATCTCGTCGCCCGTGCGATCAAACAGTCCCGCGTCGTCGGCTTCGCGGACCTGGGCATGGAAGCGATCTACGAATTCACGGTCGAAGACATGCCGGTAACGGTCGCCGTCGATTCGGACGGCAACAACGTCCACACCCTCGCCCCGCAAGTCTGGAAGGACAAGATCGCCCGCGAAAAGCTGCTCGCCTGAGCCGCTAAGGCGCGCGATCGCGTTGGAAACGAAAGGGCAGGGGGTTTCGGCCTCCTGCCCTTTTTGATGTCAGGCAACGGCTGCCAGCACGATGAATTAGGATGGAAGCGGGGTGCGGTTGGGCCAGTTCGTCGCCGTGCCACCCTTCACGGCAAAAAATTGCCAATGCCATTGGCTCGTGAGCAGCAAAGTGCGACCTTCGGGCCGACAACTGCAACCACGCCATTCGGATACTTCGCATGACAGACATACGCCAAGCGTCCGAATCGGGAGCGCGCTTTACCGTTCGAGGGCGGTTGAAGAGTTTCGTCTTTGCTGGCCGCGGCTTGCGCTGGCTGGTGCAAGAAGAGCATAATGCCTGGGTGCATATTGCCGCCTCTATCGGTGCTATATTTGCCGGACTAATTCTAGAAATTTCTGTAGCTGATTGGCGCTGGATCGTTCTAGCAATTGCCATGGTTTGGCTGGCTGAGGCATTCAATACCGCAATAGAAGACCTTTGTAATCGGATATGCCCCGAATTTGATCCTGCGATCGGACGCATCAAAGACCTTGCGGCGTGTGGTGTGCTGGTGGCCTCAATCGCGGCGGCAGTGATCGGGATACTGACTCTGGGGCCGTACTTCGCAGATCTATTTTAATGGCCGAGATTGGGTGGAAAGCGGTCGTTTCTGGTGTAGCTTTACCGTATGCGATCCCACTTGGAATTTCGTTCACCTAACCTGCTAACCTGCAACGACGAAGCCGTGCCGTATGGCAAGCCAGTTGCCGAAATGCTCGCGGCGCAGCTTCCGGCATATGGCTATGAAGTCGAACGTATCGTTCAGGACGATTGGGGCTGGCTCGTTCGCGTAGTCAATCCATCTTTCCCGCTGTGGATCGGTTGTGGCCACTACGAAGAGTATCTCGATGGCCACCTCTGTTTCATAGAGCCTTCACGGCCATACGTTCGACGTTGGTGGAGGCGGGTTTCCACCGTTGAGATTGTCGAAAGGCTGGCAACCGCGCTTGAAAAAATCGTCCGAGATAGTGGGCAGGCAACCGATCTTCACTGGTGGACCGACACCGAACCAGTCAGGGGCTGACGTCCGCTATTGGGCGATTGCCGACAGGCCGCTTGGTCGCGGGTAGGAACGGCTTGACCTGGTGGGAAGCGGTCATTGGTGCGATCGGTAAATCACGCCTATGGATTCGAGGAAGAATGCTCCGGCGACAATGGTAAGCAGGCCGAAAAAGAAGGTGCGATAGTGGTTGCCCGCTTGTGCAATCTTGAAAAAAGTTGGGTTGCGCTCGCGCTCGCCCCAGCCATCGATGTGCCAAAATAGAAATCTTTGCCTTCCCGACCGCGCAGCCTCTCGGTTTGCTCGGAACGAGAGAACGACCACGGTCGCGCTCGCTATGGTAATGATGAGGGCAAGCCAAGCGGGCATAAACCTATCTTCCGCTGATATACGAATGTCTGCAAGTGGGCGTTAGCTGCCGACCACCTGATAGGTGATCCTTACTCCAGAAACGCTATCGCTTCGTTGGAAAAGCCTCGACTTCGCGGCATAGCGAATGAGCAGATGGTCAGGTGCGACCCATTTTACGTCCGCCCATGGTCCTTCCCAGCTTCCGACGCGGGCGGCACCATGATCGTCATCGGCGATGAACGCGTTGCCGCCGCCTGTGGGTTTGTCGTCAGACCGCAATATTGAAATCTGCGTCGAAAAGCCGATGGTGGCACCGCAGTCCCGCCGAAATAAGACAGCCGCTAAATTGCCTTTGGGCGACAGGCTGCTCGATGCGACCGTGTTCTGGCAAGTACCCGAGCAACCCGTGCATGTCAGCAAGGCGAGTAGCGGAAGGCAGACTTTCATCCTCTCAAATGATGGGCCGCGACGCTGTGCGTCAATGGCCGATTTCGGGTAGGCAGAGCGCAACGCCAAACGTCAAAGCTGGAGTGCCATCAGCCGTTCGTCAGAACGAGAGGAAGCCCCATCTCACCTACCGCGCCCCCGGAACCAGCCCTCAGATCAACCCAGCCAACGGGCTCGACGGATCAGCATAGCGCCGCGTCGCCATGCGGCCCGCCAGGTAGGCGTCGCGGCCGGCTTCGACGGCGGCTTTCATGGCGCGGGCCATGCGGATCGGGTCTTTCGCCTCGGCAATCGCGGTGTTCATCAGTACGCCGTCGCAGCCCAGTTCCATCGCTACCGCCGCATCGGACGCAGTGCCGACGCCGGCATCGACCAGCACCGGCACTTTGGCGCCTTCCACGATCAGGCGGATCGTCACCCGGTTCTGGATGCCCAGGCCCGATCCGATCGGTGCGCCCAGCGGCATGATCGCGACCGCACCGACTTCTTCCAACTGCTTTGCCGCGATCGGATCGTCCACGCAGTAGACCATCACCGCGAAGCCTTCCTTGGCCAGCACTTCGGTGGCCTTGAGCGTCTCGCGCATGTCGGGGTACAAGGTGCGTGCCTCGCCCAAGACTTCCAGCTTCACCAAGTCCCAGCCGCCCGCCTCACGCGCCAGGCGCAAGGTGCGGATGGCATCGTCGGCGGTGAAGCAGCCGGCGGTGTTGGGCAGGTACGTGACTTGCTTGGGATCGATGAAGTCGGTCAGCATCGGCGCCTTGGGGTCCGATACGTTGACCCGGCGCACCGCCACGGTGACGATTTCCGCGCCCGACGCGGCCACGGCGGCGGCGTTCTGGGCGAAGTCCTTGTACTTACCCGTGCCCACTATCAGCCGCGAGGTGAAGGTGCGGCCAGCGACGGTCCAGGTGTCGGGGGTGGTTTCGGTCACGAAGCGCGTCCTTTCGGGAGCGGATAAGTCAAACAGCGAGGGAGAAGGCTCAGCCGCCGCCGACGAAATGGACGATTTCCAGCACGTCGCCCTGGGTCAGGATAACGTCCGCCAGGGTGGAACGCGGCGCGATTTCGCCGTTGCGCTCAACCGCGACCTTCTTGGGGTCGAGGCCGAGGCCGGTCACGAGGTCGGCGACGCTGGCGCCAGCGGCAGCGCGGCGCGGTTCGCCATTCACGGTAAGCAGAAGTTCGTCGGCCATGAGCATGGGCAGATAGCGCCGATGCCCGTCAGTGCAAGGTGCGCGGGCTATTTCCAACGGTTTCTCAGCAGCAGGCCCGGCTGTGCAAGTTGCGCACATGGGCGATGGCCACCAGGCTGACGCCGATCACGGTCAGCACGGTCTCGGCCACGCCGTGCCCCACCGCCAGCGCCGTCGCCATCAAGGCCAGGCCGGCGCCGCCGATCACCATCGGGCCAAGCCGGCCATGCCGCTTCATGCCCAGGCCCAGCGAAATCACGCCGACCACCAGCGCGAGGGCCAGTCCGACGCGGTGGATCGCGGGCGACAGCAGGGTTTCACCGCCCAGGCCCAGAATCCCGACCAGGACGACGCCCAGCACGCAATGCACCGCGCATAGTCCGCTCAGAATGATCCCGGCCCGATCCAGCCGGCTTCGAATCGCATTTGGGGCAGTACGCATGCCCAGCCATGTATGTGATGTTGTATCATTCCGCAAGGTGTGGTCTTGCGCAAACCGTTCCATCTGCGCAGGGATGCGCCTCATGGCCAGCATGCAAACCCAGACCCAGCGCCGCGACGCGCGCCCGATCCTTGGCACCACCGACGATATTGCGCCGATGGTGCGCTGGCTGCTGTTCGTGGCGGCGCTGGTGGTGCTGATCGTAGCCGTCGGCGGGATCACCCGGCTGACCGAATCGGGTTTGTCGATCACCCAGTGGAAGCCACTGACCGGCGCGATCCCGCCGTTGAACCAAGCACAGTGGCAGGCCGAGTTCACGCGCTATCAGCAGATCCCGCAGTATCTGGACGTCAACGGCCCGGCGGGGATGACGCTGGCGCAGTACAAGTTCATCTATTTCTGGGAATGGGCGCATCGGCTGCTGGGCCGCGTGATCGGCCTTGCCTTTGCGGTGCCGCTGGCGTGGTTCTGGTTCAAGCGCACGATCCCCGGCGGCTACAAGCCGCGCCTGCTGGCGCTGCTGGCGCTGGGCGCGCTGCAAGGCGTGGTCGGCTGGTGGATGGTCTCGTCCGGCCTCAGCGCCGAAGCGCTCGACCGGGTCAGCCACTTCCGCCTCGCAGTTCACTTGCTGGTGGCGCTGACCACGCTGGGCGGCCTGGTGTGGACCGCGCTCGACCTCAAGGCGCTCGAACGCGGAGAGCCGCGCGCCGTGCTGACGCCGCTGGGCATCGCGGCGCTGGGCGTGCTGTTCGTCCAATTGTTCATGGGCGCGATGGTGGCGGGCCTGCGGGCCGGGGTCGTCGCTGGTGGCGGCTGGTTCAGTTGGGACGCCTGGCCGCTGATGCAGGGCCGCTTCTTCCCCGAAGGCGTGGAATGGGCGCGCGGCGCCCTCCATGCGCTGGTCAACGACCCTTATCTCACCCACTTCGTCCACCGCTGGTGGGCCTGGGTGGTCGTCGCCGTGCTCATCGTCCTCGCCCGCCGCGCCCGCCCGCGGGACCGCGCCGCCTCGGTTGCGGTCCATGCCGCGTTCGGGACGCAAGTGATCCTGGGCATCTGCACCGTGTGGTCGGGCGTCGCGCTTTGGCTCGCGGTGGCGCACCAGTTGTGCGGCGCGCTGCTGGTGGCGGCGACGGTATGGGGCGTCCACACCCTGGGCCGGCGAGACTGAACCCGCGGCACTGAATGGCTGCGGCGGGCACAAGGAAAACCAAGCGGTATTATTTTACCTCTCTGCAATCCCGCGCATTGCTTGACTTCCCGGTGTTTATCGACGAATTGGCCGCCTTCTCGCGCGGCTGGAGATTCGTCCCGCCTGTGCTCGAACACATAGGGATTTGACCAGCCATGAAGGCGCTCACAAAGGTCACCCGGTCGATTAAACCGGCCGAGGTGGAGAAGAAGTGGCATTTGATCGATGCAGAGGGTCTGGTTGTCGGCCGCCTCGCAGTCGTCATTGCTGACCTGCTGCGCGGCAAGCACAAGCCGAGCTACACCCCGCACGTTGATTGCGGCGACCATGTCGTCGTCATCAACGCCGAGAAGGTGAAGTTCACCGGCAACAAGCTCAAGCAGCAGACCTACTACAAGCACACCGGCTATGCCGGCGGCATCAAGGAAGTCACCGCGGACAAGGTTCTCGCTGGTCGCTTCCCCGAGCGCGTGCTGGAAAAGGCAGTTGAGCGCATGGTTCCTCGCGGTCCGCTGGGCCGTGACCAGATGCGCGCGCTGCACCTGTATGCCGGCACCGAGCACCCGCACGGCGGCACCCAGCCTGAAGCGCTCGACGTCGCTTCCATGAACCGTAAGAACAAGGTGGGCGCGTAATGTCCGAGACCGATACCGTTCAGAGCCTGTCCGACCTCGCGGACCTGGCCGGCACCCCCGTCGCTGACGAAAACTTCGTTCCCGCGCCTCCCGTTTCGAACGCTCCGCTGCGCGAGCAGCAGATCGACAAGCAGGGCCGCGCCTATGCTACCGGTCGCCGCAAGGACGCCGTGGCTCGCGTGTGGATCAAGCCCGGCTCGGGCAAGATCATCGTCAACGGCCGCGAGCAGGAAGTTTACTTCGCCCGCCCGACCCTGCGCCTGGTGATCAACCAGACGTTCCAGGTCGCCGGTCGCGAAGGCCAGTACGACGTGATCGCCACCGTCAAGGGTGGTGGCCTCTCGGGCCAGGCCGGCGCTGTGAAGCACGGCATCGCCCAGGCGTTGTCGAAGTACGAGCCGGCGCTGCGCGCCGCCGTCAAGGCCGCCGGCTTCCTGACCCGCGATCCGCGCGTCGTCGAGCGTAAGAAGTACGGCCGCGCCAAGGCACGCCGCAGCTTCCAGTTCTCGAAGCGCTAACGTTTTTTCGCAAGCGACGGCTTGCGGAACAAGGAGGGGTCGCGGGAAACCGCGGCCCCTTTTCGTTTGTGCGGTGGGAAGCGGAGGTGTGGTCAAGCACCCGCCCACGCCGCACCCCAAAGCCTATATCGCGGCCCCAAATTCTGCCGCTTTCCAAGTTTGACCGCCCCTTAAATTTGACCGCCCCCTAAATTTCGTCATTGCGAGCGCAGCGAAGCAATCCAGGGTAGCGCAAACCGCCCTGGATTGCTTCGCTGCGCTCGCAATGACGAGGTGGGCTTTTGGTACGTGGGGCTGAAGGGCACGAGAGGCACGGGTCGTACGCGCTTTTGGAATCGCATCATCGCGGTAACGCGCACCCCGCCTGTCGCGCTAGTGTCGGGTCACTGGCGGGTCACTGTCGTAGGCGACAACAAGCATCCTGGCTTAGCGAAACGGCGAACGGATCGGAGACAAGCATGATCGTCCAGACAATGCGTTTGAAGCGGGGATGGAGCCAGCAGCAGTTGGCGGACCTGTCGGGCCTTAACGTCCGCACCATCCAGCGCATCGAACGCGGACAATCGGCGAGCGTGGAATCGTTCAAGGCATTGGGCGCCGCGTTCGATGTCGATTTTTCGCAGCTACAGGAGAATGCCGTGCGTGACATTGCCAGAACCCCCGAACAGATCGAGATCGCCCTTGCCTTCAGCCACGTCCGCCAGGTTCGCGGCTTGGCTTACAGCCTCGTCAGCTATGCCATCGGCATCGGCGCGCTGGCGATCATCAACTGGATCTACAATCCGCATCATCTGATCGTGATCTACCCCGCAGCGATCTGGGGGCTTGCGCTCGTCTGGAAAGCCGCGCGGGTGTTCAACCTGCTGCCCTGGTTCGGCCCGGAGTGGGAACGGCGGCAGGTGGAGAAGCGCCTGGGCCATCCGCTATGATCCGGCTACCTCGGCTGGATTGACAATTATAACCATTTAGGTTACATAATGACCTGTCGATAACCATCGACTGCGGCGGGTGCGGCAAACGACAGGCCTTTCGTTTGACAATCCCGCACAGCGGCCGGCGCCCAGGACAGGGCCGCCTGCACCCACGAACGAGGCCATACCGCGCGGCGCGCAAGCGTCACCGGGTCGGCGGCAGGGAGCGAGCCCGCCCCGCCGACGCTTCGTTCGTCAGGGCCGAGTCGGTGAGATCGGAGCCTCCCTCACCGGCCGTTCGCAACGAAGAGCGCTAGCCAAGCCTGTCGTGTCAGGCATTTTTCGCCGGCCGCACCGTCCGCCGCGCAACCTCCCACCCGGCGCTATCCCGCATTCGCCAGCGGGCGATTTTGCATACCTATCAAAGATATAGGCGTAGAAATGCGGTGCATGATACTGGCCCATGCAAGGTATCATGCACCGCATTGTATTACGTACCACAAGGTATCTTGCGTTACACGGTAGCTGTCGATATACGATGGCTATCCGCAGGAGGTGATTCGATGTCCGAAATCGAAATTCAGTTGAAGAAAGGAGTGCTCGGTCTGTGTGTCCTGGCGCTCCTCTCGCGCGGCGACAGTTACGCCTATGAAATCGCCAGCCGCATGGCCGACGCGGTCGATATGGGCGAAGGCACGATCTATCCGCTTATGCGCCGTATGCAGTCGGAAGGTCTGGTCGCCACTTACCTTGAGGAATCGCCCTCGGGTCCGTCGCGCAAGTACTATCGCATTACCGAAACCGGCCGCTCGCGGCTGGCGGCACAAGTCGCCGAATGGCGCGGCTTCACCGCCGCCGTCGACGGCCTGATCGATGCCGCCGCCGTCCAGGGCGAACCGCCGGTCGAAACGCACTCGCAGGCCCAAACGCACGCGCAGGAAGGGGAATCCAGCCATGAAGCGTAACGAGTTCATTCGCCGCCTGAAGGCCGGCCTTTCCGGCATGCCGCAAGACGACATCGACGAGATAACATCCGACTACGAAGAGCACTTCGCCGCCGGCGCCGCCGAAGGGCGCAGCGAAGAGGAAGTGGCGCACGCCCTGGGCAATCCCAGCCGCCTCGCCCGCGAACTGCGCTTCGAAGCGGGTTTCCGCAACTGGGAGAGCGCCCGCTCGCCGTCGTCCGCCTGGGGCGCGATCCTGGCCTTCATGGGGCTGGCGACGATCGACATCCTGATCTTGATGCCGATCGTGCTGCCGGTGCTGGGCGTGATGTTCGGCTTGTTCCTCGCCGCGCTTGCCGTCTTCATCGGTGGTGGCTTCGTGCTGATCGTCGGGCCGTTCTCCGCCTTTCCCGGCGGCATTCTGGTCGCGATCCTCACCGGCCTTGGCATGATGAGCGCGGCGGTTGCCGCAGCCGCGCTGCTCAGCATCATCGGCATCTGGATCATCAATGCCTTGATGTGGTTCGGCCGCCTGCACTACCGGGTGCTCCAGCCCGCCATCAATTCCGAAGACTGACGCTCGAACAAGAAAGGACTGCAAGATGCTCAGGAAACTGCTCATCGTATTCGCCAGCGGCGTGATCTTGTCGATCGTCGCCTTCGGCTCCGCCTGGCTCGTTGGGGGCGACCGTGCCCGCCAGGAATTCGAACAACGCAACGGCTGGAACTGGACGTTCGGTGATGACGACGACGATGCCGCCCAGCATGGCCCTCGCAAAACCCGCTCGTTCCCCGTAGTTTCGGGCAGCCAGATCGCCATGGAAATCCCGGTCGAGCTCGACTTCGTGAAGGGCGACAAGTCCGAAATGACCGTCGAAGGCCCCGCCAGCGTGGTGGACCGCCTGGTGTGGACCAACGGTCGCCTTTCGATCCAGGGCAAGAGCGTCAAGCACGGCATCAAGGTGCACATCACCGCGCCCGAGATTGCCGGGCTTGATCTCGACGCCCCCGGCGACATCACCATGACCGGGCTGGACCAGCAGAAGCTGTATCTCAATTCCAACGCAGCGATCTCGCTCGATGCGTCGGGCAAAGTCCAGCAAGTCTTCGTCGACACCCGCGGCGCTGGCGACATTGACCTGGGCAAGCTCGAAGCCAAGGACGCCACCGTCCATGTGCGCGGCGTCGGCGACGTCACCCTGGGCGCCACCGGCACCGTCAACGTCGAGATCAACGGCGCCGGCAACGTCTCACTGGTGCGCAAACCCGCCACCCTGCAGAGCCGGATCAACGGCGTGGGCAGCATCGACCACGATTACTGACGGCTGAGTATCGGCTAAAACAAGGACCGCGCTGTCGAAAGACGGCGCGGTTTTTCGTTGTGGGGAGAAGGCGTGAAGACCTGGGGCCATTGCCCCAGACCCCCGGAATTTTGGGGGGCGCTTTCCATCCCCACCTTCGTCATTCCCGCGAAGGCGGGAACCCAGCTGAGGATGATCGATGTAGCGCGATTCTTGAAGGGCAGCGCAACTACCGCCGGAGGCTATATGGTCTCCCGGCCCGAGCGCAGCGCAGAGGTGCAGCGTTGGCCCTGATCCTGACGTTTGCAGCGCGCGCCTCTACGGGCTTCGCAAATATGCACGGGCCTCAGCTGGGTTCCCGCCTGCGCGGGAATGACGAAGACGTGGTGGTCTGCAACACGCAAAAATTCCGGGGGTCTGGGGCAATGGCCCTAGGTCTTCCCCTGCTCTCTAGCCCTTCAGCCTCAATATACCGGCGGATCGACCAGCGGCACCGTGCCGACCGGCGACACTGGTTCGCCCGGTTCGCGTGGGGGCAGGGCGTTTTCGGGCACTTCGTCGAGCTGCATCGCGCGGGTCGGTACATGTTCGAGGTTGCGGGCGGTGACGTGGATGTCCGGGCCGTCGATGACGATCGAGTTGAAGCTGGGCGGCGTGGAGCGGATGCGCTTGGACAATGTGCCGGCGCCGATCATCCGCAAGGGGCCGGCGGCGGTCTGTTCGACGAGATCGAACGGATCGTGGATGTGGCCCGACAGCACTGCCATCACCTTGCGCGAAGCGAGGGCTTCCATGGTCTTGGTGCCGTTGATCGTCAGCAGCTTGCCGTCGCGCTCGCGTCGTTCGGGCAAGGGGTGGTGGCAGGTCACGAGCACGCGGGTGCCTTCGGGCAGGGCATCGATCGCGGCCAGGGTGTGGCGCAAGGCGTGGTCCGTCACCCAGCCGTTCGACCAAGGGAAGCGCTGGTACTGGGCGCGGGTGGTGGTGCGCAGCGGCACGATCGCCAAGTCCGGCAAGTCGAGCTGGGCTTCGATCACGGCCGCCACGGCCTTGAAGCGCTTGTACGGGTCGAAGAAGCGCTCGTAGAGGTTGAAGTACGGGATGTCGTGATTGCCGACATCGACCGTCACCGGCACGTCCAGGTCGCTGATCCACTGACACGCGGCCTTAAATTCATGGGTCCGCGCGCGCATCGTCAGATCGCCGGTGAGGGCGACGGCGTGCGGGCGTTCCACGTCGATGCAATGCTTGGCAAAGGCCAGCGCGGCGGGGTCTTCGAGGCCGAAGTGGATGTCGCTGATATGAAACAGTCGCAACGGCCCGCGCCAGTTTGCCTTACCGTGCATCGGTGGTTCCATCGCCGATGGTTTCCTCTGGGCGAGTCAGGATCAGGTCCACTTCGCAAGTCGCCAGCTCGAAGCGTTCTTCGGCCTCTCCATCGCGGGATTCGCCGTCCATCAGCATGCCCATGGGCGCGCCGGTGGAACTGACGAGGCGCAAGGAGGAATGGCGGCCCAATTCGTCATGCGGGCCATTGCGGAAATTCCGACTGAGCAAGGCGATGCCTTGGCCGGCATAGTCGCCCAGCGATTCGGCGTAGAAGCCGTTCGCCTCCAGCCCGTCCTCATGCGGTACAACCGAGATCGCGACGTATCCTTCCTCGCGCCCACAATCCGCATCGGCGCACAGCACGCGCGGGCCGTTGGCGGAATAGCTGATCGCCTCGCGAGCGGTCGTGAAGAATTCGACGATCGAGGCCGCGCGCATCGCCTCGCGCACATCGTTCCACACCGCGCCGGGGCCGATCAGCGCGCCGGTGAGGCCATCGCCCAGACGTCCGCGAACCACTTTGGGCCGGACGCGAGAGAGGGGGGCGCCACTGGCAAGGCGCGGAATAATGTCGAGTGCGGGGAAATCGCCATGCAAGCGCTTGGCCAGCAGATTCATAGTGCCGCCGGGCAACACCAGCACGCCGCCGCCCCAGCCGTAGGCGCCGGTGACCACCGAATGGGTGGTGCCGTCGCCGGCGAACACTGCCAGCAAATCGACACCTGCCGCGTCCAGCTCCTGCGGGCTGGGCGCTGGATCATCGGGAAAGCGCACGACGCGATCGGGCGCGAGGCCGATGCGGGTGAAGGCGGCAAGCAATTCGTCTACCACGGCATCGTCGTTGCTGCCGCTGGACGGATTGCAGACGAACCACAGCTTGGCGAAGGGGGGAGCGGACCCGGTCATGTGCGCAAGAACCGGGGGGCTGAGCGAATGTTCCCGGTCATAGCCGGCTTCCCATCAGCAGCCACGCACCTGCGACAGTCAGTGCAGTGTAGATCGCGTAGACCCATGCCCATCCGCTTGATCCGGTTGTGACCATAACCATTGCCGCCAGAAGCACGGCGAACTCCAGCATGAGCGAGATGCGTCCGCCAAGCGGGTGCGAAAGCATCGGGACACGCGTCAGCGCGGGATGCCGGCTTTCGAGCACGGCCTTATGCGCCGCGAAGTTGAAGACGCCAAAAAAGAAGACGAGCACCAAGGCCACCATCGTGCCGTTCTAGTGCGGGTTCCCGTGCAGGGAAAGACGCGGATGGGCGGAAATGACCGGCGGGCAGGTCTCACGCACGAATCGGTCACTTCATCGCCGGCGTTGCGCAATTTCCCCGCTCGACGCTCGTCGACTACAAATGTCGTTCGTCCGTCCGCATGTGCGCTCGTCGATGCCGTTGGGGCGGCAATCGACCTGCGCGTGAAGCCTCCCGCGAATCGGGCCACAGCCAAGTCATCGAGCCCGGCGACACGAAAACGTGCCTTCAGCCTCGGCTCATCTGAGGAGGAAAAACCATGTTCAAGATTGCCAACACCACCACCGCCATTGCCGCTGCTGCCATCTGCACCGCCGCGCTGTTCGCGAGCCCCGCCGCCTACGCCAAGAGCGTCGAAGTGAGCTACGCCGACCTCGACCTCACCACGGCTGAAGGCCAGAAGGCGCTCGACAGGCGGCTCAACCGCGCCGCGCGCAGCGCTTGCGGCCTCGATGAAGTCACCACGGGCACGCATTTGCCCAGCGCCAGCGCCCGCCTGTGCTACGAGCAAGCCCGCGCCAAGTCGAAAGAGCGCTTGGCCGAAGCGATCGCCAGCAAGAGCGAACGCCTGGGCGGCTGATCCCATCTTGGCTGGGCGGCCCACGCCGCCCGCCACACCCTATTCCACAAGGTCCCAAAAGAGAAAAGACCCGGAAAAACTCCAGTGGCGGGCTTAACGGCCCGCCATTTTCTTGACCGACGGCAGATACGTGCGCCCGATCCGCAGCGCCGCGCCATCCGCTGTTTCGGCACACCATACCCCCAAGCCTTCATGGCGCAGGCCAGTGACATGGTTGCGGCGCAGGATGCAACTGCGATGGATGCGGATGAACGCCTCTGGATCGAGCCGTTCTTCCAGGCCGGTGATGGTCTGGAGCAGTAAGTAGCTTTGCGTCCCCACATGCAGCCGCACGTAATCGCGCTCGGCGTCGATGCGCTGCACTTCGCTGGCCGGCACCCGTACCAGTTCGGAGCGGTGCGGCACCCAGAACTCTTCCAGCCAGAGCCCTGCCGGAACCGACGCCGGGGCCAGGCGCTGCGCGCGCCGCGAGACGACGCGCGCGATCGCGCGCGCCAGCCGATCCGGCGCGACCGGCTTGAGCACATAGTCCACGGCATCGATGTCGAACGCTTCCACGGCGAACTCGTCGTGCGCAGTGACGAAGATCACCGCCGGCGGGTTCGCCCGTTCCGACAAGCGGCGCGCGACGGTCAGCCCATCGGTTTCGGGCATCGTCAGGTCGAGTAGGAGCAAGTCAGGACACAGCGCTTCGTTCAGCCGCAGCGCGGCCTGGCCGTCGCTGGCCGTACCTACGACCGAGATCCCGTCGAGCCGCGAGCAGATGACTTGCATGCGTTCCACCGCAAGCGGCTCGTCATCGACGATGAGCGTGCGCAGCGGTGCTGAATGCGGTGGTGTTCCCATGGCGTCAGACACGCGCGAACTCCCGGTGGGTTGGCCGGGCGCCCAGTTCCAGCGGGATTCGCAGCACCGTGGCGAAGCCGCCCTCGGGGCGCTTGCCGGCGATCATCGTCGCATCCTCGCCATAGCGCGCGCGCAAACGATCGCGCACATTGCTGAGACCGATGCCGAAGCCTTCGGTCTTGTGGTCGATTTCCTTGCGCTCGGCACCGGGGCCATCGTCGCTGACGGAAAGCACCAACTTGTCACCATCCAAACCTCGTTCGCGGTGTGCGGCGATCGTCACCGTCACGGGATCGCGGGTGGCGGCGACAGCATATTTGACCGAGTTTTCGACGAGCGGCTGGAGGATCATGCCTGGCACCATCGCACCGGCCAGCGCCGGGTCAAGGTCGATCTTGGTCAGCAGGCGACTGGGGAACCGCACCGCCTCGATCGCGAAGTACAGCGTCTGCAATTCGATCTCGTCCTCCAGCCGCATGTCGTTGGAGGGATCGCCCGAAAGGGTGCGGCGGTAGAAGGTGGATAGCGTCTGCAGCATTTCCTCGGCGTCGTCCTGCCGTCCGGTCATCACCAGCGCGGACAGAGAGTTCAACGTGTTGAACAGGAAGTGCGGGTTCACCTGGTAGCGCAAGCTGCGCAGTTCGGCGGCCTCGGCGGCGCGGCGATACTCGCCCTCGCGGCGCTCGGCAGCGCGCGCTTCCTCAGCCTTGGCCAGCGCGAAATAGAGCGCGGCCCAGGCCAGCACCAGGAAGTAGCGGCCAAAGGCGTTGTCGGCGATCGTCGACCAGCGGCTGGAGCTTTGGCCCATTGCTTCACTGGTGTGTATCGTGATCGCTGAGCCCTTATGGGTTGTGGAGACCGTAGGCGCCGTCGGGGTCGGCTGTTTCGGTGGGGCAGCAGCATCGTTATCGTCTTGCGCCTCGTCAGGCGGCGGGGGGGCAGTCGGCGGCTTGGGCAAGTCTACCAGAATGTTGCCGGCCTCATCGCGTGAGATGCGCACGTTGCCGGCCTTGATCGCGGCCTTGTCCTGGGCGCCGCCATAAGCATGGGTCATGTCAATGTCGGCAAAAACCACGTCGTTGACCACACTCAGCGCCAACGACAACGGCAGCGCGCCGATCAGCACCACCGCGAGCCGCACGCCGCCGGACTTGCGTTCCACCATCTGCAGCAGTGGCAGGACGGCGGCCATCAGCAGCATCGAGAGGATGCAGATCGTCAACCGGCGCGACAGGATCGGCCAATCCATGTCGAAGCCCTGGAACATGCCTCGCAGACTGGCGACGACGAAATAGCAGGCCCATAGCGCCGCGAGTGACAACAGGACGAGCCGCGCGGGAACACGCGGCGTGGGTGCGATCTCGATCATTACGCCGCACGATAGACCTAACGAGCGCGATTACGCCAGTTCGATGGTCGAGCGCGGTCTGTCGTTGGTCGAAGTGCGCTGCTCAGGCGGCTTCGACGTGGACCTGATGGATCTGCGTGCGCACCCGTCCTTTGTCGACCAGCTTGCGCACGTAATCCAGCTTGGCAACGATCGCGTCGGACAAGTGGAACGGATACAGGTCCGGCTGGCCCATCGCGCGGTTCACCGCGTTCATCGCGAATGAAAGCGGCGCCATGGCGTCGGCCAGGGCGCGGGTTTCGGCAGTGTAGGGATCGAAATTCACGTCCACTTCCAGATGCGCAGCCCCGTTGGTGGGCGCATCGAGTGACAGATCGAAACCGCCGACCGTCGCCAGCACATCGACGATGTGGAGATAGTGGGCGAAGGTCTCGGCAAAGTCCTCCCACGGATGGGCCGTCGCGTAATAGCTGACGTAGGCGTCGGTCCAGACACGGGTCGGGGCATCGCTGTAGTGGGTGTGCAGGCTCTGCTGGTAATCGATCCGCTCGTCTCCGAACACCGCGCGGCACGCCTCGCGCTCCTCCGGATCGGGTTCGACCAGCCGCGACCAGTAGTGATGCCCCACCTCGTGGCGGAAGTGGCCCAGCAAGGTGCGGTAAGGCTCGCCCATCGCGTTGCGGATGCGCTCGCGCTGGGCATCGTCGGCCTCGATCAGGTTGAGAGTGATGAGGCCGGAATCGTGGCCGGTGACGATCCGGGGCGTCCCGGCCTTTTCGGCAGCGGCATCGTAGAGGAAGTCGAAGGCCAGCCCCTGTACGCCAAGGCCGGCGGCCTCTGTCCGGTTTTCGAGCGGTAGGCCCAGCTTGAGCAAGGTGTGGATCATCCGGCGCTTGGCCGATTCGATCCGCGCCCAGCGCTGCGGCACAGTAGGCTCGGTCAGGTCGGGAATGGTGCGATTGTGCCGGCAGGCGCGGCACAGCTTGGTCGCTTCATGGCTGCCGACCAGCCAGTTGCAGATACGATAGGCATTGTTGTTATAGCACACGACCATGTCCGCCACATCGCCGCCGCCATCGCGCCAGACGGTGGCGCCATCGGCCAGGAAGCGGAAGGCGTCGGTGTTCGGATCGTAGCCCAGCGTCGCCTTGCAGCTGGGGCAGACGCGGACTTCGAAGTGATTGAGACGGCGGCAGTTCGGACACGCGAACGGGCGCATGAAAATATCCACTTGTTGTAAAAAGGTTTGCGCGTTCAACGCAGCACAGCGCGAGACGTTTCACACATGGGCATTACCGGCCCCGATGGAAAGGCAAGCAGGGGGCCGATCAGGTGGCCAGAACCCCGCTGTCGCGGCCATGTCGCAGCGCATCGGTAGCTTGCTAATGCGAATGGGTTGCATTAGTGCCTTGCTGGCCTTGTCCATCTTCAGAAGCTTTTTTTCATGACCGCACCCAGCCAGAGCCGTCCCGCGTGACGAAGAGCAGTGTCCTGCTGGCGTTCGCGCTCATCGCGCCGCTCATCGGCGTCGGCGTATTGCGGTTGGCCTGGGCGGGGCCGCGCCGCTCCGTGGGCGCAAACGCCGCCGGCTGGGCGCTGATGCTGGGCGGGGCGCTGGCGGGGGGCATGGCGCATGGTGCATGGGGGGTGTCGATATCGGCGCTGATGGGCATGGCCGCCGCGTTCCTGGTGCTGGCCTGGGCCGCCGTTGCCTCACCGCCGAGCAAGGCGCGCGCATCCAACCGCCGCGTCGGCTTGATCCCCCAAAAGGGTGAGCCGTTGCGGCTGGCGGGCCGCGCGTTGACGTTCGTGCTGGTGGCAGTCGTCGCGGCCATAGTGGCAGTGGGCCTGGCGGTCACGACGCGCGGTGTGGCCGGAAAAGCCGGCGTGGGTGCTGCCGATGCGACCGTGTTGGCATACTTCGTTCTGCCGATCGTGTGGTCGCTGATCGCCTTCGTTTTGCTGATGCAAGAAAGCCGCCGCCGCCAGGCCATCGTGCTGGGCGTGGCGAGCCTGCCGATCCTGGCCTTGGGGCTGGTGGCATGAGCCGCGCGATCGAGCCTTCGACGGTGCAGCGCGCCCTGGCGGGCCATGCCGCGATCGGGCTGCTGGCCGGTGCACTACTCTATCTGGTTTGCCTCACCGGCACTGTCGCCGTCTTCTATGCCGAGCTGCAACGGCTGGAACAGCCTGACGCACCGGAAATGACGCGGATCTCCCCCGCCGCTGTCCAGCGCGCGGTGGAGACCGTGCTCGCGAACGAAAAAGCCAAGACCGGCAAGCTGCCCAAGACCAGTCACCTTTACGTCCACATGCCGGTCGAAGATCTGCCGCGCACCACGATCACTACCGATACCCAGGCCGTCCACGTCCGCGCCGATGGAACCATCGCCGGGCCGGAGGAAAACGCCTGGTCGGACTTCCTGGTGGCGCTGCACTACCAGCTCAACGTGCCCGGCGTGATCGGCCTCACCCTGGTGGGCGTGCTGGGGGTGATGATCCTGGTGCTGGCGATCGGCGGTGTCATCGCCCATCCGCGCATCTTCCGCGATGCGTTTCGCCTGCGCGCGCGCGATACTGCCGGCGGCCTTGCCCTGGCGGACTGGCACAACCGGCTTTCGGTGTGGACCCTGCCATTTTCGACCGCCATCGCGCTGACCGGGGCGATGATGGGGCTGAGTTCGGTGGCGGTATGGGCACTGGCGGCAGCCTATGAAAAGGGCAACGTCGAGGCGATCTCTGCGCCGATCTATGGCGAGGAACCCAAGGAAGACTTGCGGCCCGCCCCGGTCGCCGATGTCGCTGCTGCGCTGAGGTACATGGCTGCGCATTATCCGCAGATAACTCCCCTTTACGTTACGGTCGAAGCGCCGGGTACGCGCGGCCAAGTGGTGCAGATCGGCGCCGACCATGCGCGCCGCCTGATTTTCTGGGAGAACTATCGCTTCGATGCGCAAGGGCGCTTCCATAGCGCGTTGGGCCTGGCCGATGGTGCGCTGGGCCAGCAAGCGGCAGCTTCGCTCTACAAGCTGCACTTCGGCACGTTCGGTGGCCTAGTGGTCAAGCTTGCCTACTTTGTGTTCGGCGGTGCGCTGACGGCGATCTGCGCCACCGGTGTCTCCATCTGGCTCGGCAAGCGCAAGCGGCGCGGGCACGACGAGCCCAAGCTTTACCGCGCCTGGGACGCCGTGATCTGGGGCACGCCCGTCGCACTGGCGCTCAGCCTGGTGGTGCGGATGCTGCTGGGTAACCAAGCCCCGGTGCTGGCGACGTTCTGGCTGGGAAGCGCCGCCGCGCTCGCAGCCGCCTTCGCGCCGGTGCCGCCGGCCAGCTTTCGTCTCGCGCTGCAGTGGCTGCTAGCGCTGCTGTTATGGGCGGTGATCGCGATGCAGGTTTGAACGCGAAAAGGGGCGCGCCTTGCGGCACGCCCCTCTCGTTTGGCCTAAGCTGAGATCAGCGCGGCAGTTCGCTCACACCCATCAGCAGTTCGTCGACGGCGCGGGCGCACTGGCGGCCTTCGCGGATGGCCCAGACCACCAGCGACTGGCCCCGGCGCATGTCGCCACACGCAAAGATCTGCTCGTCGCTGGTCTGATACTTGAAGGTATCGGCCTTGACGTTGCCGCGCGGGTCCAGCTCGACGCCGGACTGGTCGATCATGCCGGCCTTGCGCGGGCCGACGAAGCCCATCGCCAGGAAGATGAGATCGGCCTTGAGCGTGAACTCGCTGCCTTCGACCTCGACCATGCGGCCGTCCTTCCACTCGACGCGGACGCATTCCAGGCCCTTGACGTCGTTGTCGCCGATCACCCGCTTGGTCAGCACCGCCCAGTCGCGCTCGGCGCCTTCCTCGTGGCTGGACGAGGTGCGCAGCTTGAGCGGCCAGAACGGCCAGGACATCGCCTTGTTTTCCATCGTCGGCGGCTTGGGCATGATCTCAAGCTGGGTGACGGACGCGGCGCCCTGGCGGTTCGATGTGCCCACGCA
This sequence comes from Novosphingobium sp. Rr 2-17, assembly GCF_000272475.1. Lineage (GTDB taxonomy): Bacteria > Pseudomonadota > Alphaproteobacteria > Sphingomonadales > Sphingomonadaceae > Novosphingobium. Next base: position 26,145 of record NZ_AKFJ01000088.1, read on the forward strand.
GTCCGATCCGGTGTCGCCGCCGCCGATGACGATGACGTGCTTGCCGGTCGCGGTCAGCGAACCGCGCGGTGCGGCGCGCACTTCGTCGTCGCCGGCATTGCGCTTGTTCTGCTGGGTCAGGAATTCCATCGCATAGCGGACACCCGGCAGTTCGAAGCCGGGAATGTCGAGCGGGCGCGGATCTTCAGCGCCGCCGGCGAAGACCACGACGTCGAAGTTTTCCTTGAGCGAGGCGACCGACACCGTCACGCCGACTTCGACCGAGGTGCGGAATTCCACGCCTTCGGCCATCATCTGCACCAGGCGGCGATTGATGAGGTGCTTCTCCAGCTTGAAGTCGGGAATGCCGTAGCGCATCAGCCCGCCGACGCGGTCGTTCTTTTCGAACACGGTCACGGCATGGCCGACGCGTGCCAGTTGCTGAGCGCACGCCAAGCCCGCCGGGCCGGAGCCGACCACCGCGACCGATTTGCCGGTGCGCTTTTCGGGCGCTTGCGGCGTCACCCAGCCTTCGGTCCACCCCTTGTCGATGATCGCGCATTCCACCGACTTGATGGTGACGGGCTCGTCGATGATGTTCAAGGTGCAGGCCGCCTCGCACGGGGCGGGGCAGATGCGACCGGTGAACTCGGGGAAGTTGTTGGTCGAATGCAGCACGTCCAGCGCGTTGCGATAGTCATCCTCGTAGACCAGGTGGTTCCAGTCCGGGATCAGGTTGTTGACGGGACAGCCGGTGTGACAGTGCGGTACGCCGCAGTTCATGCAGCGCGACGCCTGGCCCTTGAGTGTTTCCGTCGGCAGCGGGACGACGAACTCCTTGTAGTTCGTCAGCCGCTCTTCGACGGGTCCATACTTGCGATCCTGGCGGCCCAGTTCGAGGAAGCCGGTTTCCTTGCCCATGTCTTGCAATACCCTCGAATTATTCCGCGGCGACCGAAGCGGCTTGCAGCCGCTCGGTTTCCATCTGCCTCAATGCCTTCGCATAATCGCGCGGCATCACCTTCACGAATTTGCTCAGCGCATTGTCCCAATCGTCCAGCAGCGCCCGCGCCCGCTTGGAGCCGGTGTGCAAGTGGTGCCGTTCGAGCAGGATGCGCAGGCGATCGGCGTCGTGGCGCAGCATGTCGCCCATGCCCAGGTCGTTGACGCCGTTGGTCCGCTGCTGCGGGCGTCCGGTGCCTTCCTCTTGATCGGCTTCGGCGGAGATCGGTAGCAGATCGACCATCGCGCCATTGACGAGCTTGGCGAAATCGCCGTCCTCGTCATAGACGTAGGCGATGCCGCCCGACATGCCCGCCGCGAAGTTGCGGCCGGTCTTGCCCAGCACGGTGACGACGCCGCCGGTCATGTACTCGCAGCCATGATCGCCGCAGCCTTCGACCACCGCGATCGCGCCCGAGTTGCGCACGGCAAAGCGTTCACCGCCGACGCCGTTGAAGAACGCCTCGCCGCTGATCGCGCCATAGAGCACGGTGTTGCCGACGATGATGTTCTTGAGCGGATCGCGGTCCACATGGCCAGGCTGGCGCACGATCACCCGGCCGCCCGACAAGCCCTTGCCGACATAGTCGTTGGCATCGCCGGTGAGGTCGAGGGTGACGCCGTGGGCGACCCAGGCGCCGAAGCTCTGCCCGGCAACGCCGGTGAGCTTCACGTTGATCGTGTTGTCCGGCAGGCCGGCATGGCCGTAGCGCTTGGCGACTTCGCCCGACAGCATCGCGCCGACCGTGCGGTTGACGTTGATGATCGGCTTTTCGATGCGCACCGGCTGGCGGTTTTCCAGCGCGTCGGCAGCGGCTTCGATCAGGGCGTTGTCGAGCGCGTTCTCAAGCCCGTGGTCCTGCCGCTCGCTCCAGTTCAGCGAGGGCCCGTCGCCCAGCGGCGCCTGGTAAAGCAGCTTCGACAAGTCGACGCCCTTGGCCTTCCAGTGGGTGATCGCCTTCTTCGGGTTCAGGCGATCGACGCGGCCGACCATCTCGGGGATGGTGCGGAAGCCCAGCTCGGCCATGATCGCGCGCAGTTCTTCGGCGACGAAGAAGAAGTAGTTGATCACATGCTCGGGCTGGCCGGTGAAGCGCCCACGCAGCACCGGGTCTTGCGTCGCGACGCCGACCGGGCAGGTGTTGAGGTGGCACTTGCGCATCATGATGCAGCCGGCCGCGATCAGCGGCGCGGTGGCGAAACCGAACTCGTCCGCGCCCAGCAGCGCCGCGATCGCGACGTCACGCCCGGTGCGCAAGCCACCGTCCGCCTGGACCGCCACGCGGCTGCGCAAGTTGTTGAGCAGCAGCGTCTGCTGGGTCTCGGCCAGGCCGATTTCCCAGGGCGATCCGGCGTGGGTGAGCGACGTCAGCGGCGATGCACCGGTGCCGCCTTCGTAGCCCGAGATCGTGATGTGATCGGCCCGCGCCTTGGACACGCCGGCAGCGACCGTGCCGACGCCCACTTCGGACACCAGCTTGACCGAGACGCGCGCGGTCGGGTTCACGTTCTTGAGATCGTGAATGAGCTGAGCGATGTCTTCGATCGAGTAGATGTCGTGGTGCGGCGGCGGGCTGATGAGGCCCACGCCGGGCGTCGAGTGGCGGGTCTTGCCGATGATCTTGTCGACCTTATGGCCGGGCAACTGGCCGCCCTCGCCGGGCTTGGCACCCTGCGCCATCTTGATCTGGATATCGTCGGCGTTGACGAGATACTCGGTGGTGACGCCGAACCGCCCGGACGCGACCTGCTTGATCGACGAGCGCATGGTGTCGCCGTTGGCGAGCGGCGTAAAGCGCGAGGGATCTTCGCCGCCTTCACCGGTGTTCGACTTGCCGCCGATGCGGTTCATCGCCAGCGCCAGCGTGGTGTGCGCTTCCCAACTGATCGAGCCGTAGCTCATCGCGCCGGTGGCGAAGCGCTTGACGATTTCGCTGGCCGGCTCGACCTCTGAAATGTCGATCGCCTCGCCCGGCACGAAGTCCATGAGGCCGCGGATGGTCAGCATCCGCTCCGACTGGTCGTTGATCGTCTGTGCGAATTCGCGGTACTTTTCGGGCACGTTGCCACGCACCGCGTGCTGGAGCAGGCCGATGTTGGTGCTGGTCCAGGCGTGTTCCTCGCCGCGTACGCGCGATCCGTAGATGCCGCCCACGTCGAGCATCGACTTATAGATCGGGTTGTTGCCATAGGCCGAAGCATGGCGGCGCACCGCTTCCTCGGCGATTTCGGCCAGGCCTGCGCCCTCGATCGTGGTTGCGGTGCCGGTGAAGTACTGATCGACGAAGGCGGTGGACAAGCCGACCGCATCGAAGATCTGCGCGCCGCAATACGACTGGTAGGTCGAGATGCCCATCTTGGACATGACCTTACGGATGCCCTTGCCGATGGCGTAGATGTAGTTCTTCGCGGCCTTTTCGGCGGAAACCGGCAAGTCCTTGCGAACCCGGACGGCCTCGATCGTTTCCAGCGCGAGGTAGGGGTTGATCGCCTCGGCACCATAGCCGGCCAGGGCGCAGAAGTGATGCACTTCGCGCGCTTCGCCGGTTTCGACCACCAGGCCGGTCTGCATCCGCAGGCCCTGGCGGACGAGGTGATGATGCACCGCCGCCGTCGCCAGCAGCGCCGGCATCGGGATGCGGTCCGGCCCTTGGGCGCGGTCGGACAGGATCAGGATGTTCTTGTCCGCCAGCACCGCTTCGGTCGCGGCCCAGCACATTTCCTTGATCGCCTGGCCCAAGCCCGCAGCGCCGCTGTTGGCGTCCCAGGTCATGTCGATGGTGCCGGTGCGGAAAGCGCCGTCCAGCCCCGCCTCGACCGAACGGATCTTGGCGATGTCGGTGTTGGTCAGGATCGGCTGCGACACTTCGAGGCGCTTGTGCGAGCCGGCGTCGTGACCCAGCAGGTTGGGGCGCGGGCCGATCATCGACACCAGGCTCATCACCAGTTCCTCGCGGATCGGGTCGATCGGCGGGTTGGTGACCTGGGCGAAGTTCTGTTTGAAGTAGTCGTACAGCAAGCGCGACTTGTTCGACAGCACCGGGATCGGGGTGTCGGTGCCCATCGATCCGATCGGATCGTCGCCTTCCAGCGCCATCGGTTCCAGGAAGCGGCTGACGTCTTCCTGGGTATAGCCGAACGCTTGCTGGGCATCGAGCAGGGTGCCGGTTGGGCGCGGCAGCTCGGCCAGTTCCGGCTCGATCACGTCAAGGTCTTCGAGCTTGTACTGCGCCTGGCGCAGCCACTTCTCGTAAGGCTCGGCCTCGGACAGGCTGGCCTTGATCTCTTCGTCCTCGATGATGCGGCCTTGCTCGAAGTCGATCAGCAGCATGCGGCCGGGCTGGAGACGCCACTTGCGCACGATGTTGTCTTCCTTGATCGGAAGCACGCCCGATTCCGACGCCATTACGCAGATGTCGTCGTCGGTGACGAGGAAGCGCGCCGGGCGCAGGCCGTTGCGGTCCAGCGTGGCGCCGATCTGGCGGCCATCGGTGAAGGCGACGGCGGCAGGGCCGTCCCACGGCTCCATCAGCGCGGCATGGTATTCGTAGAACGCGCGGCGTTCCGCGCTCATCAATGGGTTGCCCGACCATGCCTCTGGGATGAGGATCATCATCGCGTGCGCCAGCGAATAGCCGCCCGCGAGCAGGAGCTCGAACGCGTTGTCGAGGCAGGCGGTGTCCGATTGGCCATGCGGGATCAGCGGCCACATCTTGTCCAGATCGGCGCCGAGCAGCTCGGATTCCATGGTGCGGCGGCGCGCATTCATCCAGTTCACGTTGCCGCGAACGGTGTTGATCTCGCCGTTGTGGGCCATGAAGCGGAACGGATGCGCCAGCTTCCAGCTCGGGAAGGTGTTGGTCGAGAACCGCTGGTGGACCAGCCCCAGCGCCGAGACGAACGCGGGGTCGCGCAAGTCGTCGTAGAACGAGCCGACCTGGGTCGCCAGCAGCAGACCCTTGTAGACGATTGTGCGGCTGGAGAAGCTGGGCATGTACAGCTCGGTCAGGCCGGGCAAGTCATGCTTGACCGCCAGCGCTTCCAGCGGGTTCTGCGTCTGCTTGCGGATCGCCAGGATCTTGCGCTCGAACGCGTCCTGATCGGGGCAGTTGTCCCCCCGTCCGACGATGCACTGGCGGATCACCGGCATCGATTCCATCACGGTCTTGCCGAGGCCATCGAGCGTAACCGGCACATCGCGCCAGCCGATCAGGGTCTGGCCTTCCTTGCGGATGAACTTCTCGAAGATCGAGACGATCGCCTCGCGCGCGGGTTCGTCCTGCGGCAGGAAGCACATGGCGACGGCATAGTCGCCCGGCTGCGGCAGTTCGACGCCCGCGCCAGCGGCCCAGGTGCGGAACAACTGGTCGGGAAGCTGGGTCAGGATGCCGGCGCCATCGCCCAGCAGCGGGTCTGCGCCCACTGCACCGCGATGGTCGATGTTTTTCAGGATTTCCAGCGCCTGGGTAATGATAGCATGGCTTTTGACGCCCTTGATGTGGGCGACAAAGCCCACGCCACAAGCGTCATGTTCATTGCGCGCATCATAAAGGCCCTGGGGCTTAGGAAATCCCATCGATAAACCCATCCTGTCGTTTTTTGTCTGTCATATTCTCAAGTCAGCCGGGCGCGGGCGGTTACGCGCACGAATCGTGCGCAGCCTCACGCGACAGAGTGACCCCTATGGTTCCCATGACGATTGGCGCGGATTTTTGCAACCGCGAACGCGGTGGTCCGCGCAGGATTGAAGGTGTGTGTTGCCCCTAAAGCGGCATTTTATTATAGATCTGGGCCCGCCAGTGGTGTTCGACGGGCCTTGCTGCGATCCGATGAAGGACTTGCCGCTTGGCAGTCAGGCTGCGCCGCTCATTCGCTGGAGCGTGGCAAGAGCGTCTCGCAGTGCGCGCTCGGTGTCGATCGCGCCGGAGCGTCCGGGAGCATCGAACAAGCGCGGGGGCGGTAGTGCGGGGCCAGTGGCCGCCTCTGGTGCCGGGCTTGGTAGGCTGGCATCGCGTGTCTGCGGGGTGGTTTGGCGGGACAAGTGGAGCAGCGAAGAATAGCCTTGCTCCAGCACCCTATCGTTGTCCGGGATATCCTGGGCGTCGTCCGCCACGCTGGTGTTAGCCTCGATAGACGGGCGCCAAGCGGGAGCGACTGTCAGCCCGATCGGGCGTGGAGGACCGTAGCCGGGCATCGGCGCGGCGGACGCGGTCCGAACTTCGCGTTCAGCCTTTGCCTCTGAGCCGGAGTCTTGCGGCATGGGCGGGACCGACTGCAGCGGCACGAACGTCAGCGGCGAAAAAGTCGGCGATGCGGGTTCAGCCTCAGGTGCCGATGCGGGCATTTCGGGCTGCAGAGCACTGCGTTCGGCAGCGAGCAATTCCGGTTCCGGGGGGTGTGCCGATGATGCTCCCGCAGGCTGCTTTTCGGCGCGGGTCGCCTTGCGGCGACGCTCGATGGCGATGGCCAGGCGTTCCAGCAGTTGAACCGGCGATAGCTCGTCGAGCGGAGCCGAAGCGATCACTTGCGCCGCGCTGCGGCTTTCCGCGTCGATGCCGGCTGGCATTGGGGCTGGCATGGAGGTTGGCGTCGGGGCAGGCGCGTCGGCTGCAGACGCATTGACCGACTGGAGCTCGTGAGCGAACCACGCCGCTTCCGGGGCCGGCGTTTCGTCGATTGGCTCGACCGACGGGTGCGGCGTCAACCCAGGCTCGGCAATCGTTTCGTTCGCCATTGCAGAACCCGCATGATCATCGGCAGGTGCGTTGCGGGTATATTCCTCGAACAAGCGGCTGCCCAGCGACGCTGAATCCTGCGCGTCGATCTGGCTGGACGAAACCGCGGTCGTCGCCTTGAAAGCACCGCGCGCGGGGCTGGAGCCTGACGCTGCAGCAACCGGGTTTTCGAGCGGGCCATCGAAGCTTGCCAGATCGAATTCGGCGACATCGAGTATCTGCGGCGCGATCGCCGCCAAGACGTCCGGAGTCGTTTCGTGTGGTTCCGTCCGCGATGGGCGACCGCCCGCGAATACCGGGCGTGGCAGCGGGGTTTCCGCCACCTCGTCAGCCACCGCCTCGTCTGCCACGAGAGCAGCCTCGGGCGCCATTTCGGGCGCAACTTCGAGAGGCGCAATCCGGCGCGACGAGAGATGGACCGGGGCGGGGCGAGCAAGGCGCCGGGCGACGATCAGGCCAACGAGCGCACCAAGACCGGTCAGTGCCAGCGCCACGAGGATGCGCGCGGTGGACCCCAGGGGCGCTGCCGCGAACGGAAGGACCGAATCGATGCCGGTCAACGAGACCAGGCGTTCCAGCAAAGCAGGCCGGATCGCCAGGCTGGCGACTCCGAATGCGGCACCGAACCACAACGCGACGATGGCGGGAAACAGCGGGTGCTGGCTGATCGGCTGGGATTGCCCTGCGCGAGTCCTGCTTACCGCGGATTCGCTTGGGCTGGCGTCGTGGTCGGCCACTGTCATCTACCCGTCTCTGTCTTTCGCTGCACGCTCACCACAAAATTGAGCATAGCCGATCACGCGACTTGCCCAAGCGTCTTTGTGAACGCCGATGCTGCCACCATTTGGTAAACGTCTGGATAACGAACGGCGTTGCGTGCCCAGTCGTGCCGGGTGCGCACATGCTCGCGCGCGGCGTCGCGCATCGCGTCCCAGCCGTCCCGCTGGGTCAGTAATTCGGCGAGGGCCGTGGCGCAGGCGGCGGGATCGTCCGGGGTGAACAAAGTGCCGGTCACGCCCTGGGTGATGAGTTCGCGATGGCCGCCCACGTCGCTGGCCGCCACTAGCTTGCCCTGGGCCATCGCTTCCAGCGGCTTGAGCGGGGTGACCAGGTCGGTCAGCCGGCTTTTCTTACGGGGATAGGCCATCACGTCGGCCAGCGCATAGTAACGCTCCACCTCGTGATGCGGCACCCGGCCGATAAAGCGGATGGCGTCCGCAGCCGGCGATGCGGCGGCTTGCGCGCGCAAAGCCTCCTCGCGCGGGCCGCCGCCGACCAGCAACAGCTTCGCATCAGGCTGGCGCTCGATCAGCAGAGGCATCGCTGCGATCAGATCGTCCAAGCCTTCGTAGTCATAGAAGCTGCCGATGAAGCCGATGACCGGGCAGGGGCGGTCAACGTTCTCAAAGCCAAGCTCACGCGCCAGCGCCGAATCGCGCGCAGGCGGCGTGCCGAACAATTCCAAGTCGACGCCGTTGGGCATGACCGTGATCTTGCTCTCGGGCACGCCGCGCGCGATCAAGTCCTGGCGCAAGCCCTGGCAGATCGTCACCACCGCATCGGCTTTGCGCACCACATGGTTTTCCAACCCGCGCGTCAGCCGATACTTAAGCGACCCCTCGCCGCCGGTGCCGTTACCTACGGCGGCATCCTCCCAGAAGGCGCGGATTTCATACACGAGGGGAATGCCATGTTTGCGCGCTACGCGCAGTGCCGCCTCGCCGCACAGGACCGGCGAGTGGGCGTGGAGCACGTCGGGCCGCCATTGCTCGACCACCCGCTCGATCGCGGCGGCGAAGTGGGCGATCTCGCGCCATTCGCGCAGGAGCGGGACACTGCCCGCCGTCATCGGCGCGGTGCGATGGAACAGCAGGCCGTCGTGTTCCTCCGGCTCCTGGGCCCCAGAGGCCATCGCGTTATAGCGTGGCCCGGTGACCCCGCGCACCTCCAGGCCCAGCGCTGCCTGCGCCTTCAGGATCGCGCGGGTGCGAAAGGTGTAGCCGCTATGGATCGGCAGCGAATGGTCCAGGACGTGGAGGATACGGGTCATGACGGGGCAATTCCTAACGCGAGAAGGCTTAACGCGCCGTCAACCCGAGCGTACTACAGAGCTTGTCGATGGTCGATATCCTTGCCCTAGCCGTGTCCCACGGCCTGCTCGCACTGGCGTGCTGGCGGCTGCTGTGGCGGGCTGATCTGGACCAAGAGGGGGATGCGCCTCCCCGCCGCCGGCACCCTCGGCGCGAGATGATCACGACCCAAAGCGAGGGCGAGGATGATTAACCTCGCGCTTACCGGGTTCTTCGTCTTGTTGATCGTGATGGGCATCCGCCGCCCGTTCTTGTGGGTCATCTGCTATCTCTACGTCGATATCGTCGCACCCCAGATCATCTCGTGGGGGTTTCTCACTCGGCTGCCGACATCGCTGATCGCATTTGCGGCGGCGTTCCTGGGGTGGCTGGCGTTCGACGATAAGCGCGACGCTCGCTTTACCTGGCGGCAGGGCTTGTTGGTGCTGCTGCTGCTCTACTGCGCGGTCACGACATGGACCGCGACGTATCCGGTAGAGGCGATGACCAAGTGGGGCTGGGTGTGGAAGGCGCTGGTCTTCGCGATCTTCCTGCCGCTCACCTTGCGCACGCGCCTTCGCATCGAGGCCGTGGCGCTGGCAATGGTGCTGTCGGCCAGCGCGCTCATCATCGACGGCGGGATCAAGACTGCGACCGGCGGCGGCGGTTATGGCGCGTTGCGCATTTTCGTCGAGAACAACACCGGCCTTTACGAAGGCTCGATCCTGTCGTGCGTGGCGATCGCGATCATTCCGGTGGCGATCTGGCTGGCGAAGTACGGCACGATCTTCCCATCCGACTGGCGCGTATGGGGCTTCACCATTGCGCTGATCTTTGCCTGCGCCCTGATCCCGATCGGGACCCAAGCCCGCACCGGCCTGATATGCCTGGGTGTGCTGTGCGTGCTCTATCTGCGCACTGCGAACCATCGCCTTCTCATCCTGGCGGGCATGGGCCTGGTAGTGATGATCGCCATGCCGTTCCTGCCGCAGTCCTACCTCCAGCGCATGAACACGATCGAAGATCACCAGTCCGACCAGTCCGCCAGTACGCGCATCGGCGTGTGGAAGTGGACCTGGGGTTACGCCAAGCAGCACCCGTTCGGCGGCGGTTTCCAAATCTATCTGTCGAGTCGGGCCGAGTACGACAAAGTCTCCAGCGAGACCGTGGGCAACATGGTGACGGTAACGCGTACCCCGGTGGTGGAAGAAGGGCGCGCGTTCCATTCCAGCTATTTCGAGATGCTGGGGGAGCAGGGCTATCCCGGCCTTGCTCTGTGGCTGCTGCTGCAAGTCTCCGGCCTGATCCAGATGGAGCTGGTGCGCCGCAAGTGGAAGAACCGGCGCGAACCCGACGAAGCCTGGGCAGCGCCGCTGGCGGTTGCGTTGCAGTTGGCGCAAGTCGTCTATCTCATTGGCTCGGGCTTCGTCGGCATCGCCTTCCAGCCATTCATCTTGATGCTGGTGGGGCTGCAATGCGGCTTGACCAGCTACCTCGACCGGATATCCCGCCCCGCACGCAAGCCGCTAGGCGGATCGGCCCGGCCCGCCATGCGGATTGTCGGTACTCCGTAAAACTACGAAAGCCTTTGTGCGTTTACGCTGAATTAACCTTTAGCCTTCAGTGGACATATGGTTAATATCGGAAAATATCCGTTTTAGCGGTGGCGGCGCGAACGGACATGCGGGGCACACGAAGGGTTCTCAACTGATGCGAGTTCTGCTGATCGAAGACGAGCCAACCACCGCGCGGGCTATCGAATTGATGCTCACGGCTGAAGGCTTCAATGTATATTCGACCGATCTGGGTGAGGAAGGCCTCGATCTGGGCAAGCTGTACGATTACGATATCATCCTGCTCGATCTCAACCTGCCCGACATGCACGGCTACGACGTGCTCAAGAAGTTGCGCGTCGCCAAAGTGCAAACGCCGGTGCTGATCCTGTCGGGCATTTCGGAAATGGACAGCAAAGTCCGCTCGTTCGGCTTCGGCGCCGACGATTACGTTACCAAGCCTTTCCACCGCGAGGAACTGATCGCCCGCATCCATGCTGTGGTGCGCCGTTCCAAGGGTCATTCGCAGTCGGTCATCCGCACCGGTAAGCTGGTGGTCAATCTGGATGCGAAGACTGTCGAAGTCGATGGTGCCCGCGTGCATCTCACCGGCAAGGAATACGCTATGCTGGAACTGCTCAGCCTGCGCAAGGCGACTACGCTGACCAAGGAAATGTTCCTCAACCACCTCTACGGCGGCATGGACGAGCCTGAGCTCAAGATCATCGATGTGTTCATCTGCAAGCTGCGCAAGAAGCTTAGCCATGCCTGCGGCGGCGCGAACTACATCGAGACGGTGTGGGGCCGCGGCTACGTGCTGCGCGATCCGGACGAGTTGCAGGAAGTCGCCTGACCGCCAGGGTTTGGCAATCCGGATTTTCCAAGGCCCGCTCGCATCGAAGGGGCCTTTGCAATTGAGGGCTGCTCTCCGATTGACCCGCCGCCCGGTTGCTGCCAGTGGCGCGCGCCATGACCGCGCACAAACCCGGCGATCCGACCACGCTCAACCGCCTCTACGGCCGCGCCAAGGGCAAGCCCTTGCGCGCCGCCCAGCAAGCGCTGGTCGATACCCTCCTGCCGCGCATCGCGATGCCGGAAGAAGGCCCCATTACTGCGGGCCTGTTGTTCGGCCATGATTGCCCGATGCACTTCGAGATCGGCTTTGGCGGCGGCGAGCATATGGCGAGCCGGGCCGACATACTTCCGGGACATGGCTTCATCGGCGCCGAGCCGTTCCTCAACGGGGTGGCTCAGGCCCTGACCCATGTGTCGGGCGACAATGGCGCGAACCCGCCGCTGGGCAACGTCCGCATTCATCATGGCGATGCCCTGGAAGTGCTGGCGCGCATTCCCGATGGCGCGCTGTCCTTCGTCTATCTGCTGCACCCGGACCCCTGGCCCAAGGCGCGTCATGCCAAGCGGCGGATGATGAATGACGGCCCGGTCGACATGATCGCCGCCAAGCTCAAGCCCGGCGGCGAGTTCCGCTTCGGCACCGATCACGCCGTCTACGTGCGCCACGCCCTGATGGTGATGCAGCGCCATACCCACCAGTTCGAATGGCTATGCGAAAAGCCCTCAGACTTTCAGAACCGCCCCGGTGGCTGGCCGGAAACGCGCTACGAAACCAAGGCCCGCACCGTCTACGGTCACGAGGTGTGGTACTTCCGTTTTCGGCGGATTTAGATCAATAGTTTAGGAACCATTATTTTTTAAAATCAAATATATAAGCCGCCAGTCGCACGCCACGATATCCGGCGGTTTCCGCAACGGTGACTGCTTTTTTGGTACATGAGGTATCGTCATGGCCACGGGAAAAATCACCAAACGGACACTTGACGCTCTCGTTGATGGAGGCGTGGCAGGGTTCCTCTGGGACCACGAACTGAAGGACTTTGGTTTGAAGGCCACAGCCGGCGGCTCGGCATCATACGTGATCTAGGTGTTTAGTCCCGGCATTTGATGGTGCATTATTCAGCCAGCAATGGAAGGATGCGCTATGGGACAGGTTCTTCACGGGAGCGCCCGCACGACAGCGGCGGTCCGTCGAGCGATACAACATAGTCAAGAGAGCCTGAGGGTGTTGGCCAAGCGCCATGGCATCAACCCCAAGACGGTCGCCAAATGGAAGAAGCGTACCGCCGTCGGCGACCTCCCAACCGGTCCGAAGGACATCAAATCGACCGTCCTGACGATCGATGAGGAAGCGATCATCGTCGCCTTCCGACGGCACACGCTACTGCCGCTCGACGATTGCCTCTACGCACTGCAGGCCACGATCCCGCACCTGACGCGATCCTCGCTGCACCGGTGCTTCCAGCGCCACGGCATCAGCCGGTTGCCCGAGGTCACCGGCGACAAGGAACCCAAGCGCAAGTTCAAGACCTATCCAATCGGCTATTTCCACATCGATATCGCCGAGGTCAGGACCGCCGAAGGCAAGCTTTATCTGTACGTCGCGATCGATCGTACCAGCAAGTTCGCCTTCGTTCAGCTCGTTACCAAGACCGGCAGGGCATCTGCCTCGGCCTTCCTGGTCGCGCTGATCAAGGCGGTCCCGTACAAGATCCACACCGTCCTGACCGACAACGGCATCCAGTTCACCTTCCCGCCGCGATATGCCGATGGGCCGACTGCCCGCTACATCACACACATGTTCGACATGCGCTGTCGAGAGAACGGCATCGAACATCGCCTCACCAAGATCAGGCATCCCTGGACCAACAGCCAGGTCGAACGGATGAACCGCACGATCAAGGAGGCCACCGTCAAACGCTATCATTACGACAGCCACCAACAGCTTGACGCCCACCTCCGCGACTTCATCGACGCCTATAATTACGGCCGTCGCCTCAAGACCCTCAAGGGCCTCACACCCTTCGAATACATCTGCAAAATCTGGACAATCGAGCCCGAACGATTCACACTCGATCCGACCCATCAAATGCCGGGACTAAACATCTAGATGATGTTTCGTCCCATCTGCTATTGACGGATGTCGACCAACTCAGCTGTTCCGGTGAAGCCCCAGGAATGTCGGCTCACGCTGGAACCGGCCATCGTAGGGCCAAACAGCGGTCGAGCAGGTACGCGCCATTTTACGACGTGGGCAGGGCAACTCAGCGGTCCCGTAAGCCGACTGGCAGCTTCCACTATCTCCAAACGGTGTCCTTGAGTTTGCCGGCAGCATACACTCTTGCGGCTCTGTTCGCTGCGTTCGCACGGATGGTCCGCGACGAACCACTGCCGGCTTCTGCGGGGTTGATCATGCACCAGACGTCACGGGATCCCGCGTAGAGACGTAGACCGAGCGCGCGAGGTGGCGCGCTCTGACCGCGCTCAGCTCGCCCTCATGGCAATCGACAAGCGCACGTCGCGACCTTCGAGCACCGAAGCGGAAGGACGACCGAAATAATATCCTTGGAACAGGTCGACCCCCTTCGCCGACAGGAGCTTGGCCTGTTCCGCGGTCTCGACGCCTTCGGCAACGACTGAAATCCCAAGCCCACGTGCGATCATCACGGTACTTTCTACGACCGCGCCGCCATTGCCATCCAGGGTGGACATGAACGATTTGTCGATCTTCACTGCGGTCACCGGAAAACTCACCAAGCGCGACAACGAGGAATATCCGGTCCCGAAATCATCGATCAGCAAGGATACGCCGATTGCCCGCAAGCTCTCGATCGACAAACGTGTTGCGTCGATATGGTCTTCGGCAAAGACTGACTCGGTCACTTCAAGTTCGAGCTGCCCTGCGGGTAGGCCAGTCTGCGCGAGTATCTGGGCGACACGCAGTGCGAAATCGCTTTCGCGCAACTGCTTGACCGAGACGTTGACCGCCACGACAGGCGCGTGGTCGGACGTCGCCCATGTGACCGCGGCGGCGCACGCGCGCCGTAACACGAGATCGCCGAGCGCGATGATCCGGTCGGTTTCTTCTGCGACCGGGATAAATTCGTCCGGACTGATGGTCCCAAGCTGTGGATGGTTCCAGCGCGCCAGAGCTTCATAGCCATGGATGCTCTCGGTACGCCAATTGATGATCGGCTGATAATGCAGTACGATTTGTTCGAATTGGATCGCTTCGGGCATCGCGCGCGACACGTCGAAGCGCCGCTTCTGAGTTGCGGCGTAGGATTTTCGGAACTTCAAAACCTTGCCGCGGCCCTGGCGCTTGACCTCCGCTACAGCGAGATCGGCCGCCAAGATCAGAGCTTCGTGCGTGCTCGCATCTGCCGGAAACATTGCCATACCGGCCGAAAGGCCGATCGAAAGGCTCTGTCCGTCAATCTGGAAAGGCTGGGCGACCGCGGCGATCAGCGCATGTCCGATTTGTTCGGCTTGGTGGGAGACGTCATCGCCATGTCCCAGGACGAGAACGAATTCATCCCCGCCCCACCGCGCTAACATTGCATCGTCAGGTATTAGGCCGCCCAGCCGGTCGACAACGGCCCGAAGGATGCGATCGCCCACATCATGGCCCATCACATCGTTGATTTGTTTGAAGCGATCGAGATCAAGAAATAAGGCGGCGGCGTCTCGCCCGCTATCGGCCTCAAGATGCGTGTGCATCCAGGACAGGAGTCGCCGCCGGTTCGGCAGGCCGGTCAGACTGTCGGAATTGGCTGCGTCGGCAAGGGCCTTCGTGCGCTCATCAATCCTGTGTTCAAGGTCAGTATTAAGCGTTTGCAGATCGCGCACGAGGTCGACATTCTCGTTCTTGAGCAGGATGCTGCCACTTAAGGCGACGTAGTTGCGGTTATGTGCGACGAGCATAACGAACAGGAACACCAAGCCAAGAATCGTCATTACCAAACCCTGACGATCGTGGCCGAACAGCAGGATGGACGCCGGCCCCAGCATTGCAGCGATGTAGATCCGCCCCTCCCAACGCATCGTCGCCGTGGTGGCCGACCCGCCCGCCGCCAGCGCGGCGAGGATGATCGCGACCATATATTGGCTGGGGTCATGCGAGCGGCTCACCAGCAGCGACAGCGCTGCCCACAATGCCGCGGACAGATACAATCCGCCCGCAAACCGACGCCGCCATCGGGCCAATTGGCGCGGCGTACCGCCCAGAATAACGGCGCGCGAAAGGCCGGCGCCAAGGCGATATCGAAAAGCGCCGACGATCGTGGTCGCCACGAACCACCAAAGCGCCCAATGCGCGCCGCTAGGCCGCAAGATGATCGAGACGCCTACGCACGCGACAAAATTCATCACGAGCATCGGCTTTAGGTTTTCGTAGGTGACCGCCAACAATTCCGTATCGACGCTCTTGGTCTTGCCCGCGTGCATTGCGGAGCGCTTCCTTCTCTATATGCCGGCGACGCGATCGCCCTTTGTTCAACCCTGTCGCAGCATGAGAACGGGGCACTCGCCGATGATCCGCCCGTCTGATCGCGGCAGCGATACTGGGTCAGTGTCCGGTTACCCGTCGGTAGCCGTTCTATCCTTTATAGCGGACGCCAGCGCTGCAGCGTTGCGACGCGCTCGGTTCAGCAACTGGCCGGCGAGCCTCAGGTGCCGTGAGCGATATGTGCCGATCCTGCCGATGCCGACATCGCAAGGAAAACGTCCGGTTCTATCGCGGTCGACAAAGCCCCTCGTCGCACGGGGCTTACTGCCAAAAAACTCGCTCCGGAAATCAGTGCTGGCTTGGCTCGCGCCTGCCGCTTTTCGCGCCGTTTTCCGGGATCGCGCGCGAACAGATCACGTATTGTGCGTCCATCGCACCAATCGTGGGTTGTGTCTTGTTGATTGCCGCTGAGATGTGACCCGGGTTTTCCATTAAGAATTGGCTCTGAATCACATTTGCTGATCGAAAGGGTTATATTGCGCCCACCACCCGTGCCTGAAGAAGATCAAGTTTCGCGCGCCCGTACATCTGTCGTTTGATCAATTTAAGGCTGATCATGGATTGGAAGTCGCCGATCGCTTTTAGCGTCGCGACCAATTCAGGAACGTTGTTTTCGATGTGGCGCTGTCGCAGCCAGTGCCATATCCAACGTGTCGCCCCCATCCGCGATCATGCTTTTTTCAACAGACGGTTTTCCAGCGTCAGGTCGGCTACGCATTCCTTCAGGGCGCGGGCCTCGCGGCGAAGGTCATGGACCTCACCGCTGGTCGCGGCACGGGCGGTGTCGCCGGCCAGCCGGCGCTTGCCGGCTTCCATGAACTCCTTCGACCAGGTGTAATACAGGCTTTGGGCAATGCCTTCCTTGCGCCACAATTCGGCGATGCTGTCCTCACTGCGCAGGCCGTCCAGCACGATGCGGATCTTGTCCTCGGCCGAAAAATGCCGACGGGTCTGCCGCCGGATATCCTTCATCACCGCTTCCGCACCGGCCTTCACCGACGATTTCTTCAAGGAGGGTTGGGGCTTCGTCTCAGTGACGAAGGAACGAAGATGAAGCCCCAACCCTCCTCAAATCTGTGCCATTGGTGCTGACGGCGGACAGACGTCGGCGATCGTGAGATGCCGTGCGATACGCTTACCGAGTAGGAGCGCTGGGCGGCGTGCCCCGTTGGGGCACAACCGATCATTTTCGACAGCAGGTAGGGCCGTCGCATGATCGTTGACCATAAGCGCCTGGATTACCCGGCGTTGGACAAGAAGGTGCCGGCGCGTTCGCCATAGTTGGCTCGAAGCTGGCGCATGTCCTGGAGATCACACAAGACATCAAGCAATTAGCCGAACGGCTATGACTTTGATTTGCGGACACACCAGTGTCGATATTTTTCCAACCATCCACGAGCTGAGAAAAAATTCCTATGATGGCGATACGAGGAGCCAGTCAGTCCGGTCATCCCGGAAAATGACACCTATCTAAAGTAAATAGCCAAGCATAACTACATCGGGAGTTGGAACGTTGTCTACAAGTAAGCGCTATTTGCTTCTATCTGTAGCGCCGCTGGCGCTGGCTTCTCCTGCAATGGCCCAAATCGCTCGCGAAACTCCCAAGGAGAACGTCGCAACAAGCGTTTCCGGAGAAGCCGCAACCCCTTCGGCGCCGATCAAGAAGCCTGCCGAGGAGGCTTTTTCGACCGGCGTCGCCAAGGGCCGCGACCGGCTCGACAGTGCCACGTCGACCAGCGCATTGAAGGCAAGCGAAATCGAGAAGTCCGGCGCGCGTTCGCTTGGCGAGGCGCTGCGCAACATCCCGGGCATTCGTGTCGAATATGCGGGAGGTGAAGGCCTAGCCAACATCTCGATCCGCGGCTTGCCGCTTGCTGCAACCGGCTCCAAGTACCTGCAGTTGCAGGAGGACGGTATGCCGGTGCTCGAGTTTGGTGACTTCCAGCCATCCTCTCCCGACACATTCATTCGTTTCGACCGCAACGTGGCGCAGATCGAGGCCATTCGCGGCGGCTCGGCCTCAACCTTCGCGTCGAACTCGCCCGGCGGCGTCATCAACCTGTTGTCGAAGACCGGCGATGTCGAAGGCGGGTCGGTGCAGACCACGCTCGGTCTGAATTATGGCGAGCATCGCATCGATGCCGACTATGGCCACAAACTCAGCGATACGCTGCGCTTCCACATCGGTGGCTTCTACCGCCAGGGCGAAGGCCCGCGCAACGTCGGCTATGACGCCTACAAGGGTGGCCAGATCAAGCTCAACGTTACGAAGACGTTCGCAAACGGATATGTCCGAGTGTACGGTAAGTATCTCGACGACACGACCCCAAATTATCAGGGGATTCCGTTCGTGGCGAGCGGGTCCAACGCTAGTCCATCCTTTTCCAGCCTTCCGAATCTTAACATCAAAACTGACTCGCTGCTTTCGCGGAACAATAATGAGTACGTCACGTTCGACGGTGCCAACGCGGTCAAGTACAAGGACTTGCACGATGGTCAGCAAGCCGTGGTCAAATCGGTCGGGTTCGATTCACAGTTTGATTTCGGTGGCTGGACAGTCAGCGAGAAGTTCCGCTTTGCCGACATCAGCGGGAACACAATATGGAACAGCGCGCTCGCGGTTTTGCCGGCGTCGACATTCGCCCTTGTTTATGGCGGCCCCGGTTCTTCCCTGAGCTATGCTACAGGCCCCCAGGCTGGGCAGGTTATCGCCAACCCGGCGGCACTGAACGGTAACGGTCTTATGTCGGCGGTGGGGTTGCTGGACATGAAGACAAACAGCCTAAAAAATGTAGCTAACGACCTGCGCGTCAACCGCGTCTGGGCCATCGGCGGCGGCAACCTGACCGCGACGGTAGGATTTTACAAATCGTCGCAGGACTTCAACCTGGACTTATCGACCGTTAGCGTCCTGTCCGACGTCCGCGGCGGCGGCAACGCCGCGTTGGTTAACATCACCGGCGCAGACGGCGTACCCATTACACAGGACGGCTACACCAGCTTTGACTTCTTTAGTGGGCGTTATCGCCGCCAGTACGATGTTAACTACAGGGTCGATGCACCCTATGGATCTATCAACTATCATATCGGCAAACTGGCTCTGGGCGGTAGCGTTCGCTACGACATGGGTAAGGTCAACGGAACCTTGCTGGGTGCCGGGCTTGGCGGCGGACGGGTTGGTGTCGTACCGTTCGACGTCAACGGTGATGGCCAGATTTCGATTGCCGAACAGCAAGTTGATGTCTTGCCGCTCGATAGTCCGGGCAAGGTCGATTATCATTACCACTATTTGAGCTATTCGGTCGGCGCGAACTTTCGGATCGCCGAGCCGCTGGCGGCCTTTGCCCGTATAAGCAGGGGTGCACGTGCCGCAGCAGAGAGGATATTGTTCACGCCGGCGATCAGTGCTGTCACCGGTAAACTGGGCGATCCTGCCAGTGGTTTTGACGTGGTCAAGCAGTCCGAACTTGGCATGAAGTTCCGCCAGTCGAACCTGACTGTCAATATCACCGCCTTCTCAGCTACGACTACCGAGCGTAACAGCCAGATTAGCACTGGACCCGATGGCGCACCCCGGCTCGAGAACATCGTTCGCGGTTATCGTGCCAAGGGCGTCGAGGTTGAGGCCGGGATACGCCGCGGTGTCTTCGGCCTGGCCGTAGGCGGCACCTATACCAGCGCGAAGATCACCAGTGACGTGCTCCACCCTGAACTTGTCGGCAACAAGCCGCGGCACCAAGCAAGCTTCATCTTCGAGGCCACGCCGCAAGTCGAAACCAAATACGTGACCGTCGGCGCGAACTTTATCGGCACGACGAGCAGCTATGCGCAAGATGTGAACCAGCTCAAGCTGCCCGGTTATACGCTGGTCAATGCCTTCTTCCAGGTTCGGGCCACTGACCGAGTCCAGGTGATGCTCAACGCCAACAACCTGTTCAACACGCTCGCCATTGCAGAAGTCAACGAAGGCGCGATCCCAGCCAGTGGCATTGTTATTGGCCGTGCTTACGCCGGTCGCACGGTCTCCGCGACGGCGCGCTACTCGTTCTGAACGACTTGTCCGTCGTCAGCACATTTGGCGCAACTGGACACCTCGAAGAACCGGCTGTCGGAGCGTGACTCGACACAGAACGTGGAACAGAGGCCGCAGGGGTTTGCGATCGGGGAGGTTTTTGGCGGGTTGAAGGCCTTTTGCCGCCTGTTCAATGGCGTTTTCAGCGGCGTTTTCCTGTCA
>NZ_AKFJ01000089.1 GCF_000272475.1 Novosphingobium sp. Rr 2-17
GCATGGGTGCAGACAAGTGACTGATTTATAAAGTTTAATTTAACTGGACAAGAGACTCTTAATCAGCCGGTCCTTGGTTCGAGCCCAAGTGCGTCCACCATTTTTCTGCCTATATTCCAGTCAGTTACAGACCTTATGTAACGAGATAGAGGTTCGGCCTCTTCGGACTGTGACCATTTTTGTAACCTACTCCTTCCAGCTTTTCCGCCGCGTTTGCCACTTCGGCGATTGTGGCCGGAATAATCAGCTGGCCGGCGTAAGGCGCCAGATGCTTGACCGACATAGGCGCGTAGCGGCGCACCATCGTGTCTGACTTCCATCCCCCCAGCTCCTGAAGCACCCAAGTGGGGACGTCATTTTGCCGGAGCCCTCTCGCCCAGGTCAATCGCCAGTTCCATGCTCCGGCCCCGAACATACTCTGGGTTTCGGATTTCACGTATGTCGCCACCTGGGCGGGCATCGTTTACGTCGCCTTCTTAATCGATGCCTACGCCCGCTATATCGTGGACTGGCGGGTCAGCAGGACCGCACACGCCAACTTCATTCTGGATGCCCTGGAGCAGGCTAGCCATGAGCGTCGCCCCGTTCACCCAGGCGGGCTCATTCACCATAGCGACCTTGGATCGCAATACGTATCTATCAAGTACACCGAGCGCCTCGCTGAAGCGGGCATCGAGCCGTCCGTCGGCAGCGTCGGTGACAGCTATGACAACGCTTTGGCAAAGACGATCAACGGCCTCTACAAAGCCCAGGTGATCCATCGGCGAGGACCTTGGCGATCGTAAGCCCTCGAGTACGCCACGCTGGAATGGGTCGACTGGTTCAACAATCGGCGGCTCTTAGAACCCATCGGCAACATTCCGCCGTCGAAGCGGAGCAGCGCTACTACGCCATGCCGGACGACGTACCACTGGCAGCCTAATTTAACTCAAATGGCCTCCGGCAGTCCCGGTGCGGTTCACTACAAATCCGTGCAGCCATCCTCAATCGCTTCACCGCACTCGGAAATCCCGAAACTCACCGCGTCGCGTAACAGCCTGCCATCAAAGCCAAAGCCCTGATCCAAGACCGATTTTTGTAACAAAAATCTCTATAGGGTTACCGCGACGACTAAGCCGTAGGTCCGGGGATCGTAGGGCGTTGCCTTGACGTTTAGCGGTTCCATTGTTTGGACCAGCACATTGGTCTTGTAGCGATTGTTGGTCAGGTTACGGACGTAGCCGGTGATCGAGAACCGATTGTCGCTTGTCGTCCATGTTGCATTGAAATCCGCGATGATTTCGTCGCCGACTCTAACGTATTGGCCCGCTCCTTGCGCAACCAAGTCGGGCGTGAGGAACTGCCCACTGTTGCTATGGGCTGAAAGAAAACGCGCATCGCCATGCAACGCCAGCCGCGAGCCGTCTTTGAGGTCAAAGGTATGGGTATAGGCCGCGTTGATGGTATGCGGCACGACGTTGTCGAATTTCGTGGCCGCCGCATATCTGGCGAACAGTTCCGGTCGATCGACGAAGTAAGCATTGACGTACGCATAGTCGAGCTGGAACTCGTCATTCGATGTTGGCTTGTACAAAAGTTCGAGCTCGCCGCCGTACATTCTGGCGGGCACCGACAAAGTGATGAACGATAGCACCTGGGGATTTCCGGATACAGTCACTCCGTTCGTCTGATAGCCCGAAAACCGGTAGTAATAAGCATCGACGTTCACTTGCAAACGACGGTCGAAAAAGCGGTTCTTTGAACCGACTTCGAACGAAGTGACGGTTTCGGCATTGAACGGCATGACTTCAGGGTTTCCGCTTGCGCCGGTCGCAACTTGTACGTCTCCCGGCAGAAACCCTGTGGAAACCATGGCGTACAACAAGTTGTCCTGCGTCACGTCATGCTCGATGCGGGCCTTGTAAGTGATGTTGTTGAAGCGCCGTGTCGCCTGCTCCCCGGTGAGTTCCAGAGAACTCCAGATCGGCGGA
The DNA here is from genome assembly GCF_000272475.1 of Novosphingobium sp. Rr 2-17. Classification (GTDB taxonomy): domain Bacteria; phylum Pseudomonadota; class Alphaproteobacteria; order Sphingomonadales; family Sphingomonadaceae; genus Novosphingobium. The sequence goes on from NZ_AKFJ01000089.1 coordinate 1,971, forward strand.
TTTTCTGGAAATGGAAAGCCGTTGGTGTTCTTGTTATAGAGCTGCTCGTTCCGGACGTAAGTGTAATCGTAGCGGAGGCCGCCGGTGAAACGCCAGTCGTCGGTAAACCTGTAGGTCGCCTCACCAAAAACGCCGGCGTTCTTGGTATGGCGATCATTCGACCGCGTAAACGACACCGCACCGCTGTCGAGAAACGTCAGCGACGTGAAGGCGGTCAACCAGTTTTCATAATAGAAGCCACCTGCTTGCCAGGTCAGCTTTCCGTCTTGGGGCGAGGAGAGTCTGAGCTCCTGCGTCAAAAAATGGTCCTTGGGTGTGTAGTCGGCTTGGCTCAAGCTGCCTGTACTGGGGCTTGGCGTGATGAGGGCAGCATCCTGTTGGAAGGTGCGCCAGGCCGGCAACCAAGTGAGATTGACGCTACCAAGATCCAGGTTGAACTCGCCCCAATACTGTCGCAGCTTCGTCTTCCCGGACCCGATCTCGGCAGAGGTGGCCTCCATCCTGTTGGGAGAGGTCAGAATGTATTGAGTGCCGCCTGTATGCGACGTGTTAGCTTCAAATTGTGCCCCTAGAAGTACGGAAAACGCGTCGCTAGGCTTGTACAGCAGCTTAGCACGAGCCGCAGTGGTAGCCATTGCTCCGCCCTCGCGTGACACATAGCCATCGCGCGAATAGCGGTTCGCCGCCACCCGGATCGCGAGATCATCGCCCACAGGTACGTTCACCGCGCCGGTGTAGCGTTGGAGATCGTAATTGCCATGTTCCATCGAACCGTCAAATCCAAGATGATCAAGTTCCGGATTGGCGGTGTGGATCGCCACGACGCCCGCGGTAGCGCTGCGCCCATACAAAGTGCCCTGCGGCCCCCGCAAAACCTCGACGCGCCCGATATCGTATGAGCCACCCAGCCCCTCGTACACATTGTCGACGTAAACTGCGGTCGCGGGGACGGACGAGACGTTGGTACCGGTCGCCAGGACGCTCGCCGAAAGGCCGCGAATGGTGATACCACTTCCGGCGTTGTCGCTTTTTCCGCCGACGGTATCGAGCGTAAGCCCGCCCACGACGCCGGGCACGTCCTGCAAAATATCTTGCAGCGAGTAACGTCCCTGCTGTCGCAGCGCGGCGCCTTCTCGCACGCTGACCGAAACCGCTGTCTTTTGGACGTTGGAAACGCGGCGTTCTGCGGTGACGACGATTTCCTGGAGACCTTCCTGTGCAGGAGGTGCTTGGTTCCCGCTCGCATCACCTGCCTCAACGGCCGCGACGCGGGATTGGGCGTTTCCCGCCGATACCAAAGCGATCGCACCGGACGGGCCACGCCGCGCAACGAAGCCGGTTTTGGAAAGCAGGGCATCCAGTGCGGCATCGTCGGATAAAGACCCGGATACGCCGGCGCTTCGGAGGCCGGAAATCTGGTCGGTACGATAGATGATCTGTCGACCGGACTGCTTGGCATAACTGTCGATTGCAGACTGAAGGCTGCCGGCACTCACGTTGTAGTGGTGGCTGGAATTGCTTTGTGCCCAGGCGGGCGCACCAATCGCCACAAGGCTAGTGCCTGCCAGGAACAAGGTCGCGGCTATCTTTATGTCCATCAATGTCTCTCCCTGAACTTTGCACTTTGAAGCGCATTATCAGGCCAAGACAATCAAGACGCGAAAAGCCGTAATGTTATTCTGCCGATGATAGTCGAATTGTATCGGCGTCCTCGTCAACCTTAAGTCCATAGGCGTCGCCAAGCAGCCTGACAAAATCTTCCACGTTGTCGGCGCGGAAAGCTCCGCCGATGCGAATACGGCCCGTCCGGTCGTCGGCAATGGCGATCTGGCGGCGGTTATACCGATTGAACTCGGCTGCAGCCTCGCTCAACGTCGTTTGGTCGAATCGCAGAAAACCTTCGCGCCAGGCCAGAGCTTCTTGCACGCGCTGGACGGATTGCGTCGTTAGCAGGATCGAAGGCGAGCGTGCCAAGGCGACATCGCCAGCGGTAATGACGACGCCACGATCGGTCGATGTCGCTTTCGCGTCGCTCAGCCTGACGCGCCCCTCTACGACGGACACCGTAATTTTGTCGCTATCCCGGCGAACGGCGAACTTAGTGCCCAGCACGGTCACTTTCTGCCTGCCGGCATGGACGATGAAAGGCCGTCCGCCGCGATGCGCCACTTCGAAATAGGCCTCGCCTTTGTCTAGCCAGACTTCGCGTAAGTTCGGGTCCAAGAAAGCGCGCAGTCGTGTTCCCGTATTCAACTGCACCTTGCTGCCATCGACGAGCGGAATAGTTTCCCGCGTTTCTGGACCGGTCGTGAACTGCGCCCCTTGCGCGCGACGTTCCGGTTCGTGTAGCTGCGGGACGAATGCGGCCAACACTAGGGACGCCGCGAGCGCCGAAGCTGCCGCCGCGCCTCGCCAGCCTCTTAACCACGCAAAGCGTGGCGACCCGCCAGCTATTGGTGAAGAGGAGGTAAAGCGTATCCGGTCGGCTGCTTGCCAGCCATGCTCGAGGCGCCAGAAGGCGGCTTTATGCGCCATCTCGTCATCAAGCCATCGGTCCAACGCCGCCTGGTCTTGCTCCGACCAGTCATCCTCTTCGCGACGCAGCAGCCAGTAAGCCGCTTTGTCCTCGATCTCGTTTGCAGTGCTCATGCGCGGTCCCTCCGCGGCAACGCGGGCGTTCGCTTGATCTTTCCAGATCCACCCAGCATGAAATCGGCAAGAGCGCGCATGCCGAGCGTCAATTGGCGTTCGATCGTATCCAGCCCAACGCCTAATCGTTCCGCGGCTTCCCGCGTGGACAGCCCTTCAACTTTGCGCAGCCAGACGACTTCGCGGCAGCGCGCAGGCAGAACAGCCATCCCCGCCTGTGCTCGACGCAATTCGTCACGTGCGATCAACTGGCGTTCCGCCACGAATAGATCCACATCTTGGTCCAAATCACCAAGATCCGCGACCAATTCGAATGAAATGATACGCTCGCGCTTTGCCCGATTAATCAGGAGGTTGCGGGCTATTGTGTAGACGTAACGTTGCGAATGGTCCGGTAGCGCCTCGCTGGCTCCTTTTAAAGCACGTTCGTAGATTTCCTGCCGCAAATCGACGATGTCTTCCAAGCTCGAGCAATTCCTCCTGATATAGCGCGACAACGCTGCCTCCAGGGGCAGTACCTCGCTGCAGAACCAGACCTTGAGGGTTGCATCGTCTATCATACTAAAGCGTTTCTAAGCCTTTTTACCCGCTGATCATCTCGACAATCGAGAGGGCAAAACACGTAACAAGAATGTTTTCTGGGCCGTTTTGAAAAAATTAAGGGCAATGCCGTCCTAGAGCTTTTCGGAAACCATCAGGGAGGTTTACCCTGGCCCGGCCTTCGACGCTCACTTCGCTCTCATCTGCTGCGCCCGGGACAGGTAGGCGCAATAAATGCTCGTCTTAGGCGTCAACGGACTACAAGGTGAATGCTGGCGTTCTCCCGATCAAGGCATCCAGCTCGATATGGGCTGACCCCACTCTCAATGCCGTACAGCCCTTTTGCGTCTAGAGTGTTTTCGAAGCAGGCGGGATCACCTACTGACTCGGAAACCGCGGCTAAACAAAAGACCAGAGCAACCGAGCCGATGCAGTCGGATCGGAACTTGCTCTAGAGGCTGATGATGATGGTAACGGGGCCTTCGGGAGCAATCTGCGGCACCCACAGGAACTCACCAGGCTTCAACCGCTCTATGGGGTCGCCTGCAGAAAGCAGGAAGATTCTGTGGCGGCAACGCTGCTGACCAGACATGTTGCAAGCCGCAGCGCCCGGCGTTTCATCGCCTCAGACCGCGCAGCGAACGGGACCGTTTGACAATTCCCTCGCCAGCAATGGGAAGATAAGCGCCGAGACTGTTCTTCGCCAAATGTAGGATCGGCCGGTGCCTTCGCTGGCTCTCGGGCCGATCGCCTTCCGGTGGCCAATGAAAGCATGGCTCGAAGGTGTAATTGGCCATAAGATTTCCCAGGCTGTTCGCGAATGTCGCTGGGATGTGATGGGTGCAGCACCATGGAAAACCAATAGCCCCCAATCCTATGAGCACAAAGGTCGATAATTACTGAAATCTCGCCACAAAATTCAATTTACCGCAAATCTCCATGACTATTATCGCTTATCTTTTTTAGCGAAAATATTTGGTAGATACATATTAGCAACCAACGTCAAAGCTAAAAAGACGAGCGCAATCACCAAGGCTATTACCCAGTATCTGGGATCCTCGCGTGATACGAACCATCCTGCAATCAAAGCCGGAACAAACAAAACGAGACGAGCAATTAAGGACATTTGTGATTCTCCTGACCTGACCCCCAACCTTTCATCAGGTTGCGATTAGAGTCTTGCCTTCGTTGTCGCGCATAAGCGCGGGTTGAGCGATGGCCTGCGCAGCGAGCGCCGCCGGGGTGGCATATCCGAGCGAGGAGTACGATCGCTCGGTGTTGTAATCATCGGTCCATGCAGCGATCTTTTCACGGGCGTGACCCATGCTCATGACAGCGTCTCGTTGAGCAGCTCGTCGCGTCCGCCCGCCCGGCTTGCGACGCTGGGCGGACAGTTTGGCCAGCTCGCGGACAGCCCGCTTGCCCGAGATCGCGGTATCCGGCAACGCCCCGAGTCATTCGCACAAGACGTCATCGACGATATTGAGTACCCGGAACCTGCGGCCCGTGACGAACTGGTCATGCCCGAAGTCGAGGCGCCACCGCAGCATCCCCTCCTCAGAAGTGTGCGTCGATATCGACCACATCGATCAGCTTGTGATTCACGAATTCCTTTAGCCCGAGGCCCAGCAATTCGCGGCCATAGCCCGAACGGCGGATGCCTCCGAACGGCAGGTCGGCTTCCACTTTGGTCGGGTGGTTGACGAACACCATGCCGGTCGAAATCCGTTTCGCCACTTCCGCGCCGTGCGCGGGATCGGAGGTGAAGACCGATCCGCCAAGTCCGAAGGGCGAGTCATTGGCGATGCGGACGGCATCTTCCTCGTCCTTCGCGCGGAACAGCATCGACACCGGCCCGAAGAACTCCCAGTAGCGCGCCGGATTGCCTTCATCGACATCGGTCAGAATGGTCGGCTGTACGAAAGCGCCCTGATTGGGGACCGCCGGGCCGACTTCTTCGGCCGTCGCCCCCAGTTCGACCGCCTCGCGAATCTGTTCCCTGATGTCGTCTGCCGCCTTTTGCGAGGACAGCGGCGCGAGCGTGGTCTTCGCATCGAACGGATCCCCGGTGACGAGCTTGGCCACAGCCTTGCGATAGCCGTCCAGGAACGTGTCATAGATCTCGTCCACGACGATCATGCGCTTGGACGAGACGCAGACCTGTCCACCGTTCCAGTGGCGGCCGAACACCGCCCAGTCGATGGTCTTGGGCATGTCGGCATCGGCCAGGACGACGAAGGCGTCGGCGCCGCCCAGTTCCATCGTCGATTTCTTGAGCGCCTTGCCGGCCTCAGAGGCGACTACGGCGCCAGCGGCTTCCGAACCCGTCAGCGCCACGCCGTGAACACGGGGATCGTTGATGATCAGGTTGATCTGATCGCGCGTGGCGTAGAGATTCTTGAAGGCGCCTTCTGGCAGACCGGCGTCAGTCATTAGCTTCTCGAAGGCCGCCGCGCTTTGCGGGACGTTCGATGCGTGCTTGAGGATGAGCGTGTTGCCGGCCGAGAGCTGTGGCGCCAGAATGCGCGCAATCTGGTAATAGGGGAAGTTCCACGGCTCGATCGCCAAGAGAACGCCGAGCGGCTCATGCACCAGCATCGCATCCCCCTCTGCGGGATCGAGCACCGGCAGCTTCTCAGGCTTCAGCAATTCTTCCGCGTGACGGACGTAGTATTCGAAAATCTTGGCTGACAACTCCACTTCGGCCTCGGCCTCGGCGATGAGCTTGCCCATTTCCAGCGTCAGCAGCTTGGCAAAGGCATTGCTGTCGCGCCGCAGAATGTCGGCGGCATTCTGGAGAATGCGCCCGCGCTCGGCAAACGGAGTATCCCGCCATTTCTGGAAGGCCGCATCCGCCTTATCCAAGGCCGCATTGACCTCCGCATCGGTGGCGTCGGGAAACGTCGCGACGGTTTCTCCGGTGTAGGGATTGATGGATGCATAGGCCATTGCCATTCTCCTTCGTGAATAGGGGGTATTTCGTTTTCGCAAGTGGTCAGGCGCCGAGGTCCTTCACCGCCTGGACCATCTGGGTCAGCACAGCCTGCGCATCGCCGTAGACCATGCTGCAATTCTCGGTGAAAAAGAGGAGGTTCTCGACGCCCGAGTAGCCCTTTCCCTGTCCGCGTTTGACGACGTAGACCTGATGGGCCTTGTCGGCATCGAGGATAGGCATACCGTAAATCGGCGAGGATTTGTCGGTACGCGCGGCCGGATTGACGACATCGTTCGCGCCGATGACCAATGCGACATCAGTGCTGTTGAACTCGGCGTTGATGTCTTCCATGTCGAAGATGATGTCATAGGGCACACCCGCTTCTGCGAGCAGCACGTTCATGTGACCGGGCATGCGGCCCGCGACCGGGTGGATCGCGAACTTCACGCCGACACCTGCGGTCTGAAGCAGCTTGACGAATTCGTAGAGCTTCTGCTGCGCCTGCGCGACGGCAAGCCCGTAGCCTGGGATGATGATGACGCTGGAGGCATAGCGCATGGCGACAGCGGCATCGCTGGCATCGGCGCTTTTCATCTCTCCGTGCGCTTCGCTGCTGCCCTGGCCGGCGGTGTCGCCGAAGTTCGAGAACAGCACATTGGTCAGCGAACGGTTCATCGCCTTTGCCATCAGCACGGTCAGCAACGTGCCCGCGGAACCGACCACCATTCCTGCGATCATCAGCGCCGGGTTTTGCAGCGCATAACCCTCCAGCGCCACGGCCAGGCCGGTTAAGGCATTGTAGAGCGAAATGACCACCGGCATGTCGGCCCCGCCGATCGGCAGCGTCATCATGACGCCGAAAGCCAGCGCGCCCAGAAAGAACAGCACAGCCAGCAGCGGCAAGTGCGATGTACCGAAGAACACCACGAGCGCGATGCCCAGCAGCACGGTGGCGAGGAACAGCAAGCCGTTGACGATGCGCTGCCCGCCAAAGCGCCAGGGCTTGTTGATCCTGCCGTCCAGCTTTGCCCAGGCGATCACCGATCCCGTCAGCGAGATCGAGCCGATCAGCGCGCCTGCGGCGGTCACCGCGAGGATCAGCGGTGCCAGGGCTCCACGTCCCGAAAGTTCGACCGCGGCCACTGCGGCCGCCGCGCCGCCGCCCATGCCGTTGTAGAGTGCGACCATCTGCGGCATCGCGGTCATTTCGACCTTGCGCCCGCGCAGGAAGGCCCAGCCGCCGCCGAGACACAGAGCTAGAATTGCCAGGATCAGGTTGATCCCGCGGTGCGGCGCGACCTCAGGCGAGACGTCGAAGACCGTCAGGAAACTGGCTGCGACGACAACCACCATGCCGATGCCAGCCACAACGATGCCCGACAGTGCGGTCACCGGCGAGGACATCCGCTTGAGGCCGAAAATGAACAATCCGGCGGCGGCCAATCCACTCAAGCCGAAAATATGCTGAATAAGCATGTCAGTTCTTTCTGCTTCCGCCGGACTTGAACATGGCAAGCATGCGGTCGGTCACCACATAGCCGCCAGCGGCATTGGCCGCGCCGAGCGCGACACCGAGAAAGCCGACGACTTGCGCGAACGGCGTGGTCGCGTTCAGCAGCGCGTGGAGCGCACCGACGACGACGATGCCGTGGATGAAGTTCGAACCCGACATCAGAGGGGTGTGGAGGATCGAGGGCACCCGGCTGATGACTTCGTAGCCGGTGAACGCTGCCAGCATGAAAATATAGAGCGCGATCAGCCAGGTCATGGATGTGTCTATGGTCATTTTGCATTCTCCGCACCCGATGAAGCCATTTGCTCTATCGCCTGCCGCAGCGCCCCATCGCGGATTTCCCCGCCATGGGTCAGGACAGTTCCGGCAACGACCTCATCATCGAAGTCGAGAGCGATCGCCCCGTCCTTCACAAACAGCGTGACGAGATTGAGGACATTTTTGGCGTAAAGTTCGCTTGCATGCTGGGCGAGCGCCGAAGGCACATCGAGCGGCCCCAGGATTGTCACAGCCCCCACGGTGATCGTCTTGCCGGGCTGCGTGCCTTCACAGTTACCCCCGCTTTCAGCGCCTAGATCGACGATCACTGCGCCCGGTTTCATTGCCGCGATCTGGTCGGCGGCGATGAGGATCGGCGCACGGCGCCCGGGCACCGCTGCCGTCGTGATGATCATGTCAGCCTCGGCGATGTGACGTGAGACGACCTGGCGCACTTGTGCTTTTTCGTCCGCCGTCAACTCGCGCGCATAGCCGCCTTCGCCCCTGGCATCGACGCCAGTATCGACGAATTTCGCGCCGAGCGACTGAGCCTGTTCGGCAGTTTCAGGCCGCACGTCATAGCCTTCGGTAATGGCGCCGAGCCGATGCGCCGTCGCCAGCGCCGAAAGCCCGGCTACACCCAGCCCCATCACCAGGACTTTCGCGGCGCGCAGCGAGCCCACGGCGGTCGTCATCATCGGCAGGATGCGCGGCATGTGCACCGCGCCAAGCAGCGGCGCATAGTACCCCGCCAGCGCGGCCTGGCTCGACAGGGCATCCATCGATTGTGCCCGGCTGATGCGAGGAATGCGCTCCATCGCAAAGGCTGTGACCTTGGCGTCGCGCAAGGCCGCGACCAGTTCCGGGTTCGCGGCACCGTAGAGAAATGAGATGAGCAAGGCGCCCGGCTTCATGGCCTTGGCAACTTCGACCGAAGGCGGCTGAACAGCCAGCACGATATCGGCGTTAGTAACCAGCCCTTGGGCAGTGTCTGCAAAGGCCACATCCTGATAGGCCTCGTCCGCGAAGGTCGCGCTGTAGCCGGCGCCGTGCTCCAGCGTCACCGATGCCCCCAGCCGCGCCAGTCGCGAGGCGACCATCGGCACGGTGGCAACGCGTTTCTCTCCGGGCCTGGTTTCCCTGAGCACTGATATCTCGATCGCCATTGCGTGCTCCGCCTTGGTTTGGCTCACCCTTCAAGTGTGGCCTGCAGGCGAAAGGTGGGCTTGTTCGACCGCCCGGCACATTGACGCAGATCAAATGCAATTCAGATATCATTTGATATTGCACCTTTCAGTTCATTCGTATCGCCGGAGGGGGGGCGCGCGTCATGACCACTACACTCAGAAAAATGAGACTGAGCCGACAGGAGGCCCAGATGCAGACTCGGGAACGGCTTATCGAATCCGCAAGCCACCTGTTTGTCAGGTTCGGTTTCGCGGGCACTTCATTGCGGGATATTGCCGAGGAAGCGGGCTATTCCCAAGGTGCCTTCTATTCGAATTTTCCGTGCAAGGAGGCCGTGCTTCTCGAGATTTTGAAACGGCATACGGCTATGGAAGACGAGGAGATTGAAGCCATCGTCGGTAACGAATGTCACAGTATCGAGCAGGTTCTGGCCGCGGTAGAAACCTGGTGCGAGAAGTTCGAAAAGGACCGCGACTGGTCGATCCTCACAATCGAACTCCAGCTCCACGCCTTGAGAAGTCCGACGTTCGCCGAAAGCTATGCCCAGTTTTGGTTGGCGCATGAGGAGCGTATCGCCGAATTGATCAGGCTAACGTTCGAACGCTCCGGCAAAATTGTGCCAGCTCATGCCCCACAATTGGCCGCCGGCCTCATGGCCTTGGCGAACGGCTTGGCAGTGCAGGAGAGCATGAAGCGTCCGCCGGCCATCGCGGCGACAATGGCCCTGTTTCTGCGCACGCTTATTACTGGTGCCGAACAGAACGCAAGCGTGGCGCCTTGCTGATGCCGGTCGCCCGCCAATTCGCGAAAGACCGCTCACGAGCAGCGCGTCAGCGAAAAGCAAAATCCGCCCACTTCGCCTTTTAGCCCAAGGGCGCGGTGCCTGGCGTCGCTCAACCAACACAAATGAGAAGGACCGCTCCACCATGCATTACAGCAGCGGGAACTACGAAGCCTTTGTGCGCCCTCGCAAACCGGAAGGCGCCGACAGCAAGACGGCTTGGTTTATCGGCTCTGGACTTGCTGGGCTCGCCGGCGCGGCTTTCCTGATCCGAGACGGCGGCGTCGCCGGCGAGCGCATTACCATCCTCGAAGAGCTGAAACTGCCGGGCGGTGCGCTCGACGGTCTCGACGTCCCTGAAAAGGGATTCGTCGTCCGCGGAGGCCGCGAGATGGAGGAGCATTTCGAATGCCTCTGGGATCTCTTTCGTTCGATCCCATCGCTGGAGATCGAAGACGCGAGCGTCCTTGATGAATTCTATAGGGTCAACAAGGACGATCCGAATTTTTCGCTGCAACGTGTCACGCAGAACCAGGGGCAGGACGTGCCTGACAAAGCCCTGTTGACCCTGAACGACAGGGCGCAGAGGGACCTGATCTCGATCTTTCTGGCGACGCGCGAAGAAGTAGAGAACAAGCGGATCAACGAGGTCTTCGGCGAGGATTTCCTCAAGAGCAATTTCTGGCTCTATTGGCGCACCATGTTCGCCTTCGAGGAGTGGCATTCGGCGCTGGAAATGAAGCTTTATCTGCACCGCTTCATTCACCACATCGGAAGTCTGGCAGACTTCTCCTCCCTCAAGTTCAATCGCTACAACCAGTATGAATCCATGGTCCTGCCACTGGTGAAGTGGTTGACGGATCAGGGCGTCAAATTCCGCTATGACGTCGAGGTCACCGATGTCGATTTCGACATCCAGCCGGACCGCAAACAAGCAACGCGAATCCGCTGGATCGAAAACGGCGTCGAAGGCGGTGTTGACCTTGGGTCTGACGATCTCGTCTTCATCACCATCGGATCGCTGACCGAGAATTCCGACGAAGGCGATCACAAGGTTCCCGCGAAGCTGGACGATGGGCCAGCGCCAGCCTGGGACCTATGGCGTCGCATAGCCGCCAAGGATCCCGCGTTTGGACGTCCGGATGTGTTTGGCAATCACATCCCCGAAACCAAATGGGCGTCGGCGACGATCACCACGCTGGACCAGCGCATTCCCGAATATATCGCGAAGATCGCCAGGCGCGACCCGTTCAGCGGCAAGGTCGTGACGGCCGGCATCGTCACCGTGAAGGATTCCGCTTGGTTGCTGAGTTGGACGGTGAGCCGACAGCCGCATTTCAGGAAACAACCCAAGGACCAGATTGTCGGTTGGCTCTATGCGCTGTTCGTTGATCGACCTGGCGATTATGTGAAAAAGCCGATGCAGGACTGCACCGGCGAGGAAATCACCCAGGAATGGCTCTACCATTTGGGTGTGCCGGTCGATGATATCCCGGAACTGGCCGCCACGGGCGCCCGGACAGTGCCAGTGATGATGCCTTATATTACCGCGTTTTTCATGCCGCGTCAGGCCGGAGACCGGCCGGACGTCGTGCCAGAGGGTGCTGTCAACTTCGCATTCATCGGTCAGTTTGCTGAATCGAAACAGCGCGATTGCATCTTTACGACAGAATATTCGGTTCGGACCCCGATGGAGGCGGTCTACACGCTGATGAATGTTGAGCGCGGTGTTCCGGAGGTCTTCAATTCGACCTATGATATCCGCACGCTGCTAGCGGCGATTGGGCCACTGAGAGACGGCAAACCCATCGGGTTTCCCGCGCCCGAATTTCTCCGCAAGCTGCTGATGAAAAAACTGGACCATACCGAAATTGGAGCACTGTTGAGGGAATTTCACCTGATTTCGACAGAATGATGTACGACACGAAATTTCAGATTATTCATTCCTGGTTGTCACACAGACCCGTGCCCGTAACGGCAACTGTCTTTTGACCATCGCCGAGATACCCAATGGCTGCCCCTGATCATCAAAAATCTTCGCATTTTGATCATGACCATAGCGTTACTTCGGGTGCTGGGAATGGAGCAAGGGCTATCGTGAAGAACCCGGTCTGCGGCATGCCTAGGAACGATCGGCGTTATCCTGTGACGACAGCAGGGCCGGCAACATCACCTTGTCGATCATCGCCTCGAGATGACGCATCTCGGGAGGCCGCCCCTCGAGGAGCGTCTTCCCCAGGAGATAGGCGCCCGGCAGATCATCGAGGATGCTGGAAGCAACTGCATCATTCAGTGCTTCTCCGCGTCCCACCGCACGGGTTATTACCTCCTGCCAGCCGATTACGGCGATGCGGTGCAGTTCGGTTGACAGAAGGTCGAGCAGCTCGGGATTGTCGCGCCTGGCGAGAACAAGGCCCGCGAACAGCCGTGCCCGCCGCGCCGTCAGCGCCGTCGCGATCCGCTGCGCCAAATCCAGGAGGTCGTCGCGCAGATTGCCCGTATCGGTAACGCCGATGGGCAGCTCGGCCAATTCGCTCTTTAGCGCAGCGAGCACCAGTTGATGCTTATCGGCGTGGCGCCGGTAAATTGCGGGGATGGTGCTACCGGCGCGTCGAGCGACTTCGGCCAGCGAGAGAGCATCGAACCCGACGTCAGCAAGCACATCAAGCGTCGCTTTCAGAATCGTCTGGTCGATCTCCGTGCTTTGGGGGCGTCCCGATCGCTCGGAACGCTTGCGCTGCCCTGCCGCTGCAATGTCCGCCGCCGCATCAGTCGTCATTCAGGTCTCCTCTGCCCATCTTGAACAACGCAAGCAGCGCAATGGGGACCATCGTGAAGCTGGCGATGATCGCGACCGACTCGAACATATCCGCCTTGTTCCACACCTGCCCGGTGGCATCGACGACTGTTCCGCTAACGTGCGGCCCCAGAATTTGAAAGAGCGCAAACTGAAGGCCCAGCGATCCATAGATCAGAACATTGGGCAGTTCCAAGCCCCGCCGGACGACGCTTTGCGGCTCGGAGACTGTGCTTTGTTTATAGGCCAGATACAGGCTGAACGCCTGGAAAAATGACCAGGTGACGAACCACCAGCCCAGATAGTTGCTGAAGGGCACGCCAAACAGGCCACCCCCATTTTCCCATATCCAATTGTGGCTGACCGTCGAGGCCCAATGGTCGGTCGACACATCCCACATCGTCATCACTGCACCGGCGATGATCGGCAGGGCGAACATATTCAGTCGATTTTGCCATCCCTTGCGCCAATCGAGGTTCGCGTCGGCCTGATCTAGAAGGACGTTCGCCACCATCCAGCACACATAGCCGAGGCCATAATAGATGAGCCCGATCGTTACGGGCACGTAAAAAATCCTGGGCGATCCGGTATAATGATAGTTGCCGAACGGGAAGCCGGTCAGGATGCTCAGATTCTCGAAAAAATTACTGAAGATCCACGCCACCGCGAAAAACACCAGATTGGCCCGCATGCCGTAGCGACGCGCGCCATGAAGCAGCGCCAATGGAAAGGCGAGAATCAGGGGCAGCGCCATCCCGGTACCCGCCCCAGCCACAAACTGCGCCCCAAGCGCCAAGGCGACCGCAACGAGGGTCAACGCCCAAATCACCACGACCGGCCAGGGGGTTGGCAGCTTTTTCCCGCCCTGCTCTGCAATATCCATCATCCAAGCCTCGCCTACTGACCGTCGATCAACACCTTCTACCGACATACGATACGATACTTGATCGTAACGTCAATAGCCTGCTGGAAGGTCAGAGCGGAAAGCAGCCGGCGTGGTCGATGTTGATTTCCATTTGATCAACGCCGCACGAGCTCACCCGCTTGGCATCTCATTGCTGGTGCCGGTCAACTTCATGAAAGCGTGGGTCGAATCCAATCGCGAAGGCATACGGTGATCGCGGCCTGCCGGGCGAGCTAGCGCACCATAAGGTAGACGTTATCGAGCGTTGGTTAAGGGATTTGACTGCGCTGGCGTCAGCGCCGGCGCAATGTGTCTTGGGCAGATCGCCAGAACGATGCCGCAATCGGCGGTGAATGAGCAGCCATGGCGCTTCATATCGCGCCCTTGCGTAGAATCGTCGGAAATGGCGGGCCATGCCCCATCAGGATGACCACTACGTCTACGCTATAGCCGCCTAAAGCCGCATCTGCGACCCGCCGGGATTCCGCACCCCTGCGGAGATGCAGTTGCGAACTTAGGATGGGCTAAGGGCGCAGTGTTGCAATCACCCTGAACAGAGTGTTTCATTTGGACGAATAGAGCGTTTTCGAAGCGGGTGGAATCACCTGCTGACCCGGAAAACGCGGCGAAACAAAAGACGAGAGCAACCGAGCCGATGCAATCGGATCGGTTGCTCTAAGCGAAACTCCTAAACCGATGGCTTATTCACCTCAGCGGCCGGGTCGGATTGGGCTGGTTCGAGGAAGGTCGATGTGACATCGACAATGTCGGCAGCCGCAAACCCCTCCATGTCGGCTCGAAACTCGCTACTGCCCATATATCGCGCGGTAACCTCCGCAGGGTTTTGCCCATCTGCATATTGCACCAACGCAAGAAGGCGCGGTCTGTCACCGCCGACTTCCTTCCAGACGTGGTGGGTGGTGACGCCGAACGCGGCGAGGCTCACGATGTGCCGGGTCCAATGGATGCTGGCGTAGCGGTCGAGGCTTTCGGCGGATGAAAGGGTGTATGTTCGCAGCTCTATCATGTCATACTCCAATGGTGGTTATCATGCGGGATGCTGTTTGCAGCCGGACCGCTGCTCATCGGGCGACATCGTCTATCCGTGCCCAAGGAATGCGCTGGGAACAGAACGTCAGCGCCACACTCCAACGAGTTCAACGTACCCGAAACCTCGAACCGGCTTTCCGCGCCAGGTGCCGCTCATGGCGCTCGCGCCTTCATATTTGTTGAGGACCGGAACTTGCGAGACGAATTCCTGCTCTCGCGGCGATGGCGTCACCTCCAGTTCCGCGTCCATCGCGGGAATGCGAACCGTCCAGCGGGTGGGGTAACGGGCGCCGCTTTTCTCGCTGTGCCAGATGTCCCGCGCCCCGAGACCGGGTTCGGCTGCGGCTACGGTCTGTGATCCGTCGGCATGGAGTATGGTCGCCCAGGCCCGTTCCTCACCGCCGAGCTTGGCGGGGCCGGACCAGAGACTGACGGCGTCGCCATTATCGAGATTGATGTCCATCCAGCTCCATTTGAACGCGGCATCGACAGCGGCATCGCCATCTTGGTTCTGCCACTGCCTATCGAACCAGGCGGACCCTTCGATGGGGCTGGTCTTGCCGTCGATCGTGATCGTGCCGCGTGCGGCGAGCCGAGGAACGGAATATTGATGGATCATCATGTCGATGAGCGGGAAGACGCCGGTCCCACCATTCATGATGACCGGGCTCGTCGCGAGGGCCTCGATCTCCACCTTGCCCCTGCCGTCGGCAAGGGCAGCCTCGACGCGCAACTTGTCGAGGGTCCCCCACAAGCGGCCATTCGGCATTTTGATATCGAAGCCGGTGTCCGCGATGGTCGCCTGATCGAGCGGGATCACGATATCGTCGGCGCTGTACCATCCGGTCGTCTCATTGGTGATCGAGACACACGCCTGGATGGCGCTGCCGCCGCCCGGCATCGGAAAGATCATGATATGATACAGAAAGTTCAGGACTTCGCCGTTCGCGACACAATGGGCGATGACAAACCATGAATTGGTCCCAAAGTCCTTCTTCAACGGGAGATCGGCTACCGGATCGATAAACGCGCCGACGCCCTTTGGGATCGCGAGAGTCGAAACTTCGGCTGAAACATTGCTCATTTTGAACTCGATCCTTCCTTGGCGATGGCGCTAAATGCTGTTTTGGGGCTGTGCTTCTGGCCTCGCGAAACCCAGCGGCCCAGCGGCGGCAAACAAAGCTGGCAGCATCACAGCCTCGATGAGCTCCGTGATCGCGCCATCATCGCGCGGAGAATCCTGAAGCAGGGCAAAATGAATGGCGAGCGCGCCGGGTATCCTGCCGATCACCTCCGGTATTTCATTATGGGCCAGTTCGCCCCTCGTTACCGCGCGCCCGATGATCGTGCCCCAGTAGCGGGAGCCGAGACGGTGGATGGTCCGGGATAGAAATTCGAGCGGCTCGGGATTGGCCCTGGCTTGAAGGGTCAGGCTTGCCAGGACGCGCGTGCGACGGGGCGACAGCGCTTCGAAGATCGACAGTATCAATGCTCGAAGGTCGGCCTGAAGGCTGCCGTGGTCGGCATCCGTATCCGAAATTGCCGCGAGGTCATGCTCCAGGGCGGCAAGCACCAGCTTGGTCTTGTCGGTAAAGCGCCGGTAGATTGCTGGAGGCGTTGTTTGCGCACCTCGGGCCACAGCGGCGATCGAAAGCGCTTCGAACCCGACATCTGAAAGTGATTCCAGCGCGGCATCTAGGATGGCCCGGTCGAGTTCCTCGCTTTGCGGGCGCCCAGGCATACGGACTTTGTCGGCCCGCTCGTCTGATATTACCTCAGCGGTCTTCATGGGCGGATAGTCTCCATCGGTGCGACCGTCTCCTTCGAAAGGCAATCCATCCACGGTGAATGCCCGACACAGCCGCCGAAAGGCGGTCTGAACCACATACCCAAAATATGTAATTATAATACGATGTCAATCCATATCGTAAATGACATCTCGGCCGACGGGCTAGGTCGTGGCACTCAGCGCGGAAGTGTCACGATTCAAGACCGGCGGTCGGGCGCTCGGAAACTTCTGGACGCAGAGGAACGACGACGAACCGCCACGGCGCTGCCTGTTCGAGCTTCATGTCGCCCAAGCTTTGTGATGGCACTGCCGTAGAGGTCGCGATCAAGATGTGAGATTATGGGTGGCTCGCACGTCTTTGAGCAGCGATCCAAGCCACGAGGGGACGCGCTCCAGCAAAGGGTTCCTTTAGTCGGTCACGCGCAGCCCGAAACGGAAACGCCGACGATCAGCGCGCAGTTGCCGGAAAACGGAAAACCTCAGTGGGTGCGTCCGAACATGACCACGGCGGCACGCGAACCATGACCGCTGCGAACAGTTCCGATGCCAGGTAATCCGCCAGCCAAGCCTTGAGGCGTGGCAGTGTTTGGACGTCGAACCAATCGCGATCGACGGCGGCAAACTGCCGGACGAACGGGATCACCGCCGCATCCGTCAACCCGCGCATAGTCCCGCAAAGGTATGGGCTGGCGGTCAGCCGCCCCTCGATCTCGCGCAGGAAATCCAGCCCCCTCGCCCGGTGCATCTCCGGATCGGTGTCATGCCGCTCGGGATACTTGTAGCGATCGAGGTCGTGCTTGAACGGTCCATCGTTGGCGGCGATCAGCGCCGGATCATCGCGGTCGAGCCAGCCTTCCGGGTCGTGCCGGGCCAATGCATGGCGCATGATGTCGATGCTCTGATCGATCACTTGGCCATCGGACAGGATCAGGACCGGGACCGTGCCCTTTGGTGATGCCTGCAGCATTTCGGGTGGCTTTGCCGAAAGCTTCACTTCGCGCAACTCGCATGCCGTCCCGCTGATCGCCAGCGCCAGCCGAGCCCGCATCGCGTAAGGACACCGGCGGAAGCTGTAGAGGATCGGCAGCGCCAAGCTACTGCCCGCGCTCGGTCATGAGGCGATAGGCAGCGGCCATCAGCCGCGTCACATCATCGGCGCTCAGCACGTACTGCGGTTCGTACTCCAGCCCGAGCCGCCGCGATCGCCGCCATTGATCGGCATAGAGGGCCTTGTCCGAACCGAACACCGAGTGGACGTGACGCGCCAGCGCTGGCGGGCAATCGGGAGAATTGGCCGACCGGAAGATGGCGGCATCGACCACATGCGGGCCGACCATCACCCACAAGTGCCCCGGCCATGCCGGTTCCGCAGCGGCGAAAACGCTTGCCCCGTCGAACGGCATGCGGTCACCGCGAACGGGCACGCCATCGACGCTCAGGGTTCCGGCCACAAGATGAACAGGCTTCTGCAGACGGCGCTCAAACTGAATAGCGAGCGTTGCGTTCAGCAGGCTTTCGGTTCCTGCCTGCTTGGGAAAAACTCTCAGGACGTCCGCCGCGCACGCAGCGATTGTCGCCTGGTCTTCCTCGCCCCAGGAATAGGCCTTGAATGCTTTGGCAGCAGACCAGCCATGTGTCGCGGCCACGCGCTGTCCAAGTTGAGCAAGGTCTTTCACAGGAAGCATCGGCAAACTCGATCAGGAGGAATGCAGCGCTCCTTAAGCCAGGCCCGTCGCATAACCAAGCGATCGACGATCAATCGCAGGACCCCGCCCAGCAGCGCGTTGGCATCCACGGTGAGCGCAATGGATAACCTTGCGGCGGGTCGCCTCCCCGGCATCTTGCGAGCCTGAAATGCCCGCAAAGACACGCTTCACGCAGGGTGAGGTTTGCGGTCGATGTGGTCGGCTCGGCGTAGCGCCGTGAAGCCAGTGGCGACCAGGCCGGTAACGGCGATCGTCGCCAACCCGCCGAACACGACAGCCGGCACCGTCCCGAACCAGTACGCGGTCAGGCCCGATTCGAACGCGCCGATCTGGTTGGAGCTGCTGATGAAGATGCCGTTCACCGCGCCCACCCGGCCGCGCAATTCCGGCGGCGTGCGCAACTGGATCAGGGCGCTGCGAATGTGGATGCTGACCATGTCGGCAGCGCCCATGATGGTCAGCATTGCCAGTGTCAGCTCGTAGCTTTTCGAAATCCCGAACCCGCAGGTCGATAGCCCAAAGATCGCGGTAGAGACGAGCAGGATCTGCCCCGCGCTTCTATCGACCGGATGGCGCGCCAGCCACAGCCCGGTGACGACCGCGCCCAGGCCCGGTGCGGCCCTGAGAATGCCCAAACCTACAGAACCGGTGTGGAGGATGACCATCGCATAGACCGGCAGCAGCGCCATCGCGCCGCCCAGCAACACCGCCAGCATATCGAGCACCATGGCCCCGCTTAGCACGCGATCGCGCCAGATCACGCCGACACCGGCCAGGGCTGAGCGCAATTCCAGCGCGGGCTTGCTCTGGGACAGGCCAACCGCGCCGAGCGCCGCTGCAAGCAGGCCGGACGCACCGAACAGCACCAGGGCCGCACCATAAGCAACCTGCGGTCCGAACGCATAAAGCGCGCCGCCCAGCACCGGGCCGACAAGCGTGGCAATTTTCGCGACCGTCATCGTCCAGGCGACTGCCCGCGCGACGTCGCGATCGGCCACGACGCTGGGCAAAAGTGCGGTGTTGATCGGATGTTCGAACGCGCGCGTGCCGCCCGTCACCAGGGCGCCGGCAAACAGCGCTGGAAGCATGGCCTCGGGCGGTAGACCGGGGGCAAGCAGGAGTAGGCCGGCGGCCAGGGCATTCGCCACTTGCACCACCATGGCCACGCGTCCCGGTGCGAAGCGATCGACCAGGTGGCCCGCCGGCAATGCGAGGACGAGACTGGGAAAGAACTGGATCAGCCCGAGCAGGCCCAGATCCAATGTCGAGCCGCTCTTCTGAAACAATTGCAGCGCCAAGGCGAAGGCGAATATCTGCCCGGCCAGCGCCGAACACCCGCGCAGTAGCCAGACGACGCAGAAACGTCCCCGGAAGGGAGAAAATACCGGAGACGTTTCTGGCATCGTCGATCAGGCGGCGGGCGCGAGGCGCTCGTCGATGGTACGGGTGGCAAGCATGGCCGCGGTCCGCTCGTAGGCGAGGCCAGGGTTGGTACGCGCCATCGAGATGTCACGGAAGTAGCGCTGAAGGCGGCTGCCGTCCTTGGCCGACGTGCTCGTGCCCGCTGCGGTATAGAGCAAGTCGATCGCGTCTGCCGAAAGCCGCGCCGCATGTTGCAACCCGGCCTGGATGCGCATGTCGTCGACCTCGGTGTAATCCGCAGGATCGGCCAGACCGGCTGCGCAATAATCGATGTACGACTGCGAACCAGCCAACACGGCGTTACGCGCTGCTTCCAGCATTCCGAGCGCCAGGCCGTAAGGGCGCAGCAGATCGCCGACGCCGCCACCCGGCACCGGAGGACCGGCTGGCGCGGCCTTCTTCTTGTCGATGATCCGCTCGAATTCATCCAGCGCGGCAAAGCCGATACCGACCAGGATGGAGGTAATCTCGGTCTGGAAGAACCCGAACATGCGGCCCGAATACATTGGGTTTCCGTGAAGGTGATAGCCCACGGTGCCGCCATCGATGTTGATCGCGAACAAGTTCTGGTCAACCACCAGAGCCTTGGGCACCCGCGCATTGTCCACCCGGATGCTGTTGGAACCACTGGCCTTCAGGCCGATATAGCCGCGCCAGTTGTCCAGCATGGTCCATTGCGCACGCGGGACCACCGCCGTACCGAACTGGGGCGGGCCGCCAACCGGGCCGTCCTTGGTAATCAGGCGAACGCCGAACATTGCGTGGGTGCTGTGCGGCGATCCCGAACAATAGTCCCACTGGCCCTCGATGATCCAGCCGTCCTCGGTTTCCGTCGCCGTGCCGCTGGGAACGCCGCGTGCCGATGCGGTGAACTCGCCATCGTCGCCGAAAATGATGTCCTGCCCTTCCCTGGAGAACAGCGCCGCGACGTTCAGCGAGTGGGCGGAGGCCAGGCACAGGCCCCAACCGGTGCCGGGGCAACCGCGCGCGATTTCCATGATGACACGCGCGAAGACCGGCAAATCGAACTCGTAGCCACCGTAAATCTTCGGCTGCAATATCCTATAGAACCCTGCGGCGCGAAAACGTTCGTGCATTTCGTCAGAATACGTACCGCGTTCTTCGCTGTTCGCCTGGTCTTCGATAAGTAGGGGGCGCAAGTCCTTTGCGCGACGAACGATCTGTTCCGGGGTAAGATCCGGTTCCGGCTGCGACCAATCGCAAATCACATCGCGCTGGGCGCTTCTGAGTGCTGTCACGACTTGCTCACTCCTTAAAAGCTATGCACCGCCTTTGAAGGAGCACTTGGGTTGCAGCAAGTTGCCCTATGGTCTCGTCCGCTTAGCGTACGTCAGGCGGGCGCGGGTGCGAACCGGCTTTGATCGGCGGCGCGGTCGTCTAGTCCCAAAGCAGACAGACAATGCCTTATCGGGAGCGGACAATGAGCCAGGCGGATAAGCCAAGAATAGATGCGGTGGACATGAAGGCGTTGACGCCCGAACAACAGGTTGCCGCCAAGGCCGTGCAGGCGGGGCCGCGTGGCGCAGTGCGCGGGCCGTTCGCAGTGCTGCTCAACAGTCCCGGCGCCTTTGCGGCGGCGCAGGGACTTGGCGCGTATCTGCGGTTCGAGAGCGCCCTGCCCGCCAACTTGCGCGAGTTGGCAATCCTGGTGACGGCGCGCCATTGGCGGCAGGATTACGAATGGCAGGTCCATTCGGCGATCGCGCGGGATGCTGGTCTAAGCGAGCTTGCGATCGGTTCTCTCGCGGCGGGCGGCGAGGTCTTGGGGCTGAGCGCCGAGGAAAGCGTTGTGCTCGCCTTCTGTCGGCAACTTCACGAAACCGGAGGTGTCGATGATGCGACGTTCGCGGCGGCCAGTGCCTTGCTGGGCACGGCGGGCGTCATCGATCTGTGCAGCGTTTGCGGGTATTACGCGATGCTGGCGATGGTGATGAACGTCGCGCGCAATCCCTTGCCCGCGACGCCATCTCCATTCGATTGAGGCTTATGCGTCAGCGCCCACGGCGGCTTTGGCATCTGCCGGGGTGTAGAGCTTGAACTTGTTGGTCAGCGGACCGCCCATCGCGATCAGCTTGCCACCCTGATCGATCGGGCCGAGGTCGATCGGCTCTGCTCCCAAGTCCCGGATCAGTTGCGCGACGGCGTCGTTGGCCGCTTGGTCAGACCCGGCCAGGAACAGTACCGAAGCATCGTCCTTGGGCGGCAACGACTGGTCGAACACCGGGATCGGCTCGTGATTGAAGGCTTTGACCAGACGTGCGCCCGGCACGTTCTTGGCAATCACGTCGCTCGACAAGACATCGCCGATCTCGATCAGGTCTTCAGGCTTTGGCCCCAGGCGATTGTTGGTGGCATCGATCACGACCTTGCCGGTCCAGTCGATGCCGCTCGTGGCGTCTTCAACCTGCGGCCAGCGGATGGCTAGCACGATGATGTCCGAACGCTCGACCATTTCCGCCGGCGTCGCCGCGCTGACGTTGTCGCCCAGTCCGGTGACCAGATCGGCCAGCGAATCCGGCCCGCGCGAGTTTGACAGGATCACCTGCCAACCCGCCTTCGCCACCTTGGGGGCAAGCATCTGCGCAAGGCGACCAGCGCCCAGGAAACCTAGTGTCGTCACTATCTTTACTCCGATTGAAAAGGATCGAATGCGTGTTCGTTCAGGCGGCCAATTCCATCACGCGCGCCATGTCGGGTCGAAAGGCCGGCAGCTCGGGCGCACCTCCCAGTTCCACCGCGATCCGGTCGCGCGCGGCAAGCAACGGCCCGCCAAGCTTGTCCCGCGCCTCCTCGTAGGAAAGGTCGGCACGGTTCCACACCACGTTGATGACGCCGACGACGTCACCGGCGACGCACACCGCTGCCGCCATGCTGGCGCAGCGCGGGTGCGGCTTTTCAGCGCATGTGCTGAATCCATCGCGGCGGCCATCGGCTACGATCCGATCGACCGTGGCCAGCGTCTGCGCCCAATCGGCGCCCGGGCCTTGATCCGCGTGCAGCCGCTCAAGCACCTTGGCGCGTTGCGCGGCACTGCAATCGCTGAGATATGCGCGGCCAAGCGGGCTATCGAACATCGAGCGGGCGAGGCCGATCATGCCGATATCGACCGACAGCGGGCTCAGCCGGTGGGTGGATTCCACGATGAGCATCCGCCCTTCGTGGAAGACCGCCAGATCCGATGGCCAGATCACCTGCTCGGTCAGTTCCTGCAAGGCGCCCCAGGCCGCGCCCCGCAGCTCACCGAAATCGGTCCGCTGTCCCGCTAGTCCCCGGACGCTGGGCGTCACACGATATTCGCGCGAAAACGGCCCTTGGTAGATCAGGTTCAATTCTTCCAGCGTTTCCAGAATTCGGTGAACGGTTGGCCGCGGCAAGTCGAGATGGCGACCAATGTCAGCCGCATGGGCACCGCTGACGGTGTTGAGATATTTCAGGACCTCGATCCCTCGAGAAAGAGACCGGATGTGCTTGTAGATCACTAACCCTCTCCAATTTTTATTATGAGCGAAACCTATCACGCTTTCGGACAGAGCAACAAGCCGATGCAGAGAGGGCGGATCGCGCGCTATGTAATTTTATAGCGTTATAACAGTAGCTTATATCGATTTTGGAATGTACACCAGGCGGACGGACTCGATCTGCGTCCGCTTCAAAAAGCGAAAGGCCGCCCCCGGCATTGCCAGGGACGGCCTTTCCCTCAACGTGCGGGCGTGATCAGGCGGCGCCGAACTTGTCGGCCAGGCCCTGAAGCGCACCGGCGATGTCGCCGCCCATGCCCTTTTCCGCCATTTCACGCATGGGCTCGGGGATTTCGACCTGGATACTGTAATCGACTTGCGAGCCTTCGCCCGCTTCGCTCACCACGAACGTCGCCAGGAACCCTTCCAGGCGCGGCACGCCCGGCGGCAAGTCCTGGTTGGGGACCATCTCGTAGGACAGGATGCGCTTGTCGTCGTCACGATTGGCGATGCGGTCCAGCACGGTGTTGCCGCGCTTCATCAGCACGACGCGCTGGCCTTCGACGTCGCCTTTTTCCGCCGAGGTGATGTGCGGCTGCCATTCCGCGACGTTGTAGAAATCGCGCACATAGGCCCATACTTCGTCGGCCGGGGCGGCCAGCTTGATCGTCTGCGATACCTTCACGAGAACTCTCCTCTTGGTGCTTTACGGGTAAACTTGGATCAGGTGGCGGGCTTGAAGCGAGGCAGTGCCGCCGCCTCGCCCGCTTCGTGGAACACGACTTGTACCGGTTGGCCGATGCGCAGATCGGCAGGGTCTGCCTCGACGATGTTGGTGAGGACGCGGGCACCTTCATCCAGATCGACCAGTGCGAGCACGAAGCTGGGGACTTCGCGATAAGGCCCCTCGCCGCGATGGACCTGGGTGAAGCTGTAGATCGTGCCAAGGCCAGACATATCCCGCCATTCGACCGCCATCGATCCGCATGCGCTGCAGAACGCCTTGGGATACCAGATGTGCGTCTCGCATTCGGTGCAGACCGGCAGGACCAGCCGGTGCTCGCGCGCGGCGGCCCAGAACGGGGCGGTTTCCGGCGAAATGTAGGGGATCGGGGTCGGCAATGCCGGGCTTGCGGTGTGTTCGGACATCACGAATCCTCCCTGCCCAGAACCAGCGTGACGCTGGCCTGGCGCGACATGCCGCCCCCGGTGCCGTGTGCAACGGCAAAGCGGCAGTCCTTCACTTGCGTCCCGGCGTTCGCCTCGCCGCGAAGCTGGCGCACGGCCTCAACAATCTTGACGAGGCCGCCCTGATAGCCCGGATGGTTGTTGCACAAGCCGCCGCCGTCGGTGTTCACCGGGATCACCCCGTCGAGCGCCAAGGCGCCATCGGCCACGAAGGCGCCGCCCCGCCCCTTGGGACAAAAGCCGAAGTCCTCCAGCGTCATGATGACGGTGATGGTGAACGAATCGTAGATCGATGCGTAATCGATATCGCCCAGCGCCAGCCCCGCTTCGGCCAGCGCGCGCGGGGCGGACATCGTCGCGCCGGTGCTGGTGAAGTCGTTCGGGCCGCTGCCGCTGTGCTTGATCGCCTCGCCGTGCCCGAGCACTGTGACGCAAGGCCGCTTGAGTTCGCGCGCGATCTCCGGCGCGACGACCAACACCGCGCCGCCGCCATCGGTGACGACGCAGCAATCCAGCCGGTGCAACGGATCGGCGATCATCGGCGAATTGACGACATCCTCGATCGTCACGCGCTTGCGCAGCAAGGCATTGGGATTGTGCTGGGCGTAGTTCGCAGCGGCCACTTTGACGGCGGCCATCTGCTCGGCCGTGGTGCCGTATTCGTGCATGTGGCGACGTGCCGCCAGCGCATAAATGCCGGCGTTGGTTTCGCCATAGACGGTTTCGAACGGAAACTCGGGGGTGTCCGCCGTGTGCTTGGGGCCGCGCAGAACGCCGCGCACTTTGGCGCCTTGCGTCACCAGCGCGACCTTGCATTTGCCGGCGGCAATGGCGGCGGCGGCATGGCCGACGTGCGACAAGTAGGATGATCCGCCCACGAACGTCGCATCGACGTAGCTGGGGTTGAGCCCAAGATACTCGGTCATCGACACCCCGCCGAAACCGAGCTGCCCGGTCGAGAAATAGCCGTCCACATCGCGCAGAGACAGGCCGGCGTCCGCCAACGCACCCAGCGCGCATTCGGCATGAATCTGCGCCACCGAATGGTTGGGCAAATCGCGCGCCGGATGCTCGAAGGCTCCGGCAATGAAGGCTTTACCGCGAATTGTCATTCATGACCTCTTTGTGGCGCAACAGCGCATGGTTCACGCGGACAGCAACCGACCCAGGCGCGGCAGCGGATCGAGAATCCGGGCCTGGCGCAGGCACCACCAGACCATCGCCTGGTTGCTGGTCAGCACTGGCGCGCCCAAGTCGCGCTCCAGATCGGCAATCACGTCGAAGACGCGAATGGCCGTGCAGCTCAGGAAAAACAGGTCCGCCCCGCAATCGGCCTGGGCGATGGCATGGCGATACCATTCGCCCGGTTCGACCGAGGACATCGCCTTTCCTTCGGCAAGGCCCAGGCCCGTACGGTGGACCACTTCGCACCCGTAATGCGCCAGGAACGCGATCTCGCGCTCCACCACCGGGTCGATGTAGGGCGTGATGAGCGCGATCCGCTTGGACGGCAGCACCTTGAGCGCTTCGACGATCGCGTCGGCAGTGCTGGTCGCGGGCCGTTCGCCCACCGTTTCCATGCGCTGGCGCAAGGATTCGCCCATCGCCACGTCGAAGGTGGAAACGGCGGTGCAATTGAAGACGATGCGATCGACGCCGGCATCGGTCAGCAAGCGAACGCCGTCCTCGACGCCATTGGTCATGCCCAGCAAATCCTCGCGCGAGCTTCCCGCAAGCTTCAGACGCGTGGTGTGCAGCGAAACGCCAGGTGGCAGGGCGCCCGTCACTTCGGGCTCCGCCGCCGGGTTGCTGGAGGGAAGCAGCATCCCCAGACGCAGGCGCCAGCCAGGGCCTTTGCCCCGAGCGGGGTCCGGTTGTGCCATCATGATCCTCTCAGGGGTTACACTTTGGGGCAGCCGATTGGTCAGCCGCTCTCCCGCCTGCTTTTGCTATCCCCGCGCCGGGCTTGCCAACGACCAGACAGTCCCGTCCGCCTGGTGTCGCCCGAGCGCTAGCGTCGGACCGATCCCTGCGTTAGTCTTGCCTCAGCCGCAAAAGCGGAAACGAGGTGGGAAGAGATGTCTGACAATATTCGCGCGCTGTCCCGCGGGCTAAACGCGCTGCAAATCGTCTGTGAAACCGGCGGAGCGACTTGCGGCATGATCGCCGGCCTGCTCGATCTTTCGCGACCCACGGTGTACCGGTTGCTGGGTACACTCGTTGAAAGCGGGCTGCTGTCAGTCGATGGCGAAAAAGTCTATCGTCCGACCATCGGCGTGCGTGCGCTGGAGAGCGGCCTGACCGACAAGGCCTGGGCGCTGTGGGCCGCACTGCCGACGCTGACCGAGCTTCAGAAGGAAGTCGTCTGGACTTGCGAGATCGCGACCTTCGAAGATTACACGATGGTCCGGCGCGATTCCATGCATCTGGAGAACCCGTTCCGCATCGACTTGCGCGAATTCGACGACCGTCCGCGCTCGATGTTGAGCAGCGCGCTGGGGCGGTCCTACCTTGCCTTCTGCCCCCCGCAGGAGGCTGACCACATCCTCGATCATATCGAGCGGGTGGGCGACGAAGTCGATCCAGAGGCGCGGGTCAGCGCGCTTACCCGCAACGACCTGGAAACGATCCGCCAGCGCGGCTACGCCTTCGAACAGCGCCGCTGCTATCCCCACGTCGCCTCGATCGCGGCGCCGATCCGCTATAACGGCCGCGTCCTCGCCTGCATCGCGGTCGCCTGGATCGCCCGTGCGATCAAGCTGGAGCAAGGGATCGAAAGCTTCCTGCCGCCCCTGATGCGTGCCCGCGAAGAGATCGAAGCGCGGCTGGTACAGGACGCGCGCGACCATCGCATGGATCATTGAAACCGGCGGGCTGCTGCGCGTTCACGCAGCGGACGATGGGCGGTGGCGGATTTACATTCCCACCCCCACAATTAGCCCAGGCATCCAGATAACGCCTTCGATTTCGGCCTATGTCCGACCGCGTGATGGAGTACACTACCAATGGAAATCGGCCACATCGGACTTTATGTCACCGATTTTGATCGTATGCTTGCCTTCTACCAGCAAGTGTTCGGCTTTGCCGTCACGTATATTGCCCGAAACGACAAACGCTCCATCGTTTTTCTGACCGCCGATCCCACTTCGCACCATCAACTTGTGCTGGTCACGGGCCGGCCCGATGCCGATCAGCATCTGGTGAACCAGGTGTCCTTCCGGCTGAAGACGCTGGCCGAACTGCGCCGCGTGTATAAGCACTTGGTCGACATGGGCGTCGGTGGGCTGGAACCACTGACCCACGGCATCGCGTGGTCGGTCTACTTCCCCGATCCCGACGGCAACCGCGTCGAGGCTTACGTCGATACGCCCTGGTATATCACCCAGCCACATCGCACCACGATCGACCTGCTCGCCTCCGAAGACGATATCTACGCGCTCACTGAAAAGCTGTGCCGCGATGCCCCCGGCTTCAAGACGATGCCGGTGTGGAGCGAGGACGTCGCCCGCGAAATTCAGCCGGTCTGATCCCCATTCCTCCAGCCGTTCGGCGGTAACGATGCCCCAGATTTACGACGTGGCCGTGATCGGCTGCGGCCCGGTTGGCGCAGCCCTTGCCAACTTGCTCGAAACCCATGGCCTGACCGTGCTGGTGCTCGACCAGTTCGTGGATAGCTATCCGCTGCCCCGCGCCACCCACATCGATGGCGAGGCCGTGCGTATCCTGCAGTCCGCCGGCGTCATGGACGACCTGGCCGACAAGCTGGGCATCTACAGCCGGATGCGGTTCGAAGATGCCGACGGCAAGCTGTTGATCGACTGGCCGCGCTCCACCACGCCCGGATCGCACGGCTGGCGCGACAGCAACCGCTTCCACCAACCAGACCTGGAAGCCGCCTTGCGAGAACGCGCGGCCAATCGTCCAACGATAGACTTGCGGCTGGGTTGGGGCGTTACCGCGATCACGCAGAACAATGAAAGCGTCACGCTGGAGACGACCGGACCGGAAGGTCAGGCCAAGGCGTTCCAGGCCCGCTACGTGGTCGGCTGCGACGGTGCGCGATCGAGCACGCGCGAGGCACTGGGGGCGCAGTTGCAAACCCTCGCTCCGTCCGAGCAATGGCTGGTCGCCGACCTGATCCTGCATCCCGATACGCCGGACTTGGCCGAGGGCACGGTGCAGTATTGCGACCCCGCGCGCCCTGTCACGTATATCGAGGCGGTCGGTCGGCGGCGGCGCTGGGAAGTGATGCTGCTACCCGGCGACGATCCCCAGACCTTCGCCGCGCCGGACCACGTTTATCGCCTGCTCAGCCGCTGGGTGACGCCACAGGATGCGCAGATCGAGCGCTCGGTCGTCTACAAGTTCAATTCCACGCTGGCGTCAAAGTGGCGCAAGGGGCGAGTGCTGATCGCGGGCGACGCGGCGCACCAGACTCCGCCGTTCCTGGGCCAGGGCTTGTGCGCTGGCTTGCGCGATGCGGCCAATTTGTCGTGGAAGCTAGCCTGGGTCTTGGACGGACGCGCGACGCCCGCATTGCTGGACACCTTCGAGACCGAGTTATCGCCCCACGTCGCGCAATACATTGCCGAGGCCAACCGCATCGGTGCGATCATCCAGGAAACCGATCCCGACCGGGCGCAAGCACGCGATGCCGATCTGCTGTCCAAGCCGCAGATCCTGGCGCCGCTGCGCCCGCGCCTGGGCGGTGTGACGTCTCCAACCGGGGACGAGTTGGCCGGTACGTTGTCGCCCCAACCCCGCCTTGCCGATGGGCGGTTGCTCGATGAGGCAGTCGGCCCGCGCTTCGCCATCCTGGCGCGCTCGGGCGTCGTCGGGCAGATCGGCACCGAAACGCTGGACCGCTGGACCAAAGCCGATGCCCGCCTGATCGAGGACGAAGCGCTCGACTACCTTGATGCGATCGAGGCCGAAGCCATCATCATTCGACCGGACCATTACGTGTTCGGCGTGGCGAAGTCCGCCGCTGAAGTTGAAACGCTCACCGCCGCGCTACCGCTGGCTGACGGCTGAGGCGGCGGATGGCCGATCGCCTCGAGCCTATTGGCCGCATCGGCAGCGGCTTGCGGCGCCCGGAATGCGTTCTCGTCTCACGCAACGACGAGGTGTTCGTATCCGATGCGCGCGGCGGGGTATCGCGGCTCGAGGCAAATGGCACCAGCGTCCACCTGCCCTGCCCTGGCGGCACCACCAACGGCGTGGCGCAGGATCGTGACGGTAGCCTGATCCTCGCCGGGATCGACACCGGCCAGGTCCATCGGCTGCACCCGGACGGGTACGCAACGTTAGTGATCGAGCGCTTCGAAGGAGCGCCGCTGGGTGCGGCAAACTTCGTCCATTTCGATCCCGAAGGCGGGCTGTGGATCACCGTTTCCACGCGCACCCAACCCCGATCCCGCGCGATCGCAGCGCCGATCCCCGATGGCTATGTGCTGAAGCAAACCCGCGATGGTTTCAAACTGATGGCGCAAGGGCTGTGCTTTGCGAACGAAATCCGCTTCGCCCCGGACATGAGCAGCGCCTACCTCGCCGAATCCGCGCGCGGGCGCGTCCTGCGCATGGCGGTACTGGCGGATGGTTCGCTGGGACCGCCCGCGCCGTTCGGGCCAGACCCGCTGTTTCCCGGCGCGGTGGTCGATGGCCTGGCCTTCGATGTCGAGGGCGGCTTGTGGGTCACCGAAGTCACCCGCAACGCGATCTATCGGATCGACGCTGACGGCCAAGCCCAGTGCTGGTTCGAAGACCCCAAAGCCGAGGTGATGGACTTCCCGGCGAGCCTGGCCTTTGCCGGACCGGACCGGCGCACGGTGTTGGTGGGATCGATCCGCATGGATTGCCTGATCGAATTTCGCAGCCCCGTCGCCGGCGCGGCGATGTGGCACCACGGCTAGCGCTGCGGCGCGCCGTTCCCGCCCGTACACTGCCGTTCTAAAGCACCGTTTCATGAATCATCGTTCGTCATTGCGAGACGCCGAAGGCGGCGTCGCAATCCAGGGCGGTTTACCCCGCCCTGGATTGCTTCACCCTTCGGGTTCGCAATGACGAATTAAGAGGTATTTCCGCAGTTCCGGATCAGACCACTTCGGCCTTGATCGGATTGCTCAACACGCCGACTTCGGTGATCTCGACTTCGACCACGTCGCCGTCCTTCATGAACAGCTTGGGTTCGCGGCGCACCCCGACGCCGCCCGGCGTGCCCGTCACGATTACGTCGCCCGGCTCCAGCGGCAGGAAGGTGGAGCAGTATTCGATCAGATAGGGGATCGAAAAGATCATCTCGCTGCTCTTGGCGTTCTGCACTTCCATGCCGTTCAGGCGGGTCTTGAGGTGCAAGTCCTGATTGTCCGCAATCTCGCCCCGGGTGGTCATCCACGGGCCGAAACCGCCGGTCTTGTAGAAGTTCTTGCCCGGACCCCACTGCGGAGTGTGGCGCTGCCAGTCACGAATGGTGCCATCGTTGTAGGGGGCGTAGCCGGCGATGTATTCCCAGCAATCCTCCTGCGAAATGCGGCGACCGGCCTTGCCGATGATGACGGCGATTTCGCCTTCATAGTCGTACGTCGGGGATTCAGGCGGTGCGATCAT
The DNA here is from genome assembly GCF_000272475.1 of Novosphingobium sp. Rr 2-17. Taxonomy (GTDB): domain Bacteria; phylum Pseudomonadota; class Alphaproteobacteria; order Sphingomonadales; family Sphingomonadaceae; genus Novosphingobium. The sequence goes on from NZ_AKFJ01000089.1 coordinate 32,776, forward strand.
CGCTTCGCCATGGCCGACCTGGCTGGCCGGGAACCGTGCGAAAACCATGGGGCGAGCGCTGGGATCGCGGCCGATTTCCTTGCGGTGCGTCTCGTAGTTGACGCCGATGCAGATGATCTTGGGCGGGTTGGGGATCACCGGCAGAAATTCGATGTCGGACAAGGCGTAGTCGCCCTGCGCGCCTTCGATCGCCGCTTCCAGTTCGGCCACGGCATCCGCCTTCAGCACGGCGACCAGATCGGCGTACTTGCCTTTGAACACGCGCCCCAGATCGACGACCCTGTCGCCCACGACCGCGCCGAACGTATCGCGCCCTTCAGCTTTGAAGCTCAACAGTTTCATGGCGGCTCTCTCCTTATAAATGATGGGGGAATTTCGGAGGTTTACGCGCGGCCCTGTCGCCGCGCGCAAAGGATGCGGCGGCTCAGGCCACAGGCGCGAACGCCCGCAGCGGGAAGCGCTCCAGGTACGTCTCGTATTCGGGTTCCAGGTCGATCTCGATCGCCGCCATGACCCGCACGAGGCCGTTGTACTCGCCGATCGCCACCAGCAGATCGACCAGATGCTCGTTGCTGAGCGCCGCGCTGAGCGGATCGAACAAGGCTTGCGGCAGCACCAGATCGTCTGTCAGCGAGCGGGCCGCTGCCAGCACCGCCACCGCCAGTGGCTCCAGGTGCGAGCGCTCACCTGCCGTTTCGAGGGCAATGGCGCGGATATCGTCCTCGCTCACCCCGAATTGCAGCGCGACATCGACATGGTGCGCCCATTCGTAGGCCGACCCGGTCGAATAGCCGACTTGCAGGATCGCCAGTTCGCGCAGCCGCGCATCCAGGCCGCTGTCGTGGCGCAAGTACATGCCTCGCCCCGCGACCAGCCGCGCCAGCTTGGGGCTGTGCGCGACGGCCTTGGTGATGTTCGATTTCATTCGCGGAATGTCCTGATATTCAGGCGCGAGGTCGGAATTTTCGAGATAGCGTAAACGGCCCATGGCTTTACCCCTTTCCGGCGGATCAGGCGGCTTCGGCCTGTGCTTCGCGCACGATCGAAAGTGGATCGAGGTTGCCTTGCGCAAAGGCGAGCAAATCGGGGTAGTAGCCTTCCTGCGAACACGTCAGGAAATCGCCCCGGATCAGGCCATCCACCAAAGTTTGCGCGGCGTGTTCGGTGGTTGCCGGGCGCGAGCGGCGCTGGGGCACGCCGATGCGGAAATCATCGAGCGTCGGCGCGCCGGGAAGCGCTGCGGGTGGCGGGCCGCCGGGGCGATCCGAAGTAGCCGTCAGGCCGGGGCAGAACACCGACACCGAAATACCCGTACCCGCCAGCGCGTGGGCGAAGGCGTAGCTCATCGAAAGCTGCGCGCCTTTTGAGGCGATGTACGGCCCCATGAAGCGCGTCGGCGGATCGGGCAGCAGCGCCAGTCCGGACGAGGTGTTGACGATGTGGCCAGAGCCCTTGGCTCGCATCCCGGGCAGGAATGCGCGGATCATTCGCACATAGCCCACTACGTTGACGTCGAGCGTATCGGTCCACACGTCGATCTCTACTTCCGTGATCGCGCCCGAAACCGGCGGCTTGGCGGCATTGTTGATGAGCCAGTCGATGCCGCCGAACTCAGCCGTCACCGCATCGCGCAGGCGCGCCACGTCCTCGTCGCTGCGCACGTCGCAGGCATAGCCGCGCGCTTTGCCGCCGGGCAGCGAGGCCGCCGTCGCCTTTGCTCCCTCGCCGTTGAGATCGACGATCAGCAGCCGCGCGCCAAGGTCGGTCAGGATGCGGGCCGTCGCGCGGCCAATGCCGGTGGCCGCGCCGGTGATGAGGATGGTCTGATCGTGAAAGCTCGTCATCACTTGGGTTCCGTATCGATCGAATGGTCTGCCAGCAGGTGCAGGAAGGATTGCCACGACCGGCGATCGGCGGTGGCGCTATAGGCAAAGCCGGGCATCGCCGGCGTGTTGACGTCAGTGAAGCCGTGGCCGACGCCGCTGTAGAGGCACACGGTGCTGTCGATCCCGGCCTCGCGCATCTCGTCCGCAAACGCAGCAAGCTGGCTGGCGGGGACGAACGGATCGGCATCGCCCGTGCAGACCAGTACCGAGCGCCCGGCAAGCCCCGCCGCGCCGCGCTCGCTGGCGACAGAGCCATGGAACACGGCGACGCTGCGTACTGGTGCCCCGGAGCGCGCCAGTTCGAGCGCGCACCAGCCGCCGAAGCAATACCCGGCCACGGAAAGCGGAACGCCCTCGCCTGCGTGGTCGCGCAGGGCAGCAAGGCTATCCTCTAAACGCGCCAGCAGCAGCGACGGGTCGGCCTTGAGTGCACCCACCCACGAGCGGGCTTCGTCCGGGTTGGCGGCGAGGCGGCCTTGCCCGTAAAGATCGACCGCCAGCGCGGCGTACCCTTGCGCCGCCAGCGCATCGACGCGGCGCTGGACGTGCTCGCCGACGCCAGGCGCTTCTGGCACGACCAGCACACCAGCGCGGATCTGTCCGCCTTCGGGCGCTGCGTAGTAGCTACGGCAGGTTGCGCCAGCGCTGGGGTATTCAAGGAAACGGCCCATCACGCAGGCCCTTCCTGAGTCAGTTCCTCGATGATCGGGCGGGCGAACACCATCGCGTGGATGCCCATGCTGGAAATCAGTCGGCCTACGTCGAGCACTTCCTGAGCGCTGGCGCCGTGGGCGATGGCTCCGCGTGCATGAAGCTGCACGCCGCTGGGGTTGAGCTGGGTGCATTGCGCATGGACGGCCAGCGAAATCAGATGGCCCTCCTTGATCGACAAAGCCGCGCGTGGGCCGCGCACCGGCGCAGCGGCGAAATCGAGCCAGCAGGCATAAAACTGCGGATCGATGCGGATCGCAGCGTCGCTTTGCGCCAGCACCTCGCCGAACAAGCTGGCGTGATCGGCGGCGGCGCGGGCGATGGCCTCGCGGTCGCCCGCTTCGGCAGCATCCGGCACCAGCTCCGCCACCGCTTGCGCCACCAGCAGGTACGAATGGATGCCCATCGCGCTGACCGTCGCGGCGACAGACAGCAATTCGGCAGGCGTCGCGCCCAGATCCAGCGCCTGGCGAGCGTGGTTGCGCAACCCCTTGGCGAACATGTGCGTGGGCGCGCAATTGGTGGCGACGTACAGCAGTTCGATGAACTTGGGCGGCAAATTGCCCCGCTCCAGCGCGTAGACCGAGAAGTCGAGATACGCGGCGACGTAAGCGGGCGAATAGGCCAGCAGCGCTTCCCAATCGTCGTGCCAATGGCCCCGGCGGCGGCGAAATTCCGCACGCACGAATGCCGGGTCGAGCTTGTCCTGCAGCACGGGGGCTTGCGTCGCCATCGTCAGAACGGCGTCAGCGGAGAGAGGCCGAAGTGCAGCCGGGCCGCATTCACCGCCGTGCGCGAACGCTGTTGGACGAAGTGGGTCTTCTGGACGCTGGCGTCACGATAGAGGCGGGCGAGCATCGAATCCTTGGCTCCGATGCTGGTGCCGGCGGTGGTGAAGATGATCTCCAGCGCGTCCCAGGCCAAGCGGCACGCTTCCTGGGCGACAGTGAAAAGACGGCGATCGGTTTCCTCTGTGAAGTCGCCGCCGGTGCGCGGATCTGCGGCGCAGGCCTCGACGTATTCCTCGGTGACCTTGAGCAACAGCGACTCTGCGGCGTCCAGCTTGGCCTGGGCATCGCCGTAGTACTGCTGGAACTCGTGGCTTTCGTAGAGGAAGACCTTGGGCGGAAAGCGCATCTTCTTGGTGCAGCAGATCTCTTCGTACAGATCGAGAGCGCCCTTGACCGTGCCGATCACCACCGCGCCCAGCTCGATCAGGAAGAACGAGCCCTTGCGTCCGTTGTACATCGGATTGGCGTGGGTCGCCCCGGCGCCGGGCGCCTGCCACATCGCCATCGGCGCGGTGCGATAGTCGGGGATGAAGACGTCCTTGACCACCACCTGGCGCGATCCGGTGCCTTGCATTCCCATCATTCGCCAATTGTCGACGATGGTGAAATCCTCGCGATCGACCAGCATCAGCCGCGCGGCAAAGCCGCCCTGGCCGTCCGGGATCAAGCCGCTGACCATGGCATGGGTCGATACGTCGCAGCCCGAGGTGTAGTCCCACGCGCCGGAGACGCGGTAGCCGCCCTCCTCCGCCTTCACCGGCACCGGCGAGCCGACCGAGGGGCAGCGGTAGTCGCCATCGTCGCCGTACGCTTCTTCCTGCGCGCGTTCGTCGAAATCGGCGAGCATGATCGGATGGCCGGACACCAGCGCCAGCACCCAACCGCTGGACGGACAACCGCGCGCGATCTCCATCATCACCCGCACGTACGTCGTCAGGCTGAACTCGTAGCCGCCAAACCGGCGCGGCTGGACCACGCGGAAGAACCCGGCCTCGAGGAATTCCTGGTTGGTCTGCTCCAGCAGCCGCCCGGCGGCCTCTGCCTCCGCCTGGCGCGAGCGCAAGGTGGGGATCATCGCGGTGGCGCGGGCGATCATCGCCTCGGGCGTCAGGCCCGGCTCGGGCGGCGTGAGGGTGTGGACGGTTTGGGTGGGCGCGGTGGCCATGGAAAAGCCTCTTACCTTCACCAGCGATCGGCCGGCGGTCGTGCAGTGTGATTGGGCGAGAGGGCCGGTTCCGGGCAAGGCGGCACGGGGCCTCGTCCGCTTTGTGTACTTCGCAGTTGCAGCGTCGGCGAGGTTGCGCTGGCGGTTTCCTCCCCCGCCATTTTGAACCCACCCTCGTCATTGCCGCGCAGGACAAAGGCCATTCGCGCTTGCCCCCAAGCCTACCCCCGCCATCGCGTCCGCGCAGTGTCTCGCCAATGGCTGGAACTGCCGGCGCGTTCGCCTTAAGTCGCAAGCCGAACGATGGAGAAAACTCGATGACCCAGCCCGCACCCACCGTAGCGATCGACCCCCAGAGCTTTCGCAAGGTGCTGGGCGCCTACCCCACCGGCGTGTGCGTCATCACCTCGGTGCTGGACGGGGTTCGCGCAGGTCTGGCGGTGGGATCGTTCACCTCGATCTCGCTGGACCCGCCGCTCGTGGGCTTCTTTCCCGGCAAGTCCTCGACCAGTTGGAAAAGCATCGAGCAGGCCGGACGCTTCTGCGTCAACGTGCTGGGCAGCGACCAACTCGCCATCAGCCACCGCTTCGCCTCCAAGGGCGGCGACAAATTCGCCGACCTCGCCCACGGCACCAGCCCGGCGGGCCTGCCCTTGCTCGATGGCGCGATGGCGTGGATCGATTGCCGGCTGGAGACCGTCTACGACATCGGCGACCACTATCTGGTGGTCGGCGCGGTCACCGACCTTGCCTGCAAGCCCGACGGCACCCCGCTGATCTTCCTGCGCGGCGCGTATCACGATGCGGTGCCGTTGGCGGGGGATTGAGGCACAGCTCGCCACGCCAAGCGTAGCGCGCCAGCGCCGTATTCGTCCGCGTGCGGCATTATTCTAAAATATTTGTCATGCGCGAAACATTTGTCATGCGCGAAACAGCTGTGCGTCTGATACGTCGTAAGGCAATCGGCGCTAGGGAACGCTCATTGCAGTCGCACTTGCTGGCGGCGCGCATAAGAGGCTGATGGCGCTATTGGTTATTCCGAAGAGCAGGCTGAAGGACATGGCGGTATGAAAAAGCCCGAATGGTTCCGCGCACCCTCAACCGGCGGCCTTTTGCTTTTTCCATGTTCCCGCCAGGGTTGGATCGTAATGCTGATCTTGATCCTCGCGCTGCTCGCTTCAATCTGGTTGCCGCCTATGATTTCGCAACCTTACCGAATTGGTTGTCTTGTGGTGTATTTGGCCGTCAGCTACTGGGCAAAAGCAATGGATCAATAGCTACCGCTACGGGCCGCCATCACCCTAAACCATTCTGACTTAAAATTCCAAAGAGAGCCGTTCTCACCAATGAGCTACTCGACTATCTAATGTACCGGGCTTGTAAGCAGAACCCATCCCCCTGCCGTTCGTCATTGCGAGCCACCGTAGGTGGCGCGGCAATCCAGGGCGGATTGCACCGCCCTGGATTGCTTCACCCTGCGGGTTCGCAATGACGAAACGAGGGAGGAAGGGTGTTACCGAAGCTTCGGTATTACCCTCCAATCCAATCAGAACTTGCGTTTGATCGAGGCGAACACCGTGCGTGGGCGCGCCGGCGTTGCACGCGTCGTTCCGGTGCCTTGATACGTATCGTCGATGTTGAGGTAGTAGTACTTGTTGGTCAGGTTGGTCACCGATACCGCCAGCGACCAGTTCTTGTCGTTCGGTGCGTAGGTCAACTGGGCGTTCATCACCGTGAACGGCTGCAGCCGGTTCAGCGATGTATTCACCGCCTGGGTGTAGAGGCTCGACTGGTAGTTGACGTCCAGACGCGGGGTCAGGGTGCCGATGCTGCCGAGCGGGATCTCGTATTGCACGCCAAGGCTGGCCTTCCACTTGGGCGTGAACGGCGAGGTCATGTCCATGGTGATGCCGGACGAGATGGCGTCGGCCGACAGTTTGGTGAACTGGAAGTCGATGTAGCTGACCGAACCATCGATCTGCAGGCCCGGCACCGGACGTGCGTTCAGTTCCAGCTCGACGCCCTTGAGCTTGGCATTGCCCGAGTTGAGCGGGATCGCCGAGATCGGGAAGCCGCCGTAACCGCTAGTGATCGTTTCCTGAATATCGCGGAACAGATCGTAAAACGCGCTCGCATTGAGCGTCAGCCGGCGGTCGAACAAGTTGGCCTTGGCGCCCACCTCGAAGTTGTACAGCTTTTCGGCACCGAACTCCTTGATCTGGCTTTCGGTGAACGGGCGCGGGTTGATGCCGCCGCCGCGAAAGCCGGTGGAGAACGTGGCGTATGTCATCACCGCATCGGAGACGTGGTAATCCAAGGTGGCGCGATAGTCGTTCGAATTGCCCCGGAAGCGCCCCGTCATCCCGTCGATCGCCGCTGCCAGCGCCGCACCCGGCGTGTTGGCGCTGCGGTTGAAGGTGTAATCGCGCTTATCGTGGGTGTAGCGATAGCCCAGCGTCAGGTTGAGCTTGTCGGTCGCATGGTACACGCCATGGACGAACCCGGCGATGCTGCCGGCAGTGACAACGTCGTGCTGGTCGAAGTCCGAAATCATCGGCGGGAAGCCGACGTAACCGACGTTCTGCCGCCCGGCCTGAACGCCGCGATCTTTCGAGTAATAGCCGCCCACGGTCCAATCGATCGGGCCGTTCGTACCGTTCAACCGCAGTTCCTGGGTGAAGGTGCGGTACTTCAACTGGTTGTCCTGCTGCAGCGCGGTCAGCGGGCCGCCGTCACCATCGCTGGTGAAGCGCGCGGTGTAGGCGCGATAGGCCGTAATCGACGTCAACGACAAGGTATCGTTGATGTCGTACTTGATCCGGCCCGATACGCCCCAGGGCTTTGCCTTGGCGACTGCGGGTTGGCAGTAGCCCAGTTCGGCGACGCAATAGGTTTCGTAGTTGGTGAAGCGGCCTGACGTCAGGAATTGCGCGAAGTCGGTCTGGGGAATGCCCGACGAGTTACGCGCGTAGATCAGCTTGGTCGCGGCCGGCTCGTCGTCGATCCGGGTATAGTCGGCGGACAAGTCAACCTGCAGCGCGTCGCTGGGAGTCCAGCGCAACTGGCCGCGAATGCCGCGGTGGTCGCTGCCGCCTTCCTTGCCCAGCTTGCAATTGGACGCCGTGGTGACAGCCGCAACGCCCGAGCCGGGATTGAGGCAGCCATAGTCGAGCCGGGTGACGTAGCCGTCCTCACGCGAGTAAGCGCCCGTCAGACGCAAGGCCAAGCGGTCCTGCACGATCGGGATATTGATCGCGCCGCGAACGCGCACGGCGTTGTACGAACCGTATCCGGCCTCGATATTGCCGCCGAAATCGTTGTCCGGCGCCTTGGAAAAGATCTTGATCGAGCCGCCTTCGGAGTTCTTGCCCGACAGCGTGCCTTGCGGTCCGCGCAGCACTTCGACCCGGTCGATATCGACCAGATCGGAAGCCGAGCCGAACAGCGTGGGCATGTAGACGTCATCGACGTAGACGCCGACCGCCGGGCTGATCGCGAAGTTGTAGTCGCCCGCACCGATCCCGCGAATGCTGATGCTGGGGGTGAGGCCGTAGCCTGACCCGCCCTTGAGCACCGTAATGTTCGGCGCGTTGGCGGCAATATCGACGACGTTGACCTGGTTGCGCTGCTGCAGCGATTCCGAGGTGATCGCGGTGATCGCAAGCGGGGTATCCTGCAGCCGTTCCGAGCGGAACTGCGCGGTCACCACGATTTCCGGCGTGGATGGGCTGGTGGTAACCCGTGACCCGGTACTCGCGCTCGGGGCGTTCGGCTCTGCTTGGGCCTGGGCGAAAACGGGCGTCGCGACTGCAACTGCGAACGCAGAAGCGCTCATCAAGCACGAAAGCCTCAGCATACGTTGGTTCATGATAATCCTCTTCCCTGAACACAGGAGCCTTTGGGCCCAAAGCGGCGCCGGACTTCTTGTTCTTGTCGAACCCGGTGGTGCCGTTTTACGGCCACCATCCGGACAAATCCCAGTAGTGTAGTTGTTTTGTTTGATCTCCAGCTACACTTGCCGGTGTAAGACACACCAGGACACTGGGCAGCTGAAGTTTATCGCTCGTCCGTTGTGTGTATTTATTTCATTCAACACAATTCAACATCACCCAGCACTCGTACGTCGGTGGCAAAATCGAAGGACATCGGGGTGACGGCGCGTATCTCGTCCGGGGTAAAGCCGGGCGCGATCTCTTCGACCACGAAGCGGCCATCGATCCAGCGGAACAGCGCCAGATCGGTGACGATCACCTTGACGCAGGCCGGCGCCGTCAGCGGATAGGCGCATTGCTCGACCAGCTTGGGCCGGCCCTTGCTGTCGGTATGCTCCATCACCACCACCACGGGCGCGCCCGATGCGGCCAGGTCCATCGCCCCGCCGATGCCGCCGCCGATCTGGCCGGGCGTCGCCCAGTTCGCCAGATCGCCGCTACCGCTGACCTGGTAGGCCCCCAGCATGACCGATGACAGTTTGCCCGACCGCGCCACTTCGAACGAGACGACGCTGTCGAACACCGCGCCGCCCGCACGCATGCGGATGAAGTTGCCGGCGGCGTCGAAGAAGTCGGAATCGAATTCTTCGGGATCGTCCAGCAAATCGTAGGCCAGCGCACCGTTCTCTGCGTGGAGGAAGACGCCCCGGCCCTGGATGTGCCCGGCCACCAGCGTCGGCAGGCCCGAGCCCAGGTTGATGTAGTCGCCATCCTCGACCAACCCCGCCGCGCGGCGCGCGATACCCGAGCGCGAGAGCGCGGGCTTGCCGAAATACTCCCGCCCGCTTTCAGGCGCCCGGCGCTTCATCTTGCTGGCGGCAGCGCCGAGCGTGATGGTGGACTGAACCACGCGGTGGACGAAGATGCCCGGCAGGTCGACCTCGTGCGGCGGGATCACGCCCGGCTCGACGATCTCCTGCACCTCGACGATCGCCAGCTTGGCGGCTTTCGCGAACGAGGCGTGGAAGTGGGCGCTGCTGCCGCGAAACTGGACGTTGCCGTAACGGTCCGCCCGCCAGCCGCGAATGAACGCGACGTCCACCGGCAGCGCGTGTTCCAGCACGAAGTCGTTGCCATCGAAGTCCCGCACTTCCTTGCCGTTCGCCAGCGGGGTTCCGACCGTCACCGGGCTGTAGAACGCGCGCAGGCCCGCTCCGGCGGCGCGCAGGCGATCGACCAGGATACCTTGCGGCACCATCTCCAGCGCCAGCTTGCCCTCGGCCACCAGCGCCTCTTCGGGAGACGGCATCCCGGGCCGCGCCGAGAACGACACTACCACGGCGTCCACCTGCCCGTTCTCGACCAGGATCTGCGGGCGATGCGCGCCGCCGCCGCCGAGCGAGTTGGCGACGATGCGCAGCCCCCGCGCACCGTGGTCGCGCAGCGCGACGGTGAGGCTGTTGGGATAGCTATGGCCGACCCCGAAGCCACCGATGGCGACGGTCAACCCGTCCGCGATGTCGGCGACGGCGGCGTCGGGCGATGCGAATACCTTGTTCATAGGCTCTTTCTGATCTTGCGCGATTGCGGTTCCGAAGCTTGGCTAGGAAGCCCGGCGGCGGCAGGATAGTCGGATCGCCAGTGCGTCCGGCGCGTGAACCTGGGGGCGTGCGCCTGAGGCGTGCGGCCCCGCGTCAGAACGCGGCGTGCCGCATCTTGCCTCGCGCTTGCTCGACCCGTGGCTTCTTCACCCCCGGCGGCCGCGTCAGCATCAGGATCGCGGCGCTGAGGATGTTGAACGCGATCAGCGTCATGATCACCGGCAGATAGGTGTGGTGGGCATCGAAGTAGGCGCCCGCGACGATCGGCACCACGCCCCCGCCCGCCGTCTGGGTCAGCAGGCCCAGCGCGGTGAGCGAGGGGAACAAGGCGGCGGTCCAATAATGGCCGAACATCGCCATGTTGCCCACTTGCAGCGCCCCAAAGGCGAAGCCGGCGATCACCGCATACGTATTGAGCATCAGCGCGCCAGAGACATGCGCCAGCACCAGGAACGCCGCCGCGAAGATCAGCAGCGACGCCGCGCACGCCACCCGAGGCGCCACGCGCGGCGCGATCGCCCCGATCGCCAGGTTGCCCCCCAGCGTCGCCAGCGAGAACACCGACACCGCAGCGGCCGCCGCCGCCGGATCGAACCCGGTATCGCGCAAATACGCCTGGACGTGCGCGGTCAGGAACGCGCCGTCCGCCATTGCCGCCAGCATGCACAAGCACACCGCCCACAGGAACGGCGAGCGCAAGGCATCGCCCAGCGTCTGGCCCGCCGCCGCGCTTGCCCCCACCGGCGGACGGCCGGGACGGTCGAGCGCTTCCTTGAGCGGCGCGGTTCCCGCCGGAACGCCAGCCCCGCTATCGGCCTTGTCGCGCACCAGCAGCAGCGTCAGCGCCACGCCGACCACTGCCGCGCCCATGAACACCGCCCAGCCGGTGCGCCATGCGTGGGTGCTCTCGATCACCCGCGTCACCAGCCACACCGAGCCGAACCCGCCCACGCCCATCGCCGCATACAGCACCGAAAGCGCCGTCGTCCGCTTGTCCTCGAACCATTGCGAGATGCCGGTCTGGCACGTCACGATCCCGGTGAGGTTGCTGGCAACGCCCATGCCGACGCTGAACACCAGCACTGCCTGCCACGCTGCCGTAACCAAAGTCGCCATGACGAGCGCGAGCACACCCATCAGCACGGCGCCGGCGATCAGGGGCCGACGAATGCCAAAGCGGTTCACCACCACCGCGCCCGCCGGGGCCATCAAGCCGCTGACGATCATGTTGACCGCCACCAGCAGGCCCAGCGTCTGCCGGCTCCAGCCCATGTCGACCACCATGAAGGTGTTGACGACGCTGCCGGCATAGATCGGCAGTGCCATACCTAAACTCAGCATGTACGAAAGAACGGCCAGCACGACCCAGCGTTGGTTGTTCATCAGCATCCCATCCATTTTGTCGTCGCGGCTGAACCGCGATCATTTCAAAAGCCGCACAGCCTGCGGCGGATTATCCGTGCCCTCTTATCCGTGCCCTCCCCGCGCGAGCGCGCCGCCGCCGCTCCCGAAAGCCGCCGGCCCTGAGGGCCATCGCGACGATCCCAGGCCAGCGCGCGGCCGAGCCGAGGCTCAGCGCAAGCCCAAGCCTAAGCCCAAGCCCGTCTCGCTCTCGCGAACCTTGCGCACGGCAGCGAACGCCAGGACCGCGGCCAAGGCCCGGTCCCCGTCGATCATTCCGAAATCTTCGATGGCCGCGCCCTGGCCGACCGGACGCGCCACACCGCATTCGATGCGAACGGCACCGCAATGCCTGCCCAGCCGACTGAACCAATGCGCGTTCATCCGCCTCATCCCTTCCTCGATGCCGCGCCCCATAGTGCCGAAGCGACACCTGGACCGTCTCACATCATCTAGGCAGGATCATGCGAGGCTTGGCAGCCGCAAGCAACACATTGAGGTTCACTGTGCGGACGGGGTTGGGTTAGTTAATGGGAGAGGGTCGGGCCGAATGTTCCGGGCGGTACTGATCCGTCACTTCGAAATCATTGGGTCGATTGATGTGGTTCAATGCTTTCAGATACTTGGAGGCAGAATGAGCACCGCCCTCTGGGCTGGATCGACACCGTTAACGGCTATGCGCCAATTGCGGCCACACAAATCCTCTATCCAATCTCTCGCCGCGGACGCTTGCACCGGTCTCCGGCAGGAGTTTGAACGCTAGAAAAAGTAAACGATATTGGTAGCAGGGCCGCATATGCAGACATTTAGCATTAGTGCTGATCTTTGCTAAACAGTGCAAGCGTTGCTACTACTGTTCGACAGGCCGTATCAATGGACGATCTCATAATGAGCGAAGATGCCCGGCAGGCTGCGCTGAGGAATTTTTCACAAATCCTCAGCTGCGCCGATGATGAAGCTTTTCTACTAATGGTCTGGGGTGTCAACGCGTTACAATCGGGGAATCCAGCGGGCGGTTCGGACGTCTTTCCTTTTGGCGTCCCGAACGAGGTCATAACGGAAGATATGAGTACGGGTTGGTCGATATACCCTTGGGAACTTGAGACGATCGCTAACGAGATTTTGGCCTCCCCTAAAAGTGTCTATCAAAGTCTTGCATGCAATCGATGGGAAACTGTTCCAGTAATAATAAATCTTCTTCGTAAAATAGACGATTTAGATTTTTTAGAAAAAAAAGATTCAATTAACATATTTTCCGAATTATTTCGTCTAGGCGGCCGTCAATTTGAATGGCAACGGGGGTATCTAACAGTCCCGCAGTTCTACCGAAACATTTACATTTATGGCCAGGGGGTATGTGCTGAATATTTTAAATACAAGCATGGCATCGGCATAAACGAACTCACGGTGGTTGGTTTCGGCATGTATGCCAGCTTTATGCAACGGCCTAATTTCACAGCCGATGGTGACTTCGAACTATTAGGCGTTAACAATAGTATGCGTGACAAAGCTCTCGCAATTCTCGCCGCACCTCTTGCAGATCTGCGTCAATTGGCAGGGCGCGAGCGTGAAAAATGGAATACGATGGCTTATAGACCAAGCATACTGAGGCGATTCCCATGTGTTCGGTACGGTCGGCGAATTCGGAAAATACGCTCACCGCTTCCCGCCCTGATCCTCGAGCGTATTACATCGGGCTTATTTTATGACGTAATCGATGGGGGAGGTCCAGTCCGCGACGACTATGGTCGGCGATTTGAACAATATGCATTGCGTTATTTGCGTGCAATGATTCCGACAATCGCTGCGGTGCCAGAAGCAAGCTACAAAGTGGCAAAAAATCGTTACTTAACCCCTGATATTATTGTTTCTAAGCAGCCATCTAGTGAGGTTGAGTTAGCGATAGAGTGCAAGTCCACTCGCATGTCGTTCGGCGCACGCTTTGCTGACGAGCCTGCAACTGAACGGGGCTACGATGATATCGTCAAAGGCATTTTTCAATTGTGGCGATATTTTTCTCACTGTCGGCGAGGTTATGTTGGGCGAACAGTCGCTTCGGAAGCGATCGGGCTGGTTCTAACACTAGATAGCTGGATGGTTATGAACAACGCAATTATGGATGAGATTTTTGCCCGCGCTAGCGCCATGTCTGATAAAAACGATCCTTTCATTGAGACACAAGATCGTCGGCCTATCGCGTTTTGTGCAATTCCCGATTTCGAAATGACGCTTACGATAGGCACAACTGATACGTTCTTGGAGGCCGTTCGTTCAGCCACCGAGCGAGATCACTTAGGCGGGCCTTTGTATAATCGACACGAGAAAATCGTCGACAGCGATACTCTTCCGCGCCCCTATCCATTCACGGATTTGGCTGAACTGTTGCCATGGTGGGGGATATTCGAAGAAGGCAGGATCATTGCTGAAGCAGCGGGCGCACCCTGATAAGCCGTAATATTTTAGATGTCACTTCAACCGTCCATTAGAACTAAAACGGTCCGTCCGCTATTGGGAAATGTCGGTCGAATAGAACTTAATGAACGGTGCCAGTTCCGATCTGCCACCCAACTCAGCACCCCCTCACCCCCCAAGGCCGCTCCCCCGCCCACGCCCGCGCAATCAGCCCTCGGATCGCCTCGCGCTCGATCGGGCGGGGGTTCCAGTAGGGGTTGGCGATGGCGATTTGCGTGGCTTTGTCGATGCCGTCGTGGGGCATGCCGAGGTCTTTGAGCGCGGGGGGCGCGGCGACGGCGCGGGCGAGGTCGTAGAGGGCTTGCGCCGGGTCGTTGGTCTTGAGCGCCTCGCACAGCATCGCCATCGCCTCGGGCGTCGCGGGGGCGTTGTAGGCGACGGCGTGGGGCAGCACGATCGCGTGGGTCTCGGCGTGCGGCAGGTCGAAGCTGCCGCCCAGCGTGTGGCACAGCTTGTGGTGCAGCGCCATGCCGACCGAGCCGAGCACCGCGCCGCACAGCCACGCGCCGTACAGCGCGCCCGCGCGAGCCTCGACATCGTGCGGCGCCTGGGCGATGGTGGGCAGCGCGTCGGCCAGCGCCTCGATCCCGGCCTTGGCCATCATCTGCATGATCGGGTTGGTGTCCTGCGCATACAGCCCCTCCACCGCGTGGGCGATGGCGTTGATGCCGCTGGTGCCAGACAAGCCCACCGGCAGGCCGAGCGTCAGGTCCACATCGTACAGCACCAGTTCGGGCAGCACTTTGTCGCTCTTGAGCGTGGTCTTGATGCCGTTTTCGGTCTGGCCCAGGATCGGGGTCATTTCCGATCCGGCATAGGTGGTGGGGATCGCCACTTGCGGCAGATCGGTGCGCAAGGCGATGGCTTTGCCAAGCCCGGTGGTCGAGCCGCCACCGAACGCGACGAGGCAATCGGCGCCTGCCTCGCGCACGGCATCGAGCGCGCGCTGCGTCACCTCTACGGGCGTGTGCATCGCGGCGCCGTCGAAGTGGCCGACGATGGCCGCGACGCCGGACGTCGCATCGCGCGCGGCCTCGGCCTGACCCGGCGTCGAAAGCAGCATGGCGCGCGTTCCGCCCACCGTTTCGATGGCGTTTTCAAGCTGTTTGAGGGTGCCCTGGCCGAAGATCACATGGGCCGGCAGGCCGCGATAGACGAAGTTGTGCATGTTCTCGCGCACCTCAAAACCGCTGATGGCGCGCTATCGACGCCTTAAGCGCACCTTATCGACACCTTATCGACGGTAGAACGGGGGGATCTTGGCATCGACGTTGATCCACACCGATTTCGCCTGGGTATATTCGCGCATAGCCTCGAACCCCATTTCGCGCCCGTAGCCCGACATCCCAACCCCGCCGAACGGCGATGCGGGATGCACGCGCTTGTAGCAATTGACCCACACCATCCCGGCGTGAATCTGCTTAGCAAACCGGTGCGCCCGCGTAATATCCTGCGTCCAAAGCCCCGCTCCCAAGCCATAATCGGTCTCGTTGGCGATGGCCAAAGCCTCTTCGTCAGTCTTGAAGGTCAGCACCGTCACGAACGGTCCGAACACTTCCTCGGTCGCCACCCGGTCGCCCGGTTTGGCCCGCACGATCGTCGGCTCGACGAAACAACCCTTTGCAAACGCAGCACCTTCCGGCGCCTCGCCGCCCGCCAGAACCTGCGCCCCTTGCGCCTTCGCCACCGCGACATAGTCCAGCACCCGCTGCTGGTGCAGCCGCGATGTCAGCGGCCCCATCTCGGTTTCAGGGTCCAGCGGATCGCCCAGCTTGATCGACTTGGTTAGCGCCACGAATTGCTCAAGCACTTGATCGACCACGGATTCATGCACGATCAACCGCGATCCGGCGATGCACGCCTGCCCCTGGTTGTGGAAGATCGCAAACGCCGAACCGCCAATGGCCGCAGGAATATTGGCATCGGCAAAGATGATGTTCGGCCCCTTGCCGCCCAATTCGAGCTGCACTTTCTTGAGGTTACCCGCCGAAGCCTCGACGATCTTGCGCCCCGTCGCGGTAGAACCCGTAAACGCCACCTTGCCGACCTGCGGATGCTCGGCAATGCGCTGGCCAACGGTGTGGCCGTAGCCGGTTACGATGTTGACGACGCCCGCCGGAATGCCGACCTCCAGCATCAGCTCGCCGATGCGCAAAGTCGATAAAGGCGTGATTTCCGAGGGCTTTATGACCACGGTGTTACCCGCCGCCAGCGCCGGTCCCATCTTCCAGCTAGTGAACATCAGCGGGAAGTTCCACGGCACGATCGCCCCGACGACGCCGATCGGCTCGCGCTCGACATAGTTCAGGAAACCGGCGTCAACCGGGATGACCGAGCCCTCGATCTTGTCCGCCATGCCGCCGAAATAGCGAAAGCACAGCGCCGTGCGCGGCACGTCGAGCGACAGGCAATCGCGGATCGGATGCCCGGTGTCGAGTGACTCCAACCGCGCCAGATTGGCCGCATCCGCCTCGATCGCATCGGCCAGCTTGAGCAGCAAGCGCCCGCGCTCATGCCCGGCCAGCGCCCGCCACGCCGGGAAAGCACGCTGCGCTGCCGCCACCGCCAGATCGACATCCGCCGCCGTCGCTTCGGCAACGTCCGCGATCTTGCTGCCATCGTAAGGGTTCTCGACCGCGATGGTGGTGCCGGCAACCCCATCCACCCACTGCCCGTCGATCAGGAGTTTCGTTTGCAGACGGTCGATTACGTGAGGATCATCAAGGGCCATGTACCGGTTCCGCGCCAATTCGAATGCAAAAGGGGCCGCGCCACCAGGGGCGCGGTAGTGTCAGATTTTCGGAAGGTGTCAGAAGGACACGGAAACCGTCGGCGCCGTGCCGTCCTGGATCATCTGCGGGATCTTGGGCGAGCCGTTTTCCCACACCAGCAGCATCGAGCGCTTGGTCGAATAACCCTGGTGGCGGATGTCGGCGGGCATGCAGCAGATGTCGCCGGCACGTGCCGTGACGCGGGCGCGCGGTTTGCCGGTTTCCTTGTCCTTGATATCCCACACGATTTCGTCGGACAATTGCAGGAACCACTCGCAGCGATCGTTGCCGTGCTCGACCGGGAGGATGAATTCTTCCGAAGTCGGACAGAACAAGCTGTCGCCCACCACCGAGCAGACGCTGGGGTTCCACGTCACGTCCGAGCGCGAGAGGTAGCCGAACAAGTTGTAGGCGCTCACTTCGCCTTCGAAACCAGGCTCGGCTTCGACCAGAGGCTGGCTCTGGTCGACATCGGCGAACTGGCGATTGACCGGAAAGCCATTGGCGTCGGTGCGCACAGGGGTGTCGCCCGGCAAGCCGACCATGCGGCGGGCGGTGACACGCTCACGCAGGATCGCAGCGTCGTTGTTGCCGTTCTTGGTGCCCCAGGGCGTGCCGGTTTCCATCGGCGCTGCGAACGGATCGTAGCCTTCGTTGGTCCAGTCGGCGAGGATTTCCTTGAACACGCCCATCAGCGCCGGGCTTTGGAAGCGTTCCGAAAAGTCACGTCCGGCAGCGCGATAGGCATCGTTGTAGAGGCCGCCGAACAGCGTCACTTCGCCATAGTGGTTCAGCGTGCCGAACACATGGTCGAAGTTGACGGTGCCATAGAAGAATCCCCAGGCGACATCGCGCATCATCGCGCGCAGGAATACGTCGATCGCCATGATGTGCGAGCCGCCCGGCCAGGTCAGGCGGGCAAAGTATTCGTCGCGGGTGAAGGTAAAGCTGCCGGCGCGGAACGAGCGGTAGCCGGTGGCATTGCTGATACCCAGCTCCGCCGTATCGGTGAGCGCGGTGCTGCCAGCTTTGGGAGCGGTTTGTTCGAGGGTTTCGGACATTGCCATGATCGTATCTCCTTGCGCGCGCTTAGGCGGCTTGCGTCTGGCAGATCTCGGCCCACTTCTGGACCGTGACATCGCCTTCGATGGTCTGGATCAGGATCGCAGCCGCCGTCGCTGCTTCGAAGCGATAGGCCGCCCCGACCGGCAGCAGCGCCTGGTGGCCCCGGCCCAGCACGACGCGTCCCATTTTGCGACCCTCGGGCAGGACGTCGGCGATCTGCACCGCGCCTTCGCGTTGTGGATCGACGTGGGCAGTAGGATCAGCAAGCTTGAGGAAGTGGACCTCGACGCTACCGTCCACGCACACGACGAACTCGTCATGCGCGCAAGTGTACCAAGGCGAGATGCCCTCTGCGCGAGCGACCTCGATCACGTATTCGAAGTTCTTGCCCACCGCGACCCGCTCGTAAGGCGCGGACGTGGCGGCGACTTCGAAGATGTTGGAAAAGACATAATTGCGCGGATTGTCGTCGATGATCTCGACACCGCCCTTGCGATAGTCGGCCAGCGAACCGAACTGCGTGACAACGTCAGCCATGGTGCGAAAATTTCCTCTCGAAGACTTGCCTCGGCGTGCTTCGATGTGTGGGCCTTCACCTTTGCGACGGACCCAGCAGCTTCGAGCAAGCCTGTTTTATGATGGCAAGCCGACGTTAGCCGACGCGCAGGGTGACGGCCTGCACAAACCCGCCTTTTTCCTGTCGAATCCGGACAGACTGCCCGGATATTAGTTACGCAGCGCCCGGCGATAGGCGGCGGGTGTCGCTCCTTGCTGGCGACCGAACAGCCGAGTGAGGTGTTCCTGACTGCTGAAACCGCAGCGATAGGCGATCTCGGCAATAGCAAGGTCGCCGCGCAGCAACTCGCGCGCGCGGGCCAGGCGTTGCTCGATCACGTGTTGGTGCGGGGTGCGCCCGGTCGCCCGCTTGAACTGCCGGGCGAACTGGAAGGCGCCGAGGCCGGCGGCAGCGGCCAGATCCTCGATCCGCAAAGGTTGCTCCATCTGCGCTTCGATCAGATCATCGACGGCGACCAACTGGCGCCGCGTCAGCCCCTCACGTCGATCATCGGGCAGCGACGTGCCGGTCGAATGGCACCGCACCAGTTGTGCTGCGAGCAGCCGCGCGGCACCGTCTGCAAAGAAATCGGACTGGCGATCAACCATCATGGTAACGGCGCTGCGCCCCAATTGCTCGATCAGCGGATCGTGCTCACCCAGGCGCGGCATGAATTCCACCCTCGCGGGATCGCCCTTGCATAGCTCGGCTGCGGCGGCGAGCAGCAAGCTGCGACGGACATACAAGTGGACGGTTTCGAGCGGGTCCATCAATTCGACTCCGAAATCGCGGCCCGCCGGCAGCAGAAACAGCCCGCCCTTCCCGATCCGCCGTTTCGCCTTGTCGCCACTCAGGTCGCGCTCGACTCGCGCAGGCCCCGTCAGATGAACGATGACGAGATGATCGTCACAAGCCTCGTAGCGATCGCGATACGGTCGCTCGAACTGATGCGACGCGTAGAGCGAGCGCCAGCCCAACTCGTCGCTGGATCGCGCGATCCGGTGCTCTGGACGCAGCAGAATGCCGTGAGTTTGCCCAGCGGTAAACGCCTGTCCCTTAGCGGAAGCCATCATCGGGTCGCTCCTTGGCTGACCATCTGCATCATCTCACCACGCGGTCGAACCGCTTCTATTTTGAAAAATCCTACAGCAGCCGTTTGCGTAGCGCGAGCAGTTTGCCTAATGTTCGAATAACGGTCAACACGTCCGATTATCGTGCATTAGGAGCTGTCTTGATGAGTAAGATCTGGCCCAACCCCAAGTCCGCGCTGGACGGGCTGTTGTTCGACGGGATGACGATCATGTCGGGCGGGTTCGGTCTTTCGGGCAATCCCGAAAGCCTGATCCCCCAGATCAGGGCATCGGGCGTCAAGAACCTGACGGTGATCTCCAATAACGCCGGCGCAGAAGGCTTCGGCCTGTGGATGCTGCTGGAAAGCAGGCAAGTGCGCAAAATGATCTCGTCCTACGTGGGTGAGAACAAGCTGTTCGAAACGCAGTACTTGTCAGGCGAACTGGAATTGGAATTGAACCCGCAAGGCACCCTGGCCGAGCGTATCCGCGCTGGCGGGGCGGGCATCCCGGCGTTCTACACCAAGACCGGAGTGGGCACTGTAGTCGCCGAGGGAAAACCGGTCGAGGTGTTCGAAGGCGAGGAATACGTCCGCGAAACCTGGCTGCGCGCGGACCTATCGATCGTGAAGGCCTGGCGCGCCGACGCTGCCGGGAACCTCATGTTCCGCAAGACCGCGCGCAACTTCAACCCCAACATGGCGACGGCGGGCAAAGTCACCGTAGTCGAGGTGGAAGAGATCGTGCCCGAAGGCACTTTCGATCCCGACGCGATCCATCTGCCCGGCATCTACGTGGACCGCATCGTCCTATCCACCATCAACGAAAAGCTGATCGAAAAGCGCACCGTGCGTGAAAGGGAGACTGCCTGATGCCTTGGAACCGCGACCAAATGGCCGCCCGCGCCGCGCAGGAACTGCAGGACGGTTATTACGTCAACCTGGGGATCGGCATCCCTACACTGGTGGCCAATCACGTTCCGGTCGGCGTCAACGTCACGCTGCAAAGCGAGAACGGGATGCTGGGCATCGGCCCGTTCCCTTATGACGACGAGGTCGATCCCGACCTCATCAATGCCGGAAAACAGACCGTGACGGCGCTGCCGACGTCCAGCTTCTTTTCCAGCGCGGACAGCTTCGCAATGATCCGCGGCGGCCACATCGACATGGCGGTGCTGGGGGCGATGGAAGTCGCGGCCAATGGCGATCTCGCCAACTGGACGATCCCCGGCAAGATGGTGAAAGGCATGGGCGGGGCAATGGACCTGGTCGCCGGGGTCAAGCGCGTGGTGGTGGTGATGGACCACGTTTCCAAGAACGGCGCGCCCAAGATCCTGCCCGAATGCTCGCTGCCGTTGACCGGCAAGGCGGTGGTGGACCTGATCATCACCGACTTGGGCGTCATCGCGGTCGACAAGGCTGGTTTGCGGCTGGTCGAACTTGCCCCCGGCATCACCGTGGACGAGATCGTCGCCAAGACCGGTGCGCCGCTCAATCTCACAGCGTTCGAGGAGACCGCCTGACATGACCGATGCTTTCATATGCGACGCCATTCGCACGCCGATCGGTCGTTTCGGCGGCGCCTTGTCCTCAGTACGCGCCGACGATCTGGCGGCCCTGCCCATCAAGGAACTCATCGCGCGTAATCCGGGCGTGGATTGGGCCTCGATCGACGACGTGATCTACGGTTGCGCGAACCAGGCGGGTGAGGACAACCGCAACGTGGCGCGCATGGCGGCGCTGCTGGCGGGCTTGCCTCAGAGCGTGCCCGGATCGACCGTCAACCGCTTGTGCGGCTCGGGTCTGGATGCCGTCGGTCTGGCGGCGCGCTCGATCCGATCGGGCGATGCGCAATTGATGATCGCCGGCGGCGTCGAAAGCATGAGCCGCGCGCCTTACGTCATGGGCAAGACCGACAGCGCCTTTTCACGCGGCCAGAAGATTGAGGACACCACGATCGGCTGGCGCTTCGTCAACCCGGCGATGAAGGCGGCCTATGGCGTCGATTCCATGCCGCAGACCGGAGAAAACGTCGCCGACGATTGGAACGTCAGCCGCGCCGATCAGGACGCCTTTGCACTCGCAAGCCAGGAAAAAACCGCTCGCGCGCAAGCCTCTGGCCGCTTCGACGCTGAGATCGTCCCGGTGGCGATCCCGCAGAAAAAGGGCGATCCCCTCGTCTTTTCCCAGGACGAGCACCCGCGCGCGACGAGCCTGGAAACGTTGGCGAAGCTCAAGCCCGTGGTCCGTGCCGACGGCACGGTGACGGCCGGCAATGCCTCGGGCGTCAACGATGGCGCGGCAGCGCTGCTGCTGGCGTCCGAAGCAGCAGCGAAGGCCAACGGCCTTACCCCGCGCGCCCGCGTCATCGCTATGGCAGCGGCAGGCGTGGCCCCGCGCGTGATGGGAGTCGGCCCGATCGGCGCAGCGCAAAAGCTGCTCAAGCTGGCCGGGCTGACGATGGACCAGATCGATGTGATCGAACTGAACGAAGCGTTCGCCAGTCAGGCCATCGCTACCTTGCGTGACTTGGGCGTCGATCCGCTGAACGACACGCGCGTCAATCCGAACGGCGGCGCCATCGCCTTGGGCCATCCCCTCGGCATGTCGGGTGCGCGCATCGTGCTGAGCGCGGTGGAAGAATTGCACCGCAAGCAGGCTCGCTACGCCATGGCGTTCATGTGCGTCGGCGTCGGCCAAGGCATCGGCTTGTTGGTCGAGCGGGTCTAACCATACTTCAACCGATAAAAGTTCACCCCCAAGCGTCGGCGGCAAGCTATCGCGCGCGCGATTTGGTGGTACGCCCGATCCGCAGATGGCCCCGTCCTGGGGTGACGAAGGCACGCCGAGATGACCGAAAGCACGTCCGACCCCAATTTCATGACCTCGCTCGCGCGGGGGCTGTCGGTGTTGGAAGCCTTCGCCACGCTTGGGCCGGACCAGACCGTGGCCGGCCTCGCCCGGCACACCGGCCTGGCGCGCGGAGTCGTCGCGCGGTGTTTGCACACGCTTGTCGTCACCGGCTACATCGATCGCAACGACCGCTTGTTCTCGGTGCGCCCTAGTGTGCTGAGACTGGCCGATGCCTATTTGTCGGACCGCTCGCTGTCCGGCCTGGCACAGCCGCTTTTGGAAGCATTGCGCGACGAGATCGGCGAATCCTGTTCGATGGGCGTGCTCGACGGCGCGGACGTGCTTTACGTCGCGCGTGCCTCGCACAGCCGGATCATGCGGATCGGCTTGCACGTGGGCAGCCGACTGCCGGCCTGGAACACTTCGATGGGCCGCGTCCTGCTCGCCGGCCTGCCCGTTGCCGACCGCAATCGGCTTATCCCGCCGGACCCACTTCCCCGCCGGACCACCAGCAGCATTTCTAGCCGAGAGGCGCTTGATCGGGTACTGGAGCTAGTGGAGCGCGACGGGTTTGCGCTGATCGATCAGGAACTTGAACTGGGCTTGGTGTCTATCGCTGTCCCGGTGATGAGCCGAGACGGGCGCGTTCTGGCAGCCCTCAACGTCGGCGCAAATGCAAGCAGCCGTACGCCACAGGATCTGCTCGACACCGTGCTTCCAAAATTGCGTACCGCCGCCGCAACGCTTTCTGGGGAATTGCACCGCAGGTGATCGCCACCGGGCGGACGCCTGTCGTTTCGCCTTGCGAAGCGACCGACATTGCTGTGCCCTACCGTTCGACAAGCAGTAAAGCAGCAGTGCCATGGTCCCAGACTACGACGAGAGCAACATAACTGCCGCTGTGCTGGGCAGCCTCACCAATGCGAAATCAGAACGCGCGCGTCACATCAGCGAAGCGATGGTCCGGCATTTGCACGCTTTCATCCGGGAGATCGAACCTACCGAGGCCGAGTGGATGGCCGGCATCGATTTCCTGACGCGTACGGGTCAGATGTGCAGCCAATCTCGCCAGGAGTTCATTTTGCTCTCCGACACTCTGGGGGCTTCGATGCTGGTCGATGCGATCAACCATCGCCTTCCTTCCGGAGCCACGGCAACGACCGTCTTAGGTCCGTTCTATACCCCGCCGCCGGAATTTGGCGACGGTGACGACATGAGCAATGAACTGGAAGGCGCACCGCTTTTCATCGAAGGCTCCGTTGCATCGGTATCCGGCGAACGGCTGGCCGGTGCCTTGGTGGACATCTGGCATTGCGATTCCGAAGGGTTCTACGACCTCCAGCAGCCGACCGGCATCGACGTGCTTTCCGGCAGGGGACGCTTTCGAACCCAAGCGGACGGTAGTTTCCATCTATGGACGGTGCGCCCCACCGCCTACCCCATTCCAGCCGATGGCCCCGTCGGCGAAATGCTGGCTGTGCAGGGGCGGCACCCCTTCCGCCCTGAACACGTCCATTTTCGGGTTGAAGCACCCGGCCATCACGAGCTCGTCACCCACTTGTTCGCGCGAGGGGATGACTGGCTGCTTTCGGACGTTGTGTTCGGGGTGAAAGACGCGCTGATCCGATCGTTCGAGCAGCATGAGGGCGGCATCGCACGCGATGGTCGCGTGATGGACGGAACTTGGTTCACCTTGCGTGCAGACTTTGGCCTGGCTCCCGCCACTAAATGAACGATCTTACGGAAGTTACGCAAACGCATTAACCTGATGTCATAAAGAATTATAAGTTAATTATGCTCTAATAGATCAGAACAATGCATCTTGCTGCTATAGTCAAAGTTTATGTTCAGAAGTTACTTTATCCTGCTCATTCGCCTCTACGCCATTATGCTAGATCAAATCCCCGCTAAGCCGTAGTTTTTATAGAGACCTCAAGTTAAACACGAAACGCGTCTGGGGGCCATGCAGAAGACTCTCGGGCGAAGGAAAAATCGGGTTCCGCCTGCATATAAAATGTCAGTTTTCCGCCCGCCATTAATTCGTCGTGGGTGATCCAGCTGCGATGTAATGGTTGTCCTCGAAATTCGACTCGACCAAAATACGGACGGTCGAACGCGTTACCACGCGCCTCGATCGACAACTTGCGACCGTTGCCCAATCGCACCTCGGCCCGATCGAACAGCGGGCTGCCCAGGACATACACAGCGCTTACCGGATCGACGGGATAAAAGCCGAGCGCCGATAGTACGAACCATGCGCTCATTTGTCCGCAGTCGTCGTTGCCGATAATTCCGGCGGCATTTGCAGAATACATCGTCGTAAGCAGCCGCCGGACCATCCGCTGCGTCTTCCAGTGCGCGCCGCACCATGCGTAAAGGTACGCGACATGATGCGAGGGTTCGTTGCCGTGGGCGTACTGGCCGACCAACCCGCTGATGTCTGGCGGAGCGCCCTTGGGCAAGACCGACGGCGCCGAAAACAGCGCGTCCAGTTGCGCTTCCAGACGACCGGGGCCGCCCATCGCTTGAGCAAGACCATAAATGTCGTGCTGGTTGAGAAACGTGGCCTGCCAGCCATTGCTTTCGGTGTAATCGTGCCACTTGTCCAAGTGCCCCAGCGACACCGGATCGTACGGTACCGCCCATGTGCCGTCGTCAAGGCGGGGCCGGGCAAATCCGATCGCAGGATCGAACACGTTGCGCCAGTTGCGCGAACGGTTTTCCAGCCTTTCTGCGTCGAAAAGCGCACCCGCGGCTCTTGCGATGCTCGCGGATGCGTAGTCGTCATACGCGTATTCGAGCGTACGGCTGACACTCTCGAAAACCTTGTCCGCGGGCACATAGCCTTTTTGATCGTACAGCGGGATTCCCAGGGCGTTGTCTTGCGCCGGCGTATCGAAATCCAAGGCCCGTTTGCGGATGCCGGGCCAGGCAGCGGCGTAGTCGCCCGGAATTCCCTTGGCCATAGCCTCTGCCAGCACGGGTACTGAATGCCAGCCGATCATACAGCCAGTCTCTACCCCCTGCAGCGGCCATACGGGCGGCCCGTAAGGGCTTTGCTTGGTCTGGCGAACTAGATCCGCTACCATATCGCGCACAAAGCCTGGGCGCAGCAGCGTTTGCAAGGGGTGGAACGCCCGGTAGGTATCCCACAAAGAGTATGCGCTGTACGCCCGCTCGCCCGGCGGCAATTGGTGGGTCTGCCGATCCAGCCCGATCGTGCGGCCATCCACGTCGGAAAACAGGGTGGGAGATAGCGCGGCATGGTAGAGCGCCGTTGCCATGATCTTGCGTTGGTCGGCCGTGCCACCACTTACGGTGACTTGGTCGAGTTCTGCTTGCCACGCCTCACTTGCCGCCTGGCGATAGGCCTCGAACCGAAAGTGGGGGGCTTCGGCTGCCAGATTGGCCCTCGCGCCGGCAAGGTCAACCGCGGACACGGCCGTGCGAACAACGATCGGTTCGGCGGCCGCGTCATCGAAATGAACTGCGGCCTTGAGCCGCAGCCCGGCGACATGCGTGCTTCCCAAAGGTTGGGCAGCATCACCATCGCCGAACAGCTCAACTCGGTCAGGCATCCGCGAAAACTGCATAGCAAAATAGATGCGCCGCCCTTTCGCCCAGCGAAAGACGCGGCGCGTCCCGGTCAGCGTGCCATCGGGCTCGAGCGTCAGTTCCGCCTCATCGATCAGCGGAGGGTGATCGGTAACGTCTTGAACGAGGTGCGCCAGATCAATCAGCAGATGGCCTGCCGCTCCCCCGGAGCGCGGAAAGACGTGACGCTGTATGCCCGCTCGCAATGTCGCGGTCAGCTCCGAGGTAACGCCATTTTCAAGCGCCACTCGATAATAGCCCGGCTCCGCCACTTCTCCGGCGTATCGTAAGCGATAGCCCTCATCAGGCCGATCGAGCGCCCCCGGAATCAGTCTGACCGGGCCTCTGCACGGCACGACCAGGACGTCCAGCATATCGCCGATCCCGGTCCCCGAAAGATGGGTGTGCGAAAACCCCAGCAAAGATGGATCGCCGTGGTGGTAGCCCGAGCAGGTGGCCCAGCGCGCCGTGTCGGTATCCGGGCTGAGCTGCACCATGCCGAACGGCAGGGATACGCCAGGGAACGTATGCCCGTCTCCACCGGTGCCGATAAAAAGATCGGGTGAAGCGCGCTGCGCCTTCGCACCGGCTTTGGCATCGGCCGCAACCGCCAGGTCACGAAGCACCACCGCCACGCCGATATGGCACGTGCCGACCATTAACGCGCGGCGGCCAAGCAGTCTCATGCGCTCACCACCACGCGAAGGATCGGCGGGAAAAGGTCACGCCTGCCGGACCTTGTGGTCCGACAGGCGTTCGTTGTCGTGCACCCGCGCTCTGGAGGAGGATTGAACGCGGGCGACACGACCGGGGGGAGATTAGAAGGCGAACTGCACGGCACCGGCGAACACGCGACCGTTCTTGTAGAAGGCGGTGGGCGAAGCTTTTGTGCCGCTGTAGGAGTAGTAGGTCGAATCCAGCAGGTTCTGAGCGTTTGCCTGGACTGTGAAGTGTTCGTTAATCTTGTAAGAGATCGACGCGTCGAGTTGATGATAGCCTGCAGTCGAGTCTACTGAATTCAGGCGGCCAATGCTGGTAAAATAGTGGCTACGATAGTTCCAGCTAACTCGCGCCTGGAATCCGCCTTTCTCGAAGTACGGGATCACGTTGATCGTGTGGCGGGACAAGTAGGGCAAATTCAGCACCGCGCCGGTTTCATCGGTGCCGCTGGAGGCATCGGCATACGTATAATTGGTAAGAATACCGAAGCCGCCCCAGATCGGGGTCTGGAAACCGATCGACACGCCATTCACGGTTGCGTTCGACGCATTGACCGGACTGGAAACGGAATACTCTGCGTCCTGTTGCGTCAGACTGTTGAACAGCGTCTGCTGCGTCGTCTTGGTCACGATATACGAAGAAATCTCGCGGCGGAAATATTCCACTGACAGCAACGCACTCGGTCCGAAGTACCATTCCGCCGACAGTTCGTAGTTGGTCGATGCATAAGGCTTCAAGTCCGGGTTGCCACCGCTTGCGGTAAGCTGCGTATCGTTACGGCTGAAGGCTCCCGCGAGCTGGCTGTAGCGTGGGCGCGCAATGACCTTGGCGATAGAGCCACGAAGTTTGAAGCGGCTCGCAAGCTCCCAGCTTACGTTTATGCTGGGCAGACCCTTGAGGTATTCGTTCTTGTCACGCGCGGGCGAATAGCTGTTCGATTCGGCCGTGTAGAGATAATAATCCGAGATATCCTGCGTATAGACCGCTCGATAGCCAACGTTGCCGCGGACCGGGCCGGTTTCGAAGTCCAGCTGGACGTAAGCCGATGCGTTCTTCTCGCGGACCTTGAACGATGAACCGTAATCGATGCCGGTATCGACGTATTCGCCGTTTTTGAGAACCTCAATAACTTGATCGGATGTCAACGTGGCGAACTGGTTCGAATTTCCCGTGGCGTTCAATCCGCTGAACAGGCCGGAAGGAGTGACCGTATAGTCGAAGTCCGACAAGTCGATATCTTCGGTGTAGTAAACCTGAGACCCAGTGGCGCGCAGGCTGTTCTCGTGGGTCGACGCCTTGATGCCCATCCGCACGGATTTGAAGAACGGGTCCTGGACATCCCACTTGCCGTCGAGCTGGCCGTAGAACTCCTCATCTTTTTGCTTCGAACGCGAAATACCGCCGATCTGGTACTTCCCCGAAGTCGTGCCTTCCGTGGTCCGGAAGAAGGACGTCGGATCGGTTGGATCTTTGGAATAGGTAACGTCGGTCGAATTGCCGGAATAACTGTAGCTATAAGGCATGTTCGATTGCAGGTTCATCAGATATTCGGGGTCGGTGCCGCCCGTCGCCTTCGTCCAGCCACCATTGGCAGACAAGGTGAAACTGTCGCTCGTATGCCACGTGGTTGCCAGGTTATAGCTATCGTTGGTCACCTTGGTCTTGCGGTAGTTCATGTCCAGTTCGGAACTGGTTGAAGGTAGCGTGGTCGATCCGAACGAAGCGCTCGTGATCTGGCCGTTCGAGATCGTCGCGGACTCAAGTTGGCCGGTGGCCCACCCTGGATAGATGAATTCGGAGCGACTGAAGTTGTTGTAAGTACCCTGGATGTGCAGCCCCGTGAGCGCCACCTCGAAATCGGTGGTAGGCGCCCACTGCACCGCGAACTGGCCGCCGATGCGCTTGCGGGTCTGCTTGAAGTAGGCATGGTTGATGCCCACCGGGTAGCGCGCGTTGGCCAGATCTTCCAAGCTGCCGCCGGTGATGACCGCGTCCGGATTCTTTAAAACGGTGTTGCCGGCATCGTCGGTGGTCAGAAAGTCTGAACCGGTCGAATACCCAAAGTATTCGATGCCGGCGCGAGACAACGTGTCCTGATCGTAAGTGCCCGCGACCAGGATGCCGAATGTGCCGGAATCGTTCTTCCAGCTATACAGCGCCGATCCGCGCGGATTTCCGACCTTGGAGCGATCGTTGTAGTTGTACCCTGCCGAACCGGTGATCGTATTGGCTTCCAGATCGAGCGGCATTCGTGTGTGAACGATGACGGTCCCGCCAAGCGAGCCTTCGTCGATGCGTGGCTCGGGCGATTTATAGACTTCGATCTGCGAAACGATTTCGGGGGCCAGCAGCGAATAGTTGAAGGTGCGGCCGGTCACGTCGCCGGTGTTGCCACCCCAGTCCGCCGAAGCAATCGTATGCCCGTCAATCATCACACGGTTGAGGGCGGGGTCCGTGCCCTGGATGGAAACGCGCTCGCCGATGCCGAACTGGCGGTCCACGCTGACGCCGGGAATGTGGGACAAGGATTCAGCGACATTGCGATCGGGAAACTTGCCGATCCCTTCGGCTGTGATGACATCGACCACTGCGTCCGCATTGCGCTTGACGTTGATGGCGTTGGTAAGTGCACCTTTGATACCGGTGACGACGATCGGGATGTCATCGGAGCCCTCGTCGTTCGCTTTGTTGTCCTGAGCCCAGGCCGGCATGGCTAGAAGTGCGGTGAAGGAGGTGGCAACAAGTAGGCCGGAACGCATCAACGTCATGATAAAACCCCCATGATCGCCCGACCCATCGGTCGGGACAGTTGTACCCTTTTTGCATTTGACTGTCCGGTATGATTCCAAACTAATACCAATGCTGGTCAATATGACTACCAAAATGCAGCATTGTGTCTACAAGATTCCATGCCAAGCCGTGAATTAGGCTATATTTCCGGAGATAGGTTCCATTTTGTCATGATTTTGTAAGCGCTTCCGGCGCAAGTGGTAGAAAGATACGCCCCCAGAATGCACCGCAGATGCGGGCAATCTACGCCACGAGCCCCCTTGTGATGACCAAAGCGCTACCTATGCGCTGCATCATCATGACACTTGTCGCACGAGGCCGAATCGCGGCTGGCCTCACGCGACGGATAGAGGATCGTTCAAATGTTGCTTGAAATCTGCGTCGAGGATGCTGCTGGAATCGAAGCCGCCGCCGCAGGCGGCGCCGACCGGATCGAACTGTGTACCGCTTTATGCGTAGGCGGGCTCACGCCACCGCAGTCGTTGATGCGACTTGCCAGCACCTACCCGCTACCTGTCCGCGCACTTTGTCGCCCTCGCGCAGGCGACTTCGGTTATGACAGCATCGAACTGGCATTGATGCAGGCCGATGTGGTCGCGGCGATAAACTGCGGGCTGGAAGGCGTCGTCATCGGCGCCGGGGATGAGAACGGCCTGGATGCCAACGCCCTTGCCGAGACTGTCGCTGCAGCCCGCGCTGCCGGCGCCGCCCAAGGCCGCCGGGTTGGCCTGACCCTTCACCGCGTATTCGATACCACCGACGATCTGTTCCGCTCTCTAGAATTAGCGGTCAACCTTGGCTTTGACACGATCCTGACTTCGGGCGGCAAACCCAAAGCACAGGACGCAGGCGCCGTCTTGGCAGCCCTCGTTGACCGCGCAGCCGGTCGCATCGCGATACTTGCGGGAAGCGGCATCGATCCCGCAGCAGTGCCCATCCTGGCGTCAAATGGCATCCGCAATTTTCACGCGTCGTGCCGCGAAGCCAACGATCAAGCTTGCAGCTCGCGATTGATCGAGCTCGGTTTTGCCGATCAGGATTGCATCCGAACCAACGCCGGCAACGTCTCGAAACTGCGAGCAGCCATTCTGCAAACCTTGGAGGGAGGCTCGATCTGATGCTCTTCACGGAAAAAACGACAAGATCGACACACTGCTTGAATAGTACCAATATATAACTTATGCGGATTTGGTACTCAGGAGGCGAAGAGCCGATGCAATGCGGGCTTGAAATGGACAGATCGGACGAACGGATCACGCCGGATGGCGCTGCAGCAACGCTGATGGCTCATGAAGCGGCAAGCGCACCCGATGCCGTACGGGCTTTCTTGAGTAGAAACGCCACCGCTTTAGCCGCACTGACCGCCGATCTGCGCAACGCTCCTCCCAGCGTCGTAGTGACGTGCGCGCGCGGCTCCTCCGATCACGCCGCGCTTTACCTGAAATACTTGATTGAGACCCAGATCGGCATTCCGGTCGCGTCCGCGGCGCCTTCTGTATCGTCGGTCTATGCTGCCAAGATATTGCCGGGTAGCGCGCTTGTCATCGCCATTTCGCAAAGCGGTCGCAGCCCCGACCTGCTGTCGACGGTTGCCGCTTACAAGCAAGCTGGTGCCCGCATCGTCGCGTTGGTCAACGACGAGACGTCTCCTCTCGCGGCCGCCGCAGACCATCTTCTGCCATTGTACGCTGGTCCTGAAAATTCGGTCGCGGCAACCAAGTCTTACATCGCCTCGCTGGCTGGAGCAGCGGCGATCGCCGCGCATTGGAGCGGCGATGAGCGGATGGTCAGCGCGCTCGATACGCTTCCTGAAGCCCTGTCTCTCGCACATGATCTCGCCCCGTTCGGGTTGGTCTCGGCCTTGGCCGATGCGCGTAATCTGTTCGTGATCGGGCGGGGCTTTGGCTTTGCGATAGCGCAGGAATCCGCGTTGAAACTCAAGGAAACCTGCGGCCTCCACGCCGAGGCCTACAGCGCTGCTGAAGTCCGCCACGGCCCCATGGCGATCGTCGACGCCGGCTTTCCGATCCTGGCCTATGCCGGATCAGATGCGAGCGGCGACAGCGTACGCGAGGCGGTTTCCGAATTCGCGTTGCGCGGTGCACCGGTGTTCCTGCTCGACGCGCTGGCAGTGTACGGCGGTCATTCTCTGCAAAAGCTAGCCGGTCATCCAGCGCTTGAGCCATTGCTGATGATCCAGGCCTTCTATCCAGAGGTGAATGCACTTTCGCTTGCTCGAGGCTTCGACCCCGACAAGCCGGCACATCTACGCAAGGTGACTCAGACCCGATGAGCCGGATCGCATTTACAAACGGCCAGATCTATTCCCACGGCACTTGGCTAGACAGCGCTAGCCTCACGCTGGCGGGCGGTAAGATCATGGCAATCGATCCTGCCAACGGCGCGGAGGACATTGCGGTAGATCTGGCCGGCGGCACTCTGGTGCCTGGCTACATCGACGTTCAGGTCAATGGCGGAGGAGGCGTCCTATTCAACGACGATCCCACTGCGACCGGGATCGCCACGATCGCGCGCGCTCATGCGCGTTTCGGCTCCACCGCCATTGTTCCTACGCTCATCAGCGCATTGCCAGAGGTGATCGCTGCAGGTCTTGATGCGGTAGATGATGCGATCACAGCAAACGTGGCGGGCTGCATCGGCATCCATGTCGAAGGACCAGTGCTCAGCCGTGCACGCAAAGGCATTCATAGCGAACGCAATCTGCGCCCACTCGATGACGCACTTATCGAATTGCTGACCCGCCCCCGCGCTGGACGAGTGCTATTCACGGTCGCGCCGGAGTATTTGGGGCAAGATCAGGCGCGCGCCTTGCTGGAAGCCGGGGTAATCCTTTCGATCGGGCATTCCGAAGCGGATTATGACCAGACTCGTCGTGCCTTCGCGATGGGCGCCACGGGTGTGACCCATTTGTTCAATGCAATGTCAGGCCTCCATCACCGCGCGCCCGGGATGGTCGGGGCGGCGCTGGAAAATCAAGAAGCCTGGTGTGGGCTGATCGTCGATGGGTTCCATTTCCATCCAGCAATGCTGGGTATAGCCCTGCGCGCGCGGCCACTCGATCGCTTCATGCTCGTGACCGATGCCATGTCGTGCGTCGGATCGGACCTGACGCAATTCGAACTGGACGGAACCACGATTTACGTCAGCGAAGGACGCTGCGTCGATGCGCACGGCACGCTTGCCGGCGCGACACTCGATATGGGCACTGCGGTACGCAACACCATCAATATGGGCGGCGTCAGCCTTTCCCAAGCGATCGACATGGCCAGCCGCAATCCGGCTGCGTTCCTGGGCCTGGATACAGAACGCGGCACGATCGGTATCGGCATGACGGCAGACTTCGTACAACTCGACGCAGACCATCGCCCGGTCGCCACCTGGATCGCCGGCCAACAAGTCGCCTGACGGTCCTTTCCCATTGAATGCCAGGAGACCCGAGTTGATCCCAGCCTCCAACCTCTTGGCCCTACCGCTGTTCGCCCCGCTCGACGGATGGCTTGCCCCGCTGGACGAGCTTCCCGATCCCGTTTTTGCCGGTCGTTTGCTAGGCGATGGCATCGCGATCGATCCGACCGGCGATACGCTGTACGCGCCTTGCGACGCATTGGTCGTGTCGGTAGCGGCCACGGCCCATGCCGTTACCCTTCGCCTGGATTGCGGGGCCGAATTGCTTCTGCATCTAGGGATAGACACCGTAGCCATGGGTGGCCTCGGGTTTACGCCCCTGGTCGAGGCTGGCGCGCGAGTGATTGCAAGGCAGCCCCTGATCCGCTTCGATCTTGATGCGGTGGTGCTGGGCGCATCCAGCGCGATGACGCCCATGCTGTTGCTCCAACACGACGCATGGTCGGTCGGCACCTTGCGTGGACCCGGACCAGTAACGGCCGGCGACCACGTGTT
This sequence comes from Novosphingobium sp. Rr 2-17, assembly GCF_000272475.1. Lineage (GTDB taxonomy): Bacteria > Pseudomonadota > Alphaproteobacteria > Sphingomonadales > Sphingomonadaceae > Novosphingobium. The sequence continues at coordinate 66,074 of NZ_AKFJ01000089.1, forward strand.
CGAAATCGTCGCTCGCTCCCATTCCGTAGCCGACGAACGAAATGCGGAAACGGCAGGCTCCGATCCCGTCGAACTCAGCCGCACTATTCCGGTGCCGTTGCGCCATGGCATCCACGCCCGGCCTGCGGCACGGTTGCGCGAATGCGCGATGCAGTTCGACGCCGTCGTCCGCATGGAGCACGCTGGAAGATCGGCCAGCCTCCGAAGCCCCGTAGCCATGCTCGCGCTGGGCGTGCGCCTGCGTGACAGTTTGACCCTCATTGCCAGCGGCAGCGAGGCTTTTGCAGCACTTGATGCTCTGGAAGCTTTGATCGCCAGTGGCATGGGCGAACTTGCCCCACCGGAAGAGGCACCCCCGCCGGGTCTGGCTGCCTGTGTGCCATCGCGAGCCGACGCTGAACCGCCGGCCGCATGGCCACGTGACAACGCTTTGCCCGGCGTGTGCGCATCGCCCGGCATCGCGGTAGGCCAGGCGTTTCACTTGCGCCCTGCCCGCATCGAAGCACCAAGCAGTTCGGGTGACCCGGCGCAAGAACAAGCGTTTCTGGATGCTACGCTAGACGCGCTGTCCCGCCGTATGGCGGACGACCAGGATCAGATCGCCCCTCACGCAGCCGAAATGCTGACAGCGCATCGGGCCATGCTCGAAGACGAGGAACTACGTGCCGCCGCGCATCAGGCGATCGCCGAGGGGGCAAGTGCCGGGGCAGGCTGGCGAGACGCTATCGGCTTCCAAATCGCGGTCCTCACTGGCTCTGGCGATCCGCGCCTTGCCGAGCGGGCAGACGACCTGCGCGACTTAGAACAGCGTGTTCTCGCCGCTCTTGCCGGGGTGGAGCAGACGCGGCTCGAACTGCCCCCAGGCACGGTCTTAATCGCGCAGGATCTCCTTCCTTCTCAGTTGATGAACCTGGACCGCTCATGCCTCAGCGCGATTGCCTTGGCGCAAGGCGGCCCGACCTCTCACGTGGCGATCCTGGCCGCGGGCATGGGTGTGCCGATGCTCGTTGCGCTGGGCAGTCTGGTCCAAACCATCGCCGATGGCGAGCAACTGGTAATCGATGCGCGGGCCGGCCGCCTGGAAGCGCAACCTTCGCCCGAACGTATCGCGAAAGTGCTGGCACAGCGCGAAATCGATGCGGAACGCAGCCGTGCCGCACGAGAGAACGACGCACCCTGCTGCAGCTCGGACGGTACGCGCATTAAGGTATTTGCAAATCTCAGCTCGCCCGCTGATGCCGAACTCGCCTTAGCGAACGGCGCCGAAGGATCGGGACTGGTACGTAGCGAGTTCCTGTTCGCGGACCGAGCTCAAGCCCCAGGTGTGGCGGAGCAGTTGCAAGCGTATCAGACGATTGCCCGCACGCTGAACGATCGACCGATTATCGTGCGTTTGCTAGACATCGGCGGCGACAAGCCCGTTCCCTTCCTGCCGATCGGAGGCGAGGAAAACCCGGCATTGGGCCTGCGGGGCATTCGCGTAGGTCTGGCTTATCCGGCTTTGCTGGAAGCACAAATCGAGGCAATCTTGCAGGTTCGGCCGGAAGGGCAATGCCGGATCATGGTGCCGATGGTCGCCAGCTTGTCCGAACTTCGCCAGGTCCGCCAAGTGGTCGATGCGGTGGCGACCCGGCTCGAACTCGTGAAGCGAGTGCAAGTGGGCATCATGGTTGAGACCCCCGCCGCTGCCGCCACGGCTGATCTGCTGGCGCAAGAGGCGGACTTCCTGTCGATCGGGACCAATGACCTTACCCAATACACGCTGGCCATGGATCGCGGTAACGCGCGCGTGGCAGCGATGATCGATGGCCTGCATCCTGCCGTACTGCGCCTGATTGCGCAAACGTGTGAGGGCGCGGCGCACCACGGCCGTTGGGTCGGCGTATGCGGTTCTCTGGCTTCCGATCCGGCTGCCGTTCCCCTGCTTCTGGGACTTGGCGTTACCGAGCTATCGGCCAGCCCGGCACTCGTCGCGGAGATAAAAGCGCTCGTCATGCGCCTGTCGCTGGACGATTGCCGCTACCTCGCACTTCAGGCGCTGCAGTGCACTTCAGCCCGCGACGTGCGCGCACTTGCCAGCGCATTCGAAGGGAGTCTCGCAGCATGAAGCGGCTTATTGAAACCCTCCAGCCTCTTGGTCGAGCGCTGATGCTGCCGATTGCGGTGCTGCCGGTGGCAGGGCTTTTATTGCGGCTTGGGCAGCCGGACCTCCTCGACATCGCCTTCATCAGCGCGGCTGGCGATGCCCTCTTCTCGCATCTCGGGCTGCTTTTCGCGATAGGCGTCGCGACCGGCTACGCCCGCGATGGCAATGGCGCTGCCTGCCTCGCCGCCATCGTCGGCTATCTGGTAGCCACCGAGAGCGCCAAAGTGCTGATGCCGGTGCCGCACGGGATCGACCCAGCCCTGACCGGCAGCGCGCTGACAGCCGCGATGGCCACTGCGAAGGCGCAAGGCATAGCCAAGCTCGACGTACCTATCGGCATCGTTTCGGGTTTGATCGGGGGAACCTTCTACAACCGGTACTCGGCCATCAAATTACCAGAATACCTCGCCTTCTTCGGCGGCAGGCGCTTCGTTCCGATTGCGTCGGGCCTGGCGGGTCTGGTGGTCGCCAGCGTCGTGGGATTTGGCTTTGGTCCTCTGGCCGATGCCATCGACGCGCTCAGCCGTGGTCTGGCGCAATCGGGTGGTTTGGGACTGTTCGCATTCGGCCTGCTCAATCGCCTGCTGCTCGTCACGGGCCTTCACCACGTCCTCAACAATTTGTTCTGGTTCGTCCTGGGCGATTACGGCGACGCGCATGGCGATATCCGCCGCTTCTTCGCGGGCGATCCGACCGCCGGCGGCTTCATGACCGGCTTCTTCCCGGTGATGATGTTCGGCCTGCCCGCCGCGTGCCTCGCCATGTATCGCACCGCTCGGCCAGAGCGACGCAAGGCCGTCGGCGGGATGCTCTTCAGCCTCGCGCTAACCTCGATGCTGACAGGCGTTACCGAGCCGATCGAATTCACCTTCATGTTCCTTGCGCCTGTGCTTTACGGCCTCCACGCCGTGCTCACCGGGCTTTCGATGTGGCTGACCCAGGCGCTCGGAATGCATCTGGGCTTCAGCTTTTCGGCTGGTCTGTTCGACTACGCGCTGAACTTCGGCAAGGCGACGCGGCCGCTGCTGCTGCTGCCCATCGGTGCGGCCTATGCCGTGATCTACTACGGGGTGTTCAGCTTCGCGATCCGCAAGCTTGATTTGAAAACGCCCGGCCGTGAAGACGAACCTGAACCGCAAGAGGATGAAGCATCAATTGACGGCGTTCAGACCCGCGGCCACGCTTACCTGGCGGCGCTGGGTGGGTCGGCAAACCTCACCAGCGTATCGGCCTGCACCACGCGCCTGCGCCTGCTTATCGTCGACCATGCGCATGTAGACGAGGTCCGCCTCAAGGCCCTTGGGGCACGGGGAACCGTGCGCGCATCCGACAAGGCGCTGCAAGTCATCCTCGGGCCGATCGCGGATCTCGTTTCGGAAGAAATCCGCGTGGCCATGCGCGAGGTGCCCTCAGCCGATGCCCCTGTATCGACCAAAGCCCCGGCCACACCGCCACATGCGGTTTCCTCTGACACACGCATCGCTGCGGATCTGATCTCGATGCTGGGGCAAAGCGCGAACGTGATCCAAACGTCTCGCCACGCCAATCGCCTGAGGATCGTCCTGCGCTCGCTGACGGATGTGGATCAGGCTGCGATTCTGGCCGCAGGAGTGCGCCGGATTGCGATCGCACCAAGAGATGCGGACGTCGTCGTCCACCTTCTCCTCGATCCCACTGACCCGGATCGCTTCGCGGCCTGACCCTTCTTGGCTACTGAGTTAGCGGGGTTACGGACACTTGCCTTGCGAGGCCCGCCGGTTCGCCTGCGTCCGCCTCGATCACAACCGTCAGATCACGTCCGCCAGGCCCTGGGCCGATCGGCGCGGAAAGGGGCGCGATGGCGGCACTGTCCTTGCGCGCAACGATCACGCCATCGACCCACACTTCGGCCCGGCCCGCGATACCTGCGAACTGCACCGTGCCGCCTTGCGCGGCGACCCGTCGCCAAGGCGTAAAGGCGACATGAAAAGCCCGCCAACCCGCCGGCCCCGGCTCGGTCAGCGCTCCTGCTTGTACAAAGTCCCAGGAGTTGTTGTCGCCATCGACCGGCGCCAGCGCAACGGACGGCTTGGCGATCATGAGCGCGGACCGGCGCCATTGTCCCAGCACCATCTGCGAAGGCACGACCGCCACTTGCGCGCGCGCAGTCCGCGCGGCGCGTCCCATGGACAAGCTGGTAGACCGCAAGCCTGGCGCGTGCGCCCGAATAAACAACCGCCGCCCGCTCTGGTCACCTTGCACGATCACTTGTGCCAAGCCATTGAACAACGAACGACGCGATCCCTTCTCGCTTTCGTGACTATTGGGATTGCCATTGCCCAGCCCCACAATCGTCCCGCCTGCAATTGTGAAGTCCACCGGCACATTGGCGATCGGTACGTGGCGGCCCTGCGCGTCGACAGCATCGACGGTAATCGGTTGCGCGTCCTCCCCATCCCCGGCCAAGGCGGTTCGCGCCGGTGTCAAACGCAAGGCGACAGGAAGACCTGCGGTTTCGTGGATGGCCCGCGCGACAACCCTGCCGCCGACATAAGCGACCGCTTCCAGCCGCCCGGGCGCGTAGCCCACGTCGAAGCTATGCCCCATGTTACGGTCGGCTTTGTCGATCCGGTGAAGCACCTGGCCGTTTAGGCGCACTTCCAGCGCCTCGGCATTGGTGATCGCGAAGACTTCCAGCGTCTGCCCCTCGGAGCCGGGCCAGGTCCAATGCGGCGCCAGCCACACGAACGGCGCGTCATCACGCCATTGGGCACTGCGGATACCGAACGCGGTCTTGGGAAAGCCGCACAAGTCCATGATCCCGAAAAAGCTCGATACCGTCGGCCAGGCATAGGGCGTCGGTTCGCCGTGGTAATCGAACCCGGTCCACACAAAGCCCCCCGCAACGTATGGGCGCTCGGCAATCATCTTCCAGCTTTCGCGGTGACTGGCGCCCCACGATGCCGCTTCCTTGTCCAGGGAGGTGATGACGTGCCGCGCAGGATCGCTATGAAACGCGCCGCGGGTTTCATAGGCGCTGGTATCTTCCGAGCTTGTGATCGGCTTGTCAGGATGCAGCGCGTGGAATTTGTCGTATTCGTTCTGATAGTAGTTGAATCCCACCAGATCGAGAACGCTTGAGACATTGTCCGGGTTGTAGAAACCACCGTTCATGGCTCCTGTCACGGCGCGCTGCGGATCGAGCCGGCGAACGGTCGCATACATTCGGCGCAACATTTCAACACCCGCGTAGGTGCCTTGCATGGGTTCTTCGTTGAAGATCGACCACACGATCACGCACGGGTGGTTGCGATCACGGCGCACCATCCATTCCAACTGCGCCATATAGTCAGGCGCCGGATTGAAGATCCGGTTTTCGGTCATCACCAGAAAGCCCAGCCGGTCGCACCAGTCGAGCACTTCCTGCGAGGGAGCGTTGTGGGTCATGCGGATCGCGTTGCAGCCCATCGCCTTGAGCCGCTGCAAGCGCCACAAGACCAGAGAATCCGGTATCGCGGTGCCGACGCCGGTATGGTCCTGATGGATGCAGACGCCGCGCAGCTTCGTCTCTTCACCATTGAGGATAAGCCCCCGGGCGGGGTCGAAGCGCACGGTGCGAAAGGCTATCGCGACATGCCGTCGATCCACTTGCCCAGAATCGGACAAGTCGATTTCCAGACGATAGAGCACCGGCTCATCGGGCGACCAGCGCTCCACAGGGCCGGGATTGAGCGTCATTTGAACATGCGCGTGATCCAGCGCCGGCACTAGCGCGCTGGCACTGCCTTGCGCGACCTGACGCCCTTGTTGATCGAACAACCTGGCAGTGATCGCGCCGTTCGACGCAGCGGCGCCGACGTTATCGAGCGTGACCGTAATCGGGACGGTCCATGAACCATCCTGTGCTTCAACGGGATCGCAATGAACCCCATCGGTGGCGATCGAGACGGGTGGCCGGCTGATCAACCAGGCATGGCGATAAAGGCCCGCACCTTCGTACCACCAACCTTCGCGCACCGACGCATCCACGCGCACGGCGATCCAGTTCAACGCATCCCCGTAGCGGGCGAACGGCGTGATATCGACGATGACGCTGCTATACCCAGAGAACGAATGCGCGACCTCGCTGCCGTTTATCCAGACGGTGGCATGGCTGGCGATGCCATCGAAGTGCAGCTCGAGGCGGCGCCCCTGATGGTCCGGCGACAAGCGTAGCAACCGGCGATACCAACCGATCCCGCGCGGACGATAGCCTTCCGATACGTTCGCACGTTCGCTGACATCTTGTGCGATCGCCCAATCGTGGGGCAGCGAGACTTCGGGCCAATCTGAATCGTCGAAGTCGAAAGCGGCGGCTCCAGTGGCGTTGCCGGCCTTTACCGACAAATACGTGGCGTTGTGATCCTCCGGTTCTGGAAAGGCCACGTCACCTTCGTGGAAACGCCAGCCGCGTCCGATCAAGGTGCGCGAAAAGTCTGTCTCGGGTAGGCGCGGAGATGGCCCCGCAAGCGGTGCGGGCATCGGCAGCCCATCGATCCTGCCGGGTCCGTACTTCCCGTTAGCAGCGCCCACTGGCGTCGCTACCGCTGGCAGCACCGCTAATGCGCCCGCCTTGAGCACAGCGCGCCGGGCGATCATGGAATGGCGCTGGTCGATCGTCCGGGGCCTTAGGTCAGTTCCGTGAGTTCCGAGACGAAATCGTAGGTGTCGCCTCGATAATACGAGCGCGTGAACTCTACGACCCGGCCATCACGCAGAAAACCGTGCCGCTCGATCAGGAAACCGGCGTGCCCTGCATCCACGCCCAGCATCTTTGCGTGCTCTGCGCCGAATGGGACCGCGCGAAGGCGTTGCAACGCGCGCACCGGACGATTGCCGCCATGTTCGAGAGCCGCGTAGAGCGAATCTTCGACGCTTTCAGGGTCTGACAGGCAGTATCCGGCGATGGTCGAAAATTCGAGCGCCAGCGGTTCGTCGTCGGCAAAGCGGATGCGCGAAAAGCGAAGCACGGTGCTGCCCGGCGCCAATCCCAGCGCCATCGCTTCGTCGGAATTGACGATTGCGGCGACGCGAGACACCCACTTGCTCGACGGCTGCTTGCCGCGCGCGATCATGTCCTCGCTGAAGGATGTGAGCTTGGAAAAGCTTTTCTCCAATCGAGAGGCAACGAAAGTCCCCGCGCCCCGACGCCGCGTCAGGAGGCCTTCCTCGACCAGCCCGCCGATCATCTTGCGCACGGTGATGCGAGACACCCCGTAATCCACCGCAAGATCGCGCTCAGGCGGTATCATTTCGCCTTGCTCCAGCTCGGCGCTGGAGATCGCGTCGCGAATCAGCTTCTGTAGCTGAAGATAAAGCGGAGCGGGGTCGCCCTCCCGCAATCGCCCGATCCGATCCACAAACGACATAGCACCTCCAAGATCCTCTGGCCTGCGGTCTATATTGGTCATGCAAAGGTTGCAATCGCCTGCCGGACAAAAGTGAAACGCCAAGCTTCTGGCGACAAAATATAATACCTGTTGCCGGAAAGGATATGTTTTGGTTACTGTGCAACCCTCAGGCCAAAACAGGTGATCTCGATGGGTTCCAGGAAGCTTTGCGACCGCAGTGCGATCATCCTCTCGATGGCTTTTGGGATGACGGCACTTCCGCAAGGGGCGCTTGCCGCGCCAGTCCTGCCCCTCACCCCATGGCCTTCGTCTATCGTCCAGAGCAGCGGAACGCTTACGCTCAGACAAGGCGATACGGTTGCCGTCCCGACCGGTGATGCAGGAGCTGCGGCAGCGGCGGCATTGCTGCTGGAACATGCACGCACAGCCGGCGCACCAGCGCTGGCCATGGCTGGCGGAGCCGGCACCCCCCCTCGCATCCGTTTCGTCCGCGACGGTACGATTTCGGGCAACGAGGCCTACGGGCTGGTCGTCACCGACCGCGAAGCCGTCATTTCCGCCTCAGGCGATCGGGGCCTGCTTTACGGCGCCATGACCTTGCTGCAGTTGATGACCCCAAGCCGCAAAGGTTCGGCAACCGTAGCGATGCCGCACGTAACGATCGCCGATGCGCCGCGCTTTGCCTGGCGCGGGGTCATGATCGACGCAGCGCGGCACTTTCAGCCGATCGATTCCATCTACGCCGTCGTTGATCGCATGGTGGAAGTGAAGCTCAACACGCTGCACCTGCATCTGACCGACGACCAGGGCTGGCGCTTCGAAGTAAAGCGCTACCCGGAGCTGACGAACGTGGGCGCGTGGCGCCTGCCGCCCGACACCGGGGGTGGTCCCGGCCCCAAGACCGGAGGCTTTTACACCCAGGAACAGCTCAAGGCGCTCGTCGCCTATGCATCGAGGCGGGGCGTCACCATCGTCCCGGAAATCAACCTGCCAGGGCACGCGCAAGCACTGATCGCCTCATACCCCAAACTGGGGGTGCTGGGTGACAGGCCGGCCGTCTCCCACGACTGGGGTGTCAATCCCTGGCTGTTCAACCCATCCCCAGAAGGCATGGCGTTCGTGCGTGACGTGCTGGACGAATTGATGGCAGTTTTTCCATCAACGTTCATCCACCTGGGCGGAGACGAGGCCGTCAAAGACCAGTGGGAGCGCTCGCCTCAGGTGCAGTCGCAAATGCGCACTTTAGGGATCAAGACCGAAAACGAGATGCAAAGCTGGATGGTCGATCAGTTCGGTGCCTACCTGGCGCAGCACGGGCGGCGACTGATCGGCTGGGACGAAATCCTCGAAGGGGGCCTGCCTCCATCGGCTTCGGTCATGAGCTGGCGCGGCGAGCAAGGCGCGGTGGATGCGGCCAATGCCGGCCACGATGTCGTGCTGTCACCAGCGCCGACCTTGTACATGGACAGCTTGCAATCCGCGCTTTCTGACGAGCCGCCCGGTCGGCTGTCCATCCAGACGCTGGAAGATGTGTATCGTTACGATCCGATGCCAAAGGGCATCGATGCACAACGGCAGGCGCACATTCTGGGCGTTCAAGCAAATGCCTGGAGCGAATACCTGACGACGCCCTTCCAAGTTCAGCACATGCTGTTTCCGCGTGTCGGCGCCTTGGCCGAAGTCGCCTGGTCTCAGCCGACAGCCGGCACGAAGGACTACGCGGCCTTCCTGGCGCGGCTCACTCCGCAGATGCGCCGATGGCAGCAAGGCGGCGTCGAAGTGGCGGACAGCGCCTTTGCGGTTGCCTTCAAGCCCACCCAGAGCCGCGGAGATGCGCTGATCGCCAGGCGGATCGACGTGTCGTTGGCGACGCAGGCGCCATACGGAACGATCCGCTATACCCTGGATGGCCAAGCACCCGGAGCGCGGTCGCCCGCCTATCGCGGCGTGCTATCGGTCCGCCCAGGCACGCTCGTGACCGCGGCAAGCTTCGCTCCAGACGGCAGCGCGCTGTCCCAGCCGCGCCGTTACGACACGGGGCGCGAGGCGCTGCTCACCTCAACCGCGTCTACCCTGACAGCTTGCCCTCGCGGCGCACAAGGCTTGCGCGTGCCGCTCAACGGCGAATCCACTGCGAACGCGCCTGCGTTCAACGTCAACATCTTCGATACCTGCCAGGCCGACGATCACGCACCGCTCGCTCACGCAAAGGCAGTAAAGGTGTCCGTTGCAAGGCTGCCGCGCAATTATGGCCTTGCCCATGAGGCGTCGGCGCTGATCGCGCACTTCCCGGTAACTACCCATGGGGAACTGGTCATTGCCGCCGGCTGCCGGGCGGCCGAAAAGACGGCTACGGCCAAGCAGAAAGAACATGCGCCAATGCCCGGCGCTACCGTTCTGGCGACCTTCCCGCTGCCCGATCCCGACACCGCACCTCAGCAATTTTCGTTCACCGCCAATCTTCCGGATCGCCCCGGCTTTAAAGACGAAAGCGACGTCTGCTTCCAGTTCACTGCGCCTTTGTCCGACCCGTTCTACGCCGTTGAAAAAGTCGTTTACGCAGAAAACGCGAAATGAGGTTCTTGCTTGGGGCGGTCGTCAGTTGCCTGGCCGTTTTGCCGCAAGTCGCAGGCGCCGCGCCGGTGTCCTCGCTGTTGCTGGAGTGGGGCTGGCAAGCGCGGATCGCAGCAGGCGATAACGATACCGCCGCCGCCAAGTCGCACCCCAACGCAACCAGGTGGTTCAAGGCTCGCGTCCCCGGCAGCATCCAGCAGGACTTGATCGAAGGCGGCCAGATCCCCGATCCCTATTTGGGTGAGAACGAGGCCGCGGTTCAGTGGGTCGGTCTGACCGATTGGGAGATGCGCCGGACGCTCGATGTGCGGGGCGCCTTGTTCGCGCGCAAGCACATCGATCTCGTGTTCGACGGCCTCGACACTTTTGCGACCGTTCTCATCAATGGTCGGCAGGCGCTGGTCGCGGACAACGGCCACAAACGCTGGCGCATCGCCGCCAAGCCCTTTCTCAAGAAGGGCCGCAACGAGATCGTCGTTCGCTTCGCCTCGCCGATCCGCAAGCTGCAGCCGCTGGTGCTGGCCGATGCCCATCCCCTGCCCGCAGAATACGATTCCGCCTTTGGCGACGAGCCCAAAGGTCGGCAGACCTCGGCCTACGTCCGAAAGCCGAAGTACCATTACGGTTGGGACTGGGGACCACGCATCGTCTCGATCGGCATTTCCGGGCCGGTCCGACTGGAAAGTTGGGACGATGCTCGCATCGAATCCTTCGAGGTCGCACAGGAGGATCTCAACGCCGAAGAAGCGCGGCTGACGACCAAGGCACGGGTCGTGGCTGACGCCCCAGGCAAGGTCAAATACTATACCTGGATCACTGGCCCAGACGGCAAAGTGTTGGCATCCAGCGACCGCGACATCTCGCTTAAAGCGGGCGAAAACGTGGTCAGCCTGCCGCTGACCGTAACCGAGCCTAAACGCTGGTGGCCGGTCGGCTATGGCGAGCAGCCTTTATACAAGGTCGAAAGCTGGATCATGCAGGGTGAGGTGTCGCAGGCTAGTGCCGTGCGCACCATCGGGCTGCGCGAAGTGGAATTGATGCAGGACAACGGCGCGTTCGGTTTTCGCGTCAATGGCGTCCCAGTCTTTGCCAAAGGCGCCAATCTCATCCCGTTCGATATGTTTCCCTCGCGCGTGACCGATGCCGACATGCGCGCCCGGCTGGACGATGCGCGGGCCGCGAACATGAACATGATCCGCGTCTGGGGCGGCGGGTACTACCTGCCTGACAGCTTTTACGACGAGGCGGATCGCAAGGGCTTGATGATCTGGCAGGACTTCATGTTCGGCGGTGCAGTTCCACCATCCGATGCGGCCTATCGCGAAAACGTACGATCGGAGGCCGAGCAGCAAGTAGAGCGGATCGGTTCGCATCCCTCGGTCGTGCTTTGGGCCGGGGGCAACGAAGTCCTATCAGGATGGGAGAACTGGAGCGACCGCAAGGATTACAAGAAGGCGATCGGGCTCGATGCCACCGAACGGATGAGCACGGCGATGACGGTGTTGTTCGATCAGGTGCTGCGAGATGCAGTGACGCACCACGCCCCCGGCACCCCTTATTGGCCCGGCTCGCCATCTTCGGGATACGACGGTCCGAACGATACCGATGCCGCAGGCGACCGTCATTTTTGGGATGTCTGGTCGGGTTCGAAGCCCGTCGAGGCCTACACGGCCTCCTGCCCGCGCTTCATGTCGGAATATGGATTTCAGGCCATGCCTGCCCTGGCGACGATCCGTGGGTTCGCAGGACAGGATGTGCTGTCGCCAGACAGTCCGGCGATAAAAGCCCATCAGAAGTTCCTGGCGGGTGAAGGAAACGAGCGGCTGAAGTTCTACCTCGATGCGCGCCTGCGTCCCGCCAAGGATTTTGCGGATTTCGTCTATCTAACCCAGGTCAACCAAGCCCAGGCGATCGATCTTGCCGCCCGCCATCACCGTGCTTGCGCGCCGACGACGATGGGATCGCTGTATTGGCAACTCAACGACGTATGGCCGGCGATTTCCTGGTCCAGCGTCGATCACGACGGGCGATGGAAGTTGCTGCACTATGCCGCCGCACGCTTCTTTGCGCCTCAGGCGATCGTTGCCGAGCATCGCGAAGCCGCCGTGAGCCTCGCATTCGCCTCGGATGCCACCAAGCCCATCGCTGCAAAGTGGCGGCTTACCGGCTATGCGATGGACGGCAGCAAGCTTGGCGAAGCAGCCGGCTCGATAACGTTGGCGCCGACGAACGCGACGCGCCTCGATCCGGTCCCCGATGCAAAGGTCTTCGGTTCCGCACGCGCCACGGACAGCTACGCGGTCGCGGAACTCGTGATCGATGGAAAAGTCGTCTCGCGCCAGATTGTCGAACGAGCGCTGCCTAAGGACATGGCCTATCCAGCACCCGGCTTGGTAGCGACGTGGAACGGCAAGACCGTGACGATCACGGCAAAAGGGTTGGCTCGTGCCGTCATGCTCGATTTCGCGACCCTCGATGCCAAGCCTGCCGACAATGGTTTCGACCTTCTGCCGGGGGAAAGCCGCGAGATCGCGGTGGCCTCCAAGGAAAGCGGCGCCGCGCTGCGCGATGCGCTGGTCCTGCGGTCCCTGGCTGGCGCCTGACATGCAAGTGCGGCTTCATCTTGCATTAGCGGCAGCGATACTGCCAGGGACGGCCATGGCGCAATCGGAGGACAGCGTGGCTGACAAGTCCGTCCTTGCGGCCATCGCCAAGGCCGACCTTGCCGAAAAGGTTGGCCAGCTACAAAGCACCGCGCCTGCCGCCAAGGCGATGGGGCTACCTGCCTACGACTGGTGGAACGAGGGGCTGCACGGTCTTGCCCGCAACGGTGAGGCCACGGTTTTTCCGCAAGCGATCGGGCTCGCAGCGACGTTCGATCCAGTGCTGATGGAGAAAGTCGGTACGGTCATCTCGACCGAGGCACGGGCGAAGTTCAACACGCGGCCGGTCAATGCCGATCGCCGGATCTACGAAGGGCTGACGATCTGGTCGCCCAACATCAATATCTTCCGTGACCCGCGTTGGGGCCGAGGGCAGGAAACCTACGGCGAAGATCCTTTTCTGTCCGGCACGCTGGCAGTAGGGTTCATCAAGGGCCTGCAAGGAACCGATCCCGCCCATCCACGCGTCATTGCAACGCCCAAGCACTTTGCGGTCCATTCCGGCCCCGAGGCGGGACGTGACAGCTTTGACGTGGATGTGAGCCCCCAGGATCGAGAGGCCACCTACCTTCCAGCGTTTCGCAAGGCCGTAACCGAGGGGCGGCCGTTGTCAGTGATGTGTGCCTACAATTCAACGCACGGCACGCCCGTTTGCGCGGACGACGCCCTGATCAACCAGCGGCTGCGCAAGGACTGGGGGTTCAAGGGGTTCGTGGTTTCAGATTGTGATGCCATCGCCAACGTCTGGATGTTCCATCATTACGCCGCAGATGCCGCCGAAGCTTCCGCTGCATCCATCAAGGCGGGAACCGATTTCGACTGCGGCAACACTTATGCCGCCCTGCCGCAAGCCGTGGAGCGCGGACTGGTCGACGAGGCAACGATCGACCGTGCCCTGGCCCGCTCCCTGCAAGCGCGCCACAGCCTCGGGATCGCATTTGGGGCCGCCAATCCCTGGGGCCGGATCAAGCCATCGCAGGTACATACCCTCGCCAGCCGGGCGCTGGCGTTGGAAGCGGCTCGTAAGTCGATCGTGTTGCTTCAGAACGACAACGCGCGCCTGCCGCTCAAGCCTGGTACGAAACTTGCCGTCGTTGGCGCGAACGCCGACGATTTGTCGGTTATCGAGGCCAGTTATCACGGCACCGCAGCCGATCCGATAACGCCCCTGCAAGGCATCCGCCGCCGCTTCGGCGCAGCCAATGTCGCTTACGCGCAAGGCTCCGTCCTGGCCGAGGGGGCTGCCGTGATCGTCCCCGAAACCGCGCTGGCCTCGCAAGGCAAGCCCGGTCTAAAGGGCGAGTATCTGGACGCCACCGGCAAGGTTGTCCTGACGCGGCAGGATCGGCGGGTAGACTTCAACTACACCCGCTACGCCCCAGCCGGCATCGACCCGAATGGTTTCAAGGCGCGCTGGAGCGGCACTCTGACGCCTCCAGGCCCCGGCACTTATCGTCTCGCCTTGGACATCCCCGCTTGCTGGAAAGACTGCAAGCGTCACGATGCGGTTCGGCTGTGGCTCGGCGGCAAGCAACTTCACGCAGGCGTTCTGGGCAAGCAGCGGGTCGAATTCGACGTGACGCTGACCGGCACGGCGCAACCGATCCGCCTGGAACTCGACCATTACGGCGAGGACGAGGGGTTGCGGCTCATGTGGCTTCCACCGGCCGACGTGCAAAGGGCCGAGGCGATTGCGGCGACGCGTAACGCAGACGCGATCGTTGCGGTGCTGGGCCTCTCGCCCGACCTGGAGGGAGAGGCATTGCAAGTGCAGGTTCCCGGCTTCGTTGGCGGCGATCGCAGCGACATCGCCCTACCCCGGCCGCAGGCGCAATTGCTGGAGGCCCTCCACGCGACCGGCAAACCCGTCATCGTCGTGCTGACCAGTGGCAGCGCGATCGCCATCGACCCCAAGCTGGCGGACGCCGTGCTCGCCGCCTGGTATCCTGGCGAAGAAGGCGGAACCGCGCTGGCGGAAACCTTGGGGGGCATCAATAATCCCTCAGGCCGCCTCCCGGTCACGTTCTACCGATCGACCTCCGATCTTCCGGCTTACGTCGATTATTCGATGAAAGAGCGGTCCTATCGCTATTTCACCGGCACGCCGCTTTGGGGGTTTGGCCATGGCTTGAGCTACACGAATTTTGGGTACGACGCGCCCAAGGCCGTCGCGACCGGCATTGGCGATCCGGTTTCCGTGACCGTCACCGTACACAACACCGGGGTGCGGGCCGGCGAGGATGTCGTGCAGGCCTACGTCGTGCCGCCCACGATAGAGCCGGAGCCGATCATGACGCAAGCCGTGCTGCAACGCCAACTGGCGGCCTTCCAACGCATCGCTCTGGCCCCCGGACAAGCCAGGGCCATCACGCTTAACCTTGATCCGCGCGAAATCTCTGTCGTCGATCGCCGGGGCATCCGTCGCTTGGTGCCCGGAGAATACCGGGTGTGGGTCGGCAGCGGCCAGCCGGGAGATGGTCCAGGAGCCTGGTCCACATTCACGCTGACCGGCGATGCCAGGGAACTGGCCAAGTGAACGCCGGTTTGCCCAGTCGGCGTTCGGTGCTGGCCCAAGGCGGCGCGCTTGCCGCATCGCTTGCGACCGGCACCTTGCTGTCAGGCACGGCTCGTGCGGCATCGCCAGGGGTCCCGCTGCCTGCAACCGGCGGCAGACCAGCTGTTTCCGCGCGCCGCTTCGTCAGCCGGGCCGTGGAAGCAGAGATCGACCGCGTCGCCAGGCTCGTGGCCGATCCGAAGCTGCGGGCGATGTTCGTTAACTGCTATCCCAACACGCTCGACACCACGGTGCACATGAGCACCCTTGACGGACGCCCCGATGCCTTCGTCATTACTGGTGACATTCCCTGCCTGTGGCTGCGCGATAGTAGCGCGCAAGTGCTACCTTATCTGCACCTCGTTGACCGCGATCCAGCCTTGGTGGACTTGTTTCGCGGGCTGATCGCCCGCCAGTCCCGCTCTATCCTGATAGATCCCTATGCCAACGCCTTCATGGCCGATCCCACCGCCAAGACAAACCTGTCGTGGGCTTTGGCCGACGATACGGAAATGAAGCCCGGGGTGGCGGAGCGCAAATGGGAAATCGATTCCTTGTGCTACGCAATGCGCCTCGGCTTTCGCTACTGGCGCCAAACCCGCGACACCGTGCCGTTCGACGATACCTGGCTGGAAGCATCGCGTGCTTGCGTCAGGACCCTGCGCGAGCAGCAGCGCAAGTCCTCCGCCGGTCCATACCGGTTCAGGCGCAGCAGCAATCGGCCAACCGAAACGATGCAACTCGATGGCTGGGGACCGCCCAGCCGGCCGGTCGGGCTGATCCACAGCGGCTTTCGCCCCTCCGACGATGCCTGCACGTATCCTTTCCTGATCCCCGCCAACCTTTTCGCCGTCACCGCCTTGCGCGAAATGGCAAGCGTCGCCCGGCAAGCGCGCGGCGACACAGTGCTTGCGAACGATGCAGGCGCACTGGCGGACGAGGTCGAAACCGCGCTGCGCAAGTGGGGAACGATGACGCTGCCCGATGGCAGGCGGGTCTGGGCTTACGAGGTCGATGGCTTTGGCAACGCGATGTTCATGGACGATGCGAACGTGCCGTCGCTGCTTGGCCTCGCCTTCCTGGAATGCGTTCCCCGCAGCGATCCGCTGTGGCGTACGACTGCGCAGGCCTGCTGGTCGCCCGCCAACCCATACTTCTTTCGCGGAAGCGCGATCGAGGGAATCGGCGGCCCTCATGTCGGCCTGGGCCAAGTTTGGCCGATGAGCCTGATCGTCCGAGCTATCTCAAGCGACGATCCTCAGGTGATCCGCGCGATGTTGCGTATGCTGCGCGATACGGACGCCGGCACCGGCTTTATCCACGAAGCGGTGGACAGCGACGAACCGCGAAAGTTCACGCGAGACTGGTTTGCCTGGGCCAATGGCTTGTTCGGCGACCTGATCGTCAAGCTCGCAGACAACCGCCCCGATCTGCTTTCGAGCCCCTTGTGACCGCGGGCTTACCTCCCAGTATCAAAGGACCGACCATGGACGTCTCCCGCCGTCGCTTCCTAGCAAGTTCGGCAGTCGCCACGGCGGCAACCGGTGCCATAGCAGTGGCACCTGTGCAGGCGGCGATTGGTGCACAAGCCACAGCGCCGAAGCCTTATGGCGCTGTACCCAGCGCACGCCAGTGGCGCTGGCACGGACACGAGGCCTACGCTTTCGTCCATTTCGCCATGAACACCTTTACCGACAAGGAATGGGGATACGGCGACGAAGACCCCAAGCTGTTCGACCCCACCGATTTCGACGCGGATCAGATCGTGGCCGCAGCGAAAACCGGCGGTATGCGCGGGATCATCCTGACGGCGAAGCACCACGACGGGTTCTGCCTATGGCAGACCCAGACCACCGCGCATTCGATCCGCAACAGTCCCTACAAGCAGGGCAAGGGCGACATCGTCGCAGACGTGGCTGCCGCGTGCCGACGGGCTGGAATGATGTTCGGCGTGTACTTGTCGCCGTGGGACCGCAACCACGCTGAGTACGGCCGCCCCGCCTATCTCGATTGCTATCGACAGCAACTGACCGAACTATGCACGCGCTACGGCAAATTGTTCGAGGTCTGGTTCGACGGCGCCAATGGCGGTGATGGCTATTATGGCGGCGCGCGCGAAACCCGTCATATCGATGCGCCCAAGTATTACGACTGGCCCGCGATCGTAAAACTCGTTCATGAACTACAGCCCGATGCCTGCACATTCGATCCGCTAGGCGCAGACATCCGCTGGGTCGGCAACGAGGATGGCGTTGCCGGCGATCCGTGCTGGCCGACGATGCCCAACAAGCCCTATGATCAAACACTGGGCAACTCTGGCCTTCGGGGCGGCGAGCTTTGGTGGCCCACCGAAACCAACGTTTCGATCCGCCCCGGCTGGTTCTACCATGCCGACGAGGACGCGAAGGTGAAAAGCCCCGAACGGCTGGTCCGCCTGTTCGACGAATCCATCGCCCGCGGCACCAACCTCAACCTGAACCTGCCCCCCGACCGGCGCGGTCGGATCGCCGATCAGGATGTGCGGGTTCTGAAATCTTTCGGCGACGCCATGCGGGCGACGTTTGCCAGGGACCTTGCAAAAGGTGCACTCGCCCATGCCAGCGCGACACGCGGGAGCAGCTTTGCCCCGGCGCTGGTCCTCGACGGCAACCGCGAGACTTACTGGTCCAGTCCCGATGCCGATCTGACACCGACGCTTACCCTTGACCTGGCGCCGGGGACGCGGTTCGATCTCATCCGCATTGGCGAATATTTGCCGCTAGGCGTGCGCGTTACGCGTTTCGCGATCGAGGCGCAGATGAACGGCGACTGGAAACGGCTGGCCGAGAAGGAATGCATAGGCGCGCAGCGGATCATTCGCCTACCCGAACCGATTGCCCCGCGCCGCATTCGTTTGGTGGTACTGGACGGCACGGCCTGTCCGGCCATCAACCAGTTTTCGCTTTATGCTTCGGTTCGGCCCGCTGCCGTGCCCGCCATTGTCTCATCTGATCCCAGTGTGATCGACGCGTCGCGTTGGCGGGTGATGGCCGCGACCGCACCTGGAGCAGAAGCGGTTCTCGACAACGATAGCGCCACGATCTGGCTCCAGCCCTCGCCCACCGCTGCCCGCCCTGCACACATCACGCTCGATCTGGGCGCTCAACTCGATCTTGCCGGATTCAGTCTTACACCAGCGCGGCAGGTCATGCAGGATGCGGCACCCCCAAAGGGATATATCGCCGAGACCAGCCTCGACGGAAAGGACTGGACGCGGCGCACTGCAGGTGAATTTGGCAACATCGCCTACGCACTCGCTACCCAGCGCATCGCCTTTCCCGCTGCCGTGCCAGCACGGTATCTAAGGCTTACCTTCGAAGCCTCTGCATTACCAAAAACCACGCTTGCGATCGCGGGCATAGGTGGGTTCCTCAAGCCGCGCGGGCGGCCATGATCGCGAGCGGAGAGGATGAGGGGCGCCCGCCTGGCAACGACGGCGAGGGTCTGATTGGTATATCGCGCCGCGCGATGCTCGCGGTAGGCGGCGGCACGTTGTTGTCCGGATTGTTGGCTCCAGGGGAAGCTCTGGGCAACACACCGTCGGTCGAGGGCCACCGGATCGCGGACAACTCGCCCGCGACGGAATGGCTCCTCGGCCATCCCGTCGGCAACGGGCGGCTGGGCGCGATGATGGGCGGCAGTGTCCGCCGCGACGTCATTTCGCTCAACCACGACACCCTCTGGACCGGTCAGCCCAGCCCGCATCCCGACCATGACGGTCGCGCCACACTGGCCGCAGTCCGAAAGGCGGTGTTCGCAGGCGATTACGCGGCTGCGGACCTCCTCAGCCGCCCGCTCCAAGGCACTTTCAGCCAAAGCTTCGCGCCGATGGCCGACATGACACTGGAACTCGATCACACCCAAGCCGTCACAGCGTATCGACGCGAACTCGATCTCGACCGCGCCATTGCATCGGTTGCCTATCATTGCGGCGATGTCGCGTTCCGGCGCGAACTGTTCGCTTCGTACCCCGACAACGTGATCGTGCTGCGACTATCGGCAAGCAGGGCCGCCGCGATCAGCGGACGGATTGGACTGGCGACATCGCTACTTGGAAGCACCAGGGCAGCCGGCAACACCCTGCGCTTGATGGGCAAAGCGCCGACGCGATGCGAGCCGAACTATCGCGAAGTGCCCGATCCGGTCGCATACTCGGAGCAGCCGGGCCAAGGCATGGCTTTTGCCACCGTTCTTGGGGTGGAAGTGCAAGGCGGCGAGGTCGTCGCATCAGGCGATGCGCTTAGCGTTCGGGGCGCGGATGTGGTGGTCATTCGCATCGCCGCTGCCACGGGATTTCGCCGCTTCGACTTGCTGCCTGATATCGCAGCGGAAGAGGTAGCCGCAGTGGCGGAGCGCAATCTCGCTATAGCCCATCAAAATTCCTACGGTTCGCTACTCAAGCGCCACCTCGCCGATCATCAGGCCTTGTATCGACGCGCCTCAATCGAGCTTCAAGGCGCTGGCGATGATCAAGTGACGCCCAAGGCAGAGCGCTTGTTCAACCTGGGTCGCTATCTGCTGATAGCCAGTTCGAGACCGGACACGATGCCGGCGAACCTGCAAGGGCTGTGGAATGCGCAAGTACGACCGCCCTGGAGCGCGAACTACACCACGAACATCAATCTCCAGATGAATTACTGGTCGGCCGAGACCTGCAATCTGGCCGAATGCCACCTTCCCCTGATGGATCACATCGAAAGGCTGGCCCTCAACGGCGCCAAAGTTGCGCGCGATTTGTACGGAATGCCGGGCTGGTCCGTCCACCACAACAGCGATGTGTGGGCAATGGCCAACCCAGTGGGCGCGGGTGATGGCGATCCCAACTGGGCGAACTGGCCTATGGCAGGCCCTTGGCTCGCCCAGCATGTCTGGGAACATTACCGTTTCAGCGGCGACATCGCCTTTCTTGCCAAGCGCGGTTTTGCGCTGATGCGCGACTGTGCTGAGTTTTGCGCCGCGTGGCTGGTTCGCGACCCCAGCAGCCATCGCCTGACGACCGCACCGTCGATCTCGCCGGAAAACCTGTTTCTCGGGCCGCATGGAAAGCCGTCCGCGATCAGTTCCGGGTGTACGATGGATCTCGCTTTGACCCGCGAGCTGTTTGAGAACTGCATCGCCGCCGCGAACCTTGTCGGCGACCGCAGTGGCCTTGCGGTGCACTTGAAAGGTCTGCTCCAAGAACTCGAGCCTTACCGGATCGGCCGCTACGGACAATTGCAGGAGTGGTCTTCCGACTTTGACGAGCAGGATGCCGGCCACCGGCATATCTCGCATCTCTATCCGCTCTATCCCGGTGGTGCCGTAGATCCTACCCGAACGCCCGATCTGGCAAGAGCTGCGCGTGCTTCCCTGGTCCGCCGCGAGGCGCATGGCGGGGCCAGCACCGGCTGGAGCAGAGCCTGGGCCACGGCGGCATGGGCGCGGCTGGGCGATGGCGCCGAAGCGGGCCGGTCACTCTCGGCCTTCATCACGCATAACGTGGCCGATAACCTGTTGGACACCCACCCTGCCCAGCCCCGGCCCGTGTTTCAAATCGACGGCAACTTCGGGATCACCGCCGCCATGGCCGAGATGCTGCTTCAAAGCCATGGCAATGCCATCGCCTTGCTTCCTGCTCTGCCGCCGCAGTGGACTTCCGGGCGCGCCCGAGGCCTGCGGGCACGTGGCGGCCACGAGGTGGCGATCGAATGGAGCGCGGATTTCGTCCGCACGGAGCTCAGGGCCGGCGCCGATCAGACGGCGATCCACGCGCCGCCGGGTTTCACCATAGTCGCCGTCACGCATGACGATGCAGGCGTCAACGTCGAACGGACACCCGGCGGGGTCCGGTTCGAGACGCGTCCGAACGCAACCTACCTGATCGCATCGCGCCGGACGGATCGCTTGGATGTGAGCCAACACGCAGGACGTCCGACCGCCTACCTTGACCCAAACGCTCGTAAGGAATGACGATGCCGACCCTTTCACGCCGCACCGTTCTCGCTGGTGGGCTTGCGTCTGTCGGCGCTTCGGTAAGCACCGCCGCACCGCTACGCCGAATGGCGGATCTCGCTGGTAAGGCCAACGCACCCACTCCTTGGGGCGCAACTCCGTCGGCTCGTCAGCTCGCCTGGCACCGGCGAGAGCAATACGCCTTCATCCACTTTTCGATAAACACCTTTACCGATCGCGAGTGGGGGTATGGTGACGAAACGCCTCGTCTGTTCGATCCGACCGACTTTTCCGCAGACCAGATCGTAGGGGCGGCCAAGGCGGGAGGCTTGCGCGGGATCGTTCTTACCGCAAAACATCACGATGGCTTTTGCCTGTGGCCAACGATGCTGACCGAACATTGCGTTCGCAACAGTCCCTTCCGACAAGGCAAGGGCGACATCGTTCGCGAGTTCGAACAAGCTGCTCGCCGAGCGGGTATGGCCTTCGGGATCTACCTCTCGCCTTGGGACCGCAACCACGCGGAATATGGTCGGCCGGGATACATCGACTATTACCGCAAACAAGTCGTCGAATTGTGCACGCGGTACGGTCCTTTGTTCGAATTCTGGTTCGATGGAGCGAACGGAGGTGACGGTTACTACGGCGGCGCCCGCGAGACGCGCAAGATCGATGCCGAAGCCTATTACAACTGGCCATCGATCTTCGAGCTTGTTCATCAGCACCAGCCCATGGCGTGCACCTTCGAACCACTGGGTTCCGATATCCGCTGGGTCGGTAACGAGGACGGGGTCGCGGGAGATCCGTGCTGGCCGACGATGCCAAACCACAAGCCCAGCCAGGCCGAAGGCAACGCCGGCTTGCGCGGTGGCCCCTTGTGGTGGCCGGCAGAGACCAACACCTCGATCCGGCCCGGATGGTTCTACCATGCCGACGAGGATTCGATGGTCAAAGATCCGCGACGTCTGCTGCGGCTTTACGACGAATCCGTAGCGCGTGGCACCAACCTGATTCTAAACCTGCCGCCTGATCGGCGCGGCCGGCTGGCCGACCCGGACGTGGCGGTATTGCAATCGTTCGGCAAGGCGCAGCGCGCGACGTTTGCCGCCAACCTCGCCCATGGCGCGATTGCATCTGCCGAATACGAACGCGGCACCGCCTTCACTGCGGCCAAGGTGCTGGACCGCAACCCCGAAAGCTATTGGTCCACCCCCGATGCCATTCGCAGCGCAGACCTTGTCCTTGAAGTACCTCCGGGCCGAGCTTTCGACCTCATCCGGGTCCGCGAATACCTCCCACTCGGCGTCAGGGTTAGCCGGTTCGCGATCGACCTGGACTTGGGCAAGGGATGGCAGGAAGCCGCCCGGGGCGAGTGCATCGGTGCCCAACGGATCGTGCGCCTTCCTCGTGTCGTAGCGGCAAAGCGACTGCGGCTTAGAATATTGGATGCGATGGCTTGCCCGGCCATTAGCGAAATTGCACTGTTCCGCCAAGTCGCACCCGATCCCGTAGCCCTTCCCCCTGCCCGGCAAAGCGAGGCGCTATCGTCAGACGGATGGTCTATCGTATCGGCCACTGGCCCGGGGGCAGAGGCTTTGCTGGACAACAATCCCGGAACGGCATGGGTGGTGCCGGTGGCAGGCGCAGAGCAATTCGCGACCGTCACGATCGGCCTTGGCAAGCGCGAGGAGATCGGTGGATTTACACTGACGCCCTCGCGCGCCGTTATGAACGATGCCTCTCCTCCCAAACGCTTTCGGGCGGAAACCAGCCTCGATGGCCGGACGTGGAGTGAAAGAGCGGCTGGGGAATTTTCGAACATCGCCAATGCCCTGACCCCTCAACGCATCCCTTTCCCAGTGAAGGCACAAGCAGCCTATGTGCGCTTCACGTTCCAAGGGTTGGCGGCGAGCGCCGGTAACATGGCGATTGCTGATGTCGGGTTATATCGCTGACCCGCCACTGCGCTAACCAGCCAGTCTCTCCAAATTGGCGTGGCTGCGACTTGCCGCTCAGTGGAAGTCATGGCTGCGGATCGGCACGATATCGTCGTCGCCCGGCAGCGTGCGGAATGCCGGCGCCGACAGGGTGCGGCCCTGGTCTGCGCCTCCTGCGCCCTCCGGATCGCGCGGATCGGGACCGCCCCCGTTCCTGGCGCCATCGCCGCGCCCCGGCGTGACCGCAAAGTCCGTCCGGCCGATCGAGCGCAACATCGCATCGTGATCGATGATCCGGTCGCAGATGACGTGGATGATCTCGCCTTCCTTTTGCAGTCTGCCGCGCATCGCGATCATCGAAGACGACATGATCTGCCGCCGGTAGGTTTCGAAAGTGTTGGGCCACAAGATACCATTGGTGATCCCGGTCTCGTCTTCGATGGTCACGAACAGGACACCTTTGGCCGAACCGGGACGCTGGCGCACGAGGATGACGCCGGCGACCTCGACGTTGCGACCGTCGCGCATATGGGCGAGGTCGGCGCAGCGCACGATTTTCATGGCATCAAGCTCGTCGCGCAGGAAGCCAAGGGGATGTCCGCGTAGCGACAACTGGAGCGCGCGATAGTCCTCCACCACCTCGCGCCCGTCCGTCATCGGCTGCAAGGCGACGGCAGGTTCAAGTCCTTCAGGCGAGAAATGCGCTTCGCGGGCATCGGCTGCGGCAAACAGCGGCAACGGCGCCTCACCCAGGCCCTTCACCTTCCATAGGCCCTGGCGACGGCTTTCGGCGATGCAGGCAAAGGCATCGGCTTGCGCCAGCCGCTCGATCGCGGCGCGCGGAACCCCGGCGCGGCGCCAGACTTCTTCGATACTCTCGAAAGCGGCAGGCCCGCGGGCCGCGACGATAGCGGCGCCATGGACGTTGGCGAGCCCGCGCACTTGGCGGAAACCCAGGCGAACCGCGAGATAACCGCCGCCAGCGGGCTCGAGGGTGCAGTCCCAGTGGCTGTGGTTGACCGAGACCGGTCGGACCTCGACGCCATGCGCACGAGCATCGCGCACGATCTGAGCCGGGGCGTAAAAGCCCATCGGCTGGGCATTGAGCAACGCGGCGCAGAACACGTCGGGATGATGGTGCTTCATCCAGCAGCTGGCATAGGCGATCTTGGCGAAGGACGCCGCATGGCTTTCGGGAAAACCATACGAGCCAAAGCCTTCGATCTGCTTGAAGGTGCGTTCGGCAAAGTCCTGGGGATAGCCGCGCGCGATCATGCCATTGACGAGCTTGTCGTAGAAGTGGCTGACCCCGCCGGTCAGCTTGAACGTCGCCATGGCGCGGCGCAACTGGTCGGCTTCGACCGCGGTAAAGCCGGCACCGACGATCGCGACCTTCATCGCCTGTTCCTGGAACAGCGGCACCCCCAGCGTCTTTTCGAGCACCGCGCGCAGTTCGGGCTTGGGATACTGGGGTTTTTCCTTGCCTTCGCGGCGTCGCAAGTACGGATGCACCATATCGCCCTGGATCGGCCCTGGCCGCACGATCGCGACTTCGATGACAAGATCGTAAAACCGGGCCGGCTTCATCCGCGGCAGCATCGACATCTGGGCACGGCTTTCGATCTGGAAGGTGCCCAGGGTGTCGGCCTTCTGGATCATCGCATAGACATCGGGATCGTCGTCCTGCAGATCGGCCATGCCGACGCGAATTCCCTTGTTCTCTTCCAGCAAGTTGAAGGCGCGGTTCATGCAGCCCAGCATGCCCAGTCCCAGGACATCGACTTTCATGAACTTGAGCGCGTCGATATCGTCCTTGTCCCACTCGATGATCTGGCGGTCTTCCATCCGCGCCGGCTCGATCGGCACCAGGTCGTCAAGCCGATCTTGCGTCAGCACGAAGCCGCCGGGATGCTGCGAGAGATGACGCGGCGTCCCGATCAGCTGGCGCGACAGCTCGAGCGTCAGACGCAGGCGATGGTCGTTGGCATTGAGGTTCAGGCTCTCGATCTGGCCGTCGGTGATGCCATCCATCGACCAGCCCCACACCAGGCCGGTGAGCATCTTGGTGAGATCGCGCGGCAGGCCCAGCGCCTTGCCGACTTCGGCGACGGCACCCCGGGTGCGGTAGCGAGTGACGACGGCCGTCAGCGCCGAGCGGTGGCGACCGTAGGTTTCGTAAATCCACTGGATAATCTCTTCGCGCCGCTCGTGTTCGAAATCGACGTCGATATCGGGCGGCTCCTTGCGTTCGCCCGAGACGAAGCGCTCGAACAAGAGCTCATGCTTGATCGGGTCGATCGAGGTAATGCCGAGCAGAAAACACACACAACTGTTCGCGGCCGACCCCCGACCCTGGCACAAGATCTCGCGCCGACGGCTTTCGGCGACGATCGCATTGACGGTCAGAAAGTACGGGGCATAGCCGAGCTGGGCGATCAGCCGCAGCTCGTGATCGACTTGCGCTTGATAAGCTGAAGGCAGGCCAGACGGAAACATCCGGGCGCCGGCCTCGTATGTCAGGGCGGCCAGCGCTGCTTGTGCCGTGCGGCCCGCCATGACTTGCTCATAGGGATACTGATACTCGATCTCTCCCAGATCGAAGCGGCATTGGGCGGCAATGTCGGCGCTTGCCTGGATCGCATCGGGGAAGGCCGCGAACCGGCGTTCCATTTCCTCGGGCGACTGCAGGGCGCGGTCCATGAACCGCTCGCGCCGGAAACCGAGCGCATCGATCGTCGTCCTTTCGCGAATGGCCGTCAGCACATCCTGCAGCGGTCGGCGATCAGGTGCATGATAGAGGACATCGCCGGTCGCCACGCTGCGCACGCCGCAGGCGCGCGCCAAGGTATCGAGGGCATGGAGCCGGGTCTGATCCTCCGGGCGGCGGCGCAGCGAAAGAGCGCAATAGGCCCGTGCCCCGAACGCGAGGCGAAGTCCGTCCAAGGCAGAGGCGGTGGTTTCGTCGGCCAGGTCGGGCAGCAAAATGGCGATCAAGCCATCGGCCTGCGCAGTGACGTCATTCCAACTGAGGATGCAGCGCCCCTTCCCGCCCCGCGTCTTTCCCAGCGACAGCAGGCGGGTCAGCCGCGACCAGGCAATGCGATCGGTCGGATAAAGCAGCAAGGCACGGCCATCGATCAGATCGACCCGGCTGCCCACGATCATGCGCACGCCGGTCGTCTTCTGGCCGTCCCAGCCGCGTACGACGCCCGCGACGCTACCACGATCGACCAGGCCCAGCGCCTGGTGACCCAGCAAGCGCGCGGCGGCGAACAGCTCTTGGGGCGAGGACGCGCCGCGCAGGAAGGAGAAATGGCTGGTCGTCTGCAGCTCGACGTAGCTGGCCATCACCCGAACATCCCATGCATGTACCAGCTCAAATCGCCGGTCGTCGCCTCGACCCCATCGCCTCGCCGAAAGATCCAGAAGCGCGCCCCGCCTTCCGCCTCGACGCGGAAGTAGTCGCGTACCGCCCACATCTCGCGCACCGACCGCCACCATTCGCCATGGATGCGCTCGGGACCGTCGCCGCCCACGACACGGTACTGCGTGCCTCGCCAGACGAAGCGGCGCGGCGGGTGGTCGGGCAGCAAGGCGATGACCTGGGACAAGGGTTCCGGACGATGCAGCAGACGCACAGGCCGCTTCCAAGCCGGCCAACCCGGCGCGGAGGCCAGCGGCCCCACTTTGCGGACGCCACGCTCGGGCACATCGCTTTCCAGGCTGCCGACCCGGAAGATCGCTCGCGAGCCGATCCGCCCACTGAGCTGGTCGACGAGCGGCGCGATGTCGCTCAGGTGCTCGCTGGGGACCAACGACGCCCCTAGCAGTTCGGCTCCCAGTGGTTCGACCCGAGGCACGCTCAACGTCATTGCCTCTATTCCCAGACCCGGATCGATCCGCTCGATCCGCATCGCGAACATCCGTTTGAGGTGGCCGGGGTCACGGGTGGCGCGAGCCGTGCCGATCGCAATGCGCTGCGCACCGCCATCGACGACGCTGCAGGTGATGGCACCCTGGCGCAAGCCTAGCCCCCGCCTTTGCAGAACCTCGACGATATCGTCGACAAGATCGCCGATGACCCGGGCGATGGCGTCGACTGTGCCGATCGGCTCGAGTAGCCGCCGCTCGGCAAGCGGAGTCTCGAAAGCAACGATCGGAACGATGGGTTCGGCAACGGCGCCGGTCGCCTGATCGAGCCGTTCGATGGCGGCCAGACCCAAACGCCGCGCCAAGGGGCCGCGCGGCATGCGATAGAGATCACCGATCCGCTCGATGCCAAACCGCGCAGCCGCTACCCGCGCCTTTGGCTCGAGGCGCAGCGCGGACAATGGCAGCTCGGCCAACGCCTGGGCTTGAGCGCCGGCAGGGACGATCGTGATCGAGCGCCCCGAATAGCGCGCCAGTGCATGCGCCGCGCCCGGGGTGTCGGCAATCGCGATCGATGCGCAAAAGCCCAGGCGTCGCAGAAAGCCCAAAACGCGGGCGCAGAAACGCGGCTCGCCCCCGAACAGATGCGTCGTTCCGGTCAGATCCAGCCACAGACCGTCGGGTGGACAAACGCTTGCGGTCGGCGTCCAATGCGAAAGGGCGTGCAAAGCGAGACGCTCAAGCCAGGCTCTGTCACGGTCAGGATCAGCGTCGCGCACGTCGATGTCGGCAACCAGCGCCCGTGCCTGCGCTGCGGCCATGCCGGGGTGCAAGCCAAGGTCCAGCGCCAGCGGGCACGCGGCGGTTACGACATCGCGTTGGCCGATATGCGCAACCAGGATTGTCGGTCGCCCGCCTGCGATGGGCCGGGTCGCTATCGTTGCCATCGAAGACGAACGCGCTTCGTCCGGGGGCATGGGCTTGAACGGATGCTCGGCGGCCTCGCTGCGCCGCCCCATTTCACGCATGGTGGGGCGCTGATGAGCGGGCAAGCGCTCGATATCCGCAGGCGACGGGCGCTGTCCCATCCCTTCCCCCCGCGCCCAGCGTGCGCCCGGCCGCCAACCGCCGCCGCGCGGCACCGAGCAGGCACCGGGATCGTCATCGATGGCAACCCGCAAGACGCCAGCTCTTCGGTCCGCCACGACGACGTCGGCGCGAGACCCAGTTGTCTCAGGCGGCGTGGCTGGTCGCTCTGACCGGCGCAACCGCTCGATCGCGAGTTGCGGCAGGCATAGCGAGGCGACCCGTGGCATCACACGCCTCCAGTTCGAGGAAAAAAGGAGCGCCGCCGCGCTGGCGAACCAGCTCTACGTTCCAGTGCGCGCTGCTCAGGCCAGCGTGGGCCAGGCCGGCGTGGCCCAGGCCGGCCTGAGCCAGCGGCTGGGACGGCGCGCAGCCAATCCGCCAGCGTGTCATGGCACAGGAGGGCTGCGACAAAGGACACCGCCCCCGGGCGCGATAGCGCTTGTAAAGCAGCATCGGTGTCCTGCTATCGGATGCGGCCAATTGCAACCGGCGCGTCATGGTCATGTCGGCCGACCTCACTTCCGCGACAACGCAAACCAGCGAGCCATCGCGCAAGGCATCTTCGGCAGCTGCAAGGACCTCGGCATCCTTGGCCCCTTGCGCATAGAAAATGCGGTTCGGCCCCAGACCCGCCTGCTCGAGGCCCGGCGCGTATAGGTCAAACCGCGTGAGCGCCCACAAGACTTGGGCCCCCGCGCCTGCGGCAAAACGGGCGGCGATGCCTGCTACAAAAAGCGTTGCGGCAGCATCGTCGGCAAGGCTGGGCGAAGCAGCCGCGATCTCGTGAAGGCCGTCGCTGCCAAGACCGCGATCCGCAAGGCTTTCATCGACTGAGGCAATGCCAAACGGCAGAACGGGTGCGCGTTCCTCGCGAACAACGGCGACTTGCGCGCGAAGCGTGGCGAGCGACACGGATTGTGTCGGAGCCGATGAGGCCTTTGCTGGCGAAGGGGACACGATGGGCATAAAACAGGAACGACTCATTTGTTCCTTTTATGTTCTCCTGTAACCGCTCGCTCGTCAAGCGCGATGAACTCTAGAACAAGTTCCGATCCGATTGCATCGGCTCGATTGCTCAAGTCTTTTGTTGCGCCGCGTTTTCCGAGT
The DNA here is from genome assembly GCF_000272475.1 of Novosphingobium sp. Rr 2-17. GTDB lineage: Bacteria > Pseudomonadota > Alphaproteobacteria > Sphingomonadales > Sphingomonadaceae > Novosphingobium. The sequence goes on from NZ_AKFJ01000089.1 coordinate 95,353, forward strand.
CAGCAGATGATTCCACCTGCTTCGAAAACGCTCTGAACGACTGAGCGGCTGATGCCGGTAGCATCATGCGACGGGGCTGAAGCCATCCTTGTGGGTATGTGCCTCCAGATAACGCATGATGACGTCATCGGCGATGTTGCCGGAAGTGGTCGAGAAGTAGCCGCATTGCCAGAAGCGCCGTGAACCTCGCCGGGATTGTCGGAGGCTACAATTTCTGAGAATTCTGAGCCGTTATGAGCAAGACCTCGGACAAATTTTCACCCGAGGTTCGCGCCCGTGCGGTGCGGATGATCTTGGATCACGAGGCGGATTATCCGTTGTAAGGTATATGCAAAAAGAGCGACCTTTCTTGGTCGCTCATAATTAAGTATATCCGATAAAGTATAGTTTGATGGCAGTGTTTACTGCGCCTAAAAATCGTTCTTAAACTACACCGTGCCGTAGAAGTGATAGTCGTCAGTGGTCAGAGCCAGTCCCGTTTTTGACGAGATGTAGATGGTTTGCGAATATGATGTGGTGGAGTCGGTGAGCGTGTACTTGTAGATAACGGTACCGTCCCCAATGGACTGCATGCCGGTAACGGTAAAGGTCGAATCCGCTCCGAAGCCGTAGAACACGAGATTGTCACCCGAGGCCACGCCACCGCCGTCGAAATCGAAGACTTTGTCGTAAGTGGTGCCATCCGACGAAAGATCGGACGGGCTCCATAGGAAAGTATCACTTCCGCCGCCGCCAAACATGAAGTCGTTGCCCTTGCCGCCGGTCAGGACATCGCTCTCCGAACTGCCGTGCATGTTGTCGCTGCCTGAACCACCGGCAAGTTGAGAGAGTGCGGTCAGTGCAACAATGACGTCGCCACCAGTCGTCCCCCCAACGTAAGTAGAGGCACCTAATCCATAAATCGAATCTGGCATCGCTTTACACTCCTAATGCGACCTAAGTTTGATTGATAGAATTTAGGTCAAGGCAAATATCGGATAATATTTAATCAAAAAGACGTCAATATGCGTGGAAATACGCATAAATGCTCTATTTCTGATTTATAATGCAGAATTTAATTAGATGATACTGTTCAATCTAAGTTTTTTCAGCCCATAACAGCACTGTTATGAAGGTATCTAAAAGTATTTATATTTTTTACTCTATTTTATCTTTCATCAAGCTGTAGGTTCCGAGATGAGAGCCCGATCTGAAATTTGTCGAGCGACACCAATATGTTGTGTTTCATCCGTCTTTGCGAAGATATGACGGATCGTGAATGGGCGGTCCGGGCCCGGCGACGGAAAAGAACTCGCCCTTGTGGTTGAGCGCGTGCTGCTTGGTCTTGCCGAAAAAGATGCCCGCTGCTTGTCACGCAGGAAGGCCGGCTCCCAATAAGAAGAGGTCAGCGTGGCGACGAGGCCGATAATTCTCGATTGCTCATTATTTTTTCAGCGACCGATGAGGGAACGGTCGACTGCTTCATCTTAGCTTGCAACCGAACCAAATCGCAGCGCGCGAAGAACAGGTCATGTGAGCGACGATGTCCCAATGTGATCCTGCAGACCCCGGAGGCGAGATTGGTTTGGTGCTGGCGCGTCTTTCGCCGGCGGTTGAGGATTTTTTCGCACGTCGCGTGGGTTCGAGGATCGAAGCTGAGGATCTGACCCAGGAAGTCATGTCACGCATCCTCAAACGGGCAACAGGTAGCCCGATCGCCAATGTGGAAGGCTATGTATTCCAGGCAGCCGCAAATCTGCTTCGGGAATACGGGCGGCAGCGAACCATGCGCAGTTCGGCACATCTGATCGAGCTTGGCCCTGAATTTTCTTCCGATCAGGATGTCCGCACGCCAGAGCGTATCGCGTTGGGGCGTGACGCGCTGCGACGCGTAGTAACGGCATTGTACGAACTGCCCGAGCGAACCCGCAACGTCTTCGTCCTCAATCGCTTCGAGGGGATGACGGCGCCCGAAATAGCCGAGCGGCTGGGCATTTCCGTTTCAGCGGTCGAAAAGCAGATGATGCGAGCGCTGGCGCATCTAAGGGGTTCTCAACAATGAAACTCCGGCTTTGGAAAAATCCGGTGTCACCGCCGGACGATGTCGAGATAGCCGCCGAATGGTGGTTTGCGCGCAGGTCGTTGCAAACCCTGTCCAGTGCAAATGCCGGAGCGTTCCAGGCCTGGCATGCCGAGCCTGCCAACGCCGCTGCTTATGCGAAGGTCGAGGAGCTTTACCAGGACATCGGAATCCTCGCGGTGGAGCCCGAAGTGCTCGATCTTAGGACTCAGGCTCTCAAGGCTTCGCCTGCGCAGGGACGGAAATGGCCGAGCCGCTTCGCTGGCGTCGGTCTGGCTCTCACGGGCTGGCTTGCGATCGTGGGGGTGGCATCGCTGTTGCTGCCGGAAAAGGGGGGGCTGCGGCAATCCGCGCCGGCATTGGCAGACGGCAAATCCTATGAGACGAGGCTAGGGGAACGCCGCAAGATCCGGCTGGATGACGGCACAATCGTATCGATGAACACCGACTCGCGGCTGGAAGTGAACTACAGTTCTGCGCGCCGCGATGTCCGGCTATTGCGTGGCGAGGCGAAGTTCACGGTCGCGCATAGCGTCACATGGCCCTTTGTGGTCAGCGTGGGCGATCGTCGTGTCACGGCGACGGGAACGGTGTTCAATGTGCGTAAGGATGGCAAGGCCATCCGGGTGACACTGGTCGAAGGTGGTGTCCGCGTAAATCCTTCGCATCCAGGGCCACTGGTGAGGATTTTGCCCGCGCTCGAAGAAGAACGCCTTTCGCCGGGCGAGCAGCTATCGGCTCTCGAAGGCCATGAGAAGGGCATGATAGAAGCTGCCGACGTTCAACACGTCACGAGCTGGGAATCCGGCCAATTGACGTTTCGCGATGACACGCTGGCATCCGCTGCTGCCGAGATCAATCGCTACAACGCGACCAAAATCCTGGTCGTGGACCCTCGCGTTTCGGCGTTGAAACTCAGCGGCGTATTCAGCGCGGACCAGCCGGAGAACTTTCTGGCGGCTGTGACGGCATTTTATCCGATCGAGGCGCGCAAGCGTTCGGAATCCGTCACCGAACTGACTTGGCGCCACGGCCATTAAATTTTTTTGCCGATGCAGATGATGGGCGTTGATCGACATTCATCTGAACACGCGAACGATCAAGAAAAGCGGCTGCGATAAAGAGCCGTATAAAATGGAGGGGGTTATGAAAGGGATCACGAATCTCGACGTACGCGTATGGTCGATGACTACGGTAGCTGCTGTGTGCTTTGCCACACCAACTATCGTCCAGGCAGCAGTGGCGATGGATATTCCAGCGCAGTCGCTGAATTCCGCGCTTGAGATCTTTGGGCAGCAGGCCGGCGTCGCGATTATTTTCGATCGAGCGGCGCTTGCGGGGAAATCATCTCATGCGATCAAGGGTGCCTATCCGCCCGATGTCGCGCTGCGGCACCTGGTTGAAGGAAGCGGTGCCACTATCCAGCAACCGAAAGCTGGCACGTTTGTGGTGACGATGCCGCGAAATCAGCCTCAGCAAAGAGGCGCATCGAGAGCGATCGCTACGCAGGCCCATCTCATGCCCGCCTCTGACACGCAGGCGGCTCCTGCGGCGCAAGTGGTGCAGGATCAAGCGCCTGTGCTGGAAGAAATCGTGGTCACTGCCGAAAAGCGGTCGGAGAACGTCCAGAACACCGCTGCATCGATTTCGGTGCGCAACGGCCGCGATTTGCTGTCTCAAGGCAAGTATTCGCTCCAAAGTATCCTCGAAGATATTCCTGGCGTCTCCGGCGGCGGCGCCGAGGGTACATTGACTTCGAACGGTGGCGGCACCGATACTGCGGGCGCTGGAATTACCATTCGGGGCATCGGCACAAGCATGGGCGTCGGTGGGTCGAACGTGTCCACCCCTGCGGCGACGGCGCTGTATGTGGATGGGGTCTACGAAGGTGTCGGCAGCGACTACGACATCGATCGCATCGAGGTGCTGCGCGGTCCGCAGGGAACCCTGTACGGGCGCAGCGCAACCGCTGGCGTCGTGGCGGTAAGCACCCGCAACCCCGGTCTGGACACTATCAGCGGAAATCTGTCGATAGAAGCCGGCGACTATCATCTGCAGCGCTACAGCGGCGCTCTGGACGTTCCGCTGGTGACAGACGTTCTGGGCATTCGCATTTCCGGCAATCGCTATGAACGTCAGGGCTACTACGACGGCGCCGGCGGTGCGCGCACCAACACCGATGGCCGGATCAAGGTACTGTTCCGACCCAGCGCCGACTTCTCGCTGCTGGTCGGCGCCGCGCTGCACGATAATACCATATGTGGACGGCCTCCTCCCTGCAAGGCGGTCACAGTGATTTGATCTAATCGCTTGCGTCCATATGTCCGGCCTTTGGGTGCGTCCGCGCATGG
>NZ_AKFJ01000090.1 GCF_000272475.1 Novosphingobium sp. Rr 2-17
CCGAAGCTGTTCAAGTTGGGTTTAGCATGGCGTCGAAAGCAGGACGCTTGTCACGACCCTTGCAACCCGAGATGCCTGCGTCCTCGAACACATGGACGATCTCCCACCCACGCTGGCGGGCCACCCTTTCCAGTTCGATGCGCTGGTTCTCGGTCGTCTGGTCCATCGTCGAAACCCGGAGGTAAAACCCAACCTTCATGCCATTGCCTATCTATGCGTTAATCTACTGATTACCGCATATCAGATGTAGGGCGCTGGAGGCTACGGAAAACCGTGGCTCCGACAGCACGTTTACGGGAGGGTTTTCCGCATAGCGTCATTCATCGTCGCGCCGCACCTTCTCGGTCACCTTTGCATCAACGATTTGCGCATCGCTGAATTCATCGTCGAGCGCCAGCGGTGGAGCGGACAGCATCGACATCACGCTATCAGTAGTGACGATGGTGTAAGCGGTGGAATCGACGCTGACGTTAAGTTGTTCACCGTAATCGACCCTGTTGAGCTTGGCTGCCTGCCACTTGATAGCATCTACCGCTACCTTATTATCATGATGCGAGCCCAGCGACATCGCGCCTGTAGCGATATCAAACTGCATCTCGCGCATGGTGTGGGCATATTCTTGGTAAGCGACACTCATCCGAGCTTTGAAGTCCGGGTCGCTCATCCTCCAACCTTTGATTGTGTGATAGTTCGGGATGTGATCATCTTTGCAGATAGTCAGAAGAGATTCACCACAAGCTGTACGTAGGCAAATCTCTGCGATAACCGCCTCCGTCTTGGTCGAAGGCCGTCCGAGACGGGGCGCGGTCTCTTTCTTCCAACGCTCGGTAACAGACCGTGCGGTGTCGGCCATCTTCGCGACGGGGTTCGCCGGGATTGTTTTCGGTAAATCGTCCATGACCATATTTAGGACGATGGAGAAAACTTTAGTCGGCGCTGTCGTTGACGGTCTTTGAGACCATCAACCCAAGATCATTTCCACTCGACCTGAATGGTGTTTCCGTTTTGCAGGTATCCGAACCTGACAGTCCGGTAAGTCCCGTCACCATCCACGTCGAGAACATCGCTGACCACGAGATCGCTGAACGACAGCCCGCCCACGGTCACCGCTGATGGAGTTCCCCAACCTGCGGGATATGCGATGTAGGGATATCGGCCACCAGAGCAATTGTAGACGACAGACTTAAGATATCCTGTTGCCGCTTCGCTATTGCCGAGGGCGGGGATTTCGACTGCTGTCAACGAAGCTTTAGCCGACACACCCCAAAACAATTTCGATGATGGCAGGCTGATCGACGCCTTGAAGGCGTTGGCTTTTGCTAGCGTTGAGAACGTGATAATGATCCTATCAAAATCGACGGGGTCCCGTGCTGCCGTTGCTCCATCCGCTAGGGCGGCAATGACGCGTGGAGAGAGATCGTTGGTGGGATCGAGGAGCGGGAGATAAACGGTTTCGGCCATGCATTATTTATGCTGGATGATTAAAGCTTATACCTCTCTTCGAGCCACTTCTTTTGCGGCCTATCGTCAGCTAACTCCCGGTCTTCGGCGGTCAGCCCAAACGCGGTCAATTCGTAAAACCGCTTAAGATCGAAAAGTTCTCGGTCTTCATAAGGAAGATTGTGGAGAAGCGCGTACTTTTCAACAAGCGGCCTAAACTTACCGAAACCCTTGCCGGCTATGCAGTTCAACGCGATGAAGAGCAATTCAGCATCCGACATCTGCGCTCGCAAAAGTCTGATGGAACGGTAAGCTTCGCTATCCTTGCTCGCCACCTTCTCATCTATACCGCTATCAAACTCACGATCAATAAGAGCGACGATATGATAGGTGAAACGGATAAAGCTCGCGAGACCTGATATACCCTCAACAGAATCCTCATACACTTTATCCAGCCGATCAGCGCTTTCTCTTCGTTGAGTTTTCATTCGTTCTGCAATTTTTTCAAGCACTGCTTGTCCGCTAAAGTTTTTATTGATGCGGAGTACCACGTGATCCAGAACGTCAAAACGCCTCTCGGACAGATTCAGAAACGCTGCTTCAACCGCGCGTTTACTGTTTTCAGTACCCTCATTAAGCGAGGCCCGGTAAGTTTGAAAAGCGAAATAGGCTGCAATGCTCGCCATGCCCGAACTTAAGACACCGAATGAGTCTCCAAGATTGGCGACCCTTCCGAAGTTCCACTCTACACCCGTAAGATTGTAGCCCCAGCCAGAAAGGAAGATTATGACTACCCATGTTACGGCGGCTACTCCAACCGCTGGAACTGCGAAATTCTCGAATTTCATAATAACCCTATTGCCCACCGATGTGATAATTGCTCGACGGACAAAGCGCTACATTGGATTTTGCGTCGGGTTCCGCGCTTTGAGCAGCCGGAACACGTTGTGTGAAGTCCAGTCCCTATCGCGGGCTGTGCGATGCCCGTGCCGGTTGAGCCACTCGGCAATGGACCGGGATGATTTCAGGCCTTCGGCCTGCGCTTGGGCAATAGCAGCATCGATGACGCGCCGCTGTTCCGCCACCCGCTCCGGCAACATCCGGCTCAACGTCGCGGTAGACCATTTCTCACCTTGCAATGGCGGGTGGATGTTGTCGAGATAGCGGCAAATGTCGATGAGCCGGCTGCAGCCGTCTCGTTGGGCTTGCTCAACCAAGGGCAGGACGGCGGCTATGCGTGCGTCTCGATACGCACGCGTCTTGATCGCGGCGCTGGCCCATCCCTCCTCGACAGTGCGCCGAGGGGGCTTGGGAGGCGCTTTCGGACGCGGGGGCTTCGGCGATATTGCCGGGCGCGGCTTAAGCGCTTTACGGGGCTTCTGCGGGGAATTCTTGACATGCTCACGTGCCACTTCTTCGACGAACTCGGAGTAAGTGCGCACGCCAATCCTGACCGCCGAACGGATCTCCAGCGCCCCCCGGATCACTCCCGTTGGTGGTGGAGGTGCAGCTTTTGCCGATGCCATCACCGCCACTGTGAAGCTCGTCCGCACTCGACCTGCCACTGCTTCACCATCACGGATACGGTTTCGCGCAGGAAGCTGGAAACGCTCAAGCTCGTCCAATAAACTTAAGAAACGGTCGGTGACGTAGATTTCTTGGAGCACGGCCTAATCTACATCACGGCACGATGATCGCGCCATATTCGACTGGATCAGTTGCCGTTAACTTCGTTTCTCAAACCTACGAACGCAGCTTGAAGATCGATGAGACCGGTCGCCAGTCTGACCGCAGTTTCCAAAGCGATGAACTCGACCCAAGCGCCATTCTGCAAGAGATACGGCGTTTTATCCGCCTCGACATACACGACACATCCCGGCTCAAGGCGCGCGGATGGTAGAGCATTGCGGGCAGCGATAGTAGCGACGGTGCGCCAGCCCCCCTTACCGAACTCTGCCGAGTGCGTTGGATATGAATCGAGGGTATCGAACGGGGCGATGGGCGCTGCTAGGTTGGTGCCGTTTATCTTGCTCATACGGGTATTTATACCGGCAACGGTTGCGCTCGACCTCGGTCACTCGCGAGGCCGGGGCGCCATTGCGCCACCCCCCAAGATCGTCAGCTACCGTGGCCGGGAAGGTCCGCGCCATGGTTCATTTTCACTCCGATCACCATCAGGCTCGTGTGCGCGATGGGCGCGACGGACTCGCTTTCTGATTTTGGCTTCGGGGTGCGGGAAAGTTGCGCCATTCCGATTAGGACAGAAATCGCGGCGAGGACGAGCCCGAGGGCAACAAGGAAGATATCCATAACGTCTCCATAGGGTGGCCGGGAATGGCCTCCTCTATGTAGTAGCTAGGAGTGGCACGGAGCGGCAGGGGAAACAGCCTTCACTACGGGCAACCAGCCTGCATTCGGCGCTAGCCGACACCATCTTCTTCTGATTTTGGTGGAAATTGCCCTCTCTTTGAGTAGTTATCTTTTATCTCAAAGCCATGCGGGGGCAAAATGGCAGTTCTAAAAAACATCGGCATCGGCTGTGGCGTGATTTTCGCCGGGTTCGTGGGGCTAGGAATTTTGGGGGCGATCATCACTCCTAACAAGTCCGCGACGAATGATCCGGGCTCATCATCATCGGTTGCAAGCGCTGATACGCCGGAGACTGCGGAGACATCCGAGCCGGAGACGAAATGGTCCTATTCCGAGAACAAGGACGAGCTTCGTGGCAGCACCACCTACTTGGCGTCAATCGCGAGCGAAAACACTGTAGAGTTTGGCTTCCCGTACACCGGCGACCAACACCTGACGATCACGATGCGGAAGGGCAAGGCCTTCGGCGACGACGTGTATTTCGAGATCGAGCGCGGCCAGTTCATTTGCGGCATCTACGACTGCGATGGCACCATCTCGTTTGACGGCAAGGCAGAGAAGCTATCGCTCGTGCCGCCAGAGGATCACTCCACCACGATTCTTTTCGCCAAGCATGGCTCGGCGATCATCAAAAAGCTTAAGGCGGCAAAAAAGGTGGTTGTCGAGTTGCAGTTCTATCAAGAGGGCAATCGACAGTTCACGTTCGAGACCGCTGGCCTTAAGTGGGAGCATTAAGGATGACCTGCCGGTGGGATGATTAGGCCCACCGGACAGTTCACGATTTAAGCCTGCGGCGCGCCGCTGTGTCGCCTGAACGACCAAACGAGAAGGGACATGCTTTTGAGGCATGAACTGAACGCATAGAGAATCGCAGGTGTTAGAGGTAGAAGGATTAGTGTGATCATATTTACTCCGTTACATCGCCAAGAAGCGGCGACGTCCGGGGAATTGCACGAAGCTTGAGTAGGCGCAACGCCTTGTCCCAATAATTCTATTAAGCTTACTATGATCCATTTGATAACGGCTCACCTCACGCAAAAAACGGGATATGAATGGCGACTTGCCGATGGACCCAATCCAGATGACGCCGAGTAAGCCGCTGCCTTTCGGCTTATGGGAATTGGTGTCACAACGCCCCTTCGATGGTCCTCCCTCGGACATGCAGTTGTCAGCGGCACGATACCTGATCGGCGACATGCCGCCTAACGCATCACTCGGTTACGGGGCAGCGGGTGAGCTACTTTCGGTGCGATCTTATGTGATTGGCCTTTTGGCTAGCCTGTACGGGCGAGGTGGGAAGGCTCACCCACGAGAAGCGATGTTGTGGGTCCTACGCGAAGCATACCAGAACCCGCCAATCCTAAAGGGCATCCTGCGTTGGAGCAGGAACAGATACTTCGAGGATCGAGGACCTACCCGCGTTAGCGCCACGCGCTATTTTAGTGAGCTTCACCGGGTCGTCGTTGAGAATTGCCATACGCCCACCCCTTCCGAAATCCAGTCCATCGCAGTCCGGGACGCAGAGTTAAAAGCATTCGGTATCGGGCGAATTATAAACTCAAAATCGGCCACCATCCATTACCGGAACGAGGACGAGATCACGGTTCGCACCATCTCCGACATCCAGTTATCTAGCAGCTTCCCGTGGTGGTCCTACTGGCTCATCGGTGCGCCAGCGTTCATGTCGATCAGCGGATTTTGCCACTTAAGAAATGAAAACAGGACGTTCGCGGCTCGTAAGATTCAGCACGTTCGTTGAAACGTTGGTCTACGCATCGATCACGGACAGGCAGTATGCTTTTCTATCGAGCACCGTGCGCTTGAACTTAACGGGATTGGCGCGTTCCTTCGCCATCCTGCGTAATGCGTCTTCATCTTCCTTCTTTATCGCTGCGCCAAGAATAATTGAGTTAAGCGCATCTCCGGCCATCTTCATAACACCAACTTCGCCCGGTCGAATAAGTCGGTATTCGCTTTCGTGCTCCCAGCCCTTCGCTTTCTGCAAAAGGGTGCTTATCATGATTTCGTCAATGTCCCGAGACCCGAACGGACGGAACACCGGCCTTTCTACGTCATAGGTCACTTCGAGTGCATTGATTAGCGGCGGGCGATCCGTCGCGAATTCCAGACAATATCCGTGATGGCTATCGGCGTAATAGCCCCACATCAAAATATCGTCCGGACACCGAGCAAAACTTAAAACGCCGGTTTTACAAAGCGCCATTCGCCATGCTTCGTGACCAGCATCGCTAGGGGTGAGCTTCGCGAAATTGCTTTTTAGTTCTCCGAGAACTTTGTTAGCTCGACGCTTGCGCTCTGTCCGATTAGCCTTGGGAAACCGCTTATCGACGTATCCTTGAGCCCAACGCCTCTTTTGAACCTCGGTGGCTCTCGAATCAATGTAGGGCAGGCAATCGAATGGATCATTGAAGTCCAGTGGCGATCCTGCCCAGCAGCTATGTTCGACGATCATTTGGCGGTCGCGTGCATATGCATCTCGCCCCGCATCGCCCCTATCGAAAGCACGATACTTATAAAGCAATGGTGGGGGGGCCTTGTGGTTTGAAATGTCGACCATTCCTTGAACATTCCTAGTGGCAGTGCTGACCGCTCTGATCTGCCCTTACTGGCGTTTAATCGTTAGCGGCGCTTCTTCAGGCTGTGGCTCCATTATGCCTACGGTCTCATCGGCTTTGCAAATCTCGATAACTTCGTTGAACCAATCCCGGAGCTTGTGGGGAGTGAATTTGCTCAACGAGAAATTGTCAGCACCCCACACATAAAGAGCCCGTAGAATGGCCGTTTCTGCGTAATCGCCAGCTTTACCTACGACAGACAAAACCTTCGGATCATTCGGCGACATTGTGCCGTGGGCCAAATCCGAGCGGATTCCGTAGATTTTTTTGAATAGATTTTTGCTCGGATAAAATGACATATTATCAATCTGACCTACGGTCAGCGCTGCCACCCGATCAGATACGCTTTCCGCTACGTCATCGACTTTTTCAGTAAGCGTCAGGCGCTCCAAGGCTGTGACGAACTTGACCACCCGCGTACTCGGCGACGGGTCTCGAACAGCTTCGCCAAACCATTGTGCCACATCGCACATCCGCTGCGAAATCGGCCTCGGCAGATCGGGATTGACGCACGACTGTAGGATAAGTCCGGCGCGTTCGACCCCCACGTCCATGTCGATTGCCAGTTGGCCCGTCCAACCGTCTTCCAATGAACCTCCGCGAAACTGCCAGCCCGTGGTTATGGACAGCTTGCCCGATGGCTCCTCTCGCATAATAGCGGCGGTGCGGTCGAAATGCCCGAATTGACCGGCTATCGACATGTCCCGCGAGGCACGCCAACCAATGAGGGCATGGAGGAAGTCAAGAGCCGATGACGCAGCCGCCAGCGCGATCTCCTCGGATCGAGAAGGAGCGCAATTTTCGACGCTTACCTGCGCGAACCATTGATAACCTTTGTAGTGCGCGATTGCCCGGCCAATTTGATCCCTACCGCCGTCCGGTTCTTTAGCCTTAATAGCTTCATCGGCGTTCAGCGCGGTGCGTAAAGCTGCCTTGGCTTCCTTGCGTGTCATAAACCGGACGGGGCCAAGACTTATGCCGTCACCCTTCGAGAACGTTGTAAGCTGGCATGGTATGAAGTGAGTCCGGCTGACAAACTCCTTTTTGCTCAACTTTACCGTCTCACTTAAAACTCGGGCAACATTCTTCTGGTCAACCGGGAAGTCCTCTACTCCAAACTTACGCATCAGAACTTGCGCAAGAATTCGGTGGGTCCTTGATCGATCAGCCCGCAGCGTGATGCCACCGGATTTCATCGCGGAATCCGTCAACGCCCATAAGGCATCCCATCCATCATCACCAGTCTGATAACTACCTCTTTCGGGCGGGCCATCAATGGTTTTAAACCATGAATTAGTCGATGGACGCGTACCGCTTAAGAATTCCTTTCTCTCCCTACCGATAGCGCGGAACAAGATGTGCACGTACTCAACATCGGTTGGCTTCTTCAATGCCCTATCCTTGGTCAATCGGATTATCAGCCCACTCTATGAGTTCGGGTGTCACGACGATGGGGCGTTGATCCATGACTCTGTCCAAAGCTTCAAGCCGTTCTAGAATCCCGTCTTTGAACCTGACCTCCACCGAGAATTTAGTCCGAAGCTCGGTTTCCGCAGTTCGAGCGATAAGCAATGTTTTTTGTGCTATATTTTCGGTCTTGGCTCGATGATATAACTGATCATCCGCACTTACGATCTGGCGCAACTCGTCTTGGAATATTCCAAAGCCCTCGACATCGACCACCGGGCTTCCAAATCGGGCAACGCCAGCGTTGCTCGCCTCGGCTTTCGCCTCATCAATTGACTGCCTTACACTGGAGGCAAGCGGCCAGCAAAGATCGTAGATGAAGGTCCGCTCCACGTCGCCCTTAAGGTCGGAAAAGTCGATATTTTGACCCAATTCGATGTGGCTAGCTTGCAACTCTTCGAACAAGCTCCATCGCTTTTTCCAACTGACATCCCCGCCCCATCTCCCACGCATTACGCTGCTCATCACAATCTCGCGCGTATAAACCGAAACCACCTTTTGAAGGCGTGCGATAAGATCGGCGGCTTCCTTTTGCTTATCTTCCCAAAGCTCGGCTTCGAAACCCAGCCCCTTAAACTTCTTAAATCGAGCTAGATTCGAATAGAAAAAGCTGAAGAACGCCATAGCAAAGACGGCGGACGCTGATGTGACTTGAGCATTCGCAAGGAAATAGAATGTGAAGGCGAGACACGCGGCACCGACGCATCCGAACAATATGCGCTCCCAGCCAGTCCGAACGTAACCCCAAAACCGGCCCATGCGCTTCCCTTGTTGGTTTTCCCAATCTGGAAATTAGCAGGTCGCGATCACTGTTCAATGCAAGCTTTGCACGTGCTGGCAAATAGCCGTCAATTACCTGATGTGCGCAGCCTCCGACGCGAATATTCCGGAGCGCAGCGGATGTGTTCGCCCCATTCAACCCGCCTGTCGAAGCAACTGGCGAAGATCGTGGCGAAGCGCGTCTGCCTCGACTGCGGGTCGGTAATTGAACTCGTCGCACATTCCCTGTTCCTTACCCGCCCCGTGACCGGATGCCTCATCGAACTGGTCAAAGGCCCATTCAGTGACATCGATCCAATCTGTGAACGGCGCGCCCTCCGGTATCTCCGGGAATGTCGGAGCCGGAGTTTCAAATAGATCGAAATCCGCCACATTGAGGCATTCGGCAGCGCTTAACATACCGGCAACGAGATAGTCGAAAGCTGGTGCCTCGAATACATGCGTGGTCGATGTCGCCCACCCTTTAATCCGGTTTTTAAGAACCCCGGAGATGGCTCGCGCCTTTGACTCATTTACGAAGCCGAATACCGCTGATCGCTTCGGGTCAATCTCGCCGATGTCCTTCGCAGCGGTATTGATGGCATACTCGATTGGACACTTGCTCGCCATAATGCGCACCTCACCCGCAATCCCGCTGAACAGGCAAATTCGCGTATAAGGATTTGCCTTGTGCGCTTCGTAGGAAGGACACAGCAGGATAGGTGGCGTTCCGGGATCACCAAGTGCAGCCATAGACTCACGTAGCGACTCGATGTCCACCTGAAGGGCTGTTAACTCCCTTGTCAACGACATCTCTCGCTGTTCCAACGTATGTAGCTGTTCAGCTAGAATCTTAAGTGCGATTTGGTTATTCATATTCACATCCATTCAGTGATGGATTGACGATACCGAACCAGAGGCCTTCGCTGCAATATTCTTTACCATGTGATCATGCTTAAGCATCTTTCGGTTTATCAAAGCTGCGCTTCGCTTGCTGCTCTTGATGATCCGTCTACGTGCTCGACAAGCTCACACGCAAACCAATCATCTGCGAGCGGATTGAAGAAGGGACATGGAGAGAATATTCTCTCTTTTAGTTCATTCACCTATGGGAAGAAGACACAACTCTATTCCCCTGTTCCTTGAAGGGCTTACATAAACGATATCACAACGATATCGACGCCATCAATGTGATGACGAAGCCTCCAAGAAACAGGGAATAGAATGGTTTATCACCTACGGGTGTCGAAACTGTGGCTCGCGTCGATAACAGGATGGTGGTTGCCCGGTGCCATCCCCGCCGCGTTCTATTGGGGCGCTGTGTCAGTCCTTGGCTAAAGCTTCTCTGAACGGCCCCACAACGGTGGAGTCCTGAACCTGTCGCCGCCGTTTACTCGGACGATCAAATTCAGCGCGGGTCGAGAGCGTGTCTCGTTGCCCGCGTCATTGGAACCTTGAGGTAGTTCCGCGCCCAAGAGCCGAGGCCCTTGGTACGTTTACCGCGCCTGCTTCGCGCTACCCTGATCACCTCGGCCCTCGAAAGCGCCTAACAGACATGACTCGGATACTTTGGACGGCAGGAGCGCCCTATACCTGCTTTGCACTATGTAAAAGCTTTCGCCTCAATCTTATTTATCATCAACATTAAACGTTCCGCCATATAAATCGCGAAAAAGCCCATATTTTTATACTTTGGATAAATATCCGTGAGGAGAGTTCGAGTCTCCTCGTGGAGAACATCATGGACTTATTTTATATCACGATTGCATTCGCCATTGCGATAACTTTGTTTCAAGCCCTTGCCCGCCAGACAATGCGCGCAGAACGCTTGGAAGCCGCCTTATCAGCTTCGGAAGCTGCCCTATCAGCCTCGGAATCTGCTTTAGCGAGGGTGGAAGCGGTCATAGTCGAGACGGCAGCCACTTTGTGAACGACGGCATCGATCTGGACGGAGTAGGCCTCACATTCGACGACCTCGACCTCGACATCGACATCACCGACGACGATTGCTCTGTCCTCCCTCTGGATCGCCCACGACATCGACCAGCGGACTGGTGGACCACGACGGAGGCGGAAGACCATTTCCTCGACCTCCCGGACTTTCAGTGCGCCGTGCAGCGAACCCGCTACTTTGTAGAAAAGATGGCGAGAGCGGCCTTGAGCGGATTAGCCGGAGCGACGGATGATGACCCGCTGTTCACACTCCATGGCAAACCCGTCAGCCTGAATGAATTGCTGGCCTCGATAGACGACAACGCCATGGCGCGACTAAACGATTATCGAGGATAAATAAGAACAGTCGGTCGATACCCTCTGTGCCGATGTTCTCCGAGGCCGCTATCCATGCGCAGGATAGCGGCCTTTCCTTTGATCAACGCGCGTGGATTTTTATCGTGAAGATAAATACCTGCATGAAAAATCGTGAAAAGTATAAGAGCGAGTACCAAGCAATCGTCAACGCTCGGTCGCGCTGCGCCAACCCTCTCGCAATCGACTACCACAACTATGGTGGACGCGGGATAACCGTTGATCCAAGCTGGTGCGGAAAGGGTGGCTTTGATCGATTTTTTGCCCACATCGGCGCAAAGCCTGACCCCGATCTTACCCTTGATCGTATCGACAACGACAAGGGCTATGTGCCCGGCAATGTCCGTTGGGCTACCCGGCAGGTGCAGTTTCGAAATCGTCGTCCAAAGACACGCGGGCTCGAATACACCCGGCAACAACAGGAGCGGAATGCAAAGATCGTCGCCCTCCACGATGAGGGGGTGAAGGTGCAGGTTATCGCCCGAATTTACGATCTATCGTCGATCTGGATTTATCGGATAATCCGGGCCGCGAAATAGCTTCCACGGCTTCACCAGACGCTTGATCGCTGACAGCCGCGCGCGGGTGCTTTCGAAGCGTGTGATTGCCCATCACGAAAACATGGAATAGGCAAAGCACTGCTGAATTAGGGGGGCAATATGACCGATGAGCCGGAACGGATCGATATTACGTGGCTCGATCCAATCAGATTGAAGCTTTCAGAAGATGACACCGTTGAACGTCTGGTTGCCCGCCTCAAAGATCACATAAAAGCGGCAAACGTCTCCAAGCTAGAGCGCTCGGTGTATATAATCCGAATGGCAGGCAGCTTCGTGATAGCGTACCCGAGCGGCGCATCACCGGTCGTCTACATCGGACGCGGCGATTCCGTCTCCCGGTTGGCGAAGCATCTAAAGAAGTGGGCAACCGGGGTCTTCACTTGGGGAAGCGACACCTCCATCGAAATACGCGTCCTTCGCCCTTCACGCAAAAATCGCCCCGATTATTTCAAAAACGTCGAAGCGGACCTACTCGAAATGTTTTCCGCCCGCTTTGGTGGGCTTCCACTGATCAATAAGCGATATGAACATCAGTATGAAGGTTGCGTCGATTACGGCACGAGCCAAACGGCGAAGCTCAATCAGGCTATAGGAATCGGCAAGGGGAACCGTCATAAATGGGCGATTAAACCTATGCCCTCCAACCCGCACTATGACACCTATTTCAGGGGTGAGTGGGAGTGACGGGACTAACCAGATAAAGGATGTTGGCTCATCCCCCGAACTGCGTTAAGTCGGCTCCAGCGAACTATGCGGAGACGTTAAGATGAGCCTGAAAGACCTATTGAGCCTCGCCGATGATAAGCTGCATGAGGTATTCTCGCGCAAGCCTCACGACCCGTCAAAGGCGCGTAAACCAATCATCAAAGGCATCGAACGCACCCGCGACCAGTTCCTTGCCACCGAACCGGCAAAGGGGCGTAAGTGGTTTAAAGTTTCGAACAACGTTGTGGAATTAACGCTCCCATTCGCCATCGACGGCAAAAATACCTTTTACGTGCCCGGCGAAAGAGCCGTCGAATTCCTCGATAAGCTCAAGGCCACTGTCGAGAGCGGCGATCTCGACAAAGATATCGAAGCTGGTGCAGGCGAACGCCCTGTTTCAGCGGCGACGAGCGGGAAGAAGCGCGCCGGATGGAGTCCCGAACGTAGGGAAGCGTTCAAGGCCAGCATCGCGGATCGCAAGGCCAAGCCCATAAAGGGTAAGTGATGATCATGGGCCGACGCCACCAGCGTCGGCCTACTTGGTCAGGCGCTCAATACCGGGCACCGCGTCGTGGAAATCGGCTTCTCCGAGGTAACATTCTCGGGCGATCATCGGCAGATACTTATCGCGCTGACCTTTTGCGACGTTTATCGCCAGCATGAAGGCTTCATGCGAAAGATCATCCGGGCCGATTTCTGACATGTTTTGAAGCTTGCGCGCCAAGACTATCCCACCCTTGATACGCTCGATACATGCCAGTTCGAGGGGGTCAATCTCCGCACGTTGCATCTGGAAGTCAGCGGATAGCGCCTTTGCCGACATAGCGGTTCGACACTCCAGAACTGCATCTTCGGCTATCTGACGGTCCACACAAAGCTGTTCGTCAAAACTTCCGTTCGAGAAGCGTCCGTCGGTGCTTGTCCGGAGGCGACGTGCATTAAGCCATTCGACCATTTTTGGAGCGCCCGCTTGCCGCGCGTTTTCGTGGTCATAGAGTTCGCGGCGCGCCGTTTGGATTTCCGGCAGGATGTTTTCCGCCCACTCGATTTTCCGCTTCCGCGCCGCCCGTAGCGCCGCAACTTGACCCTTAAGTGTCCCGAGCGCTCGCCTGCGACCGTCTTCGCCGTGCTTGAGGAGCCACCCCTCAAATAGCTCGCGCATTCTGTCCAAAACTTCATCGTGCTGTGACATCAGCCAATTCTCCGAAAACCACTAACACATTGAAGAAGAACTACTTTTGACCGGATCGGAAGAACGGTGCCATTGGCTGGCCGGATTCGGCAAAATTATCTCATCGAAACAACAGATGAGACCCACCAATGAGCAACATCGCTACTGCCAACAAGACCGCCCGCCAAGCCCCCGGCGACATGCACGATGACGATTTCCTCGATGCGCTGGATTACAAATTCGCCTCCGCCTCGGTGATCGCTCGCCGGATGGCCGAGGCAGGCACTCCCGCTACCCTTGATGCGATCCACGCCCGCATGGCCGAGTTCGTGAGCTACACGGACGAGATCGAAGCCTACGAAGGCATTGCTTGGCGGATTGTCCCCCCGCTGCCCGCGAACGACAATGTGCTCCCCGCCAACGACAACTCTTCGCCGCTTGCCAGCGAGCTTCAAACTGTCGCGTTGCCCACCAGCGTGACGGCACCTTTGTTGGTCAATGGCTGCGGCTTGGAACTGGTGCGCCGACTTCCCGACAAGAGCATTGATCTGGCGCTGCTCGATCTGCCGTATGGAACGACGAATGCTGCGTGTGACCACGTGATTGATGTCGACGCGCATATGATGGAACTGCGCCGCATCATCACCGACCGTGGCGCGATTGTTTGCTTTGCTATGCAACCGTTCACGACGACTCTGATCAATGCTGCACCTGACCTTTTCAAACAGTCTTTGGTTTGGGAAAAGCCGGTCGCGACTGGATGGCCGCAAGCTCGTGCCCGCCATCTTAAGTGCCACGAGGATATTCTCGTTTTCTCCAAAGGCACGGTGATCAGTCCGAAGCGGTCGAAGCGCGCCATGACTTACAATCCCCAGAACGCAATCGAAGTGGAAGGTAAGCGCCGGGTGCACAAGTCGGGCTACATGACGGATGTTAAGGGCAAGGCCATGGGCGAGGCTTACATGCGATTGACTAACTGTCCGCGTTCGGTCTTGCGCTACGCCAAGGACTCCAAGTTGCATCCGTTCGCCAAGCCCGTCGCACTCCTCGAATATCTCGTCCGGACTTTTTCCAATGAAAACGAAATCGTGCTCGATCACACGATGGGAAGCGGTTCCACCGGAGTTGCGGCATTCCGGGCCGGTCGGCGGTTCATCGGTGCGGAGAATGGCGTGTTCAGGGATGGCAGCGCTATCTTCCCAGTGGCATCGGATCGGATCACTGCGGAGATTAATTGCTCTATGCTACCGGAAGTTTGAATGAGAAATGGGCCGGAGATACCCGGCCCACCCCCCGCATTAAGATTAGACCCGCGCGCTACTTCGCTGACGTTCTTTTAAATTTGCAGGGAGAGAAGCATGGTTGATGTCACCCTCGGTTGGTCGATGCCTTCGGACCTCTTGGATGTCGTTGCATTCGGACCTCCGCCTCCCCCAGAGCACAACTTTATCAGTTACGAGCACGTCGTGTTCTTTAATAATTGCGCCACCCCAGACGGCACCATTCGCCTGACTTCCGGCGAACGCACAATTCAGGTCGAAACTGATGAGGAGGTGGACCTGTGGCTGATTCTCGAACGCTCCGCAAAGAGCGACCTTGGAAGCGTTTTGGGCATCCATGCGATGGTTGAAGGCCACCGTTATGAACCACCGGCCTCGTTGCACGGGTATACAGCCGTGCTTGTAGGCTCCGTCGCGACCCGACGATTCGAACCAAAATGGACTGGCTTCACCGCTGATTTTGAAGCCATCGTCGGGCAGTATATTTAAGCTCGCAACCGCTCCCGGTCCTCAACCGTGGACTGGACGGTCAAGCGCAGGTAATCGGCCTGTATGGTCGCTATAGCAGTCACCCGCTCAATCTGGATTGATTCCGAGGAACTCGTCGAATCCTACACTCGTGCCAGTGGGCCGGGCGGGCAGCACGTCAACACTACCGACAGCGCCGTGATGCTGCGCTTCGATGTCGCCAACTCACCGAATTTACCGGAACCTGTAAAGCTGCGTCTCGCGAAGATTGCGGGTTCGCGGATCACTCGGGATGGGATTTTGGTCCTTCGAAGTGAGGGCACTCGATCTCAACTGACGAACCGGCAAGAGGTCCGAGAGCGGCTTTTCGAGATGATCCGGGAGGCTATGATTGTCCCGAAAACTCGGCGGAAAACCAAGCCGACAAAAGGTAGTCAAATTCGACGCGTAGAGGGCAAAGTGAGGCGCTCTGTGATCAAACAGGGGCGGGGAAAGGTCCGGGAGTAACGGATTTCTGCGGGAGGAGAACCTTGATACCTTCAACAAAGTCGCGACCGCCGTTCAGTTGCGGCTCGACATCTATGCGCTGCGGCTGACCCCGCCGGTCTTCGCGCGGCTGCGCGAACTGGCTGGCAGCCGGATGACCGCGCGCGGCGAACTGCTGCTAACCGCGCGCCGCTTTCGCACCCAGGAGGCCAATCGCTCCGACGCGCGCGAGCGCCTGGAAGAACTGCTCAAGGAAGCGCACAACTTGCCCGAAAAGCGCGCGAAGTCCCGGCTCAATCGAGTAGGCAAGGAACAGCGGATCAAGGGCAAGAAGCTGCGCGGCACGGTCAAGGCCGGGCGCGGCAAAGTGAGCTTCGACTAAAAGGTTGCGTCTGTCGCCGCGTCCGACGGGCGGCGCTCGTCCAGCATCCCGGCGGCATCTTCCAACGCCCGCGCCTCACCCTTAGTCACACTGCCTGGGCTTGGCGTGTCGCTCGGGTTCGAGCAACCGCCCAGCACGGCCAGCGCGCCTGCGATCAGTATTACGCGGATCAGCCTCACACCGAGACTTCTTGATCGAAACGCATAGGCTCAGCGTTCGTCATTGGGAGCCGCCGAAGGTGGCGCGGCCCTTCCGTCTCGCAATGACGAAAGGGCGGGAGTGAGACGTGCATCCCATGTGGCCTCACGCCTCGATGATCCGGGTATGCGGGTGGTGCTTGTCCAGATGCTTGCGGATGATCTTGAGATTGCGGGTGTTCGAACGGAACAGAAAGTCGAACACGTCGCCCGCCAGCGGTACTGCGCCGACCAGCGTGTCGAACCCGACATTGGCGGTCATCCGCGCGAGCTGCCACTTGGACATGCCCAGGTTGCGCGCTTCCCACACCAGATAGAGGCCGAGCGCCGCGCCGATCAGGTCTCCGGCGATCGGCACCAGGCCCACCACCGCATCCAGGCCGAAGCGGCGACCGCCCAGCCCCGGCAACGCGATCGCGCGTTCCAGGACGTATTCCAATGCCTCGATCCGGCGGCGCACGGAAAGGGGATCGTTTCCCAGCGGAAAGTCGATGTCCATCCGCTTTGCGCGATTTTCGCCTGCCAACACAACCTCTGGTTTCAGTGCGGCAAGGGCGCCGCATTTGCTACTTGGGTAGCAGGGCCAGCGGCATCAAGGGATGCCAGCCCCATTGGTTGGCTCCGAACCCGCTGACGGTGCCGCGCACCAGCGACCAGCGGATCGGCGGACCGAAGGGAATATAGACGTTGGCGGCGGTAAGCTGCTGCTCCGCATCGGTGAGCAATACCGCCCGCTGCGCCGGGCTCGCCGCCTCCGATCCAGCCTCGGCCACCAGCGCATCGGCCTCAGCCGAGCACAGCCCACGCCGCGCATGGCACGACAAACGGTTGAGAAACCAGGCCGCGCGGGGATAGCGCGCCACATCGTCCACCAGCGTGAAATCGGCGGCAGTGCTGTCTTTCACCCGTTCTAGGGTAACACCGATCGTCGCAAGATCGGATGACAAACGAGCGAACAGCGTTTGCGAACCCTCTCCTTCGGGGAGGGCGATCCGCAACCGCAGGCCTACCTGG
Source organism: Novosphingobium sp. Rr 2-17 (assembly GCF_000272475.1). GTDB lineage: Bacteria > Pseudomonadota > Alphaproteobacteria > Sphingomonadales > Sphingomonadaceae > Novosphingobium. The sequence goes on from NZ_AKFJ01000090.1 coordinate 17,243, forward strand.
GGGCCGCCGTGCGCTGCGATCCAGGCACGCACCCTGCCCCCGGCCACGGCACGGCGCTGGTCCAGCGTTTCGCCCTTCCAACGTTCGTTGACGACGCCCAGATCACCGTCAAGGCTGGGAGTGACAATCCGGGCGCTCGGCGTCCAGCCGCCCACGCCAAAGGGCGACATCAGACCTTCCCGGTCGATCGCCATCGCCAGTGCCTCGCGGTTGGCGGGGGCCGCCAGAAAACCCTCGGCGTTCATGATCTGCAACCCGAACAGCCCGACCACGGGGTCCAGTTGGATCGTGCCGCGCAGAATGCCAACCGAACGGGTCAGCGGGAAATCCTGGATCTGCCCGCCCAGCACCAGATCGACATCGCCCGCATTGAACGCCTCGACCGCTGCCGCGCCGGAAAGCGCGCGCAGGCTGACCATGCGGGTACGATTGGCCCAATCCTCGACCGCGGGCAGCCCCAGCTTGGTCGGATCGATCGGTCGCAACGTGGCGATCTTGCCGGTTTTGCTCAGTGTCATCGGGCCGGAGCCTGTGCCGTCGTGGATCAAGCCAAGCTCTGGTTGGGCAAGAAGCTGGAGCAGGAACGGCATCGGTCGCTTCAGGCGCACTTCGATGACGCGCCCGGCCATCGATCGGATCTGGTCGATGCCTTCCAGATCGAGCGCCAGCGGCGTATCGTCGCCTAGCGCCTTGAGCGCCGCGAGCAGCGGCTTTCGCACCGAATCCGCCGTGATCGGATCGCCGCCGCTCCAGTTGCCGTCACGCAGGCGGAAGATGTAGCTTTGTCCGTCGTCGGTCACGATCCAGCGATCGGCCAGCGCCGGGATCACCCGGCCTTGTTCGTCGAACGCGACCAATCCCTCGACCGTCGCGGCCCTGACGAGTTGCCCGGCAGGGGGAAGGCGAACGCCCGAGCGGAACGGATCGTCGGCCTGGCCGATCGAGGCGACCGCCAAGGACGTGTCATCACTCGATCCGCAGGCGGCGAGCGGGACCAGGGCAAGGGCGGCCATGACCGGCAAGACGGTGCGCGACACCAACATACGTTCGGACTAGTCCATTTCCGCCCTGACGAAAACCGCGAAGGCGGTCGCGCGAAAGATATCGCCCTGATATTATAGGACCAAAATTCCGAAGGGCTTCAGATCTTATGCTCGCGAGCCGGTGCCGGGCTGTCCCCTTGGCCGATCGGGGCGCGGGCCAGGCTGGGGTCGATCTCGTCAGCGAACGAGACGCCAAAGCGGTTCTCCTGAACCCAGGCGACCGATCCGGTGACCCAGCCGATATTGCGAATATCCACTTCGACGACCAGCCCGCGCACGATGCGCAAGGTTCCTTCGCCCATCATGCCGCCAGCGGACAAGTTGCGGACTTTGATCGGGTAGCTGCCGTCCAGGCCTTCGGCGCGCATGTCAGCCATGAGAAACAGGCTGTCGCGCGGGACCAGGCGATTTTCACCGTCTTTCATGAGCTCCGTCCGGTTCCTCGAACCGCCCCGCCAGGCATCCCGCCCTCGTGGCGACAGGCATGGCGCGCGCATTCAACCGTGCGACCCTAGGTGGCAAATGGCAAACAAACGTTTAACACGCTTGCCCGCCACACCTGCGGGTCTGCTCGCCCCCATCGCCGGGGGCCGGTCACCAGCCCCCGTAAACGAGAACGTCAATCGTCGCGCGAGACCTTTTCACGGCGCTCGTGCGCTTCCTGCGCCTCGACCGTCATCGTCGCGATCGGACGAGCTTCCAGTCGGCCCAGGCCGATCGGCTCGCCGCTCACTTCGCAATAACCGTATTCGCCTTCCTCGATCCGGCGCAGGGCCGAATCGATCTTGGCGATCAGCTTGCGCTGGCGATCGCGGGTACGCAGTTCGATGCCCCAATCGGTCTCGCTCGAAGCGCGGTCGTTGAGGTCGGGTTCGCGCAAGGGACCATCCTGAAGCTGCTGCAAGGTCCCGGCGGACGCATCGAGGATCGAGCGCTTCCAGGCCAACAGCAGCTTGCGGAAATATTCCAACTGCGCTTCGTTCATATAGGCTTCGTCGTCGGTGGCGGAATAAGCCCCACCGATCGCGCGCTTTGCCTTGGCTAGTACGTCAATTTCGTGAGCAAGGGCCGTTGCCATCCAGAGAAACTCCGCAGTGTCCTCCGCGGATCGCGACGCCCTGCAGCTCCGAATTTGCTTCGGTAACCGTAAAACGATCCGTGGTTTGGGCGCCTATAGTTGCGCACCTATCGAGGCACAAGCGTTAAGCGATCAATCCCGCAAGAATTGCAAATCGCCTAAGGCTACGTCGTAAACGATTGTAATACAGGCCCGCAGCGGCAACTGCGCGCCGCGCGGCATGACCACTCCGCTCCGAGTGCCCCGCTAGTCCGCTTCGTCGCGGAACGGGGTGCGTTCGTTCAGTAGACGCTGATCCTGGGCGACGCCGGCGCGCTCCTGGGTCAGGAAGCCCTCGATCGCGCGGCGCAGGCCATCGTGGACGATGTAATGGGCAGAGACGGTGCGCACCGGTTCGTAGCCACGCGCCAGCTTGTGCCCGCCTTGCGCGCCCGCTTCCACGCGCGACAAACCCAGTGCGATCGCGACATCTATCGCCTGATAATAGCACAGCTCAAAGTGGAGGAACGGCTTGTCCACCCGCGCGCCCCAATAGCGCCCGTACAGCGCATCCCCGCCGATGAAGTTGAGCGCGCCGGCAATGGGATCGCCGTCATCGTTATCCTCGTCAAAGGCCATCACCAGCACGATCCGGTCGGCCATCGTTGCCCCCAGCAGCGCGAACGCTTCGCGAGTCAGGTAGGGCTGACCCCATTTGCGCGCGCCGGTGTCCTGATAGAATTCCCAGAACGCGTCCCAATGCCGCTCCTCGATTCCATCGCCGGTCAGCGCGCGGATGGTGACCCCTTCCTGCGCCTTCGCGCGCTCCTTGCGCAGATCCTTGCGCTTGCGCGAGGACAACGCCGCTAGGAATTCCTCGAAGCTGTGGTAACCGCGATTCTCCCAGTGGAACTGGATATCCTCGCGCAGCAGCCAGCCGGCGGCTTCGAACAGCGGCACTTGCGCAGGCTCTATGAAAGTCGCGTGGGCGGACGACAGCCCGTGCTGGCGGCACAGCGCCTCCGCCGCGCGCAGGAGTGGTATCGCCAGATCCTCGCGCCGGGTCAGGATGCGCGGGCCAGTTGCTGGCGTGAACGGCACCGCGATCTGCAGCTTGGGGTAGTACGCTCCGCCCGCCCGGTGCCAGGCATCGGCCCAGGCATGGTCGAAGACATATTCGCCCTGCGAGTGATCCTTGAGGTAAGCGGGCAGCGCCCCGGCCAAATGCCCCTCATCATCCTCGACCACGATCGGCAACGGCGTCCAGCCGCTGCGCCGACCAACGCTGCCCGAGCGTTCCATCGCGCTCAGGAAGGCGTGGGATACGAAAGGATTGGCGCCGTCGGTCAGCGCATCCCACTCGTCTGCGGCACGCTCGGCAACCGAACCGCCGGCGCTGGCGATGACGTCCCCGTCGCTCACGCCCGACCTATATCACATGGGCCGTTCTTGCGGCGGCCCATCTCATCTCGCGAAGGACACTCGATCAGCTCGGGGCCTTCGAAGATTTCCGCATCTGCATGGATAGCGGCCCGCTCATGCTGTTCCGAAGTGCGTACCGTCCAAGTAACGATCGGCAGACCGCGCCGGCGCTGGGTGGACGCGAAACCGCTGGGCAGATCGCGCACGTCGCAGGCGAGGAAATCCGGGCGCGCGTGCCACAGCGCCAGGCGGCGGCGCAAGCGTGCCCACGCCGAACGATCCTCGGCTTCCGAAACGATAAGGCCCCGCACGGTGTGGGGCGAGTGCTTCGCGTACCAGCGCGCGACGCGTGGATCGAAACTCATCACCGCATGCCGGCCAATATATCCTTCGAGCACGCGGCGCACGGCCAGGCAAATGGCCGGGATGCGGGCGTCACGGTCGGACTTGATCTCGATCAGCACCGGCACCCGGCCGGCGATCTCGGCCAGGATCAGGCGCAAGGTCGGGATCGTCTGGGACGTACCAGCCAGGCCGATCATCCCGAGTTGCGCGGCGCTACGCCGGGCCACCAGGCCGGTCTCGGCGGTCAGGCGATCGAGGGTGTCGTCGTGGAAGACGATCGGCTGGCCGTCGCTAGACCGGCGCACGTCGATTTCCACGCCCCAGCCGGCGGCCATCGCCTGGATGACGGCTGCACGCGAATTTTCAGGTATGCCACCGTCGTGCAGGCCGCGATGCGCATACCCCCGCTCCCCGAGCCACGCGACCTTGCGCGGATCGGGAGCAGGTGCGAGCCAATGGTCAATCGGCGCGCAGAGCAACGATGGCGTCCACTTCCACGGCGACGCCCAGCGGCAAAGCCGGGGCGCTGACGGCGCTGCGGGCGTGCTTGCCCGCCTCGCCGAACACCGCGACCATCAGTTCGGACGCGCCGTTGGCGACTTTGGGCTGATCGGTGAAGGCCGCCGTCGAATTGACGAAGACGCCCAGCTTGACGATGCGCTCCACCTTGTCGAGCGAACCGAGCGCGGCCTTGAGCTGCGCCAGGATCATCACCCCGCATGCCTGCGCGGCGGTCACGCCTTCTTCCAGCGAGACGTTGTCGCCCAGCCGGCCCTTGAACAGTTCGCCATCGACGAACGGAATCTGGCCCGAGACATACGCGATCCCGCCTGCGACCACGACGGGAACGTAGGCCGCGACCGGCGCGGACGGCTCTGGCAACGTCAGGCCGAGTTCGGCCAGGCGGACATCGATTTCACTCATGGACTTGTAGATCCTTTTCTTCACTAGTCAGGCTGTCCAGCAGCCAGGGCAAGGCGCTATCCCAATCGTCGATCCGGGCATGGGCATGGCCGGCGATGTGCGCGCAGGTGATATGGGGGGCGATGCGGCCCTCGGCACACAAGTGCAACCTACGCACATGTGGCGTCACTTCGAAGACCGAGCCGTGATGCTGCGACAGATCGTCGATGAAGACCGCGCGGCTGGGCTGGTATTCGTCGAGGATGGCCTTGAGCGCCGGGCCTTTCGGACCCTGGTTGGTGTAGACCGGAAGGTCCATCCCATGCCCCAGCAACTGCGCGCGCCGCGCATCGCGGCGAAAGTCCATCAGGTTCGTCAGCACCACCACGTCCGCATGCTCGCGGATGCTGGCGATTGCCGCGACGGCCCCTTCGACCGGGGTCTGGCGATGCATCTGGCCATCGAAGAACAAGTTCAGCAGCCGCCAGATCTCGTCCTCCGGCACCGGCGAGCCATCCCTGGCGTAGCGCATCGCGCGCACGAAATCGTTGCCGCCCAGATCGAAGGTGACGCCTTCCTCCTCGCCCAGCCAGTCGGCGAAATGCTGCACCATGTACAACAGCACTTCATCGCAATCGGTGATCAACAGCGGCCGGCTCATCGCGACAAGCTTTCGCGGGCGCCGACCAGCGTCTGCGGCTTTACCCCCAGGGCATCGGCCGCTCCCACCAGGTCGGGTTCGTGCGAGCACAGAAATTCCAGCACCGCGCCCAGGGTGCCCGGCTCCGCCAGCGATTCACGCAGTGCATCGGGGGTCAGCCCGGTCAGCGCCAGAAAGCGCGAGGCGCGATCTTCGTCGGACAAGACCCAGCCCAGCGCTTGAAGCGCCAATGCGGCCGGATCGACGGGTGGGGATGGCGGTTCTCGAAGAATTGTCAGCCTCGCTTACGTGGCATAGATGGGTCCGGGACCCTCTAATTGGTGTTCAGACCTCGAAATGGCAAAGCGAATCCTCGTTGTCGAGGACAACGACCTCAACCGAAAGCTCTTTTGCGACGTGCTCAAGAGCCAGGGCTATGCTGTGGAGCCCGTCGCCGACGGGCTCGACGCGTTGGAAAGCGCGCGCCAGTTCGTGCCCAACCTCATCATCATGGACATCCAGCTCCCCAACGTCTCAGGCTTGGACCTGATCGAGGCGGCAAAGAGCGATTCGGTGTTGCGCACCATCCCGGTACTGGCCGTCACGGCCTATGCCGGCAAGGGAGACGAAGAACGCATCCGCCAGGCCGGCGCCGAGGGCTATCTGGCCAAGCCGGTCTCGATCGGGCCGTTCATGCAGGCCGTCCGGGCGCTGTTGTAGGCCCATTTGCTTGACATCGCACCCTCAGGCCGCTTTTGCGCCGCAATTCCCGGCCACAAGCCGCCCGAACTTCGGAGTTGATTGAACCATGGACCGCTCAGAGACCTCGGCGCGCATCGCAGCGCTGCTTGAGCCCTTCAACAAAAAGGGCGTGGCCATCACCGATGCCACCCGCTTTACCGACGACCTGGAATTCGACAGCCTGACCGTCATGGATTTCGTCGCCGCGATCGAGGACGATTTCGACATCATCATCTCGATGAACCAGCAGGCCGAGATCGAGAACTACGGCCAGCTCGTCGACGCCGTGGTCAAGCTGCAGGGTTGAACGAATACCGCCATGACCGACATGCTCAGTGACAACGTAACCCAGCCCCACGTCGACTTGTTCAGCAAGTTCGATCCCCTGATCGCGATGCGCGAGGGCCTGCTTTCCACCGGCGTGACCGATCCGTTCGGCCTGGTCATGGAAAAGGTGCTCTCGCCCACCGTGGCCTTGTGCAACGGGCGCGAGACGATCCTGCTGGGCACCTACAACTACATGGGCATGACCTTCGACCCCGACGTGATCGCGGCGGGCAAGCAGGCGCTGGACGATTTCGGTGCAGGCACCACCGGCAGCCGCGTGCTCAACGGCACCTATGCCGGGCACAAGGCGGTCGAGCAGGCGCTATGCGATTTCTACGCGATGGACCACGCGATGGTCTTTTCGACCGGCTACCAGGCCAACTTGGGGATCATTTCGACCATTGCCGGCAAGGGCGACTACATCGTCCTCGACATCGATAGCCACGCCTCCATCTGGGACGGCTGCAAGATGGGCGATGCCGAAGTCGTGCCATTCAAGCACAACGACATCGAGGCGATGGAAAAGCGCCTGCGCCGCATTCCCGAAGGCGCGGGCAAGCTGGTGATCCTCGAAGGCGTCTATTCGATGCTGGGCGACATTGCCCCGCTCAAGGAGATGGTCGCCGTCGCCAAGAAGTACGGCGCGATGGTGCTGGTGGACGAAGCGCACTCGATGGGCTTCATCGGCCCCAACGGGCGCGGCGTCGCCGAAGACCAGGGCTGCCTGGACGACGTGGACTTCGTGATCGGCACCTTCTCCAAGTCGGTCGGCACCGTCGGCGGCTTTTGCGTGTCGAACCATCCCAAGTTTGAGATCATGCGCCTGGTCTGCCGTCCTTACGTGTTCACCGCCAGCCTGCCGCCCAGCGTCGTCGCCACCGCCGCCACCTCGGTGCGCAAGCTGATGCACGCCGGGGCCAAGCGCGCGCACTTGTGGGAAAACTCCAAGACGCTGCACAAGGGCCTGCGCGATGCCGGGTTCCAATTGGGCACCAGCGAGCCGCAAAGCGCGATCATCGCCGTCATCATGCCCGATCTGGAGCGCGGCGCCGCGATGTGGGAAGCGCTACTGCACGAAGGGCTCTACGTGAACCTCGCCCGCCCGCCGGCAACCCCTGCGAACATGACCCTGCTGCGCTGCTCGCTGTGCGCCGAACATTCCGCCGAGCAAGTCCAGCAGATCATCGGCATGTTCATCCGCGCCGGCAATGCGGTGGGCATTCTGGACTAAGAGCTACGCCGCCGCGCCGGGGCCAAGCTCAGGCGCGGTGGATTGCGACCAGGTTGAGGAACGCGGCCAGCCAGCCGCCCAGGAACTCGGCGGACTTTTCGCCCACGGTGCCATCGGCGGTCACCAACTCGTCGCTCCATTTCAGGAACACCTCGGGCTGGGTCAGCGTGGGCATGTCGAGGTAGGCCAGCACGTTGCGCAAGTGCTGCTGTGCCATTGCGGTGCCCGCCGCGCCGATCGAAACGCCGATCACGCCTGCCGGCTTGCCCGCCCAGCAGCTTTGCCCATAAGGCCGCGAGCCGTTGTCGAGCGCGTTCTTGAGCACGCCGGGGATCGAGCGGTTGTATTCCGGCGTCACGAACAGCACCCCGTCCGAACCGCCGATCAGGGCTTTCAGCGCCTTGACGCTATCGGCCTGGTTGCCGTCGTGGTCCTGATCGTAATGCGGCAGCGCGGCGATGTCGGCGAAGGTGAAGGCATGGTCGTTCGCCTGCGGCAGCTTCACCAGCGCCTCGGCCAGGCGGCGGTTGTACGAATCCTGGCGCAGGCTGCCGACGATGACGGCGATCTTGAGCGGCATGGGCTGGTCTCCTTGAGGGAATACCTCGTTTAGATACTTTGGCCCCAACGCCCCGCCTCAGTGCATGTTTCCGCTCAAGCGGGCTGAACCGCCGCTGCCGCAGCACACTTCTCGGTGGTCTGCTTGCTGCCACCGCTGAGCAGCGTGAGCGCCATGAAGCCTGCGACCACCAGCACCACGAACGCGATCGTCACTTTGCCCAGGTGCTTGTCGATCACGGCTTTGATCGGCGCCCCGAACAAGCGGAACAATACGCCCACGATCATGAAGCTGATCGAGCGCGAGATGATCGATGCGCCGATGAAGACCAGCAGGTTCATGCCGATGAACCCTGCCGTGATCGTCAGCAGCTTGAACGGGATCGGCGTCGCGCCCTTGATGATCAGGATTTCCGGCCCGTATTCGCGCAAATAGCACGCCGCCTTGGGAAAGCTTTGCGCCAGGCCCAGCGCCTGCAGCAATTGCTGCCCGAACGCTTCATACGCGAAGTGGCCGATCGCATAGCCCAGCAACCCGCCCAAGACCGAACCCAGCGTCGCGATCGCGGCGAAGCGGACGGCCTTCTTCGGTTCGGCCAGACACATCAGGCCCAGCAGCGGGTGCGGCGGCACCGGAAAAAAGCTGGCTTCCAGGAACGCGAAGGCGGCCAGCCACCAGCCGGCATGGCGATGCCCCGCCTTGGCCATGGTCCAATCGTACAGACGGCGCAACATCACGGTTCCCCCGAGGCAAAATCCCCGCCGCTGCTTAGAGGCGCACGCCATCAGCGGCAAGAGTTAACCTATTTGGTTATTTGACTTGACATTCAGGCCGCAAATCGGTACATATCATGAACAGCGGCAGAAAACGCAGCTTTGCGAAGATCGCCGCCGCTTCCCACCAACCCACAGACGGAGGCTGCATGGCGGACAAGACCCCGGCCAAAAAGCGCGCGGCCAAACGCGTCAGCTCCGCCCCTCGCGATTGGCGCAAGGCTTTCCTGAACGCACTCGCCGCCACATCCAACGTCACCGCATCGGCCAAGGCAGCCGAGATCACAACGTCCCGCGCCTACGAAGCCCGCCGTGTCGATCCACGGTTCTATCGCCAATGGCAGGAAGCCTTGTGCGAAGGATACGATCACCTCGAATTGTCGCTGCTGCAACGGTTGCGCGAAGGCGAGGTGAAGTCTGCCCCAGGCGTGAAGCGCGGCGTTCGGGTGTTCGATAACGCCATCGCCTTTCGCCTTCTGGTCGCCCACCGCGAAGCGGCAGCACGCCAGCGCGCGGTGATCGAAAACCGCAATTCCGAGGCGATCCTCGATTCCATCAACGCCAAGATCGAGAAGATGCGCGAGCGCAGCCTCGCTCTCGCCGCATCGGAACACACCTCTTCGCAGGATAACGACGCCGATGCCGCACGATGACCATCTCGCGATCCTGGAAGCGCTACCGCCGGTTGAACGGCGCCAGATGTTGGAGTCGCTGTCCGAACAAGAACGCGAAGAACTCCCCACGCACTGGCGCTTTTGGGCGCGGCCCGAGCAGCTTGCGCCCGATGGCGAATGGCGCACCTGGCTGGTCCTGGCCGGGCGCGGTTTCGGCAAGACCCGCGCCGGGGCGGAATGGGTCCGCTCCGTCGCCGAGGGCAATCCTGCCGCCCGCATCGCCCTCGTCGGCGCTTCCATGCCAGAGGTGCGCGCGGTAATGGTGGAGGGCGAAAGCGGCATCCTGGCGGTGTGTCCGCTGCGGCGGCGGCCTGATTTCGAACCGTCGCTGCGGCGGCTGGTGTGGCCCAACGGCGCGCAGGCCATGCTCTATTCCGCCGCCGAGCCGGAAATGCTGCGCGGCCCCCAGCATAGCCATGCCTGGTGCGACGAGATCGCCAAGTGGGACAATGCCTCCGCCCGCGCCACCCGCGCCTGGGACAACCTGCTGTTCGGCCTGCGCCTGGGCGAAACCCCGCGCGCCATGGCGACGACGACGCCGCGCGCGGTGCCGCTGGTCCAGCGCCTGCTCGCCGAGCCGGACGCCGACCTCGTGGTGACGCGGGGGCGCACCGAGGACAACCACGCCAATCTGCCGGCGCGGTTCGTGCGCGACATCCGCCGCCGCTTTGGCCGCTCGTTGTTGGGGCGGCAGGAACTGGACGGCGAACTGATCGCCGAAGTCGATGGCGCGCTATGGCCACGCGCCTTGATCGAGGCCTGCCGGGCGGACGCCGCGCCGCCGCTGGTGCGGGTGATCGTCGCGGTCGATCCCCCGGCTTCGGCGGAAGGCGACGCTTGCGGCATCGCCGTCGCCGGGCTTTCGGCGGACGGGACCGGCTGGGTGCTGGCCGATTGCTCGGTCCGCCGGGCCAGCCCCGAGCGCTGGGCCCGCGCCGTGGCGGAGGCCGCCAAGGCGTGGGGTGCGGACCGAGTGGTGGCCGAAGCCAACCAGGGCGGCGCCATGGTCGCCTCGGTGCTGCGCGCTGCCGAACAGGCCCTGCCGCTGCGGCTGGTCCACGCCAGCCGCGGCAAAGTCGCCCGCGCCGAACCGGTCGCCGCGCTCTACGAAACAGGCCGCGTCCGCCACGCCGGAACGTTCCCGGACTTGGAGGACGAGATGGCGGGTCTGGTGGCGGGTGGTGACTACCAGGGACCGGGCCGCTCCCCCGATCGCGCCGATGCGCTGGTGTGGGCGCTGACGGAGCTGATGTTGGGGAAGATGGGCCAGCCTCGGGTTAGCCTGGCGTGAGGATTCGCCCCAAATCTCCGCCACAAAACCCTCGTCATTCCCGCGAAGGCGGGAACCCAGCTGATGACGGTGCAGGCTGCAATAGCGTCAGTTGGGTCCCCGCCTTCGCGGGGATGACGAAGAATTGAACAGATCCGGCCGAGGCTCAAACTCGACGAAACCGGCAACCCCACAAACCCCGCCTCGAAAGGGAATTCATGTCCTTCATCGATACACTCGTCGCCGCCTTCAAGGGCCAGACTGCCCGGGTGCCGCTGGCGCGCGGCGCGGCTTCGCCGTGGTTCTTTGCCGATGCCGGGGCCAAGCGGGCGCCGTTCGAATATACCGTCGCGGTCAAGCGCGCCTATCTGGAGAACCCGGTGGTTCAGCGCGCGGTACGGCTGGTGGCCGAGGGCATCGGTGGCGCGCCGCTGAAACCCGTGGACGGCAAGCTGCTCGCCCTGATCAACGAAACCAGCGCCGGACAATCGCTGCTGGAGACGCTGGCCTCGCACTTGCTGCTGCACGGCAATGCCTACGTCCAGATCCTCAAAGACGCGCGAGGCCGTCCGGTCGAACTGTTCGCGCTGCGGCCGGAGCGCGTCACCGTGGTCCAGGGCGAGGACGGCTGGCCCAGCGCCTATGCCTACGATGTGGCCGGGCGGCGGCTGGTGATCCCGTTGGTCGACGAGGATGCCTCGCCCAACCTGGTCCACATCCACGCCTTCCACCCGGCGGACGACCATTACGGCGCGGGCTGCCTGCAAGCGGCGGAAGAAGCGGTGGCGACCCACAATGCCGCTGCCACCTGGAACCGCCAGTTGCTGGAAAACGCGGCGCGGCCATCGGGTGCGCTGGTCTACGAGCCGGGCGACGGCAACACCCTGACGCCCGACCAGTTCGACCGGCTCAAGGCCGAGCTTGCCACAGCCTATGCCGGATCGAACAACGCCGGGCGACCGATGTTGCTGGAAGGCGGCCTCAAGTGGCAGGCCATGGCGATGACCCCGGCGGATATGGACTTCGCCACGCTGAAAGCCGCCGCCGCGCGCGACATCGCGCTGGCCTTTGGGGTTCCGCCGATGCTGATCGGGCTGCCGGGCGATGCGACTTACGCCAACTATCGAGAGGCGAACCGGGCGCTGTGGCGGCTGACCCTGCTGCCGCTGGCCGCCAAGATCTTCGCCGCGATCGGCGAGGGACTGGCGCCATGGTTCCCCGATGCCGCGCTGGCCATCGACCTCGACCGCGTACCCGCGCTGGCCGAAGACCGCGAGCGATTGTGGACGCAAGTGAACGCTGCCGGCTTTCTGGGCGACGACGAAAAGCGCGCGATGCTTGGCCTTCCACCGCACACCGCCCCTGATTTGGAGAACAAATCATGAACTCTAACGATGTACTGGTCGGCCTGATGAGCCAGGCGGCAAACCAGGGCCACGATCTGGTGACCCTGCGCGCCATCGTCGAAGAAGCCAGCGAACTGGGGGCGCGCCGGATGCTCGCCCGCGTCGGCCTCGACGATGTCACCGCGCCCGACGACGTGAGCGAACTGCGCGAGTTGCTCCAGGCCTGGCGCGATGCCAAGTCGAGCGCACGCACCGCCGCGATCGGCTGGGTGGTGCGCGGCGTGTTTGCGCTGCTGTTACTGGGCATCGCCGTGCGCCTGGGCGCGACCGAGATGCTGCGATGACCGGCGCATCACCGCCGCTGCGCCTCGCCGGCTACGCCGCGCTGTTCGGCAAGCCCGACGCCGCGCACGACACCATTCGCGCGGGCGCTTTCGCCCGCACCCTGGCCGAGCGCTGCTTGCCGCTGCCGCTGTTCTGGCAGCACAACGCGGACTTGCGCATCGGCTGGGTCGATACCGTCGCCGAGGACATCCGCGGCCTGCGCGTGGTCGCCACCATCGACAATCCCGATGGCGCCGCCGGCCTCTCGCTCAGGCGCGGCGCGGTGACGGGCCTCTCGTTCGGTTACCGCACACGCGGCAGCCGCCGCACGACGCAGGGGCGCGAACTGCTCGACATCGAATTGCTCGAAGTCAGCCTCGTCACCCACCCGATGCAGTTCGCGGCGCGAGTCCACCTCGTCGCCTGACCGCCCTCTCTCCTTTCCCCACGCCCCCTTCCCCCACGATAAGGTGAATGCCCCATGCAATCCCCAGTCCCGGTCGAATCGCTGGATGCATCGTTCGATCTCGTCACCCGGCAGGACGCCACCGAAGCCGCCGTCGAAACGCTGCGCGGCGATGTCGAGGACGTGAAGTCGCGCCTTGATCGCGTCGGCCGCGCCGCTGCCCGTCCGATCATCGAAGGCGCACTCGCTAGTGCCCAGAGCATCGAGGTGAAAAGCTTCATCCAAGGCTATCTGCGCTCGGGCCGCGAAACCGAACTGAAGTCGCTCTCGGGCGCGGTCGCCGCAGACGGCGGCTATGCCGTTCCGCGGGAAATTGACGCGGTTATATCGGCGCGGCTCAAGGCGATCAGCCCGATCCGCTCGATCGCCCAGGTGGTGCAGACCGGCACGGCCGGCTACCGCAAGCTCATCACCACCAGCGGTACGTCGTCGGGCTGGGTCAGCGAGACCGGCGCGCGTACCGAGACGACCACGCCGGCCTTTGCGGAAATCGTGCCGCCCTCGGGCGAACTTTACGCCAACCCATCTGCCAGCCAGGCCATGCTCGACGATGCGGCGTTCGATATCCAGGACTGGCTGGCGAATGAGATCGCCAGTGAATTCGCACGGGCCGAAGGCGCGGCCTTCATCACCGGCACCGGCACCAACCAGCCCAAGGGCTTCCTGACCGCGCCGACCGCCGCGACCGGGGATGCTGCACGCGCCTTCGGCTCCCTGCAGTTCATCGCCTCGGGCGCCGCCGCCGGGTTCGATACCTCGCCCGAACTCAAGCTGATCGACCTGGTCCATTCGCTCAAGGGCGGCCATCGCCAGGGCGCAAGCTGGGTGATGAATTCCAAGACGCTGGCGGTGGTGCGCAAGCTCAAGGCGGCGGACGGCTCGTTCCTGTGGCAGCCTGGCCTGATGGAAGGCCAGCCCAACCGCTTGCTGGGCTATCCAGTGGTCGAGGCCGAGCACATGCCGGACGTGGCGGCCAACGCCTTCCCGATCGCGTTTGGCAACTTCCGCGCCGGCTACCTGATCGCGGAGCGCAGCACGACCTCGATCCTGCGCGATCCCTACACCAACAAGCCGTTTGTGAACTTCTACGCGACCAAGCGGATCGGCGGCCAGGTGCTCGATTCCGACGCGATCAAGCTGCTCAAGATCGCGGCCTGATGCCTGCCTGACAGGCGGGCGCGGGGTTTCCCCCTCCCCTGATCCCGCGCCTGTCGCCCGCGCCGCTGCCCTCCTCGGCGGCGCGGGCACCCTCTGCCGTCGCCCTTCCCCTTCACCGTTCGGAGCCGCTCATGAACCGGGTCATCCTTTCGCCGGCAGAGCTGCCGACCTCGGCACTGGCCGAACTCAAGCAGTGGCTCGGCATCACCACCTGCCGCGACGATGCGGCGCTGTCCGCGCTGCTCGCGATGGCGCTCGAAACGTGCGAGGGCTTTACCGGCCAGATGCCGCTGGAGTGCGGCTGCGAGGAAGTGCTGGCCGCCAACTCTGGCTGGCACACCTTGGCCACGCGCCCCGTCCTGGCGATTACCACGGTCGAGGACATCGCCGCAGACGGCAGCCGCCTGGCGCTCGGCAGCGACGGCTATGCGATCGAACTGGACGCCGACGGCACTGGCCGCGTCCGCCTGCCGCTTACCGCTACCACGGGCCGCATCGCCGTGCGCTTCACCGCAGGCCTGGCGCCGATGTGGGAGGCCCTCCCCGATTCGATCCGCCACGGCGTGATCCGCCTTGCCGCGCACCAGCACCGACAGCGCGAAGGCGATGGCGCCGCGCCGCTGCCGCCTGCCTCGGTGGCGGCATTGTGGCGACCCTGGCGCCGGTTGCGCCTGCGATGAGCGGGTTCGACCGCCTCGCCCAGCGCCTCACCGCGCGTGCCAAGGCGCTGGCCGAGGCTCACGCCCAAAGCCGCCGCCTCGAACGCCAGGGTGATGAAACCCGCTGGCGCCGCGCCGACCTGCTCTGGCCGACCACGGCGAAAGGATAGTCCATGGAAATCGCCCTTCGTGCTGCGCTGCTGGGCTGGCTCGCTGCTGATCCCACGCTGACCTCGGAACTCAACGCAGTGGTCGAGGAAGCGCCCTCGCGCACCAGCCTGCCCTGGCTCGCCCTCACCGCCAGTTCCAGCACCGACTGGAGCTGCAAGACCCACCAAGGCCGCGAAATCCGCATGGCGCTGGAACTGCAGTGCCGGGGCGATGCGCCCGACACTGCCGCCGCGCTGGTCGCCGCCATCGAGGCGCGGGTGGAGAGCCTGCCGCGCGCCCAAGCGGGCTTTCGGGTCGTCTCCACCGTGTTCCTGCGCGCCCGCGCCGAACAACGCGGAGAAAGCCGCCGCGCGATCCTGCTCGAATACCGCTTCCGCATCCTCACCCACTGATCCCCTCAATCTCAAGGAGCTTCCCATGGCCGCCCAGAAAGGCAGCGCGTTCCTGCTCAAGATCGCCAACGGCGCCTCGCCCGCCGTCTACCAGACCGTCGCCGGGCTGCGCACCACGCAGCTTTCGGTGACGGGCGACACCGTCGTCATCACCAACAAAGGCAGCGGCGGCTGGCGCGAACTGCTCTCGGGCGCAGGGGTGCGCTCGGTTTCGGTCAGCGCTGCCGGGATTTTCCTGGGCAGCACCGCCGAAGCCCAGATCCGCGCCGCCGCGCTCGCTGGCACCCTGGCCGATTACGAGTTGAGCTTCGAGGACGGCGACAAGCTTCGCGGCCAGTTCCTGGTCCAGCGGCTGGACTACGCCGGCGATTTCAACGGCGAGCGCAACTACACGATCCAGCTTGAAAGCTCCGGCCAGGTAGCCGCAGTGCAGGTGGGGGCATGAGCGGGATCGCCAATGCCTTGCGCGGCGAGGCCACCCTGCTCGTCGCCGGCGTCGCCCGGCTGCTGCGCCCCAGCTTCACCGCGCTGGTCGCCGCCGAAGAGGAACTCGGTCCCTTGTTCACGCTCGTCGAGCGGGCGGGCGACGGCAAATTGCGCCTGAACGAACTGGCCGCGCTGTTCTGGCACTGCCTGACCGACCAGGATGGCCTGGCGCGCGAAGATGTGGGCGAAGCCGTGGTGGAACAAGGGCTTGCCGCTTGCGCCGCCCCGTTGCGCAGCTTGCTGAGCCAGATCCTGAAAGGCAGCGGTTGAGCCAGCCCTTCGCCACCACCGCGCTGGCGCTGTGCGGGATGGCGGCCCGCACTTTGGGCTGGCGCCCGCATGACTTCTGGTCCGCGACGCCCGCCGAACTGGCCGCCGCGCTCGGTCTGTCTGCCTCTGGCGGCGCTACCGAAGGCTTCGACCGGCAAACCCTGCAACGTCTGATGGAGCACGATCATGAGCGATGACATCGAAACTCTGATGGTCGAAGTGCGCGCTGGCACCGATGGCTTCGCCCGCGACATCGCGCAAATGCGCGGCGCTGTGGAGGGTGACCTGGTTCCCGGCTTCACCAAGGCCGGCAGCGCTCTGGAAAGCGGCCTTTCGAACGCGATCAGCAAAGGCAGCCTGGGCTTCGACGATCTGAAGCGAGCCGCCAATTCGACGCTCGATGCGATCGCCGGGCAGGCGACGCGAACTTTGTCCTCGGCATTTGGCGGCGGCGGATCGAGCGGGAGCGGGGCCGGACTTGACCTCTCCGGCCTCGTTTCAGGCCTGATGGGCCTTCCGGGCCGCGCTACCGGGGGCAACGTCTCGCCGGGGCGCGGCTATGTTGTGGGCGAGCGTGGGCCGGAAGTGTTCGTACCCACCTCCGCCGGGCGGGTCGAGGCGAGCGGCGGTTCCGCCAGCCGCGACGTGAAGGTGGCGATCGACGTCAACGCCGCGCGCGGATCGAGCACGCCGCAATCGCTGCAGCGATCGTCGCGCCAGGTCGCCAGCGCCGTGCGCCGCGCGCTCCGCCAATCCTAGAAGAGGTACGATCGTCATGGCATTCTGGCTTGCGAGCAAACGCGAAGGACAGGCGAGCGACTGGATCACCCGGTTCGATCCGCGCTTCTGGACCGTCAACTTCCCGCGCCCGATGGTGGCGACGGTGGTGTCCACCTCGCCCGACGCGCTGCGGGTGGAAGCCTCGTTCCTGCGCCATGCGGACTTGGGCGGGCTGATCTGGGACAGCGTCGATCGCCACGATCATCCGCTGCTCGCCTACAAGACCGACCGCGATTACGCCCACACCACGCTGAGCTTTCGCTGGCGGTCGGGCGGGGTCATCGCGCTCGACCAGGTCAACGGCCCTACCCTGACGATCGAGGGCAAGGACCTGGCTGGCGCGGCGCGAACCTGGTACGTGCGGTTGTGGAACTACGCGCAAGGCTCCGCGACCGACGCGCAAGTTTCGCTGGCGTTCTCCGAACTCGACGGCGGCTTCTCGCTGCCGGGCGAGGCCGACCCGGTGTGGCCCGGCGCGATCGAGCGGATGTTCATCTCGTTCGCCCCGCCCGGCTACGACGGTGCCAGCACCGCCGCGCTTCCCGCCGAAGCCGAAGGCTGGATCGAGATGAGCGCCATCGCCGTCGATGGCAGCCGCGCGATGCTGGAAATCGGCGACGTGATCGTGCCGCCGCACGGCTTGGGGCTTGCCAGCGGCTACGACGACCAGGGCGTCCAGACCCCGGCACGGCTGCTGCGCAACGTCCGCCAACTCGGCTATCGCGGCTCGCTGATCCACTACGTCGGCATGAGCCATTACTTTAGGCTCACGCAGACCGACGGCGCGCTCCTGGCAGGGCAAGGCGCCGATCCGCTCAACGGACCAACGCGAAGCTGGCATCGCGCTTTGTTTGCCGAGGCGATAGCGATGGGGTTCAGCCCGGTCGCCTCGCTGTCCTACGAATTGCTCGACCAGCATTGCCCCGCCGCGTGGAAGCAGCGCGACCTTGCCGGCAATCCGGCGCTGACCGGGTGGGACCCGCCCTCCACCTTGCTGTCTCCCGCCAGCACCGCAGCGATGGCGTGGCTGCAGGCGGTCGCGGGAGAGTTCGCGGCTTTGATTCAGGACGCCGGCGCCCCAGTGCGCTTCCAGGTGGGCGAGCCATGGTGGTGGACATTCGCGGATGGTCGCATCTGTCTTTACGATGATGCCGCCAAGGCCGCGTTCGGCGGATCGCCCGTCGCCATCCCGGACATGCGCGCAGGTTTGAACGCCGCGCAAAAGGCGCTGCTCGACCACGCCGGTGCCACGCTCGCCGGCTCTACCGCCGCTGTGGTGGCCGCCGTTCGCAGCGCCGTGGCTCCTGCCCCGGTCGAGGCACTGGCGCTGGTGTTCACGCCCACGCTGCTCGCGCCTGACATGCCCGAACTCAAACGCGCCAACCTCCCGGTCGGCTGGGCCTCGCCCGCGTTCGATCGGTTGCAGGTGGAGGACTACGATTGGGTCACCAATGGCGCCGACGGCTTGCGCCGAGCGGCCTACGCTGAAGTGAACGCGCGCCTTCGCTACCCCCCCGACGAGCAGGACTACCTAGCCGGCTTCGTGGCCGATGCGGACCACACCGATCACTGGCGCCAGATCGATGCCGCCGTGGACGAAGCGCAAACGCGCACCCCGCACGAGATCGTGGTCTGGGCGCTGCCCCAGATCACGCGCGACGGATACGTCCGCCTGCCCGCCACCTCGACCGACAGCGAAGGAGACGACGCTATGCAAGCCTTCGACGACGTGCCCTATCCCCTTGCGCTCGGCAGCGATGCCAGCGTGGCGGCTGAGTTCTCGACCAGCATTTCGGTGTCCGCTTCCGGGTTCGAGCGGCGCAACAGCGTGTGGTCGAACGCACGGCTGCGCTTCGACGTCGGGCCAGGCGTGCGCTCGGAAGCGGAACTGGGCGCGTTGATTGCGTTCTACCGCGCGCGACGCGGCCCGGCGCGTGGCTTTCGCCTGCGCGATCCCAGCGACCATAGCTCGAACGGGATGACGGGCGCGCCGGCCGCCACCGATCAACAAATCGGCATCGGCGACGGCCTGAAAGCCGACTTCGCGCTGGTCAAACGCTATGGCAGCGGCGACGCCGTGCAAGTCCGGCGGATCACCCGCCCCGACTTCGCCAGCATTGTGGTTTCGGTCGATGGCGTGGTGCAGGCCGGCAACTGGACACTGGGCCACGGCGGCACGATCACCTTCGCTGCGCCGCCCGCCGCCAACAAACTAGTGGCCGCCGGCTTCCGGTTCGACGTGCCGGTCCGCTTCGCCGACGACAGCCTGGAAATCTCGGGCGCTGCCTTCGCCGCCAGTGAAGCGCCCAGCGTGCCGGTGGTCGAAATCCGGGAGGCGACATGACCCGCATCTGGTTTGCCAGCGACCTGGAAACGGTCGCCATGTTCTGGCGCGTGCTGCGCAAGGATGGGGTGACGATCGGCCTTACTACGCACGACCAGGACTTGTGGTTCGACGGGATACTCCACCGCGCCTCCCCCGGCATGGTGCCCGCCTCGATCCGCAAATCGGCGGATTTCGAGGCGGACAGCGCCGAAGTGCAAGGCGCGATCAGCCATGACGCGATCGACGAGGCGGACCTGGCGGCTGGCCGGTACGACGGCGCCCAAGTCCGCATCGGCCTGGTCGATTGGGAGACCGGGACGCGCGAAGTGCTCTACGCCGGCAGCATCGGTGCCGTCTCGCAGGCGGACGGCAGTTTCAGCGCCGACTTATCCTCACGCAAGGCCGAATTGCAGCGCGATCCCACGCCGCGCACCAGCCCCGTGTGTCGGGCGGAATTCTGCGGGCCAGGGTGCAACCTCAACCCGGCGAAATTCACCCGCGAGGTTCGGCTCGCCGGACTGAACCCGGATTATAACGCCGCAGCCTTCGACCCACCGCTCGATTCGGCGATCTACGCAGGCGGCACCGTGCGCTGGCTGGACGGGCCGCAAGCAGGAGCCGTGATGGGCGTGATGGGGAGCGACGGAGCCGATGCGCTGGTTATGGACGTGCCGCTCGACGACGCCATCCCGATCGGCACCCCGGCGCTGGCCCGCGAGGGCTGCGATCACACCCTCGACACCTGCGCCAGCCGCTTCGGCAACGCGCTCAACTTTCGAGGCGAGCCTTATTTGCCCGGCAACGATCTCCTCACCCGCTACCCGAGCCCGAGCGCATGATGGGCACCGATCTCGCCGCTGCGGCGCTGACGCTCGTGGGCGTGCCGTTCCGCTTGCACGGGCGCGATTCGCGGGTTGGGCTCGATTGCATCGGTGTGCTGGAGGCAGCGCTGAAGCAATGCGGCGCGTCTATCCGATTACCCAACGGCTACACCCTGCGTTCGCGCACCCAGCCGGACCTTACAGGCTTGGTGGCCAAAATCGGCATGGCTCCGGCGGGCGGCGATGTCCGCACCGGCGACGTGCTGATGCTGCGGCCCAGCCTTTGCCAGCACCACCTCGTGATCGCGACCGGGCGGACCCGCGTCGTCCACGCCCACGCCGGCCTGCGCCGGGTCGTCGAGGCTCTGCACCCGGCGGCATGGCCGATCGTCGCCCACTGGCGGTTTGCGCCGACCTCAACCTCGCACAGGAGCTGACTATGGCAACGCTTGCATTCAGTGCGGTCGGCACCGCGCTAGGCGGACCGATCGGCGGCGCCATCGGCACGCTGGTCGGGCGGCAGGTCGATACCGCGCTGTTCGGCACCAGCCGCCAGGGCGCGCGGCTCAAGGAACTGGACGTCACCACTTCCAGCTACGGCCAGACGATCCCGCGCCATTTCGGGCGGATGCGCGCCGCCGGAACGATGATCTGGGCGACCGAGCTGGTCGAACACAGCGAAACGCAAGGCAGCAAAGGCTCCGCATCCACCACGACCTACAGCTACACCGCCAACTTCGCGGTCGCCCTCGCCAGCCGTCCGATCCAGCGCATCGGTCGCATCTGGGCCGATGGCAAGCTGCTGCGCGGCGCCGACGGCGATCTCAAGGTCGGCGGCGAAATGCGCATCTACACCGGCCATGGCGACCAACCGACAGACCCGCTCATCGCCGCCAGCGAAGGCGAGCAGCGCTGCCCCGCCCATCGCGGCCTGGCCTATGTCGTGTTCGAAGACTTGGACCTAACCGACTATTACAACCGCATCCCCTCGCTGACCTTCGAAGTGATCGCAGACGACGCGTTCGGCTTGCAGGACTTGATGGGCGATGGGCTCGACCAGATCGACGCCGATGTCCCGCTGGGCGGGATCGCCGGGTACGCCTGCGAAACCGCCCTGATCGACGATGTGCAGACAATCGATCAAGTTATCCCGCTGCGGATCGACGTTGCGGGCGACCGAATCGTCATCGGACGCGAACGACTGCAGGACGCGGCGATCCAGCTTCCCGAAGCGGCCATCGCCACCGACGACGATTCGTTCGGGGCCGCATCGGGCTATGCGCGCAATCGGGCCGCCCCCTCCCCGCAGCCGCCGACCGTGCTGCGCTATTACGATCTCGATCGCGACTATCAGGCCAGTGCGCAACGCGCGTCCGGGCGGGCCGCTCCGGGCGAGCCGCGCACCATCGAACTGCCTGCGGTGCTGGATGCCACAACCGCGCGAACGCTCATCGAACAGACCTCGCGCCGCATCGACTGGTCACGCGACACCGTCTCGTGGCGCACCAGCGAGTTGAACACGAAGGTGGCGCCCGGCGCTTTGGTAGCGCTGCCTGGGATCGCGGGCCAGTGGGTCGTGACGCAATGGGAGTGGCGCGACGGCGGCGTGGAACTGGCGCTGGAGCGGGTTCTTCCCACTGGCGCCGATGTCGCGCCGCAACTTGCCGCCGATGCGGGGCGCGGCAATTCCCCGCTCGATGCACCGCCGGGCCAGACCACGATCATCGCGTTCGAAATGCCCATGGATGGCGAAGATTCCGGGAGCGCACGCCAGTACGCCGCCGTCTCCAGCACGAGCAGCAACTGGAGCGGCGCGGCGCTTTATGCCGATCGTGGCGACGGCGAACTCCACCCGCTCGGCGGCAGCGGGCGCACCCGGGCCATCATCGGCGCGGCCACCTCGGTGCTGCCCATCGCCAGTCCGCTGCTGTTCGATCGTGGCACGCAATTGGCCGTGACGCTGATCGACCCGGCCATGCAGCTTGCCTCCGCCGATACCCGCCAACTGGCTTACGGCGCCAATTTGGCGCTGGTGGGGGACGAGATCGTGCAATTCGCCAGGGCCAGTTCGCTAGGCGAAGGCAGATGGGGGCTGGAAGGTCTGCTGCGAGGCTTGGGCGGCAGCGAGGCCGCGATCGGCGCCCATGTTACGGGCGAGCCCTTCGTACTCTTGTCCTCCCCACTTGTCGCGCTCGATGCCGCGACGCTGGGTTCAGACACGAAGCGGCAAGTGCTCGCCGTGGGGCGGGGGGATACCGATCCGGTGGCATCATCCGTCCGATTGGATGGGCTCACCCTGCGCCCGCTCGCCCCGGTTCATCCGCGTAGGGCTATTCGGTCTGACGGCGGCTGGACCCTGACCTGGACACGCCGCGCGCGTGGGGTGCGTTATTGGCAGGATGGCATCGATACTCCGCTGGTCGAGCAGTCCGAGACTTACATTGTCACGCTCGGCCCGCTCGATGCGCCCGATATGCTGTGGTCGGTGAGCGAGGCCATGCTCGATCTTCCCACCACGACGCTCGCCTCACTGTCCGCCACTTGGCCCGGTGCGACCTTGCGCGTCCGTCAACAAGGCACCCATGCCTTGTCGGACCCGCTGACCCTTTGCACCATTCCTTAACCCCTTCCGCTCCCCACAGGAGATGTTGAATGAGCGATCCCTTGATTTTCGATAGCGCCACGCCCCGCTTCGCCCTGCCGCTGCTCTATGCCGGTCAAGCGCAGAAGGAAGCCTTCGTTAACGAAGCGCTGGAACGGGTCGACGCCATCTTGCATTGTTGCATCTCGGGTGAAACAACCACCCCGCCAACAGCCGCGAATGACGGCGATGCGTGGATAGTAGGTGCCACCGCGACGGGAGATTGGGCCGAACATGATGGCGCACTGGCCATTCGCCAGGGGGGCGGCTGGACCTTCATAGCCCCGCGTGACGGAATGCGCGTCTACGATCAGGCCGCTCGCCAGGAGCGGTTCTTTGCGGGCGCCTGGAAAAAAGCAACGTTGCCAGTGGAACTACTTGGGGGTTCCACCGTTGATGGGGAAGCTCGGGCCGCGATCATCGATCTCGTCTCGGCGCTGCAGGCATTGGGTATCTTCCCAACGGCATAATGGGTTGCATGGACCAGGGGTATATAAGCATGAGGGAATTCCATTCCGGATGCCTAATGACGGCCTCGATCCCCTTTAAGCGTGACATTGCTGCAACGGTTGCAGCCAATGGGCGCTTGCACCCCGTTTGTTGAGGGATTAGACACTCTCGCACTCGGTGGCTCCAATCTCTATTTAGGGGAAATGTATGAGGAAACTCGTCCTAGGACTGGCGCTGGCTTCAACCGCCGTCGCCACTCCCGCGTTCGCACGCGACAAGTCTTGGTATCTGGAACTCGATTTCGGTGGCACGCTCACTGAAGACGCCAGCGTTAAGTATAATGATGGCACTTCCGACAAGCTCGAATTCAAGAAGGGCTTCGACGGCGGCGGCATTCTCGGTTACGACTTCGGTCCTTTCCGTCTCGAAACCGAAGCCAGCTATCGCCAGGCGAAGATCAAGTATTCTGGCGGCGCTGACGCCAGCAACCTGTCGTTCATGGTCAATGGCCTGCTCGACTTCGGTCCCGACGACGGCCTTCAGGGCTATGTCGGCGGCGGTGCGGGCGTTGCCCGCGTCCACGCTGATGTCATCGACGATTCGGACACCGGCTTTGCATGGCAGGCAATCGCGGGTATCCGCGCGCCGATCAGCAGCCACGTTGACGTTGGCCTGAAGTACCGTTTCCAGAACGTCGACAACGTCGATCTGAACTACGGCACCGACAGCCTGCGCACTCGCTGGCGTTCGCACTCGATCATGGCAACCCTGGCCTACAACTTCGGCGAA
>NZ_AKFJ01000091.1 GCF_000272475.1 Novosphingobium sp. Rr 2-17
CCATGCGCGGACGCACCCAAAGGCCGGACATATGGACGCAAGCGATTAGATCAAATCACTGTGACCGCCTTGCAGGGAGGAGGCCGTCCACATATGGTATTAGCTGACAGTTAACCCGCGCGCGCGGTCCAGCCGAGCAACAGCCGGCAGTGCTTGCGGCTTATCCCTTGCGCAATTCTACGAGGCGACGCTCCCAGGCCAGCGCGTGATCGACGATGGTAGGCAAATCGGCATACTTGGGAGCCCAGGGCAGGGTGGCAAGAATGCGCTGGTTGTCGGCGATCAGAGCGGCAGGGTCGCCGGGACGCCTTTCCTGCATCCGTCGCTCGATTGCCTGGTTGGTGACGCGGTCGACGGCATCAAGCACGTCCAGAACCGAGAAACCCGTGCCGTAGCCACAATTCATCGTCAGCGACCGTTCTGGCGTTGCGATCAACGCTTCGAGGGCAAGGACGTGGGCATTGGCGAGATCCGAAACGTGGATGTAATCGCGCACGCCAGTGCCGTCAGGCGTATCGTAATCGGTGCCGAACACGCTCACGTGCGTGCGTTGGCCTAGCGCCGCTTCGACCGCGACCTTGATGAGGTGGGTAGCCCCTGCTGTCGATTGCCCTGTCCGCCCTTGCGGATCGGCCCCAGCGACGTTGAAATAACGTAGCGCGCAATAGTTGATCGGGTGCGCGTTCGAGACGTCCGCCAGCATGATCTCCGTCATCAATTTGGACATGCCATAGGGGTTAATGGGCAGCTTGGCAGAATCTTCTTTCACCGGCGATGTTTCCGGCACGCCGTAGGTGGCGGCGGTGGAACTGAAGATGAAATGCGCCACGCCCGCCTTAACCGCAGCCTCTACCAAAGCGCGGCTTTTGGATGTGTTGTTGTGATAATACTTGAGCGGATTTTCGACTGACTCCGGCACAATGATCGAACCGGCGAAGTGCATGATCGCTCCGATCCTTTGTTCTGCAAAGATGCGTGCCAGGAGTGTCGAATCTTCGATATCACCTTCATAAAATGGGACATTGTCGGGAATGCAAAAGCGAAACCCGGTGGTTAGGTTGTCAACGACCGTAACCGGCCAGCCCGCATCTGTTAGCGCCAGAACGGCATGGCTGCCGATGTAGCCGGCGCCGCCGGTTACGAGCACGGGAAGTTTGGTCGTCATGGGTTTCCTGCTGCATGGCCATGCCCACAGATATTGCGGGCGCGAAGGTGACATATCGATATGGGGCGGACCCAAGCCCGTCAAGGAACGAGCGCGAGGCCATTGGTATCAACCGCAGTTCTGCGCGGGCACTGAGCACGAAGCCCCAGAGATCCATTTTGAATTGGTTGGAACAATGCTTTTTGAACTGTACCGGCGAGCACTGGTGTCA
Organism: Novosphingobium sp. Rr 2-17; assembly: GCF_000272475.1. GTDB lineage: Bacteria > Pseudomonadota > Alphaproteobacteria > Sphingomonadales > Sphingomonadaceae > Novosphingobium. The sequence continues at coordinate 1,377 of NZ_AKFJ01000091.1, forward strand.
GAGCGCATTTCAGTAGGCATGGGAACACGGCTGGATGTGATAAGCCGCCCGCTGGCGATCAAGATTTATCTAAAGTTGAGCCCGATCACGACACCCTTAGTAACGATCGTTCCGCCGACCAGGATTTTTGCATAATCGGTTTCGATTGAGGCCAGGCCCCAAGCGGCCAGAAAATGGGCTGCTGCAAGACCGCCGCTGATCGCGAGGAACTTTCCTTTGCTGGGCCGCTTGCCGATCATCGGGTTCTTTTCGATGCAGTCAGTGCGACTCAAGCACGCGACGGTCTGGATGGAAATCGATGATGTTTAGAGCCTGATAAGTCAGTTCCATGCGAGTGAGGCCGGGGGTCCAGCCGCGAGTCGATTTAGTTTTGGGGTTATATATGCGCTGGTCTTCGTACGTGAGCCTTGAAACGCTTTCCGAAAGCGCCGGGGAAGGGGCGCCTTGGCTGCGCGTTTCGCCATCACTTGGCACCTTCGCGTCTTGGGTGGCCGTGCTGTCGGCGTGAATGAAGTCGGCCCCCGCTACGCCCGATCCTTCGTCGCCATAGTGGCTCACGAGCCTATCGGAATGCGCAGTAGTAGCCGCAGATAGAGTGGTTGGTCCCAAGTCTTCTAACTGAAATGAAGAGTATTCTGGTGATCCAAGAAAATAAGCCCCTTGGCTTATTTCGGCAGCGTACGAAATTGATGGAGTAAAAATGACGGTGCCCATGAAAAATGGGCATCCTATCAAGATGCTTTTCCAGCTGTTTTTGTAATACTTCATGCGCCATCTCCCAATTGAGTCGCGCATGTCGGTATAAAGTTAAACGGCGTGGGGTGGTGCGCAGACAGATCGGAAATGGTTCTCGATCTGATCGGTTTTCGAGAGTTTATTCTCAAACCAAGAGGGCAGTGCAGTCACTGCAATTTCTGCTGATCACGCGGCCCGAGGCACAGCGTTTTCACAGGTTCCAAAGCCTAATTTTGCGTAATCGTGGTCTGTAGGCCGCCTTGCACAACGCTGGATGGAAGCGCTGATAGCCGCTCTTTTTGCAGGGGTGGCGTCGATGGACTGGCGGCCTTCACGCCACGCTTACAGATTTGCGAAAGCCTGGCGCTGAGCTTCCCAAGTCATTTATGGTCAGCGTCAGCCGCCGCCGCGAGAGGGAGATAAGAGTATAGCGATTGGCTGAGTCGCCGCTCGTCAGGCTGAGAAATGGTGCAGTATCCGACCGTCGAGCGGTTCCTTGAAGCGTACCGCCGCACCTGCTTGCGTCTTGTGGGACAACGTGGCCGCAAACGGTCCCACCGCCCCGATCCACAACGAGAAGTCGTTATCGAACGATGGTGATCCGTTATCCGCCTCTATATCGCATCCCTCGCCGCCGAGGCCCAGGATGCGAACGGGCGCAGTCTCCTGCTGGCTGACGTATTCGCCATAGAGTATCATAGCCACGATCCTTAGCGCGCCCACATCTCGTGGACGGCTGTCAATTCCATACGCGTGACAGTTTCGGCTGAATCGCCGGTTCCCGCATCCGCTTCCCACTAAGCATTCTAAACGACAAAACAGTTTCACCTAAGCATAAAAAACACGCAGGTGGTGCTGCTCAGCCTGGATTGGTGAAATGAGCAGCGTTCAGGCGGCCTGATGCTGGGGTTGGGTGGTCTTTCCCTTGCCTTGGAGCGTATTCACGAAATCCTCGCGCCAACGTACGACATCGTCATCGCGGACCGAGACAAGCAGCTTTTCGTGCCGCTTGCGGCGCTGGGCGAGCGGCATTTCGAGCGCCAGCTTGATCGTTTCGCTAACGTGTTCGACCGAGTGGGGGTTGACCAGCAAGGCATCCTTGAGCTGCATGGCCGCGCCTGCAAACTGCGACAGGATCAGAACGCCAGGGTTTTCCGGATCCTGCGCGGCGACATATTCCTTTGCCACCAGGTTCATGCCATCGCGCAAGGGGGTCACGAGACCAATGTCGGCCGCGCGGTAGAACCCCGCCAGTTGCGCGCGCGGAAAGCCTCGGTTGACGTAGCGAATCGGCACGAACGCGACGTCCGCGTGGGCGCCGTTGATGTGCCCGGTCTTGCGCTCCAGATCCTCGCGAATTTGCTGGTAGCTGGCGACATCGCCTCGACTGGGCGGGGCAATCTGCAGCAGCACAGCGCTCTCCGCGAGATCGGGATTATCCGCCAGGAAACGGCCAAAGCCGCTGAAACGTTCGCCCAGACCCTTCGAATAGTCGAGCCGATCGACACCAATCAGAATCTTGCTGCCGTGAACGCTCAACTTAAGGCGGTCATGCGCCTCCTTGGCCTCTTCGCTCTGCGCCGCCTCGGTGAACTCTGCGTAATCGATCCCGATCGGGAACGCACGGGCCAGGACACGGCGGCCCTTGTAGAGAATAGAGTTGTCGAGCCCTACCTTCAGGCCCATTTCCTTTTGCACGTAGTGCAGGAAGCTCTCGAGCCATTCGGTCGTTTGGAAGCCGATCACGTCGTATTCCAACATCGAGGCAACCAGCCGTTCGTGCATCGGCAATGAGGTGAGCAGGCGAGTAGGCGGCCAAGGGGTGTGCAGGAACAGCCCCATCCGGTTGTTCACGCCCTTGGCTCGCAGCATCGAGCCGAGCGGGAGCAAGTGGTAATCGTGGACCCAGACGAGATCGTCCGGTTCTATCAAGGGTAGCACAGACGTTGCGAACCGCTCGTTTACCCGCTCGTAGCCTTCGCCGAAATTGCGGTCGTACTCGGTCAGGTCGATGCGATAGTGGAATAGCGGCCACAACGTGCGATTGGCGTATCCGTTGTAGTACTCATCAATATCCTGTGGCTCCAGGTCGATCGTGGCGGTGGTGACACCGTCGTTGCGCTGCATATCAAGGTGGCCGGTGAACTCGGGCGTTTCCTGACCCGACCAGCCGAACCAGATACCTCGGTGCTCGCGCAGGGCTGATTTCAGCGCCACGGCCAGGCCACCTTGCGCGCCTGCGGCACCTGCAGCACTTGCTACGGATACGCGGTTCGAAATAACTATCAGTCGGCTCATGCTATTCCCCAGAGGCGCCTTTAGCGCAGGTGAGACCGGCGCATCAGCGCCAGTCCCGCCACGACCGGGAGAGTTGCCCGGCGCAATTGATGATACCTACAAGTGAGTAGGTCTGGGGGAAGTTCCCCCATAGCTCGCCCGTTTCGAAGTCCATGTCTTCGGACAAAAGCCCCGAACGGGTGCGATGTGAAAGCATGGTAACAAACAATCGCCGCGCTTCGTCGTCCTCGCCGCTGCGGTGAAGCGCCTGGATCAACCAGAACGTGCAGATGTTGAAGGCTGTCTCGGGCAAACCGAAATCGTCCTCGCTGTCGTAACGCAACATGTGCTCGCCACGACGCAGCGCACGCTGGACGGCCTGGAGCGTCGCGCGGAACTTGGGATGATCGGCGGGCAGGTAACGCAGTTCCACCATCTGCAGCAGGCTGGCGTCGAGCTGGTTGCCGCCGAAGCTGGCGGCATAGTGGCCGCCCGCTTCGTGGCCCTCCACCGGCAGCCAGGCGCCTTCATCGATATTCCGGCGCACGGTATCGGCCCGCTCACGCCAGAGCGCGGCACGGTCGGCCAGCCCGATGTGCTCTGCGGCGTTGGCCAGCCGATCACATGCGGCCCAGCTCATCACGCTGGAATACGTGTGGACTGCGGTACGCGTGCGCAGTTCCCATAAGCCTGCATCAGGCTGGTCGTGGGTCTGCCACGCCATCTCGCCCACTTGCTCAAGGCTGCGGAAGTCCTCTTCATTGGCGATGCGTAGCAGTCGCTGGTCCGAGAAACTCTGGATCGAGGGGAGGACGATCTGGCCGTAGCAATCGTTCTGAACCTGGTAATACGCGGCGTTCCCCACGCGCACTGGCCCCATGCCGCGATAGCCGGCCAGGTGCGGGGCTTCCCATTCGATGATTTCCTTGGCGCCGCTGACTGCGTAGAGCGGCTGGACCACGCCTTCGGGCGCATCCGCCACGATGTTGCGTAAGTACCCCAGATACTTTTCCAGCACGTCGAGCGCGCCTAAGTGGTTGAGCGCCTGGACCGTGTAGTAGGCATCGCGAATCCAGCAGTAGCGATAGTCCCAGTTACGCTGGCTGCCGGGCGCTTCAGGGATTGAGGTTGTCAGCGCGGCGACGATCGCACCGGTTTCCTCGTGTTGGCACAGCTTGAGAGTTATCGCCGCGCGGATGACCGCGTCCTGCCAATCGAGCGGGGTGGCAAGGCCGCGCACCCACAAGCGCCAGTAATCCGAGGTTTTGTTCAGCATCGCTTGGACATCGTACTCGATGTCGCCGTTGAATGGCTCGTCCGGGCCGAGGAAGAAGTGCAACGGTCGTTCGATCCGGAAGTAGCGCTCGTCCAGCACGTAGCCTACCGGTGCGTCGGTGGTCAGGCGCAGGGTGTTGCGTTCCACCAGATAACGGACGTGGTTTGATCCCTGGGTGATCGGCGCCAGTTGTGCGCCATAGCCGCTCATCGGCGTCAGCACCGTGCGGATGCGGGGCGATCCGGCTACCGGGCGCACGATCCGCGCGTAGGCCACCGGGCGATAGGTACGACCGCTGTGCTCGTAGCGGGGGCAGAAGTCGTAGATTTCGACCGCGCCGCCTTTGGCGTCCTCCAGCCGGGTCACAAGAATAGGCGTGTTGCGCAAGTAGTGCTGTGAAATCGAGGTCTGGCCTTCCAGCTCGAACCGCCAAGTACCGGCATCGCGGCCCTTGTCGCCGCGCATCAGCGCACAAAAGGTCGGGTCGCCATCGACCCGCGGCACGCATCCCCAGACCAGCGCGCCGACATCGTCGATGAGGCCGCTAACTTGGCAATTGCCGATCGGCCATAGTTCCAGGCTGGTGGGAGAGGGCGCGATGGCCTCTGGCTGGGTCATGCCTGTGCTTCTCCATTGTCAAATTTGGTGGCCGCCAACCACTCATGCACCGCGGTGACGTCGGGCAAACGCCAGCGTGCCGCCGTGTCGCGCATCGGACCAATCAACACGCCGCTGCCGCCGAAACGTCCAAGGACGTTGAACGCGTCCTCGTCGGTCACATCGTCGCCCAGAAAAATCGGGGTGGAGCTTGCAAAAGGGGGCATCGCCATGAAGCGCGAGACGGCAGTGCCCTTGTCGGAGCCCGGCATACTGAGTTCGGCCACTTGCTTGCCGTGCTTGATGCCCAGGCCGAACTGCGCAGCGACCTTGGCGCTTGCTTCCAGCAAAGCATCGCGCGCTTGCGGCACTTGGCGATAATGCACCGCGACGCTGAACGGCTTGGGCTCGACGATCAGCCCTGGGTAGCCTTTTGCGAAATCAACGAACGCGGACACCGCTTCCGCCGGCAGTGGATCGGCTTCCGCGAGGATCTCACTGGAACCGGCAGGACGGAACTCCCCGCCATGCGACCCGGCCATGGCGACCCCGATCGGCCCCAGTAGCGAGTCGAGTGCCGCCAGCGAGCGGCCACTGACGATCGCGAATCGACCGTCCAGCGCACTAGCCAGCCGCACTAGCAAGCCAGGCAAGTCCGGCGGGACTACCACCGCGCCCGGACGCTCAGCGATCTCCACCAGCGTCCCGTCGAAATCGAGGAATAGCGCGGTCTGGCTCGCAGGGTCTAGCAGCGGCGGTAGCGGCAGGTCAGGCATCGAAGCCCAGTCCGCTCGCTCGACATTCGGCGCTCCGAAGTCCGGCTGCGGCAGCGGCTGGCTGTCGTGGGCATCGGTCATCGTGTTCACTCTTTGCACCTTCGCTTGAGGCGGGCTAGTCCGACTTGCCCGGCATATCCCGCAACTGAGGCGCCCCGTCCGGTTCGCCTCGATCGTTTCTCTCCCAAACCGTAGCTGAGGCAACGAACAGCAAGGAAGGGAGTTCCGTCCGGCGTTTTGCAATGCAACCGAAAGGCGCGCGCTTGGCGGCGGATTTTCGCAATTCTGAGCCGGTCAGCCTGCTGCTTTGCACAATAAGTGCCATCATAACACACGACCGAGCGGCATTCGCGCTTGCGTCCGCGCCCGTCCCGCGCTTTGGATGTGCCACACGCCAGCGGCGGCACGCAATTGCGAAGGACCTGGAATGAAGAAAATCGTGGCATTCGATCTCGACGGCACTCTGGCGCTGAGCAAGCAGCCGCTGACCGACGAGATGGCCGAATTGCTGGCCCAGTTGCTGACCGTTGCGCAAGTTGCGGTGATCTCGGGCGGGGACTGGCCGCAGTTCGAAAAGCAGGTCGCCAGCCGCTTGCCGGCCCACGCAGACGTGTCGCGCTTGTGGATGCTACCGACCAGCGGCGCCAAGCTCTACCTCCACCAGAACGGCGGTTGGGAGCCGATCTATGCCGAACTGTTCACCGACGAGCAGAAGGCTAACATCCTGGAGGCTTTCGACGCTTCGCTGGCAGCGACGGGCTTCACGCCGGAAGAGACCTGGGGGGAGCGGATCGAAGATCGCGGCAGCCAGATCACCTTCTCCGCACTTGGCCAGCAAGCGCCGATCGAGGCCAAGGAACACTGGGACCCAGACTTCGCCAAGCGCAAGGTGATCCAGGCGGACTTGCTCAAGCGTCTGCCCGATGTTTCGATCAAGCTGGGCGGTGCCACTTCGATCGACATCACTCAGCCGGGAATCGACAAGTCCTGGGGCCTCAAGCGATTGTCCGAGCGCAGCGGCGTGGCCGAGGCGGATATCCTGTTCATCGGCGATGCGATCTTCCCGGGCGGCAACGACTATCCGGCCAAGGAAATGGGGCTCGACACCATCAACGTGCGCGACCACCTAGACACCGCCAACGTCATCGCCGCGATCGTTTCCTGCCAGAAGGCAGGTTGATCGCGATCTAGGGGCGGGACCGCTTCGTGCCCGCCTTTTACCTCACGCTCGTCGCGGTCCTGCTTGCTGGCATCGGTGCGCGGGACCAGATGACGATCGCGGGGCTGACCTCCCGCCAAGGACGGCGACCGGGGGTTCTACTCGTCGCTCTGCTCAGTACTGTGTTGACCGGGGCAGCCGCAGCTTTCGCCGCGCGCTTCATGTTGATCGAGTTGCCCCCCCCGGCCCGCGCGATCTTCGGCGCGTTCGCCCTCGGTACGGCGGGCATCGAATCGATGGTCTTCGTGGCTCGTCGTAGTCCGAAAGAGCCAACCAATTCACTGGGTGCGCTGCTGATCGTCCTGCTCGCGCAGCAGATCACCGACGCGGCGCGCTTCATCCTGTTCGGGCTGGGCGTGGCTTTGGCCGCGCCGGGGATGGCTGGCGCAGCCGGTGTGGCCGGCGGCAGCGTGCTGGTGGCATTCGCCTGGGCCCGACCAGAACTTTTGCAGACGCCAGCAGCGCGTTGGACCCGCCGCGGGGTAGGCGTGGCGCTGACGCTGGCGGCGATCGTGCTCCTCCTCCGGCAATTCGGGATTGTCTGATCGGAAATTGCCGTTGAACCGGCCCTGTTTATTTGCGTTTCCGCTTTTAGATATGTTCACAATGAACCGCAGAAGGGATTACCGATGACGTCCAAGGATAACTCGCAGGCTGCTCTGATTGACAGCTTGAACGGGCTGCTGGCGGATACGTTCGCACTCTATGTGAAGACGAAGAACTTCCACTGGCACGTACGCGGGCCACAGTTCCACGATCTGCACTTGCTGTTCGACACCCACGCGACCGAGATATTCGGCCTGACCGACCTGATCGCCGAACGCGTGCGCAAGTTGGGCGGCAAGACGTTGACTTCGATCGGCGCCATCGGTGCCAAATCGACGATCAAGGACGAAGACGACACCTCGCTCGATGCCAAAGCGATGGTGAAGCAGTTGTTTGAGGACAACACTGCCTATGTCGCCACGCTCAAGGCCGTGAAGGAACTGGCTGGGGAAGCAGGCGACAATGCCACCGACGGCATCATCGACGATTGGACCGACCAGGCCGAACAGCGCGCCTGGTTCCTGCGCGAAATCCTGGCGTAAGCCGTTCCACGCTTTGCATGGGGGTGCTAGATGCACTCCCATGCCTACTCCCGATATCATCGAAGGCGCCGACGACGCCCGCATCGCCGCCTGGATCGCCGAGCGCCTGAAGGCAGCGCTGACCGTAACGCCCGAAATCAGCATTCCCGAAATCGCCATTACAGTGCCGGGCGGTTCGACACCCTTTCCGATCTTCGACCAACTCGCCACGTTCGATCTGCCATGGTCGCGCATCTCCGTGTGGCCCGGCGATGATCGTATCGTTCCCGAGGATCATCCCGCCAGCAACGTCGGCAAAATCCGGGCACGGTTGGAGCCGGTAGGCGCGGGGATCGTGCCACTGACCGAGAGCATAACGCCACCGCGCTTCGCGCTGGCCTGGCTGGGCATGGGCGGCGATGGCCATGTCGCCTCGCTGTTTCCCAACACCGATCCGCGTACCGACGATCCGCTCGCCGTGCGCCGCCTCACGCCGGACCCGCTGCCCCCCGAAGCGCCGTTCGACCGGCTGAGCCTGACCTTGCCCTCGCTGCTCGATAGCGACGAGCTGCTGTTCGTGATCCGAGGCGCCGATAAGCGCGCGATCTTCGAGGCCGCAATGCGCGGCGAAAGCGATTTGCCGGTTGCTCGGCTGCTGGCGGCGGCGCATCAGAAGGTCACGTGTTTCTGCTAGCCAAGGCGCTGCGGCTGATCCCGGCGCCGCTCCACCGCATGCTCTACCGCCTTGCGCATCGTGCTCGCGTGATGGTCTGGCGCGTGTGGAAGCCCGATGTCACAGGGGTCCGCGTTCTTGCCCTCGACGACCAAGGGCGAGTGCTGCTGGTCCGTCATTCGTATGGCTCCCCGATGTGGATGCCGCCGGGCGGTGGTCTGCGGCCTAATGAAGATCCGTTGCTTGCCGCCGCGCGTGAACTGGTGGAAGAGACCGGCCTCATCTTGCGCGATGCGCGTCTGGTCGCGGTAGGTGGAGAAGCGCTCCACGGTGCCCGCCATAAGCCCCGGGTGGTTGTGGGCCTTGCCGAAGGCATGCCCCAGCCCGATCGAAGGGAAATTCTCGCCGCGTCTTTCTTCGCGCTCGATGAATTGCCGGCGGATATGCCGGCAGGCATGGCGGATAGAATCAGGACGCAAGTGCGCGGCCAGCCCTGACGGCTCACAACAGCGAGAGTTGACCATCGTTCGATTGGTGCTCGGTTTCCTCGTGTCGTTCGAGCGCGGATAGGGTCAGGCCCATCAGCCGGATCGGCTGGGGCAGGGGCATTTCCTCATCCAGCAGTGCGTGGCCCAGTGCGGCGAACTCGGCTTTGTCCGCTACGAAATGCGGCAGCGAGCGGGCGCGCGTGAGGGTTTGGAAGTCGGCGTAGCGCAGCTTCAGCGTCACCGTGCGGCCCCGCGCCTGGCTGCGTTCGATCCGCTCCCATACTACATCGACGATGTGGTCCATGGTTTCGCGCAAGGCTACGGGGTCCACTATGTTCTCGAAGAATGTCCGCTCGCCGCCCACGGACTTGCGCGGACGGTCGGCGCGCACTTGGCGCAAGTCCACGCCCCGGGCGGCGCGGAACAAATACTCAGCGAAGCTGCCGAAATTCGCGCGCAGGAATGCCAGGTCTTTGGAGGCAAGGTCTGCGCCGGTTTCGATGCCCAGCCGCGCCATCTTTTCGGCCCCGCGCGGACCGACGCCATGGAAGCGCCGGACGGGCAAGGCGGCAACGAAGGCCGCACCATCGCCGGGGCGGATGACGCACAGACCATCGGGCTTGTTTTCGTCGCTGGCGAGTTTGGCGATGAACTTGTTGTACGAAACCCCTGCGCTGGCAGTGAGTCCGGTCTCGGCGCGAATGCGGCGGCGAATCTCCTGCGCGATTCGCGTGGCCGAACCGATGCCTTTCAAATCCGCCGTCACGTCGAGGTACGCCTCGTCGAGCGAGAGCGGTTCGACGTGTGGGGTATAGTCCAGGAAGATGGCGCGAATCTGCTGGCTGACTTCGCGGTATACTTCGAAGCGGGGTTTGCAGAATACCAGGTCCGGGCAAAGCCGCACTGCGCGTGCGGATGGCATGGCCGAGCGGACTCCGAAAACCCGCGCCTCGTAGCTCGCGGCAGCCACCACACCGCGCCCGGATGAGCCGCCCACGGCCACTGGCAAGCCGCGTAAGCTGGGATCGTCACGCTGCTCTACACTGGCATAGAAGGCGTCCATATCGACGTGGATGATCTTGCGAAGGCCGTTCGCCTCGGTCTCGTCTTCCGCCTCTTGCCCGTCGAGCGCCATAGCCACGATATAGCGATGCGATCACACAAAGCGCCAGCACCGGCGTGATTTGACTGGAACCAGCCGGGTACTTGCGGCATTCGGCCTGGCATGTCCTCCTCCCCGCAGACAGAGCCAGAAGGCGCCGGACCGCGCTTTGCCTTAAGCGAGTTCGAATTCGTGGCGATGATGGCGTCGATTCAAGCGCTGCAAGCGGTGGCGATCGACATCATGCTGCCGGCGCTGGGGGCGATCAGCAAGGATCTGCACCTGGTCGATCCGAATCAGCGCCAACTTGTGGTCGGTGTGTTTCTGATCTGCGCCGGCCTGGGATCGCTGTTCCCGGGATCGTTGTCTGACCGATTCGGCCGCCGTAAGGTCGTGCTGACGTCGATCTGCGGATACCTGCTGCTGTCCTTCCTTTGCGCGATTGCCGGTAGTTTCACGCTGCTGCTGGTCGCGCGCGCAGTGATGGGATTGTGCTCGGCGGCGTTGATGGTCATGCCGATGACCATCCTGCGCGATCGGTTCGAGGGCGACCGCATGGCCCGCACCCAATCGATGATCGCGATGACATTCATGGTGGTGCCCATGATCGCACCACTACTGGGCCAGACGGTGCTGCTGGTGGCTGGTTGGCGCTGGATCTTCGGCATCATGGGCGTGGCGGCGGTGCTGGTGTTCGGCTGGGCATTCCTGCGTTTGCCCGAAACGCTGCGGCCCGAATACCGCCAGCGGATAGACCCGGTGGCGATCGTCACCAACATGGGCCTCGCCCTGCGCGAGCGGGCGGCGATCGGCTATTTCCTGGGTGCGGCGTTCATCCAGGCGGCGATCTTCGGCTATCTTAACAGCGCCCAGCAGCTAGTGGGCGAGCATTTCGCGGCAGGTACCATGTTCCCGCTGGTGTTCGGGGCGATGGCGTTGGTGATGGCTGGCACCAACTTCATCAATTCGCGCATCGTCGTCCGATTCGGTGCGCGGCGCGTCTCGCATGCGGCCCTCGTGTGCTACCTCGTGCTGTCGGTAGCCCATCTGGCGCTCGCGTTCAGCGGCAAGGAAACGCTGGCAAGCTTCGTTCCGATCATGACGCTGACAATGTGCATGATGAGCTTCATCGGCGCCAATTTCCAGGCGATCTCGCTTCAGCCTTTCGCACGGATCGCCGGAGCGGCGGCCTCGGTCATGGCCTTTGTGCGAATGTCGTTCGGCTCGATTATCGGCTCGCTCATTGGCCAGGCCTACGACGGAACGCCGCGTCCGATCATCGGGGCGATGGTGGCGGCCGGAGTAATCACGCTATCGCTGGTACTGTATTCAGAGCGTGGCAAGCTGTTCCGACGGGTCAATCCGCCCGGCTACTACGCGGGCAAAATCCCGCCACAAGGGATCGAGTAGCCACCACGAAAAAGGGAGCCGAGATGGCTCCCTTCTCGTCGTTCTAGATTAGGCGATCTAGAGCAAGTTCCGATCCGATTGCATCGGCTCGGTTGCTCTAGTCTTTTGTTTCGCCGCGTTTTCCGAGTCAGCAGGTGATTCCACCTGCTTCGAAAACGCTCTAGACCCCGCGACCGCGGAACAACTGGATCAGACCGACGATGATCGCGATCACCAGCAGAAGGTGGATCAGCACGCTCGAGACCTTGAAAACAACGAGGCCGAGCAGCCAGAGTACGAAGAGGACGGCGGCGATGGTGAATAGCATGGGGCGGCTCCCTGAGAGGTTGTGAAAGCTGCAACGCGCCACTGCGCTACTGGCTCCCGCTAGGGAAATAATCTGGAAATCAAAGCGCCTTGCGACCACGCTCGGCCTGTGCTCGCCGCGCCCCTCTAACGTTAGATCGAGCGTGACGGTTCGCGGGCTATGGCCGCAAGCTCGCGCCGCGAGAGACGGGGGCGAGCTGCCAGTGCAGGAGATCGCTGGGCTTGGCCCAACGCCCGCGCGACGAGGCCTATTTTGGCCGGAGCGCCGATCCGCACGCGATGGTCCCAAGCGTGGGCGCCTAGGTTTTCTACCTTGCGGCCAATAGCACCATAGATGTTCGCAGCCGATAGAACGGCCCAGCGCTGGCGGAACGCGAGCCGCCCAGCGCCCACGCGAGCCGACGCTTCGTAGTCCTGAGCGATGCGGCAAGCTCGTGCGACTACCGGGACGAGCGCGTCGCGGTAATGCGGCTTGGTCACTTCGCCAGGCGGAATATCCGCTTCGGACAGCCATTCGTCGGGCAAGTAGCAGCGGCCGTTGGCATCGTCCTCCCACACGTCGCGCACGATGTTGCCCAGTTGGAACGCAACGCCGAGGTCGCAGGCCCGGTCGAGCGTGTCCTCGTCATCGGCGGGCACGCCCATGACGGCAGCCATCATCACACCCACCGCGCCGGCAACGTGGTAGCAGTAGCGCAGCATGTCGGCTTCGCTGCGCGGGTGCCATTCCGCAGCGTCGAGCGCAAAGCCGGCCAGAACGTCGTCGACCATATCGCGCGTGATAGGCACTTCGCGCACCAATTGGCCCAGCGCGTCGAACGCGGGAACGCCGGTGACCTCGCCTGCCAAAGCCAGATCGGTCAGCGTGCGGATGGTTGCCAGGCGATCCTCGGGTGCGCGCCGATCTATCGTGGTGCCGGCGGCATAACCGTGGTCCTGCTCGTCGGCAATGTCATCACAAGCACGGCACCACGCATAGAGCAGCCAGACGCGTTCACGCGTGGTGCGATCGAACAAGCGACTGGCGGCGGCAAAGCTTTTCGATCCGCGCGCGATCGATGCACGCGCCGCTTCGACCAGGGCGGCGCGGTCGGGCATCACAGCAGCGTCGGGTCCATTCGCACGATAGGCACGATCGGTTCATAGGTCCGCATCCGCTCCAGCAAAGGCGCCAGTTCGGTCTCGGCCATGATGATGCCCTGGTGCGCGGGCCGCACGAAGCCGACTTCGGCCATGTGGCGGTTGAAGGCTAGCAAGCCATCGTAGAAGCCAAAGGTGTTGAGCACGCCCACCGGCTTGGAATGGTAGCCCAACTGCGCCCAGCTCACCGCTTCCCACAATTCGTCCATGGTGCCGACGCCGCCGGGCAGAACCAGGAAGCCATCGGATAGATCGGTAAAGGCGGCCTTGCGCTCATGCATCGTCTTCACGATCGTCAGTTCGCAATCGTAGTTGGCAACTTCGCCGCCGCGACCTTGGCCGCCGACCAGGGCCTCAGGGATCACGCCGATCACTTCGCCGCCCTCGGCCATCGCTGCCGATGCAATCGCGCCCATCAGGCCCAGGCGACCGCCGCCATAGACGACGCCGATACCTTGCTTGGCGAGTGCCGCGCCAACATCGCGTGCCAGCTCGACATAGCGGGGATCGGCGGGAGTGGCAGAGCCGCAGTAGACAGCAAGACGTTTCATATCAGGGACAGACCTTGAGTTGCACCGGCGCGCCATCGGGCAAGTCGCGGACCTGCCGGGCGATGTCGCCGGTCGTGAAAATCAGGTCGATCAAATCGACCCGGATGAGGTTTTCGGGCGCATAGTCACCCGCGATCAATGCCTGCGGGGTGAGGCTGTAGACTTCGCCCATCGCGACCGGCCCCAGCCGCTTGACCGCGGCATCGACCAACGTGTTGGCGCGCCACAGGACTTGCGTCTCGCGCTTGTCCATGTGTTCCTTGGCGGCTGTTTCGTCGCCCAAGGGCACGACATTGCCGAGATCCGGATCGACGTAGTGATAGCCGTCATCGGCATCGACGACGACGAGGTGCCCCATCAGGCTATGCGCGACGACTTCGGCAAAGCGCACGCCGGTCCAGCCCCAGGCAGCGTTCAGGGCGTTGACGGCGCGGCTCACTTCAGGTCTTCGAGCATCAACTTGGCGGTCGCCTTGGCGCTGCCAACCACGCCGGGGATGCCGGCGCCCGGATGGGTGCCGGCGCCGACGAGGTAGAGGTTCTTCAAGCTGTCGTCGCGGTTGTGGCCACGGAAGAACGCGCTTTGCGTCAGGATCGGCTCAAGGCTGAAGGCATTGCCCTTCCACGCGCTCAGGTCCGCCTCGAAGTCAGGCGGGGCGTAATGGAACTTGGTGACGATGCGGTCCTTGATGTCGGGGATCAGGCGGCGGCCCACTTCCTCGATCACGCGCTGTTCCAGGATCGGGCCGACTTGCGCCCAGTCTATCGGCAGCTTGCCCATGTGCGCCACGGGGACGAGCGCGTAGAACGTGCTCTTGCCCGCCGGGGCCATCGACGGATCGGTAACGGTCGGGTGATGAAGATAGATCGAGAAGTCGCGCGGCAGCACCCCGTGGTCGAAGATATCGGCCAGCAGCTCCTTATAGCGCGGGCCGAACAGGATCATGTGGTGCGGGATGCCCGGCCAACTTCCTTCGAGGCCGAAATGCACCACGAACAGGCTGGGTGAGAACCGCTTGCGAGCGAGCTTGCCGGCCATCGCCTGGCCGCGCGAGGTCTTACCCAGCAAGTCGCGGTAGGTGTGCATGATGTCGCCGTTGGAGGCTACGGCGTCGAACCGTTGGCGCCAGCCGCTTTCGCATTCGACTTCGCTCACCCGGTCGCCGATCGTGTGAACTTCGCGCACCTTGTCGGACAAGCGCAACTTGCCGCCCAGTCGCTCGAACAAGTTGGCCATGCCGCGCGCCAGCTTGTTGGTCCCACCCTTGGTCCACCAGACGCCGCCGTCCTTTTCCAGCTTGTGGATCAGTGCATAGATGGCGCTGGTGGTCATCGGATTGCCGCCGACCAGCAGGGTGTGGAACGAGAACGCCTCGCGCAGGTGCTCGTCCTTCATGAAGTGCGAGACCATCGAATACACGGAGCGCCAGGCCTGATAGCGCGCCAGAGCCGGCGCGGCCTTTATCATGCTGGCGAAATCGAGGAACGCTTCG
This sequence comes from Novosphingobium sp. Rr 2-17, assembly GCF_000272475.1. Lineage (GTDB taxonomy): Bacteria > Pseudomonadota > Alphaproteobacteria > Sphingomonadales > Sphingomonadaceae > Novosphingobium. Next base: position 16,486 of record NZ_AKFJ01000091.1, read on the forward strand.
TGGCCAAGTTTGACGTACCCTTCCTGCCAGACCCCGGCGGCGTAGCGGGCAAAATCGTCGTAGCCGGCCAAGTCCTGTGGGCTGATGCGGGCGATTTCGCGCTGCAGAGCGACCTCATCATTCGAATAATCGAAGGTGACGCCGTCGGGCCAGTTGAGGCGGTAGAATGGGCTGACCGGCATCAGCGTGACGTCCTGTGCCATGTCGCTGCCGCTGAGCGTCCACAGTTCACGCAGGCAATCGGGGTCGGTGACGACGGTGGGTCCGGCATCGAAGGTAAAACCTTCGCGCTCCCACACGTAGGCACGGCCGCCCACTTTGTCGCGTCCTTCCACCAGGGTCGTGGCGATGCCAGCGCTTTGCAGGCGAATCGCGAGCGAGAGGCCGCCGAAACCGGCGCCGATGACGCAGACTTCCTTCATGCCAGATCTGCCAATGGACGCCCGCGCCCAGCCAGGCTGGCGATCGCGGCGCTTACCGGCACCGGCGGCTTCCCGGCAAGGATGCGCAAGCGGTCCGTCGCGGTGGAGCGACCGGCGTAGAAGCGTTCGATCAGCGCTTCGGGCAGAGTGTAGAAACGCGCGAGCATGCGCCAGCGCTCGGCAGGCTCGGCAGCGCCGAACAACATTCGGCTCAACATTCTGTAAAAGCGTCCTTTACGCCAGTGCTGTGCAGCCCAGTCATGACAAACCTTCCCTAGGCTTTCTCCGCCAAGATTGTCGAGCGAACTGAGGTGTAGCGCGAAACTTACCGCATCTGGAATCGAATACGAAGTCAGCGGATGGACCAGCGCCGCTCGAGCTCCCGCGCGGGACAGATCGCCGCCGGCACGCCAGAACGCCGCGAAATCGCCGGCGGCGATGACCGGAAGCACGCCGGTTTCCTCGTAAGTCACTGCTTCCACCTGCCAGCCGCGATCGTGCGCATAGGCGGCGATACGCGCGCGCAAGGTTTCGATGTCGAGGTCGGGAGTGTCGGCGTAATAGGTATCCTCGACGAAGACCTCGTCGGCTGAGAACGGCAGGCAGTACACGAATCGGTAGCCGTCCAGTTGCTCTACCGTGGCATCCATGATGATCGGTCGTTCCAGGCCGTGCCCGCCTGTGATCCGCAAAGTCCGGCCCAGAAACTTCTGCCAGCCGCCGGCCATGTGGGGCAGTCCCGAAGGGCCGCGCGCGTCGATCACCGCACCGGCGTGCAAGGTCCGGCCATCTCCCAACGTGACGCTGGTGGGGGTGGCGGCGGTAACTTCCATGCCCCGAAGCACGCGATGAGCGGGCAGGGCGTCGCGAATGGCCGCGTCCAAGTGTTCGGATGTGATGCTGCGGTAAGCGTTGGCCAACTGCCGGGAACGGCCGGGAAAGTGCACGTCGTATCCGTCCCAGGCGGCGGCGACCATGGGGTCCAACAGGGCCGCGCCATCCACGCTGAGGTCGCTCGCGAAGAAAGACCAGACGTGGTGCCCACCCAGCCGCTCGCCACGCTCGACGATGCGGACGTCGAGCGCGGGTTTATGTTGCGCAAAAGCGAGTGCGATAAACGCACCGGCCAAGCCTCCGCCGAGAATGGCGAGATCGCATGTGTCTGTCGCATTCGGCATCTTCATTGCGCTTACGCTGGACAACGTCTCACCGCAACTTGGCATCCTTGCTGCTTTGCGGCATGCTTGCGTCGATGACAGAAGATTTGACCGTATGCGACGCCACGTTGGGGGACGCCGCCGCCATTGCGGAGATCTATGCACACTACGTGCTCGATAGTACCGCCACGTTTGAAACCGATCCTCCGGACGAGGCGGACATGGCGCGTCGCTTGCGCGATGTGACGGCGCAAGGCTATCCTTACCAAGTGATGCGCGATGGCAGAGGCCGCGTGCTCGGTTTCGGCTTTGCCCATCGTTACGGGCCGCGCGTCGGTTACAAGTACAGCGTCGAAACCTCGATCTACGTGGCGCCGGACAGTCTCGGGCGCGGGATCGGCACCGCGTTGCTCAATGCCTTGGTGGGTGAGTGCGAGCGGCGCGGCTTTCGTCAGGCATTCGCGGTGATCGCGGAGTCCGAGCCGGCCTCGGTTATTCTGCACGCACGCGCTGGATTCTTGCCGGTGGGAACGCTCACCGGCGCGGGCTGGAAGCTTGGCCAGTGGCTCGACGTTTTCGTGATGCAACGCCGGTTGGGTGAAGGGAAAGAGAGCCCCCCTGCAAGCGAAACGGTTTCCGTATAGGGGCGCCTTTTTGGCGGCATCGTTGCCTCTTAGCAACTTTAAGCGTTAGTGTGCGTTTGCGACGCGAAATCGACAGGGAGTTTTTCGTGAGCAATCGTTTTTTGATCGCATCTTTCGCCGTTATCGGAGCGGCTGTGGTCTCCGCGCCAGCGCTTGCCCAAGATGGCTCTGCCGATGCGCCAGCCAAGAACGTCCTTGCCGGTGACCACCTGACGGTCGGCGTAGGGGCAGCCTATGGCCCAAGCTATGATGGTTCGGATGACATGGTGCTCTCGGCCTTCCCGATCGTGCAAGGCGAATGGAAGGGCATCCAGTTCAATCCGCGCGCTGGCGGTATCGCGCTGGATTTCATCCCTGACGACAAAGATTCGCGGATCAGCTTTTCCCTCGGTCCGGTCGTTGGCGCCTCGTTCAATCGCAATCGCCAGATCAAAGACCCGGTAGTGCGGGCGGCAGGCAAGCTGGCTTGGGCGCTGGAAGTCGGCGCCAGCGGTGGCGTTTCGGTTAACAAGTTGCTTAACGACTACGATTCGCTGACGCTTTCCGCCGATGTGAAGTGGGATGTGCGCGCCTACAAGGGCATGACCTGGACGCCCACGCTGAGCTACTTGACCCCCTTGAGTAAGGCCGTTCTGGTCACTGCCAGCGTCAGCGCCCGCCACGTCGATGATGATTATGCCAAGTATTATTACTCGGTCACGCCGGCTCAGAGCCTCGCGAGTGGGCTGCCGGTCTACAATGCCAAAGGCGGCTGGGACAGCGTGAACGCGGGCCTGCTGGTGGGCTGGGACTTGTCGGGCGATCTGCGCGACGGCGGCTTCGCCTTGTTTGCGTTGGGCAATTATGCCCGCATGCTGAACGACGGCAAGAATACCCCCTTCACTTCGCTGCGGGGCGAGGCGAACCAATGGACCATCGGCGGCGGCGTCGCCTACACGTTCTGATCTATTCCCGCCGCCGCCTTTGCCTTTCGTGAGAGGCAGGGGCGGCGACGCGACAGATCACAGGGGATGATCAAGGGCGCGGGTAGGGCAATTCTTTGGGGTCGACGGATAGCCGCCAGAGGATCGTCTTCTCGTAGGTCGATCGATTATCGTCGGCGATGATCCACACCGTGAGGCGTCCGTCCGGGCGTGGCACCACAGCGATACCCTCGAAGTTGTCGATCGGCATCGTCGAGGCGATCTTGGAGACTTCGACGCTTTTCCACACTCCGCCGGCCCGGATTTGCGAAGGATCTGCGATCACCAGACGGCTGGCGAAGCGCTCGGGCACGGGCCAGATCAGTCGGCGCATCAGTATCAATATGCGCCCGTCGGGCATCTGCGTCATGTCGGTGACGGAAAAGTTCTCAGGTCCTTCGAACGCGAAGGCGTGGCCGGTCGGATGATCAATCGGGTCGCCATCGAAGAACACGGCGTCGTGGACGGTCGGACGCAGATCGCCCCGCCCGCGCTCGCGCACGGTCACGAAGCGACCGTCATGCAGGCGGACCAGCGATTCAGGGCCAGTGTTGACGCCCCAACCCTGCATCAAGGCCGGTTGCACCTGTCTGTCGGATCGCAAGGCGGCATCCGAACGGATGATCGCGTTCCAGCCTTCCGCTGATTGCCAGATCGTGCCCGTCGCCGGATCGCGGGTAGCACCTTCGGTATCGAAAGTTTCCAGCGTGCCACCTTTGGTTTCGGGTGCACCGTCTTTGACCTTGCGGGACAACTCGCCGAACTGGCCCGTACGGTAGACAGCGTCGCTTGGATCACCATCGCCGATACCGGCGCCGGGGGGGGTGAAGATCACGTATCGGGAAAAATCCGTCAGCGCCATCAATTGGCCTTTCGGTAGTGCCAACAGCGCCGAATAGCCACTGAACGACCAGTTTGGCGATGTGACGTGCCAGATGTGCTCCAACCGAAACACGCCCAATCGCGCCGTCTGGTCTGAGCCAGGCACCGCGATCGGGTGGAACACGATGTCCGGACTAGCGCTCTGCGGAGGCGCCTTGATCGGCGGAGCGTAAATCGTGGGCAGAAGCGTGAGTGCCAGGAACAGTGAGGCGAGGATTCTGAGCACGAGGCGGGTACTGGCCCGGATCGTTCGCAGCCGCAAGATCGCAAGTGCGAAATGGCACTATAACTGGATCGTCTCGCGTACTCGTCGTTGGAGTGCGGGGAGCACTTCTGCCTCAAACCAGGGATTGCGCGCCATCCACATGCGGCTGCGCCAGGCGGGATGGGGCAGGGGGAACACTTGTCCCAACGAGGCCGATGTCGGGACTTCGCGCCACCGCTGAACGGCCTGCGTCATGCCGGAGGCAAAGCCGCGCGGCAGATAACGCTTCTGCGCGTGCTGGCCCACCAGTAAGGTCAGGCGTAGTTGCGGCATTTCCTGTAGCAAGGATGCATGCCAGCGCGGCGCGCATTCGGGCCGTGGCGGCAAGTCGCCGCCATTACCCTTGCCCGGATAGCAAAACCCTGACGGCATCTGTGCGATGCGGGCACTGTCGTAGAAGGTCGTCTTGTCCAGCCCCAGCCAGCCTCGCAGGCGATCGCCGCTATCGTCGTCCCAGCCGATCCCGCTGGCATGGACCTTGCTGCCCGGCGCCTGCCCGATGATGAGAAGCCGCGCCGTGGCGCTCACCGCAAGATAAGGGCGGGGCTCTTTGTGCGGCAAGGCGGCTTCGCATAAGCGGCAGACGCGGATATCTGCCAACAAGGCGTCGAGAGTGTCAGACATTCCTGAAAGAAGATGGCTCTCCTCCACCGCTTTGCAACCAAGTGGCTCAGTCCGCGTCGGACCTTGCGGGTCTGCAGCCCTCGTAGGGCGTCAGCAAAGCGCGCGCTTTTGCCCAGTCCCCGCTCAACCATAGGGAACGGGCGACGGGATCGGCAGGCAGGATCACCGGCATCGCATCCTTGCCCACCGCCCGCAAAGCCGCGTTGGCTGGGCAAGTGAGCAGGGCGAAGGAGGGAATTTCGCTGTCTTTCCACACTGCAGCCATCGCGAAAACGGGCTGGTCGGCGCAGGAAAACCACACCTGGCGGCGCTTGCCATCGACCGGCGAAGGGCGGCTCCACTCCATGAAGGCAGTGGCAGGGACAAGGCAGCGAAACTCGCTGTTGCGCAAGTTTCCGATCCAGAACGGGCTTTCGATATTGCGCACGGTGGTGATGCCTTGCGCCGGGGCTTCCATGATCGAGCGAGGTGGCGGCACACCCCACAAGCGCGGGATCATGCGGGTCGGCGCTTTGCCGCTCGGTCTGGGGCCGGCCACACTTTCGCGCCCTTGAGTAATGACCGGCGCGAACTGGCCGGGTGAGACGTGCCCGCCCGCCCATGGATCGCTTCCTGCCTGGGCGCCCAGCAGGCGGGCGACGTCGGGCGCGGCGGCGTCGAGGCGATAGAGCATGGGCATCGGCTTGCCGGCCTAGACGTGGGCCGTGAGCACGTCTATCATTCTGACATCCCCGGGGAGCCAGCATATGGCTGAGAGTTGTGAGTATGCTCCACAAGACCCGTCGAACCTGAACCCGTTAGCACGGGCGGAGGGAGTGGAGCGCTGGGCATCAGCCGTTGGCGTATCCGCTTGTCCTTAGTCCAAGGAGAGAAGCGCGCCATGGCCGACATCAATTCCAAGCTGGAGATCGGTGTAACCACCGGGCCGATCCGTGGATCGAAAAAGATCTACGTGCCCGCGCAAAGCAACCCCGACATCTGCGTCGCCATGCGCGAGATCTACCTAGAGCCGTCGAGCGGCGAGCCGCCGGTGCGCGTCTACGACACCTCCGGTCCTTACACCGACAGCGACGCGTCGATCGACATTGCCGCCGGCCTGCCGCCGCTGCGCCGCGAATGGCAGCTCGCTCGCGGCGACGTCGAGGAATACGCCCCGCGCGAAGTGAAGCCCGAGGACAACGGCCAGCTTGGCCCCGATCGCTCCGGCGGCGTGCCCCCGTTCCCCACCGCGCTGCGCCGCCCCTTGCGCGCCAAGGCGGGCATGAACTTGTCGCAGATGCACTATGCGCGTCGCGGCATCATCACCCCCGAGATGGAATACGTCGCCGAGCGTGAGAACCTGGGCCGCGCGCGGCTGAAGGAATATATGCGTTCGGGCGAAAGCTTCGGCGCCTCTATTCCCGACTACGTGACGCCTGAGTTCGTGCGCAGCGAAGTGGCGCGTGGCCGGGCGATCATCCCCAGCAACGTCAACCACCCCGAAGCCGAGCCGATGGCGATCGGTCGCAATTTCCTGGTCAAGATCAATGCCAACATCGGCAACTCGGCAGTCGCGTCCGATGTCGCCAACGAAGTCGACAAGATGGTGTGGTCGATCCGCTGGGGCGCCGACACCGTGATGGACTTGTCCACCGGCCGCAACATCCACGACACCCGCGAATGGATCATCCGCAACAGCCCGGTGCCGATCGGCACGGTGCCGATCTACCAGGCGCTGGAAAAGGTGGGCGGCGTTGCCGAAGACCTGACCTGGGAAATCTTCGCCGACACCCTGATCGAGCAGGCCGAGCAAGGCGTGGACTACTTCACGATCCACGCTGGCGTGCGCCTGCCTTACGTGCCGCTGGCGGCCAAGCGCATGACCGGGATCGTCAGCCGCGGCGGCTCGATCATGGCCAAGTGGTGCCTGGCGCACCACAAGGAGAGCTTCCTCTACGAGCGCTTCGACGAGATCACCGAGATCATGAAGGCCTACGACGTCGCCTATTCGCTGGGCGATGGTCTGCGCCCCGGCTCGATCTACGATGCCAACGACGAGGCGCAGTTTGCCGAGCTTTACACCCTGGGCGAACTGACCAAGCGCGCCTGGGAACAGGACGTCCAGGTCATGATCGAAGGGCCGGGCCACGTGCCCATGCACAAGATCAAGGAGAACATGGAAAAGCAGCTTGAGGCGTGCGGCGAAGCGCCGTTCTACACCTTAGGCCCGCTCACCACCGACATTGCGCCGGGGTACGACCACATCACCAGCGGCATCGGCGCTGCCCAGATCGGTTGGTACGGCACCGCGATGCTTTGCTACGTCACGCCCAAAGAGCACTTGGGCCTGCCCGATCGCGACGACGTGAAGGTCGGCGTCGTCACGTACAAGCTGGCAGCCCACGCAGCCGATCTGGCCAAGGGGCATCCGGCTGCGCAAGTGCGTGACGACGCGCTGTCGAAGGCGCGGTTCGAGTTCCGCTGGCGCGATCAGTTCAACTTGTCGTTGGACCCCGATACGGCAGAATTGTACCACGACCAGACGCTGCCCGCCGAAGGTGCCAAGTCGGCGCACTTCTGCTCGATGTGCGGTCCGAAGTTCTGCTCGATGAAGATCAGCCAGGAAGTGCGTGATTTCGCGGCGAAGCAGAACCAGCCCAGCACCCAGTTCCTCGCCGCTGAGGAGGCGGAACAAGGCATGGCGCAGATGAGCAAGGTGTTCAAGGACACCGGCAGCGAGCTGTACATGGGCGCGGGCGATCGTGAACACGATTGAGGCTAAGCGCTGATTGACTCCATCATTTCTCCGCAGGCGGGATACTTCTGCTGACTTGGCGTATTACGTAAAGGTCATCAGATGAGTATCCCCCCGCGTGGGGGTGACGAAGGTTTGAAATGGAGCGGCGTGGGTTAGCTTGATCTTAAGCCCATCGTCTGTCCCACGATGGCCGCAGTCATCTGCTGACGGATTATGCAGACGCGGTCCGAAGGGATCGATCCGACCTTCGCGAGTGCGACGAAGGGTGATATGAGATATCTCTATAACAAGGGTCCTTTCGAATGCTGCGCAATCCTACTGCTGACTGGATGAAACTCGCCCATGATGGCTACGCGCTCTGGGCGGAATCGATGATGGTGGTGGGCATGCGCACCACCGACATGATGACCGGCAAGGGCAGCGCCGACGAAAACCTGCTCATGGTCACTGAGAAGATGCAAGCCAGCGCCGAACTGGCGGTCATGCTGGCAACGGGTGCGCTCACGTCGCCGCAGCAGAATGCGCATAAGGCCGTTCGCCACTACCGCAAACGCGTTCGGGCCAATCGCAAGCGTTTGTCGCGCACGCGGCCGTGAGCATCCATATCGGCATCGGCGGCTGGACTTATGAGCCATGGCGCGGTGTCTTTTACCCCAAGGGACTGCCGCAGGCGCGCGAGTTAGCCTACGTGGGCGAGCATCTGACGGCGACCGAGATCAACGCTACCTTCTACCGCCGGCAGAGCCCGGCCAGCTTCGCGAAATGGCGCGACGCGGTGCCGGATGGCTTCGTTTTTGCGCTCAAGGGCTCGCGCTATTGCACCAACCGCAAGGACTTGGCGGAGGCAGGCGAGAGCGTCGGCAATTTCATCGGCCAGGGCCTTGTTGAGTTGGGGGACAAGCTCGGCCCGATCAACTGGCAACTCGCGGCTACCAAGCAGTTCGATGCGAACGAAATAGCCGCGTTCCTGGCCTTGCTGCCCGCGCAGCATGAAGGCCTGACCTTGCGCCACGCGCTGGAACCGCGTCACGAAAGCTTCGACGATCCGGCGTTCTTCGCGCTTTGCCGCAAGGCCGGCGTCGCGGTCGTTCTGGCGGATTCGCCAAAGTACGCCGTGCTGGACGCGACCGACACGGCCCCGTTCATCTACGCTCGCCTCCAGAACGCCAGCGCCGAGTTGGATCAGGGTTATTCCGATGCCGATCTGGATGCTTGGGCCAAGCGCGTCGGCGCATGGGCCAACGCCGGAATGGAAGTGTTCGCGTTTTTTATCAACGGTTTCAAACCTAAGGCACCGGCGGCAGCGATGGCGTTGCTAGAACGCTGCGCTGATCATCCGATAAAGCGATGAACGGCGCCGAGCTGGTTATCCGGGCGCGTCGTGCCGCGTTCAACCGCGCCATCGCCACGGGCGATTCTGCGGCGATCGGACCTATCCTGGCACGCGATTGCGTGATGGTCACTGGCACCGACAGTGCCGTGATCGCCGGGCGGCTAGCGCAAGTAAAGGTTTGGCGCCGCGAATTCGGCCACGCGGAACGGCTGGTCTACGTAAGGGTGCCGGAAGCCGTGGTCGTCTCGTCGATCGAGCCGATCGCAATGGAGCATGGTCGATGGCAGGGCACAGGTGCCCACGCGCAAATACCGGCTGCTTCGGGGAGCTACTTCGCCAAGTGGCGCGAGAAGGGCGGCGAATGGGTGATCGAGGCCGAAGTGTTCGTGACGCTCGCCTGAGCGGTCAATGCGCACCCTCGGCGGCGATCACATCCTGGGCCGCGGCCTGGGCATGGTCAGCCGCTTGGGCTGCGGCATCTTGCGCTCGCCGTGTGGTTTCAGCGGGACGTGCGGCCTCTGCGCCTAAGCGGTCGGCGTAAGCTCCGTCATCCGGCTCGCGCTCCTGGTCATAGTCGCTATCGGCTTGGGAGCCGTAATCGTTCGCGCCGTAGTCGGGGTTCGCCTCGTCTTCGCTCCCATAGGCCGCCTGCGCGTTGTCCTGCTCCCCTGGCGACGCATTCCAGGCGTGTTCACCAAACGGGGCGGCCGGTTCGGTCAGCACGGCGATACCGCGATCGACCCAGGACGACGTGCCGGCTTCATCCGAGGCATGGGACGCCTTGAGCGCCAGCGAGCTTGCGTCTTCGCGTTCGGAGATGGCGGTATGAATGGAGCGCGTGGTCATGCCCGCGAAGGCGCCGCCCGCCAGCAAGCCTACCACGACCACCACCATGAGGCGCTTCGACACTGTCATGCTCACCACCTCGCGCAGCCATCATCCAAATCGCTGCTTAACCACGCAGCACTGACCCAAGTCTGAACGGCATACGAAAAGGGGCGCCGTCCTTGCGGAAGGCGCCCCTTGAAGCGCTAGCGAGAAGCACATGGCCGTTGGGAGAGAGATTTGGCCACGGCGCTTGACGCGCGCTTGATGTTCGTCCCGGCGGCGGGAAGGCATAGCCTATCCCGCTCGGGAAAGAGTTTTAGCGGGTCAGGCCGGCCTTGGCCGCTTCAGCGGTGGTGAACGAAACGTAGCGGTCGTTATAGGTGCCGCTGACGCGTTGGCCCTTGAGCACGAGGCGGAAGGGGACACCAGCTGAAGTGTTGCCCGAAATGACGGTCGCCTTGCCCTTTTGCTCGGCAGTGTAGGAATAGTTGACGCCTTCGTGCGAAAACTCGCGGGCTTCATTAGCCTGAGCAACGGCAGGAACAGCGAGGAGGGCGGTGGCGGCAAAAATGGTCTTCAACATGGGATAGTTCCTTCTTGCGATGGAGCAAATCGCCGCGAGGGCCTTCTCTCATCTTGTGCAATGCAACATCGCGTTATTGACTGATTCGGGCAATTTCAAACAGGGAAAGCATGGTTGCATGAAACGCAATCGCGGTAGAAAATCATTATAAAACATGCGCATAACTATCTGACTAAATCGTTCAAAAACTCATATAGCCTTGTCGAGGGCCCTTGTGAGGCAGGGGGCGACTTGCTGCGCTGCATGACCGCAGGACGTTCGGATCGTATTGTCCTGCCCCCATACGCACGATAACGCAGGGGTTATGGGCAACACTCGATTCAAGCTGATGTCGCTAATTCTCCTTATGCTCGCCGGCGCCTGTCAGGGCCATCACGACCAATTGCCTGGAGACCGTGACGATCACCGGCCATCGGGTGCGATTTCCGCAAGCGAGACGGTGCGTTTCACAGGGACCGAACCGTTCTGGGGTGGCGCGGTGTCCGGCACCGCGCTGACCTATAGCGTGCCCGGGCGCCCTGAAGGCGAGCGTGTCGAGGTAAAGCGCTTCGCCGGACGCGGCGGCATTTCGTTTAGCGGGACGCTCAAGGCAGGGCCATTCACGCTGGCCGTTACACCGCAAGCCTGCAGTGATGGAATGTCGGATCGCCGCTATCCGTTCATGGCGACGTTACAGATTGCCAGCGAAGTTCGGCAGGGCTGTGCCTGGACCGACCGACGGCCATTTACGCAGCCGGCGAAACTCTGAAAGCCGACCTCGGCCCACGTTGGTCGATGCAGCCTTCCCTACTTCTTCGTATTTTCGCTGCTCTGCTGCTCCTGCCAACCAAGGCCCAGCGCTTTGTTGACCGCGATGAAGTCGATGGTCAGTTGCGCACGGGCCTGGGCGACGGCGATCTGCGCCTGAAGATCCTGCCGTTCGATGTCGAGCTGGTCTACCAGCGTGCTGGTCCCGGCATCGTAGCGCTGGCGATTGAGCGTCGCGGCCCGGGCGATGGCCTGTTGCCCGCCCATCAGCCGACCGAGCTGGCGGCGGGTGGCGCCGAAGCGTGCAAGACTATCTTCCGCATCCTGCAACGCGGCCAAAACGGTCTGCCGATATTGCGCTTGCGCTCCGTCGCGCTGGGCTTCGGCCTCGCGCACGGCGGACTTGCTGCGACCGAAGTCAAGCAACGGCCAGCTCAGTTGCGGCAGCAGGATCGCGGCGAAGTTGCTCGGATCAAACATGTCTCCCGGGCTGGTGCCGCCAAGGCCCAGGACGCCATTGAACTTGATGCCGGGGAGGCGCGCTGCTTCCTTCACGCCGATTTGCGCGGTGCTGGCGGCGAGTGCCCTTTCAGCGGAGCGCACGTCGGGACGATGGGCGATCAGGGCGGCGGGATCGCCGATCGGCACTTGCGCCGGCGGCAGCGGCACAGGCGCCAAAGCGGCAAGGCGCTCGTCGAGTTCGCCCGGCGCCCGGCCCGTCAGCACTGCCAGCGCATCTTTATACGCGGCCACTTGCGCTTCCAGCGGGATTGCCTGGGCGTCGGCGGAGGCTAACTGGCTTTCAAGGCTTTCGACTTGCAGCTTGGTGGCGGTGCCGGCGGCGAACCGCTGGCGCACCAGATCGACGGCGCGGCGCTGCAACTGGGTTGAGCGCGTGCTCAATCGCAAGCGCTCTTCGCTGTCCCGCAGGTTGACGTAGGACTGCGCGACTTGTGCGGTCAGCGAGACTTGCGCATCGGCCAAGTCGGCGTAGCGCTGTTCGATCATATTGCGCGCGGCGTCGACCTGACGGTGCTTACCGCCAAAAATGTCCGGCTCCCACGATACGGTCGCGCCCAGATTATAGAACGTGAAGGACGTGCCGCCGTCGCTCGATCCATTGGAGTCGAAAAGCGAATCGAGCGAAGTTCCCGGAATTTCGACATGCGCCGCCAAGGGGCTGACCGCGGTGCTGGGGAGTAACTGGCTGCGGCTCTGGCCCAACTTCGCGCGCGCCTCGCGGATGCGCGCCTGGGCGCCTTCTATGCTGGGGCTGTTCGCGAGCTCCTCGTCGATCAGGGCATTGAGCAGAGGGTCGTTCAGCCCCTCCCACCATCGGGCGAGTCCTGGTGCATTGGCAAGCGCGGCGTCGTCCGCCCGCACGAACTTACCCCGCGCGACGGCGGCGGAGCCAACCTCTGGCGGTCCTTTGTAATCGGGTCCGGCCTTGCAGCCCGCCAACAACAAGGCAGGCGCGACGATGGCGCAAACGAATGGGGCGCGAGTCATCAGTGCATCGCTCCGAGCGGGGCGTTGCGCGGCAGCGGCCGCAGGAACAGCACCAGGGGAATTACGCATAGCGTTACCACGCTCATGGAAAAGAAGATGTCATTGTAGGTCATCACACTGGCCTGCTGCTGGATCTGCTGGCCGAGAAGGCGAATGCCGGCACCGCCGTTGCCGATCGACTGGCCCAGCCCTCCGACATACTCCTGCACGACCGGGGAATTGGCGTTGAGGGTTTCCTCGATCCGGCGCTGGTGCAGCCACATCCGATCCTGTTGCAGAATCGAAATGCCGGCTAGCGCGAAGCTGCCCCCCAGGTTGCGCATGGCGTTGAACAGGCCCGATGCATCACCGGCATCTTCTGGGGGAACCGATTGCACCACAGCCTGGCTCAGGAATAGCATGCCCATGATCTGGCCGATGCCGCGCATGAGCTGGGAGGTCGTGAAATCGCTGCCGCTTGAGTCGGCTGATAGCCCCGATTCCATCAAGGCGGAGAACCCCATCAATGCCATGCCCAGCCCGACCGCGATGCGGATGTCCAGCCGACGCACCAGGAACGGAATGAAGGGCATCAACAGGAAGCTGGGAATGCCTGAAAGCAGGACCACCTTGCCCGATTGGAGTGCGTTGTAACCGGCGATGGCGGAGAGGAACTGCGGGATCGCGTAAGCGGTGCCGTACAGCGCTACGCCCAGTGCGACACCCATCAGCGCCACCGACCCGAATTGTCGATCAAGCAGCAGCGATAGCTTGATGACCGGGCGTTTAGCCGTTGCCTGTCCATAAAACAGAAGCAGAAAGCCAACCACGCTCGTCACGGCCATCTTCTGGATGAAGCCGGAGGCGAACCATTCCTCGCGCGATCCTTCTTCCAGGATCACGGTCAGGCCGCCCATGCCTAGCGCCAGGCCGGCGACGCCGAACCAGTCCGCTTCGCCCAGCAAGTTGAGCTTTGCTTTCTGGTGCGGCAGGCCGATCAGCAGCAACAGGATCAGGATGAACGAAATCGGCACGTTGAGGAAGAAGGCGTAGTGCCAGCTCCAATTTTCAGCCAGCCAGCCGCCCACGAGGGGGCCCAGCAGCGGGCCGAGGATGGCGACCAGGCCGAACGCGGCGGTGCCGATCGACTGCTGGTGTCGGGGCAGGCGCTGGGCAATGATGGTCTGCGCGGTCGGGATCATCGCGCCGCCAGTGATGCCCTGGCCCACGCGCCCGGCGATCATGATGCCCAGCGACGTGGCAAGCCCGCACATCACCGAAAAACCCGTGAACAGGGTGACCGCGATCAGCAGGAACGTGCGCAAGCCCAGCAGACGCTCCAGCCACGCTGACAGCGGAATGATGATGATTTCGGCCACGAGGTAAGCCGTCGCGACCCAGGCGCCTTCGGAGCCGGTCGCGCCGATCTCGCCCTGGATGGTAGGCAGCGCCGAGTTGACGATCGAGATGTCCAGCGTCGCCATGAGCGCGCCGAGCGTGCCGGCGGCTACCGCCAGCCAAGCTGAGAGATCGGCGTTAGCGGGTCGCGCCAGCCCGCCGCTGCCCGGCTTTCCGGAAATCGCGGCGCTCGCCATCAGTTCAGCGGCCCTTCGCCGCGGCCTGCTGTTCCGAGATCCGGTCGAGATCGTCCTTGGCGCTGCGGGTATCGACCGTGACGGTCACCGAAAGGCCGGGCACCAGCAAGCGACGAGCCGCCGGGGTGGCTTCGATCGCGATGCGAACAGGCACGCGCTGAACGATCTTGGTAAAGTTGCCGGTCGCGTTCTGCGGCGGCAGGATCGAGAATTGCGCCCCGGTGCCGGGCGAAACGCTTTCGACTTTACCGTCGATTTCGTGGCCATCCAGCGCGTCGATCTCGATCTTCACGGGCTGGCCGGGCCGCATCAGCGCAAGCTGCGTTTCCTTGAAGTTCGCGACGATATACAGTTTGTCGAGCGGCACCACCGTCATCAGCCGGGTGCCCGCCTGGACGAACTGGCCGACCTGCACCGTCTTGTCGCCTATGCGACCGGCGGTGGGGGCAGTCAGCATCGAGGCGGAAACGTCTACGCTGGCGGCGGAGAGTTGGGCCTTGGCGCCTTGTCCTTGCGCGCGGGCTTGCTGAATTTGCGCTTCGAGCCCGGCAATGCGACGGCGTTGGCCTTCCAACGCAGCGGCTTGCTGGCGTACTTGGTCGGCCGACTGAGTAGCTGCCAGCCTGACTTGGGCAAGCTGTTGGCGCGTTTCGGCTCCGCTGGCGGCAAGCGGCGTGTATCGGGCGACTTCTGCCGCGTCGTGCGCGGCCTTATCGCGGGCGGCTGCAAGTGCAGCTGCGGCCTGGTCGATCGCGGCGCGCTGCTCGGCGATGCCGGCCTGGGCGTTGGCGACGCCGGCTTCCGCCTGTGCGATCCCGGCTCGGGCCTGCTCGGCGGTCGCCTGGTAGCTGCGCACGTCGATCCGGACCAGGGGTTGGCCAGCGCGTATGTCCTCGTTATCCGTCACCATCACTTGCGAGACGTAGCCCGATACGCGCGGTGCGATCTGCACGGCATCGGCCTGGATTTGCGCGTCGTCGGTTTCCTGGAAGTATTGGCCGTACGTGACGTTGCGGATGTACCAGGCGGCTACGGCAACCGCGACGACCGCCGCTATGACCGCCAGGATCGTGCGAGTACGAGGGCTCAGCGAACGGCGTCCGCTGGCCTCACCATCTTGCGGGGTGTCGGCGGCGTCAGCGTTCGAATCGGACCCGGTTTGCGAGACTTCGTTCATCATTCCTGCCTGTCGATCCATCCGCCCGAAGGGCGCGAACATCTCATTGCCAACCCGGTCGCGCGATCTCGCTGCACTGCGAAAAACCGTAACTTTGCCCGACGTTCCACACTAGCTTTTACGCGCAAAGACTGAAGCTTTACCTCGTCAAGCCTTCCTGTCTGCACCTTGTTGGCCGAAGCGATATGCGGTAATTTTGTGGAATACAAAAACAAAACATCGGAGAGGTTGGATGGACAGGTTCGATCTGGCGTTTCAGGAGTGCCCTTGTGCGCTGCTCTGCGCGGCGAGCGGAACGGCGTTGCTCGTTTTCCTGGCAGCTTTGCTGACGCTGGGATGACAGCCCATCGAGCTGATGCGATCTAGTCGGTCCGGTAGGCCGTTCTGATCGTTAGGCCGTTCTGAAACGCAAAAGGGCGACCCATTGGCCGCCCTTTTCGTTAGGGTTTCGGTTTGACCCCGAATGCCCTTGCTCTAGAGCAAGTTTAGGCGAGGGTGAGCGCGAAAGTGAGGGCGCTGGCGCCCAGAGCTGCGGCAAAACCGAAAGTCCGTGTAACGATAGTCATTTGTTGTTACTCCTGCATGTCAGAGGGTGTTCCCTCTTTATAGTTGCAAAATAGGAACAGGTGTCTCTTTTTGCAAAATCCTATCCCTCAACCTGAGTTGCATGTTCTGCAACTTCACGGCGGTTCGGGCCGCTGCGACGGGCTTAGCGGCACTCTAGACACCTGCGGTCACGACGATTAGGGGCTGCACATGAGCATCCAGACCACGGAATCGATCCTGATCGTCGACTTCGGGAGCCAGGTGACCCAGCTTATCGCGCGCCGCGTGCGCGAAGCGGGCGTCTACTCCGAGATCGCACCCTTCAATGCCGCCGAAGAGGCGTTCCGCCGCTTGAACCCGGTGGGCGTCATCTTGTCCGGCTCGCCGGCCTCGGTGCTGGATGAGAATGGACCGCGCATTCCGGACCTGATCCTGGAAAGCGGTCTTCCTATGATGGGCATATGCTACGGCCAGCAAGCGTTGATGCATCAGCTCGGCGGTGCCGTGTCTGGTGGCGATGGTGGCGAATTCGGCCGCGCCTTCATCGCGATCGAGGATGGTTGCGTATTGTTTGACGGCTTGTGGGAGCTAGGCGAAAACCATCAAGTGTGGATGAGCCACGGCGATAAGGTGACGGCCCTGGCCCCCGGCTTCCGCCCGGTCGCCTCCAGCGCCGGCGCGCCCTTTGCCGTCATCGCGAACGACGAGAAGCGCATCTACGCGATGCAGTTCCACCCCGAGGTGGTGCATACTCCCGATGGCGGCAAGCTGCTCAAGAACTTCGTGCGGCATGTTTGCGGCCTGGCCGGGGACTGGACCATGGCTGAGTTCCGCAAGGCCAAGATCGAAGAAATCCGCGCGCAAGTTGGCGACAAGCGTGTGATCTGCGGACTTTCTGGCGGGGTCGATTCCGCAGTGGCTGCCTTGCTGATCCACGAAGCGATCGGCAGCCAGTTGACTTGCGTCTTCGTCGATGGCGGCATTCTGCGGATGGGCGAGGCCGAGCAAGTCGTCAGCTTGTTCCGCGGGCATTACAATATCCCGCTGGTCCACGTCGATGCGTCGACGCTGTTCCTCAAGGGCCTTGAAGGCGTCACCGACCCCGAGGCCAAGCGCAAGTTCATCGGCAAGACGTTCATCGACGTGTTCGAGGATGAAGCGCGCAAGATCGGCGGCGCCGATTTCCTGGCCCAAGGCACGCTCTATCCCGACGTGATCGAGAGCGTCTCGTTCACCGGCGGTCCTTCGGTGACGATCAAAAGCCACCACAACGTCGGCGGCTTGCCCGAACGCATGAACATGAAGCTCGTCGAGCCGTTGCGCGAACTGTTCAAGGACGAAGTGCGCGTATTGGGCCGCGAGCTTGGCTTGCCCGACGTATTCGTCGGTCGCCACCCGTTCCCCGGCCCAGGCCTTGCAATCCGCATCCCGGGCGAAGTGACGCGCGAACGGTGCGACATTTTGCGCAAGGCCGACGCGATCTACCTCGAAGAAATCCGCAACGCCGGCCTCTACGATGCGATCTGGCAGGCCTTCGCCGTCTTGCTGCCGGTCAAGACCGTGGGCGTCATGGGCGACAGCCGCACGTACGACAACGTGTGCGGCCTGCGCGCCGTCACGTCGACCGACGGCATGACCGCCGACATCTACCCCTTCGACGCCGCCTTCCTCAGCCGCGTCGCGACCCGCATCATCAACGAGGTCAAAGGCATCAACCGAGTAGTCTACGACTACACCAGCAAGCCTCCCGGCACGATTGAGTGGGAATGATTTAAGCCCCTCCAGAGGAGGCGGGGCTAAACCAGAATGCGATGTAAGTTTCTGAAATAAAAAAGATATATCCCGTCGTCTACCGACATCTATCGCAGGGTAAGCGAATGGAATGACGGTGCGGATGACGGTATGGCCGAATCTTGATCGACTACCAAAACCATATACCGTCAGGTTCAGGAGAGCCTTGGCGGTATATTTTTGGCGATATCACGTTGAAAAAAGCGATAATTTAGCTTCAGAGACGGCGATTTCGGCCTGACGGTATAATTCGAGACTCTCCCCTGGAAATCGTCCATTTTTGGCGGGAATTATGCTCACGGACGCCGCTCTTAAGAGCCTTATGGTTCTCTGCTTGCCGACAAAGCAGTAGTTCATTCGCCAGACGCGCAAGCCGCTGGGTTCGATCCGTAGGTAGAGCCCGTCGCGGTCGCTGAGCTTGTAGGCCTTGTCTTTTGACTTCGCACGCGACACCCAGGCCGCTCTAAGCCCGGACTTCTGCCGCTTTCATTCCAACATGATGGTATCTCCCCATCGCTATGGCGGGGCGTACCATCAAATCTTCCATGATTGAGGTGAGTTTTGGTGAAAGGCCCGAACCTTTCAGAGACATTTTACCACGAAAACTGTCAGAAAACTGCCACTTATGCGCTGCTCTCAGACCCTCTGAGAAGCAAAATTGGAGCCGAGCCGGAATCGAATAGCCAAATTAATTCTTACGATTACGGACACTTACTTATTTGTCGGACAAATAGATCCATCGAATGATCCATCACTACTGACTTTCTCTCCGGTTCGATTCTTCGCTCATTGTAGCTATTTTGCAACTATTGCGAGTTTCATTATTTAAATCAATAGGTTGTGTCAGAATTTTGCCGTCAGTCTTGAGATTGCCGGCGAATCTCGGCCGTCGCTTGCGCAGCAATTGATGGGCAACGGTTCCGAACCCAATTTCCATTTTCATCTAATGCTTTGAAAAACGACGATTAAGTAGCTCTCGACCGTCGGCCACGACGAAGGATCGTTGACGCCTGCTGTCTTACTTTGGCGATAGCTGGGGACGTTTTTGCCGTTGCCAAGCGACATGTCGATCGGCGGCTAATGCCAGGAACTGTCGGCGCGAGTTTGCCCGGCCGGCGTTACAGGTAGACAACGTCGACGCGATCTATGCGTCCTGACCGGGCAGCAAACAGGCCGCTGGGCGACAAGATCGAACGACGTCAATCTGAAAGCAGGATTTTCATGACTGCACTTCGTTCGATCCGTCGCCTTGCAGCGCTAGGCTCAGGACTCATTGA
>NZ_AKFJ01000092.1 GCF_000272475.1 Novosphingobium sp. Rr 2-17
CGGAAACCATCTTGGCCAGCGCCCATGCGCGGACGCACCCAAAGGCCGGACATATGGACGCAAGCGATTAGATCAAATCACTGTGTGTTGATTGCCACTGAGATGTGACCCGGTGAGCCTATAAGTTTCCCCTGAGAATTGACCCATGTTTCCCTCGCCTCCGGCTGTCAGTCGGAGGGTCGTGGAGTGATCGACATGGACTTACTCAGTGTGATCCGCCGGTGGCATTTCCGGCAGGAGATCCCCATTCGGGAGATCAAGCGACGGACCGGCCTGTCCCGCAACACCATCCGCAAATACCTGCGTTCCGATGCGGTTGAGCCCAGCTTCAAGGTCCCGGTTCGGCCCAGCAAACTCGACCCTTTCGCCGAGAAGCTGACAGCCTGGCTGCGGGTGGAATCCAAGAAATCCCGCAAGCAGAAGCGAACTGCCAAGCAGTTGTACGCCGATCTGGTGAAGCTGGGATACGATGGCTCTTATAACCGGGTTGCGGCTTTTTCCCGACGATGGCGGACCGAGCTGCAGTATGAACAGCAGACCAGCGGGCGTGGGACATTCGTGCCCTTGGTCTTCCAGCCCGGCGAGGCCTTCCAGTTCGACTGGAGTGAGGATTATGCCATGCTGGATGGCAAGGTGACCAAACTGCAGGTTGCCCATACCAAGCTTGCGCATAGCCGCGCCTTCATCGTGCGGGCCTATCTGCTCCAGACCCATGAGATGCTGTTCGACGCGCTGACGCAGGCGTTTCGGGTACTGGGCGGCGTGCCCCAGCGCGGGATCTTCGACAATATGAGGACCGCTGTCGACAAGATCGGGACGGGGAAGGCACGGCAGGTCAACGCCAGGTTCGCCGCCATGGCCAGCCACTATTTGTTCGAGACCGATTTCTGCAATCCGGCCTCAGGCTGGGAGAAGGGTCAGGTCGAGAAGAACGTCCAGGACGCTCGGCGCCGGTTGTGGCAACCGATGCCCAGTTTTGCGGATCTGGCTGAGTTGAACGCCTGGCTGGAAGAGCGATGCATCGCCCAATGGGGCGAGATCCAGCATGGTGTCATGCCCGGCACCGTGGCCGATGCGCATGCTAAGGAAGCTTCCTGCCTGATGCCGCTGGGCAGGCCCTTCGATGGTTTTGTCGAGCAGACCAAGCGGGTGTCGCCAACCTGCCTCATCGCCTTCGACCGCAACCGCTACAGCGTGCCGGCCTCCTTCGCGAACCGGCCGGTCAGCCTGCGGGTCTACCCGGATCGTCTGGTCATTGCTGCCGAAGGCCAGATCGTGTGCGAACATGCCCGGCTCATCGACCGTGCTCATCACAAGCCAGGACGCACAATCTATGACTGGCGGCATTATCTGGCGGTGGTCCAACGCAAGCCCGGTGCCTTGCGCAATGGTGCACCCTTCCTCGAGATGCCCGAAGCCTTCCAGCAATTACAGGGCCATCTCCTCAAGCGCCCAGGTGGCGACAGGGAGATGGTCGAGATCCTGTCTCTCGTTCTGCATCACGACGAGCAGGCTATCTTGCATGCAGTCGAGTTGGCTCTGGAAGCCGGTGTCGCCACCAAGACCCACGTCCTCAACGTGTTGCATCGCCTCATCGACGGCAAGGCGCCTCCAGCAGCGCCGATCGATGCGCCTCAGGCCCTGCGCCTGACGCAGGAGCCCAAGGCCAATGTCGATCGCTACGACATGCTCAGGGAGATCCGCCATGCGTCATGATCCTGCCAGCGCCGCGGTCGTTGTCATGCTGCGCAGCCTCAAGATGTTCGGCATGGCGCAGGCTGCCGGCGATCTTATCGAGCAGGGCGCGCCTGCCTTCGATGCTGCCGTGCCGATGCTGTCTGGGCTCCTGAAGGCAGAGATGGCCGAGCGGGAGGTCAGGTCCATCTCCTATCAGATCAAAGCGGCCCGCTTCCCAGCCTACAAGGACCTGGCAGGCTTCGACTTTGCCGCCAGCGAGATCAACGAGGCACTCGTGCGCCAACTCCACCAGGGCGACTTCATTCAAAACGCCGACAATGTCGTGCTGATCGGCGGCCCGGGCACTGGCAAAAGCCATATCGCCACGGCGCTGGGCGTCCAGGCTGTCGAGCATCACCGCAAAAAGGTCCGCTTCTTCTCCACGGTCGATCTGGTCAATGCGCTTGAACAGGAAAAGATCATGAACCGGTCCGGCCAACTGGCTGAGCGCCTGCTGCGTCTCGACCTGCTCATACTTGATGAACTGGGCTATCTGCCCTTCAGCCCATCAGGTGGGGCCATGCTCTTCCATCTACTCAGCAAGCTGTACGAGCGCACCAGCGTCGTCATCACCACCAACCTGAGCTTCAGCGAATGGTCCGGCGTGTTCGGCGATGCCAAGATGACCACCGCGCTGCTCGATCGGCTTACCCACCACTGCCACATCCTGGAAACGGGAAACGACAGCTTCCGCTTCCGCGCCAGCACCGCTGTGCCCAAAGCCAAAAAGGAGAAGCCAGCATCTTGAACCTGCCCGTAAACGGCAGCACATAAACCAGACCCACCCGGGTCAATTCTTAATGGAAAACCCGGGTCACATCTCAGTGGCAATCAACAATCGGACCGGCTTCAGTGCGTTTGCTGGCGTTTGGAGGGATCGGTGGACAGGTAATCGGCCAGCGCGGTCAATTCGCGGTCGGTTATCTCGGTCTTGCGAAAAGGCGGCATAAACGAAATGCCGTTGCGCACGACGTACCGGACCAGATCGGGGTTCAGATCCTTGCGCTCGACCAAAACGGCAGGTTCGCTGCCCTGATACCTCTCGCGGAGCTTTACCGTGCCGAAGCCACGGGAGTTGTGACATTCGACACACCAGCGACCATAGATTCTGACGCCATCGGACACAAATGCAGCCGGGGTTGTCGATGGTGCACGTGCAGATACGGCGTTCCCTTGCGCGTGGGCATCGTCCGTCATGGGCAATCCAAAAGCCCCCAGAAAGACTGCCGTACAAAGCAACCAGACCGCCTGCGTTTGACGGGGATCGACCCACGGCACCCGTCGGAGCAAGTCGTATTTCATGGTACATTGCCCTGTGAGATCACACCCATGGCTTTCATGCGGTTCTCGAAATCAGGCCCGGCGACGTCCGCTATGCTCTGTCGTGACGACATCACGGGGAACCCAGCCGCCTTCAACCGGCCGACCAGCGCTTCGGGAGTCGTCTTGAACAGGTGAGCAAGATCCTGGAGCGGAGCGCCTTGGACGGCGTCCAGGATCTGCGACATCGGCGTATTCGTGGGCCGGGCCGGCGTGATCGGAAGGAACGCCAGGAGAGTTACGACCAGATATAAGCCGACTATCACTCTCGCCAGCTTCGGACGAAAATGGCGTTTGAAGGCGAAAAAATTCACCGCGATATGAGCTAGCCCTCCGATCACGAAGGTCAGGCCTAGCCATTGATGGATCGTTAGCGTTGCCTGGGACTTCAGGCCAAAGAACAACGCCACTCCCGTCATACTCGACAGCGTAAAAGCGCCGATCACCGTGGGAGTTGCCCACTCACGCTTCACAAACATTGCGAACTCCTGAACTTAATTCGCCGTCCACCGACGAAAGCCAGCCATAAAATTCGGCTCGATTAGCCGGATCGTGCGATCGGCATCGCCGAGTGCACGAAATTACTGGCCGCGGCGGGAACGAACGGGCGTACAGACCACCTTCTCCGCAGCCAGGCCATTGTTGACCGGGCGCAGACAAGTCGGCTTAAACCAGTCGTTCTGGAACGTCAGGATCTCAAAGTCGTCAGACCGTGGATTCTCGGCGCAATCGTAGTCGCCGATACGCTGACCGGCAGCGCGTCGGTACTCCCGCGTCTTCGAAAACGATTGAGTGTAGTATACAGGATCGGAGAACGTGAATTCCACGCTCAGTGCGTTTCCATCCTCACTCGGTGTCCATCGTTCCAGCACGTGAAGTTGATCGGAATGAGGATTTCCGACCTCATCCAATTGCCCTCGTTCGTTGTACCCGACCGTATCCACAACGAGAGTCTTGCCTTCCCAATGTCCGACCGAGTGTCCCGAATAGCTCTTCATCAGGTTCTTCGGATGCGACTGATCCATGAATATGTGTCGAACCTCGCGATCTTCCTGGAAGACCATCACGATTTCCCTGGGCGTGGCCAACATCAGGACACCGCCTTTGGTCGCCGAGACACCCTGAACGCCGGTAGGTCGGCACGTCAGGTGTGCGCTGGCCACGGATCGTCCCTCCTTGAACAGCCGCAGATGCTCCGCAGCGATGTTCTGCGCCTCGGTCTTGTATGGTAGATCGATACCGAGGATGAAGTCGGACACGTCGTGCGTACTGGCCCGGACCCATGTCCCTTCGAAGGCGTGCTCATCGATTGCGGGCGCAGGTTGCGCGGATGCCGGGCTCACCATAAGAGCGGTAATCGCGAACGTGGCTAGAATGCCATTCGACTTGACCATGGATTACTCCTTCACCGCCGGCTCACCGGATTTAATGCGATCGAGACACACGTCTTCCTTGATCACTTCGCCGGACTGGCGTCGGTAGGTAACGACAGTTTCCCATGGTCGGGTGAACGTGGTCGGATCGTCGAATTTGATACGATCTTCGAATGTGTCCGGCCCTGTCATCCGGATACGTTCGATGACTTTGAGCGCACCGCTGTAAGGCAAGCCCGAATTGTCGAGGAGCTTCGAGTTGGCTAGATGGGCGGTCTCGACCACTAACGTATCGCCCTCCCACTCCCCTTTTGAAAGCCCCATTGGCCCTGGTGTATCGCCAGCCGCAGCCATTGGAGGCGGCGGAGCCCCCGGGCTATCCGCCAGCCCCGGTGGCGGCCCTGGGGGCGGTAGCGGCGTGTCAGACAGCGCGCCGTCCAGATAGACGATCCGCCCCCACCAATTCCACTCATGGAAAAACCCGACATATTGGGGCCTCACCATGATCTGGAACGGGTAATCAATGAGCATGATACGGGGCATTCCGACGGCTGCACACCAGGACGCGCTGTCGTAGGACACATCGTGGCGAGCGCGCGCCGCGAGATTTTCACGGTACTTCTTTGCCGCCTCTGTGGTGAGTGGCGGCGCCTCGCCTTGCAGCGTACGCAACACGGCGAGTGGTTTTTCAATACGCCAGACGCCGTCGAGCGACGATTGCGTCTGCGCACTGGCATTACCCGCGCAGAACGTTGCCGCGATGGCCGCAATGGCAAGCATTTCGCCAAGCCTGCAGCGGCTAAGCCCGTTAACTTTCATGAACTCAAAATCCTTTGGTCTGGGCCTATTTTTTTGGAAGCGTGGGCAGATTGATGCCACTCGGCCTTCCAAGAGCGTCCGACTTCAGATTATCTGCAGCGCCGTGCAGGACTTTGCCGTTGGCAAGCGTCACATGACGCAAGGTGCCACCGTTCGAGCCGTCACGCAGGGGCGCGAGCGAAATCTTGACCTTGTCGCCTATCTTCAGACTGTCACGCGACCAGCCTGTCATCGACATTGTCGTGGGCGCACCGCACTCGATCGACCATTCCTCCAGCTTGCCTTTGGAATTGGTGACGACGATCTGGATGAAGGAGTGCGGATTCGTCCATTGGAATTGCCTCACCGTGCCGTTCAAGACCTTGGTAAGGCTGTAGTTATACATCGCGGTCGAGTGATGCGCGAAGGCAGGCGACGTGGGAACGGACATCCCGCACAGAGCTACGACGACCAGGCACCGCGTGCTCGCACGGCCACCCATTTTCTTGATGGTTGTAGTAATCATTCGACCATTCCCTCTCTGGCGCCTTCGGGATTTTCCTCGCACTGAAACTCCAGGACGGTCAGCTCCGGATGCCAGGTGGACAGCGTCTTGGGATCCTCGACCGGACGGGTATATGTTTCGGGGTCGTGGATCGTTGAGACGAGCTCCAGATTTCGCCCCTCGTCGAACTTGCGCAATCGGGAAACGATGCGGGCATTCTCGCTGCGCAATCCCCTTCCGAACGCCCCATCGTTTGCACGCAAACCTGTGGTTTCGACGACGAGAGTGTCGCCCTCCCAATGTCCCACAGAGTACCCGAAATGGCTGGGCTTGAGATTCGCGGGAGCTTGCCCCTTCAGGTGGATGATCCATCGGCCGCGCCCTTCCTCATTCAGCACGACGATCTTCTCGCTATTCTGAATGATTTCGGCCGGAAACAACTCACTTCCGATTCCGATACCCTCCATAGGCCGGCACCGCCCAGACTCAGTCAGCAGGGTCTTCCCTTGGGCGTTGGCGAGTTCCTGACGCCGAGCTCGATCTGCGACGCGCAGCTTGCCCGCGTCCGTCAAGGGAAGTTGCGGCATCGCGCCTGTGGGAAACGGCTGAGGCACCGAAGCCCAGACGCCACCCAAGTTGCGAGAATCAAGAGAGGGCGGATCTCGCCTCAGTGCCTCCGCTGGAGCGGCGGGAAGTGGCGAGAGCAACTTGGGGTCACTTGAAATCACTGTACCAGCTCCCGCGGGCGTACCTGGCGCTCCCTCGCTTTGGGGGCGCTCACCCCCAGTGGGGGGTAATGGCGGCGGCTGCGCGAACGCAGAACCCGTCATGCTCGTCAAAGCCAGTGTTGCCACAAGCAACTTTGCCGAACTGTCGTGGAATCTTCGCGCACCACGTCGAGCGGTTCCCGCCTTCGGTTCGATCTCGATCATACGTCCTGTCTCCTGAATCAACGGGAATCCCAATGTTCTTTCATTTTGCCGTTGACGACACGGACCATGTTGAATTCGAGCTTGCCAGGTTCCATGCCCTCGGAGACCCAGACAACCAACTCCCCATCTCCGATGAAATACAGATCCTTGGGCGGCGCCAACGGAGCCCCCATCGCACCTCCCTGCGGGAACGACCCTGCGCGCGCGCCGGCACCCGGCAGCGGCCCGCCCG
>NZ_AKFJ01000093.1 GCF_000272475.1 Novosphingobium sp. Rr 2-17
CGGGCGGGCCGCTGCCGGGTGGGATGCCGCCCGGCGCTCCTCCCGCGGGCGGACCGCCCCCCCCGGGTGCTCTTCCAGCAGGCGCTCCCTCCGGTGCTCTCCCGCCGGGAGGTGCGAAGGGGGCTCCGATGACTCCTCCCAAGGATCTTTATTTCGTCGGAGACGGAGAGCTTGTCGTCTGGGTCTCGGAAGGCATGGACCCGGCAAGCTAGACTTCAACATGGTTCGTATCGTCAACGGCAAGATGAAAGAACACTGGGATTCCCGTTGATGCAGGAGACAGTAATGATGATCGAGATCGAACCACAGGCGGGAACCGGTCGAGTTGTTGCGCGTAGATTCTGCGATAGTTCGGCTAAGCTACTCGTAGCCGCGCTCGCATTGACGAGTATGGCTGGTTCTGCATTTGCGCAGTCCCCGCCGCCATTGCCTCCCGCTGCAGGTGAGCGGCCTCAAAGCGAAGGAGCGCTGGGCACCCCCGCGGGAGCCGGTACGGTCATTTCAAGTGATCCGAAATTGCTGTCACCGCTCCCTGCCGCGCCTGAGGACGCGCTGCGACGTGATCCTCCCTCTCCGGATCCCCGCAACCTGGGTGGCGTCTGGGCTTCGGTGCCTCAGGCGTTCCCCACGGGCGCCATGCCGCAGCTTCCTTTGACGGAGACAGGCAAGCAGCGCGTTGCAGACAGGGCACGGCGCCAGGAAATCGCCAACGCTCAAGGAAAGACCCTGATGACGGAATCGGGCCGCTGCCGCCCCATGGAGGGCATCGGGATCGGGAGCGAGCTGTTCCCCGCCGAAATCATTCAGAACAACGAGAAGATCGTTGTTCTGAATGAGGAAGGGCGTGGACGGTGGATCATCCACTTGAAGGGGGAAGCTCCTGCGAATCTCAAGCCCAGCCACTTCGGATACTCCGTCGGACACTGGGAAGGCGACATACTCGTCGTCGAGACGACGGGATTGCGCGCAAACGACGGCGCATTCGGAAGAGGACTGCGCAGCGAGAACGCCCGCATCGTTTCGCGACTGCGCAAGTTTGACGAGGGCCGCAATCTGGAGCTCGTCTCAACCATTCACGACCCCGAAACATACACGCGGCCCGTCGACGATCCCAAGACGCTATCTACCTGGCATCCGGAACTCACTGTTCTGGAGTTCCAATGCGAGGAAAATCAGGAAGGCGCGAGAGAGGGAATGATCGAATGACAACTGCAAGCATCAAGCAATCGTGTGGTTTCGCGAGCAGGATTTGCCTGGTCGCCGTCGCTCTTAGTGGGATGTCCATTCCCACATCGCCGGCGTTCGCGCATCACTCGACCGCGATGTATAATTACAGACTTACCAAGGTCCTGAGCGGCACGGTGAGGCAGTTCCAATGGACGAACCCGCACTCCTTCATCCAGATCGTCGTCACGAATTCCAAAGGAAAACCGGAGGAATGGTCGATCGAGTGCGGTGCGCCCACGACGATGTCGATGACCGGATGGACCCGCGACAGTCTGAAAGTCGGCGACAAGGTCAAGATCTCGGTCGCGCCCCTACGGGACGGCTCGAACGGTGGCACCTTGCGGCATGTGACGCTTTCCAACGGGAAAGTCCTGCACGGCGCCGCAGATAACCTGAAGTCGGACGCTCTTGGAAGGCCAAGTGGCATCGATCTGCCCACGCTTCCCAAGAAATAGGCCTAGACCAAAGGATTTAGAGTTCATGACAGCTAAGGGACTTAGCCGCTGCAGGCTCGGCGAAATGCTTGCCATTGCGGCCATCGCGGCAACGTTCTGCGCGGGTAATGCCAGTGCGCAGACGCAATCGTCGCTCGACGGCGTCTGGCGTATTGAAAAACCACTCGTCGTGTTGCGTACGCTGCAAGGCGAGGCGCCGCCACTCACCACAGAGGCGGCAAAGAAGTACCGTGAAAATCTCGCGGCGCGCGCTCGCCACGATGTGTCCTACGACAGTGCCTCGTGGTGTGCGGCCGTGGGAATGCCGCGCATCATGCTCATCGATTACCCGTTTCAGATCATGGTTCGGCCTCAGTACGTAGCGTTTTTCCATGAATGGAATTGGTGGGCTCGGATCGTGTATCTGAATGGTGCGCTGTCCGATACGCCGCTGCCGCCGCCGGGGCCGCCACCAGGGCAAGCGGATGGCCCCGGGGGGCCGCCGCCGCCAATGGCTGCTGCTGCCGACACGCCAGGGCCAATGGGGCTCTCCAAAGGTCAGTGGGAGGGCGACACGTTAGTGGTCAAGACCGCCAATCTGGATAATTCCAAGCTCCTGGACAATTCGGGCGTACCCTATAGCGGCGCGCTCAAAGTTACCGAACGTATTCGCGCGATAGCTCCGGATATTCTGGAAGATCGCATCCAATTCGACGATCCGATCACTTTCACCCGACCATGGGAAACTGTCGTTACCTACCGACGCCAGCCTGGCGGCGGCATCAAGGAAGACGTGTGTCTCGATCGCATCAAATCCGGTGAGCCGGCGGTGAAGGAGTAATCCATGGTCAAGTTGAATGGCATCCTGGCCGCGCTCGCGCTGACCGCTCTCACGGCGAGCCCGACATGCGCGCGGCCCGTCGCCGCAATTGACGAACACAGCTTCGAAGGGACGTGGGTTCGGGCAAGTACACACGACGTATCCGATTTCATCCTCGGTATCGATCTGCCGTACAAGACAGAGGCACAGAACATTGCCGCGGAGCATCTGCGGTTGTTCAAACAGGGTCGATCCGTGGCCAGCGCACACCTGACGTGCCGCCCAACGGGTGTTCAGGGTGTCTCAGCGACGAAAGGTGGCGTCCTGATGTTGGTCACGCCCCAGGAGATCGTCATGGTCTTCCAGGAAGACCGCGAGGTCCGGCACATATTCATGGATCAGACGCATCCCAAGAACCTGCAGGCGAGCTATTCGGGACATTCGATCGGGCATTGGGAAGGCAAAACGCTCGTTGTGGATACGACCGGGTATAATGGGCGGGGGCAATTGGATGAGGTTGGAAATCCTCATTCCGATCAACTGCACGTGATAGAGAGGTGGACCCCGAGCCAAGATGGAAACGTGCTGAGCGTGGAATTCACGTTTACTGATCCGGTATACTATACCCAGCCGTTCTCCAAAACGCGGGAGTACCGACGAGCGTCCGGCCAACGAATTGGCGACTACGATTGCGCGGAGAATCCTCGGTCCGACGACTTCGAGATTCTGACGTTCACGAACGACTTGTTCAAACCGACTTGCGTGCGCCCCATCGATAATGGCCTGGCCGCGGAGAAGGTAGTCTGCACACGGATACGTTCCCGCCCCGCCCAATAGTTTGAGCGCTACTTATGGGCCGATGGCACGGTGAGCGGCGATCCAAGTTTAGGAGTTCAAGATGTTTGTTAAGCGTGAGTGGGCAACGCCTACGGTGATCGGCGCTTTTACGTTGTCGAGTCTGACGGGAGTGGCGTTGTTCTTCGGCCTGAAGTCGCAGGCTACGCTTACCGTACATCAATGGCTGGGACTTACCTTTGTTATTGGAGGTTTGGCGCACATAACGGTGAATTTTTTCGCCTTTAAGCGTCATTTCCGACCAAAATTGGCAAGAGTCATAGTCGGAATATACCTGGTTATTACGCTTCTTGCATTCCTTCCAATCACACCAACTCGGCCCACGAATACTCCGATGTCGAATATCTTGGACGCTGTCCAAGGCGCTCCGCTCGAGGATCTGGCTCACTTGTTCAAGGTCGCGCCCGAAACGCTGGTAGGGCGGCTGAAGTCGGCGGGATTCCCTGTGAAGTCGTCGCGACAAAGTATCGCGGACGTTGCGGGGCCTGATTTCGAGAACCGCATGAAGGCGATGGGCGCGATCTCACAGATCGGTGCACCATGAAATTGGGGTGGCCTCGATTCATTCGCGTGGCCGATATTCATCGGATGCATGGAGTCTGGCTACTTGTGGGGGCGGTCTGTCTGGGGGCGTTGGGATTGCGTGCGGCGGGTTATGCCCGTGCGCAAAGGGGCGCAGTGCCAGCGCCGGTGATATCGACTGCGTCGGCCGCTACGGCGCAACTGACCGACGGCTCCAAAGTGTATGCGCGCTGGTGCGTAGAGTGCCACAACGCACGCGGTTTTGCCACCGTGAAGCTCCGCGAGCGCTACCAGGACAGCGAACCCGCGATCCTGACCGAGCGCAAGGACTTGAACGCAGACCTTGTCAAATACGTCGTGCGCAACGGCATCTCGTTCATGCCGTCCTTCCGCAAGACCGAAATCACCGACCGCGAGCTTGCCGCGCTCTCGAACTACCTCGCCACCGATCCTGCCAAGCGCCCTAAGGCCAAGTGATGCCCGGCGCCATGCATCTGGAGTGCACATTCTAATGCCCTCACGCAGACAGTCCCTCAAGACCGGAGCGCTTGCCATGATGGTAGCGGCCGTGCGCCCAGGCGAGGCAGGCGCCATGGGCACCCGCCTTTCCGCGCCTCGCCTGCCGGTGCCCGACAAGGCCACGCTGGACAAGGCGTTCAGCGCCTTCTCCAAGGTCGTGGGCAAGGATTGGGTCTTCGACAGCAAGGACGATGCCGCCCTGTACCGCGATCCCTACTCGCTGCTGTGGGATGAGGCGGAAGAAAAAACCGCCTCGGGCGCGGTTGCCCCCACCAGCGCCGAGCAGGTGGTGGACATCGTCAGGATCGCCAACGAGTACAAGATCCCGCTCTATCCGGTCTCCACCGGCAAAAACCTTGGCTATGGCGGCGCTGCGCCAGTGCTGCCGGGCAGCGTGGTCGTCGACCTCAAGCGGATGAACAAGGTGCTCGAAGTGAACGAGCGCAATTCCTATGCGGTCGTCGAACCGGGCGTCAGCTACTTCGAGATCTATGAGCATATCCAGGAACGCGGTCTCAAGCTTTGGATCGACGTGCCGGGCCCGGGCTGGGGCAGCCTTGTCGGCAATGCGCTGGACCGCGGCCTTGGCTATACCCTGGCGCAATACCGCAACCACTTCGATGCGCACTGCGGCATGGAAGTGGTGCTGCCCACCGGCGATCTCATGCGCACCGGCATGGGCGCCATGCCCAAGGCCGAGACCTGGCAGCAGTTCAAAACCGGCTATGGTCCTTGGGTCGACGGGATGTTCTCGCAGTCGAACTTCGGCATCGTCACCAAGATGGGCTTCTGGCTGATGCCCCAGCCCGAGGCCTTTGCCACCGGCCGCGTCTCGGTCCCCAAATACCATGACCTGATCCCGCTGGTGGATATCATGAACCGGCTGGAGGCAGGTCATATCGTGCAGGGCGGCTTCAACCTGTCCTGCCCGATCATCGGCACCAGTATCGGCGGCGGCCCGACTGCGATGGTGCCCACCCAGCAGGACCCCGAGATCATGGCGGTGGTCAATGATCCCATCGGCTTCGTGCCCGAACGGCTGGACCCGCTGGGCGTCAAGCACGGCATTCCCTTCTGGACCTGCGAGTGCAACTACTACGGTCCGCGCAAGCTGATCGAGGCGCAGTGGGCCTGCACGAAGGATGCATTCAAGGCGATCCCCGGCGTCCACTTCGAACTGGGTGAGGTGGAGACGATGCCGCTGCCCAAGGAGAAGGTCGATACGCTGCAGGACACCGTGTTCTACGGCATTCCCACGCTGCGCACCTTCAGCGTCGGTCCACTCAAGGACTATGGCGGCGCCTCAGTCGTCGGCCATGTCTTCTTCTCACCCGTGGTGCCACGCACCGGCGAGGCGGTGATCGCCGCCAACGAAGTTCTGGGCACGATCGCGCGCAAGCACGGGCTTCCGGTAACGCCGATTCAGTTCCCCAATGCCGCCTTCGAGCGCACCTTCCTCTTCGTTGTCGCCCTGCCGGTGACGCGCGACGTAAAGGTGAACCAGCAGATCCGCGCGATCTTCAAGGAACTGATCGCCGCTGCCGCCGAGCGTGGCTGGGGCGAATACCGCACCACGCCTGCCTTCTACGACGAGATCATGGATACCTACTCGTTTAACGATCACGCACTGCGCCGCTTCCACGAGACGGTGAAGGATGCGGTCGATCCCAACGGCATTCTCTCGGCCGGGCGCTACGGCATCTGGCCGCAGCACTTGCGCGAGCAGCAGCAGCGCAGGAAGAGCGCATGAAGGCCCTTCTGGCAGGAATCGCGGCGCTGGCGCTGGGAGCGGCAGGAACTTCGGGGCCAATCCAGGCCCAACAGCTCTCGCCCAAGGTCAAGGCGCTGGTGGGCTGTGACCGCAATTGCCTCAAGGGTATCGCCGACCGGTACTTTACCGCGCTGCTGAAACATTCGCCGCAAGGCCTGCCGCTCGACGCAGGCGCGCGCATGACCGAGAACGCCTCGCCGGTGAAGATCGGCCAAGGCGTGCTCTGGCGCGCGCTGACCAAGGCGCCCGGCGCCTTCCGTATCGATGTGATCGATCCGGTTTCCGGCCAGATCGCGGTGGGCGGCCTGCTGGAAATCGACGGCAAGCCCAACCTCGCCTCGCTGCGCTTTAAGGTGACAGGTGGGCGCATCGTTGAGATCGAGCAGTTCTTCAGCGATGCGATCCAGCCGGTCGGCCTGCCCAACCTGAAGGCCCCGCGCGCAGCTCTGCTCGCCGACGTGCCAGCCTCCCGGCGCAACTCGCGAGCCGAGATGCAGATCATCACCGAAAGCTACTTCGACGCGCTCACCAGCGAGGACAGCAGCAAGGCCCCGATTGGCGAGGACTGCATCCGCCACGAGGGCGGCATCCAGACTACCGGCAATAAGGAGCCGCTGGAACTGGCCATGCCGCTCAGTGCGCCCAAGGAAGAGTTGGCGCGCATGAAAATCCTGATGCGCGGGATGACGGTAAAGAGCTGCGCCGGGCAGATCGATTCCGGTCTCTTCGCCGACCTGTGGAAGGTTTGGCCGCGCCGCCCGGTGGTGATCGACGAGGAGAAGGGGCTGGTCGCTGCCTTCCCGCTGTTCATCCAGAACGGCGACGTGCGCCCCTCTCCGCTCAAGGGCTATCCCGGCGTCGATCGCATCCCCAGCCCGCTGCCGTCCGAATCGCAGAAGCTGGAGATCTTCAAGATCCACTCCGGGCAGATTCACGAGATCGAGGCGGTCGTCTTCGTACCTCTGAAATTCGGAGCCACCAACGGCTGGGATGAAGGATCGGGGCAGTGATCACGCTGCCGACAACTCCGCGTCCAAGCTGAACAATCGGCACGTATCGAGAGGACATATCATATGACTGGCAACCAATGCAGCAAGGGCTTTCGGTGGCGAGCATCGTTGGCGGGCGCGCTGCTGTGCGTCGCCACCGCTTCTTTTGCCCACCACTCGACCGCTGCCTATGACCAGACCAAGCCGATGCGGCTGAGCGGGACGGTCAAGGAGATGCAATGGACCAACCCGCATAGCTGGATTCAGATCGTCGTGTCCGGCAAGGCGGGGAAGACCACTGAATGGGCGATCGAGTTCGGCAATCCGGTCATCAACCTGCGCAACGGCTGGAAGCGCAATGACGTTAAGCCGGGGGACAAGGTCTCCATGGTGATCTACCCGCAGCGCGACGGCTCCGCCCATGGGACGCTGGCGACAATCACTCTGGCCAGTGGTCGAACGCTCGACGGTGCCGCCGACTTCGTGCCCAAGGCGGTCCAGAAGCTGCTGCCGCCGGGCTCACAGCCGGGACCGGCTCCCAAGTGATGCGCGTGCCGCACGCACGCGTCCTGCTCGCGCTCGCACTGGTAAGCCTTGATGCAGGCGGGGCGCGCGCGCAGCCTGCCGGTCCGCCTCCGGCGACGCCCGAAGCGCCGGCCGTGCCGCAGCCCTCCCCCGATCCGACGAACTTCGAGGGCATCTGGCAGCCTGACTTCGTGATGCCGCTGGTCAACGCCGGCGAGGGCACCAGCGGCGCGCTGGCAACGGTGGATCGCAAGCCTCTGCCCTACAACGACAGAGGGGCCACGATCTTCCAGCACAGGATGAGGATGGAGCAGGCCGGAACGCCGATCGCCAACAGCGTCTCGCAGTACCTGCCGGCGATCCCGGTCTACCAACTCGACCTGTTCCTGGGCCAGATGGGCGTCGTCCAGGACAGGAAGAACGTCGTGATCCTGTTCGAGGACGGGTCCAACTGGCTTATTCACCTTGATCGCGGCCATCCGGCGGCGCTGGCGCCCAGTTACAAGGGCGATTCCGTTGGCCACTTCGAAGGCGCGACGCTGGTGGTCGATTCCATCGGCTTCAACACGAAGACATGGCTGGATTCGGTGGGCTCCCCCCACACTGCGAAGCTGCACCTGACCACGCGCATCTCCAAGATCGAAGGCGGCCGCAGGCTGGAGTTCCTGACCACGTACGAGGACCCGGACCTCTACACCGCACCCTTCACCGTGCGCCGCACCGCATCGTACCGGCCCGACGGCCAGCTCCTGGAATCCGAGATCGAGAACCTGCGGTCCGAGAACAACGCGAACCTGATCTGTGAGGACAACTGAGATGAAGCTGCTGCCTCTTCTCGCGCTGGCGGCCGCCATGCTGTCCGGCGCCGCCCAGGCCCATACCCAGGCCGCGCCCGACATCTCGGGCGTCTGGCGGCTCGCCGGCGCGTTCCAGTCCGAGCTCAGGACCACCGACGACAAGGCCCCGCCGCTGCTGCCCAAGGCGCTTGCCACCTATCGCCAGCGCCAGGCCGCCTTATCCAAGGGCGACCACGCGTTCGACAATGCCTCCACCATCTGCGTCTCGCCCGGAATGCCGCGCATGGTGCAGTTGCCCTATCCGTTCCAGATCATCCAGGGCAGCCGCTACATGCTGTTCCTGTTCGAATGGAACGGCCGTCGCCGCCTGATCGACATGAGCGGCGCGGCGCCCGAGCCGCCGGACCTGTTCTACATGGGCACCTCGGCCGGCAAGGTGGTGGGCGATGCGGTGGTGGCCGAGACGCGAGGGCTGATCGATACCTCGCTGCTCGATGCCAGCGGCATGCCGCACAGCGACCAGCTCAAGCTGACCGAGCGCTATACCCTGGCCGACAACGGCGCGACGCTGGTGGATGAGATCACGATCGAGGATCCCGCGACTTTCTCCAAGTCGTGGACCACGCGCCTGACCTTCCAGCGCCAGTCCGCCGGCACCGAGATCCAGGAAGACGTTTGCCGCGAGCGCGTCACCAAGGGCGGCACGGCGTTCGAATACGACAAGTTCAATTGACGTTCCCGCCGGAGACCAGCCCTTCAAACAGCGCAGCGCCCCTAGCCCTCCGGTCAATCCCAACGGAAAATTCAAGCTCCCTGC
The DNA here is from genome assembly GCF_000272475.1 of Novosphingobium sp. Rr 2-17. Lineage (GTDB taxonomy): Bacteria > Pseudomonadota > Alphaproteobacteria > Sphingomonadales > Sphingomonadaceae > Novosphingobium. The sequence continues at coordinate 9,277 of NZ_AKFJ01000093.1, forward strand.
ATGACGCGACATCGCAAGCGGCACGGCCGGGCTTCGCCTGCCGGCGGGGGCCGAAGGGCTCGCAGGTCGTCTAATACCATATGTGGACGGCCTCCTCCCTGCAAGGCGGTCACAGTGATTTGATCTAATCGCTTGCGTCCATATGTCCGGCCTTTGGGTGCGTCCGCGCATGG
>NZ_AKFJ01000094.1 GCF_000272475.1 Novosphingobium sp. Rr 2-17
CGTTGATAAGCGCCGCGTACGGAAAAGACACTTTCGTGCAGTCACCCCGTATTGGAGGGACCATGAGGAAGTGGGGGGTGGATCATGCCACATGAATTTGGTGGGCATGATCCACCCCCCACTTCCTCATGGTCCCCCTGAAGGGTCGCGCCCGTGCTTTATTGATCTCGAAAGCAATCTTGCCTATATTCCATACATGGAATAGGGCTGCTTATGACTTGGGACGTTGAGAGCGCCGATGAGTTTGGAAGTTGGTTCGTCGATCTGAGCGAAGCCGACCAGGACGATCGACTTCACTGTCGATTTGCTGATCGCGCAGGGGCCGAACCTACGCTTTCCGCATTCCTCGGGAATCAGCAATTCGCGGCACTCGCACATGCGCGAGCTGCGGGTCCAGAGCGAAGGGCGACCGGTACGGATCTTCTACGCCTTCGATCCGCGCCGATCGGCGATATTACTGATTGGGGGCGACAAGACCGGGGATGACCGTTTCTACGACCGGGTTATCCCTATCGCGGATGATCTTTACGACGTGCATTTGAAGGAACTGAAAAAGGAAGGATTGCTAAAATGAGCGGACATCGCCCGTTTTCGAACCTCAAGAAGGGATGGAGTCCCGAGCGTATCGCGCGCGGCGAGGCGCACAAGGCGAAGCTTGCGGCCGAGATGGTCAGCCTCGAGCAGTTGCGCGAGGGGCTGGGTATCAGCCAGGAGGAACTGGCGAACGTCTTGGACGTGCAGCAGCCGGCGATCTCCAAGCTGGTGCGTCGGCCTGACATGAAGGTGAGCACGCTGCGCGAGCTGATCGCCGCGATGGGCGGCGAGATGCACATCACGGCGACGTTTGCTGATCGCTCCGTAGAGATCGGCAACTTCACCGCAGCCACTGCGTGAGGAGCCGCCCCGCACTCGCGGGGCGGCCAAGCTGTTCAGCGCGACCAAGATGAGGGCGAAGCTGCCGTCGTCGGTCTCGGCGAGGCTGGCATAGACCGTACGCATCCGCTGAGCGGCGCCTTGCCGGTGGGATGATGGGTCGGTCTTAAGGTCGCTCTTATTTGCGAACTTAGGAGCGGTGTTTGTGGGACGGATCACGGTTTTCGGCGGGCCTGAACGCCGCCGCCGCTGGAGTACTGAGGAACGGGGGCGCATTCTGGAAGAGGCCTTTGCGCCGGGCGCGTGTGTCGCGCAGGTTGCTCGGCGGCACGACGTCTCCACTGCGTTGGTCTATACTTGGCGGCGCAAGCTGAGCGCGGCGCTTGTCGCGTCGCAGGAAGATCATGGCTTCATCGAAGCTGTCGTGCTGGAAGACAAGCGCTCGATGCCCACGCCTGAGCAGCCGGCCATCATAGTCGAGCTTTCCCACGGCGCCCGGGTGAGCATCTACAATTCGACGTCGCCGACGTAAGCGCCGACGGAAGGTGGCGTTGACGTAGGGTTATTTGGCTTTCGGCAGGCGTGGCGCCCATTTTTTGGCGAGTGCCGCGAAGCGAGCGTGGATCACCGCGATGTTGGGCTGAGCGTGAGCATCATGGTCATCGCCAAGGGCTTCCAACGCCTCTTCATGGTATTCATGCGCCGGATCGGTGAGAGCCTCCAGCTTCTCGGCATAGCCCCAGGGACCACCCGAGTCTTCCGGCGGTCGCATCCCGGTAGCTTCCAGCAGGCGGGGATAGCTTCCTTGTGGATCAGCCGGGGCGATACCCTGGATTTTGACGCTGTGCTCCCATCCGTCGCCAAAGTCGTAGAGGTATTGGAAGGTCTTGCCCCGCATTCCCTCCAGTGCTTCAGCGAGGTTCGCCTTTCGGGCATCAAGCGGGCCACCAAAGCCGTAGGACGGGTCAGGGATGCCGAAGCCCGTGCGCCCGAAGGTCATTTCCCATAGATGGCTATCCGTCCAACCCAAGGCTTCCTGGAAGATCGTATGCAGGCGATCGAGCCGGATGCCGAGCGGGGCTCTGTTGCAAAAACCTCGCGGAGCCGATCGCGGCCGTTTCCCGGATTGGTTTCAGGCGGTGTAGACGTTGAACTGCCTCTCTATCAGACGCACTTCTCCCATGATGCCGCCGCCATATTGGAAGATGGCCGCCTGGCCTTTGCGAAGGGCGTGCATGACCTCAAAGCCCTTGATCGTCGCATAGGCCGTTTTCAAACTCTTGAATCCGCGCACTGGCCTGATCAGCTGCTTCAGCTTGCCGTGATCAGCTTCGACAACGTTGTTGAGATACTTGACCTGGCGGTGCTGCGTGTCCTCCGGCAACTTGCCTTCCTTCTTGAGGTCCGCGATCGCCAGACCATAGGTGGGCGCTTTATCGGTGTTGATCTTCAAAGGCTTTTCCCATTCCTTCAAACCGTTA
>NZ_AKFJ01000095.1 GCF_000272475.1 Novosphingobium sp. Rr 2-17
TTCGTGTGGAAACCGCTCTAGTGTCTTCGTTGGTGCCCCGCTGCCACGGGCTTTGGGGATCGCAAAAATAAACCTCGACATCGGTCGCCAAGGTGAAGCGTCGTCGCTGCACCGGTGCCTGCAACGTCATGGGATCAGTCGGCTGCCCAAGGCAGATCGTGAAAAGCCCAAGAAGTTCAAGAGCTACGAGATCGGCTATTTCCACATCGATATCGCCGAACTGCGCCACGAAGGCGGCAAGGCGTTCCTCTATGTTGCTGTGGACCGCACATCAAAGCTGGTCTTCGCCCGCATCTATCGCAAGGCTACCAAGCTGGTTGCCGCCGGCTTCCTCAAGTCGCTGATCCGCACGGTGCCCTACAGAATCCATACCGTGCTGACCGACAACGGCCTATGTTGGGAAGCAGCGGCGGCAAAAGGCCAGCAGGTCTCGTTGCGCCGAGCGTGATCGGCGCTGATGTCTTTTTGATCCAGATGGCTTCCATCGTCAAGGATAGTGCTCTCGGCCATAGCAAACACAGGATCCATCGATCTTGGGGATCGTGGTCCTCACCGTCCTTAAAATGAGATGCAGATGCAGATCCAGATGGAAGGCCCGAACATTATCTACAGGGTCGCTGCTGCGCCCTCACGGCTCCACAGAGAGGGGGCCTTCCATCTGGTGTCCGCCCGTTCGAGGAACGGACGGTACTCGGTTCCCGTCTTAATGACGGCGTGTGCGACGCGCGCCATCTTGGCGGTGAGTGCGGTCATCGCCTTGCGGCGGCGATCGGGGTCGTTGGCATGCCCGGCGACGTATCGCCCGAGCTTGTCGCGAAAGCTGTTGTCGCGTTGTCGGATGGCGACCTGTGTGGCCATCCAGAAGGTACGGCGAAGTCGCGCATTGCCGTACTTTGAAAGCTTGGTTCGCCCGCGGAAGGTGCCGGACTGGCAGGTCGCGAGATCAAGCCCGCAGAACTTGAGGAACTGGCGGTGGTGGGCGAACCGGCGAAGGTCGCCTGCCTCGGCGAGGATAGTCAGTGCGTTGATCGGCCCGATCCCGGGAATCATGCGCAGGAGCTGGTAATCGCGGTTGTCGCTGAGCACTGAATGGGCGGTTCGTTCGATCTCGTCGCGTTGCCGGATCAGACTGCGTACTTGAGCTATGACCATGCGGAACATGGCGATCGCAATGGAGTCCTCTTCGATCGGCAATGCCACCGAGGCGCAGGCCGTCTCGTAGATGTCGTTGATCAACCTGGCCTTGGACACCTTGCGACCGACGAGAGACCAAGCCTCGCGCGTGAAGCCTTCCTGGCCGAGCGCCGTCATGCTGGCTGGGGTTGGGAAGCGCTCGAGCAGGGCCAGAAACCAGTCAGACCGGCTGTTGCCGGCGAAGCGCTCGATCTCGGGAAAATACAGCGGCAGGTAGTGCGTCAGGATCCGATGCCAGGTCTGGGTCTTGGCCTTGGAGATGGCTTCGTGCGTCTTCGACATCTCCTGTAGGTCGCTAATGCCGGCGGCGAGCGGATCGACGTAACGCTGGGTGGCACCATCCGCAGCATATGCAGGATCACCTGCGCATCCTTGGAATCGTTCTTGTCCCAACCATTGTGCAGGGCCTCGCGGGTACGGGCCAATGCGACCGATGAAATCAGGCGCATCTCGAAGCCCGCCGACAGTAGGCGATGCGCCAGGGTGCGATGGTAGTTGCCGGTGGCCTCGAAGCCGACGATGACCGGACGCCCGATATCGCCGAGGTCCGTGGACAGGCGATCGTAATCCGTCTTGGTCGCCATCACCGTCATTCGGCGGCGGCGGCCGCCTTCAGGGCGTTCGATGAGCACCTCTTGCCGGTGCTTCGACATATCGATGGCTACCAGCACGGCGTCGGCGGGAGTAGAACTGCGCTTGGTCATGATCGGTCCGTCTCCAAAGTGTTGAGTCGACAACTTCACTTTAGAGACCTGCTGGCCGGTTATGACCGCCTTGATGAAGCCGGCGGGCGCTACGCGCCCTTGTCTCCATCAAGGCGATGCAGCCCTTCAAAGGGCCGCTTCCCAATGTGCTACGGCATCCGGTTCACCTTCCCGCCGCGATATGCCGATGGGCCGACTGCCCGCTACATCACACACATGTTCGACATGCGCTGTCGAGAGAACGGCATCGAACATCGCCTCACCAAGATCAGGCATCCCTGGACCAACGGCCAGGCCGAACGCATGGTGCGGACCATCAGGGAGGCCACCGTCAAATCCTTCCATTATGCATCCATTGCCGAGTTGCGGCGTCACGTCCGCGACTGGCTGGTCGCCTATAACTTTGCCAAGCAGCTCAAGGCTCTCAGGTTCAAAACACCCTACGAGGCGGTCGAGGAACTCTGGAAATCAAAGCCAGACGTCTTTATCGTCAAGCCGCACCATCACATGCTGGGACTAAACACCTAGTTCAAGAAGGTGCACGTCGTCCGCATTCCTATCGTCACGACGCTCGCATGCCAGTGCAGTGCGTCGATCTCCCTTGCGGCGAACCTTGCCGTACAATATGCTAAATCTCAACAAAGCGACCGAAGAGTCGGAAAAAGAGGGAGGAGATACGGCATTGGATTACCCTAACGCTCAGGCGATTTTACCACTACCCCCGTCTCTGCCCGATGACGTCACCCAGGCGTTCACGGATCTCCTGGGCGATTCGCAGGTACCACTAAAAGGCGCGTTACGCACTGCCCGCCTGATCGAAGAACAATTTTTAGCCGACGGCTGGCCTTCGTCCCGTCGGTATGGCGGCGAAGCTGAACTAGCTAGGCGCTACCACGCCGGTGAAGCAATGATCCGTGAAGCAATACGCATTCTAGAAGCACGCGGCACGGCAAAGATGCGAACCGGAAGGAACGCGAATTTGATCGTGACGGCCCCCCCCCTCGAACAGTTGTACGACGGAATGCAGACGTATTGCTCGTTGCTGGGCGTATCCGACGCTGAGATCGTCACAGCCCAAACAATCCTCGACTGCGCAGCGGCCCGTATCGCGATTGACCGATTGAGCAAAGGGCCAATAGCACGCTTCGAAGCGGAGCAATTGCGGGTTGATAACCAGGACTGGCGCACTTGGCTGCTGCGCCTCGCCAGCAATCCTTCCATCACTTTCTATGCAAATTGCGTGGAAGAACTCCATGGCTCCTTAAGGTATGCGGACGCCTTCATTCACAAACCGTTGCCTTCCCCGGATCAAGAAGGAAGACTGGAACAACTTCGAGAAGCCGTCTTGGATGGCGACGTCGACGCTACAAGAGAATGCGTCGTCGGCTTTGCAGTCGTCAGTGCTGCGGCGGACCGAACATGCAATGCTATAGGTCATGTTCCGGATAACTCACGCCTTCCACAGAACAACAAGCGGGCGCTGCAGATCGTAGCCGATCTGCTCGGCAGCCTGGAGCCAGGCCAGTGGCGAGATGGAACTTTTATTGGTAATGAGGCGGATCTATGTGTCCGCTACGACGTCGATAGACGATCGCTGCGACAAGCGATTCGCGTGCTCGAGGCAAGCCAAGTCGCGTTGACCGTCCCCGGTCGAGGAAATGGTCTTATGGCCTGCACACCAAAACCGGCCTCTTTTAGCCGACTCATCTGTTGTCACTTTGCAGCGAGCGAAATTTCGCGCTTCTTTGTGTTTGACACATTCGAGGCGCTCAGCATCGAAACTGTCACCTACATTGCGTCACGTGCCGGTGCGCCCACCGCAGCGGCGCCTGCAGGACGGATCGGGTTCATTTTGGAGAGTTGCAAGGATAATCCGCGGTTGCATGCGAAGATCGAAGATCAGCAATTCGCGCTCGCTGGAAATCCTCTCCTCGAGTTGTTCCTTCGAAGCGCACGGGCCTATAACTCTTTGGGTGGTATTGGTAAACTGCCCCCAACCGCACATGATGTTAGCGGCCTGAGCGAGTGCCTCCATCAATTGGCGAAAGCACTTGCTTCTCATGATCCTACTGCAGCGGCCAACGCGCAGGCGCGCAAATGCGCGATCGTGAGAAAGCATCTGAAAAAAGCGGAGATCTTCTAGGTAACACTACAGAGTGTGCGCAAAGTCGCC
>NZ_AKFJ01000096.1 GCF_000272475.1 Novosphingobium sp. Rr 2-17
GGATCATAGCGAACTCCGGACCAACCCCTTTGATGGCCTGAAGTGTCACTGCCGACGAAGGTTCGTTTGCATTACCTACCATCAGCGCGTCGCGTTCGGCCTCAACGGCCTTGATTTGCACCAGCAGCAATTCAAGCCGATCCAGTTCCCGACAGATCTGCGCCTTGATAAAGCCCGCCAGAGGGCGACCATCGCCAGTTTCCATATCCTCGAGACGGGTTCGGCGATCGCGTCGCACCGGCTCGTAATCCCTGATACCCTGGCTGAAAAGCAGACCCTTGATGCGATTGACGTGCAAAATGCGCTCGGCAACCAGCACTTTCCGCTCTCGGCCAATCCGGCGCCGGTCTTCGTCTTCAGGTGCCGGCACGCGGACCATCGAACATACCCGCGGTTCGCCTCGTTTATAGGCCATCAGCGTACGGATCAGTGCCTCGCCATCAATGCGGTCCGTTTTCGCCCGGCGGTGCCGGCGCGATACCGCAATCGAAGCGGCGTCAACGACGTGGCTTTCGATCCAATTCTCCCGATTAAGTATTCGGTCGATCCAAAATCCGTCAAGGCCGGCCTCCTGTATGACCACCAACGGGTAAAGCTGACCCTGCCGCAGCTGAGCCTTATCGCGTAAGCCAACCAGGCAGGCCAATAGCGCCGAGGTGTCACCACCGGCCACCGTGCGACGCGACATCTTGTCGCTGCCCGGGGTCAGCGATGTCACAAGCCAAATTGATTTTCCGAGTTCCAAGGAAGCAAATATTTACCCCACATGATCTTGTCGTCGCGCCGCCGCTGGCTGCTATTCGGGCTCGCATTGACCGCAGGCGTTCTCAATCTGATCGACCGGCAGATCATCTCGGTTCTGAAGCCGGCGATCGCGACAGACCTTGGCTGGAGCGACGACGATTACGGCACCCTTGCTGCCTGGTTCCAGGGCGGCGCGGCGGCAGGCTTCCTCGCCGCCGGTTGGTTGGTGGATCGGCTCAGCGCGAAGTGGGCCAAGGCCGTGGGCGTCGGCGCATGGTCAATCATGGCGCGGGGTGGACTTCGATGACCGGCGCCCACGTTGCCGGGCGATGTGGTCACCCGAGACAATGCGTTCCTGATGGAACGTCGGACCTGGACCATCGCAGTCGCCAAAGTGCTATCCGATGCGACCTGGTCGCTTATGTTGTTCTGGATGCCAGATTACTTTCACCGCCAGTTCGGCCTTTCGGGCACGCAGATGGTCCTGCCGCTGGCACTGGCATACTGTGGGTCGGCGGTCGGCTCGCTGCTGGCCGGCTTCTCCGTGAGTAAGATGCGGGCACGGGAGCCAGCGCAAACCGTGCGCGCAAGCTGTGATGCGGATCTCCGCGTTGTGCATCGTGTCGGTGCCGCTGGCGCTGCACGTGGATGGATATTGGGCTGCCGTT